>CAZVSC010000028.1:0-22589 GCA_964629325.1 uncultured Enterobacteriaceae bacterium
TTTATCCTTTTATCCTTTTATCCCTTTATCGTTTCTTGCCTTTATCGTTTAATTACCCCCATTTCCCGTACCACTATCTCTGAGGAAACTATGCAGTTAGCCAAATCCATGTCCCGCCTGGGCACCGAATCCGCTTTCAAGATCCTGGCCAAGGCGAAAGCCCTGGAGGCCGCCGGACGCGACATCATCAATCTTGGCATCGGCGCACCCGACTTCCGCACACCCGACAACATCGTCGAGGCCGGCAAGCAGGCCATGGAAGACGGTTTTCACTTCTATACCCCGGCCAAGGGCCTGCCCCAGCTGCGCCAGGCCGTGGTGGATGACATCCAGAAGTACCGCGGTGTGGACGTGAACCCGGAGCACGTGATGATCGTGCCGGGCGGCAAGCCCACGATGTTCTTCGCCATCATGATGTTCGGCGAACCCGGTGCGGAAATCATGTACCCGAACCCCGGTTTTCCCATCTACGAATCGATGATCAATTATTCGGGCGCCAAACCGGTGCCGATCGAATTGCTGGAAGAAACCGGATTCGCTTTCGACCCCGACCGTGTGCTCTCGCAGATCAACGAGAACACCCGCCTGATCATCATCAATACCCCGGCCAACCCCACCGGCGGCGTGCTCGAGCGCGACGTCATCGAGCGCTTCGTAAAAGGGCTGGAAAAGCACCCCCACGTATGCGTGTTATCCGACGAAATCTACGCGCGTCTTTTGTACGACGGCCTGGAACATGTCAGCTTCATGGAATACGAGTCGATCCGCGACCGCACCATCCTGCTCGACGGCTGGAGCAAGACCTATTCCATGACCGGCTGGCGCCTGGGCTACGGTGTATGGCCCGCCAGCCTGATCGACCATGCCGAGCGCCTGCAGATCAACAGCAACTCCTGTCCGTCCGCCCCGGTGCAGATTGCCGGCATCGAAGCCCTTAAAGGACCCCAGGACGCCGTCGAAGTCATGCGCAGCACCTTCGATGAACGCCGCAAGCTGATCGTGGAACTGCTCAACGATGTACCGGGCTTCTCCTGCATCGAGCCGAAAGGCGCCTTCTATGCCTTCCCAAACATCACGGGCACGGGCATGAAATCCAAGGCACTCGAGGAGCTGCTGCTGGACGAAGTGGGCGTGGCGACCGTTTCCGGCACCAGTTTCGGGCATCTCGGTGAAGGCTATATCCGCTTTTCCTATGCCAGCAGCACCGAAAACATCAAGGATGCCCTGGCGCGCGTGAAGGACTGCATGGCGAAAAGGGTGTAATTGCTTAACAAAGCACGTGCACTGAATCTGTTATCATGCACCCAGCTGACTCCAGCCAGTTCCAGTTAACAACGAGGAAAATGCCATGACCACTTTATACCGCTTACTGCTTGCCGCAGGCTTCTCACTGGTGCTCGCCGCGTGCGTGTCCGCACCGCAGGAATCCGTCTGGATCGATGTCCGCACGGTCGAGGAATACAACGCCGACCACATCGATGGCGACGCCAATGTCCCGCTCGCCACCATCGACCCGGAAGCCCTGGCCGCCATGTACGGCAAGGATGCGCAGATCAATCTGTACTGCCGCAGCGGCAACCGCGCCGGCCAGGCCAAGACCATCCTGGAAGCCGCCGGTTTCACCAACGTCGTCAATGCCGGTGGTATCGGTGACGCCCGTGAGGTGCGCAACATCGCACAGAGCAGCGCCGCGCAATAACACGGTCCTGTCATGTTGGAGGTGAAGCCTTTCAGGCTGGGAGTCGTCGAAGGGTTCTTCGGCAAGAGCTGGTCCTGGGAGGCGCGCCGGCATTACGCGCAGTTTCTCGGCGGCAACGGCTTCACCACTTATCTCTACGCGCCCAAGAACGACGATTACTATCGCAAGCACTGGACCCAGGCCTGCCCCCAATCCCATCTGGACAACCTGGCCGGCCTCGCCAACCATTACCGCAAGGCTGGCGTTGAATTCGGTCTGGGCCTGAGCCCTTTCGAGCTGTATCGCGATTTTTCCACCGCAGGCAAGGAAGCGCTCGAGGTGAAACTGGCTGAGATCAACGCCATCAACCCCGACACCCTGTGCATCCTGTTCGATGACATGCAGGGCGCCCAGGACAACCTCGCCCGGGAACAGTTGCGCATCATGGAAAGCGTGATGCGCATCTCCAAGGCCAGGCAATTCATGCTCTGCCCCACCTATTATTCCGATGATCCCGTCCTGGCCAGGCATTTTGGCCAGATGCCTGCCGGATACCTTGAGGAACTGGGCAGCCAGCTCGATTCGCGCATCGATATTTTATGGACCGGCCCGCGCGTGTTCTCCGACAGTTTCCCCGAGGAACACCTGGGTGAGGTCGCCGAACGCCTGCACCGTAAACCCCTGCTGTGGGACAATTACCCGGTCAACGACAGCAAGAAGCTCACCGATTACCTGCGCCTGGGGGCTTTTGAAAACCGCGGTCCCGAACTGAAGTCCCTGGCGCAGGGGCACATGGCGAACCCGATGAACCAGGCCTTCCTGTCACAGATACCGTTGTACACCCTGTCGCGCCTGTATCAGGGTGCCGACCCGGACCCGACTGCGCTGCTCGAGGAAGCCTGCAACGTGCTCTGTCCCCGCGTGCTGCGCACGCAGTTGTTTGAAGATGCCGCCCTGTTCCAGGAAGGCGGCCTGGGCAAGATCAGTGACGCCGAAAAAGTCCTGCTGGTGAAACGCTACACGCCCTGGAAGGACCACCCCATGGTGGTGGAACTGCTTGGCTGGCTCGATGGCCAGTACGCCTTCGACCCCGCCTGCCTGACCTGAGCCGGTCCCGATGCCTGAAACACAACAACTCATCACATCACTCGGTCACCGCGTCACCGCGTTTCGCAACGATCACGTGGGCGACAAGATCGCGAGGAACGGCCTGTACGAAAAGGAAAACCTGGCGCTGCTGCTGGTCCTGCTGAAAAAAATCAGCAGCCCGGTAGTGCTGGATATCGGCGCCAATATCGGCAACCACGCCCTGGCCTTTTCCACCGTGGCCAGCCATGTCTACGCCTTCGAGCCGCTGCCCGCCGTGTACGACCTGCTGGCGCGCAACATCGCCGACAACGGCATCGACAATATCAGCGCCTTTCCCTTCGCCCTGTCAGATACCGCAGGCGAGGCCGATATCTACATGGTGAGCGAAGGCAATGTCGGCGCATCCAGCTTCGACCAGCGCGATGACAACACCCAGGCGGTTACCGTCACCAAGCGGATCGGCGACGAGGTCATTCGCGAACTGGGCCTGAAGAAGATCGACCTCATCAAGCTGGACGTGGAAGCCCATGAAGCCTTCGTCCTGCGCGGTCTCAGGGAAACCCTCGAGCAGCACAAGCCCATCATCACCATGGAATGGAACGACCCGCTGACCATCGAGCGCCTGGGCGGCTCGGACGAGCAGAATTTCTTGTTCAACAACTACGTCATCCATGTACTCGGCAGCAACTTCGACCGCGGCTACTGGCAGCATCACCGCTTTGCCTTCATACGTCGCAAGCTGACGCGCCTGTTCGGCACGCGCCGGGCGGCTCTGTACGATTTCAACCCGGCGCGGCTGTACAAGAACCTCCTGCTGGTGCCCAAATCCAAGCAGGCCATCCTGGACGGCATCCTGTGAGACTGCCGTTGAAGGTCGTGCCCGGCGCCAGCCGCGACAGCATCGAATGGCTGGATACCGGCCACAGCATACTCAAGGTGCGTGTGACCGCGGCGCCGGAAAAGGGCAAGGCCAACAAGGCCGTGGTCAAGTTGCTGGCGCAGCAACTGGCACTGCCGGCTTCTGCCATCGCTATCGTCAGCGGCAGTACCAGCCAGCACAAACAGATCACTATCGACGGCATTTCTGAAGCCGACTTTCGCGCAAAATTACCGTGAATACCTGCAAGGCTTTTGCCCGGATTCGGTCTACAACCCTGGAAGGACTTTGCAGCAAAGCAGCCCGGGGCTATAGTTAGCCTGTGACAACGGCATTAAACTCCCGACCCATGACACGCAAACTGTTAACGGTACTCCTCATTTCCCTGGCCCTGTGCGGCGTCCAGGTGGTTCAGGCGTCCCCGCTGCATGATCATGCCAGTCATTTCTCCGGGTGCTCCCTGTGCCATTTCGACGGCGCCCAGGCCATCAAGGCGGCCGATTCCAACTCGACACCGCTTCCTGAATCCTTGAGCAGCCTGCCCGCCACGCTTCTCACCGGCCCTGAAAATCCCGCACTTCCGGCGTACCTGTCGCGTGCGCCACCGCAAGTTTCTCTCTGAGCTTCCCATACCCCTGAGTTACACAGGCGATGCATGCATCGCCAATTACGGCTGAAACGCCGGGAGAGAAACTAGTGAAATACCGATTGCATTACCTGGCGCTAGCCATAAGCCTGCCGGTGTCGGCACAGGAAGCCGACTATGAGCTGGTCACAACCGCCATCCATACCATTCGCGCGGAAACCGCCCTGCCTGTTACGGTTTTGACGGGCGATGAACTGCACGGCGCTTCACGCGCCACCATCGGCGACACCCTGGCCAACCAGCCGGGCATCAGCAACGCCTCCTTCGGCCCGGCCGTGGGCCAGACCGTGATCCGTGGCCAGCAGGGCCGGCGCGTGATGAACCTGACCAACGGCATCGCCAATGCCGATGCTTCCGGCAATTCCGCCGACCATGCCAACGTGGTCGAACCCATCCTGGCGGATGCCATCGAGGTACTGCGCGGACCTTCCACCCTCTTGTACGGCGGCGGCGCCATCGGCGGTGTCGTCAACGTCATCGACAGCCGGATTCCACGCAGCTTGTCAGAAAAACCGGATTTCACCGTGGAAGCACGGCACGACACTGCCGCCGAACAGGATTCGCTCATCGCCCGGCTGGATTTCACGACCGGCAGCATCGCCTGGCACGTGGACGCCTTGCGCCGGGAATGGAACGACCTGGAGATCCCCGGCTTCGCCATCGACCAGGCGTACCTGGAAGACGAGCATGATCACGACGCAGACCACGAGGATGAGCATCACGAAGAAGAACATGAAGAAGTGGAAAATACCCGGGGCTTCGTGGCCAACACCGGCGGCGAGACCGAATCGTATTCTCTCGGCGCTTCCTGGATTTTCGATTCGGGTTTCCTCGGCCTCGCCGTCAATCGTATTGAAAACAATTACGGCCTGCCGGCAGGTGCGCACGATCATGCGCAAGGGCATGACGAGGATCATGAAGAAGAACATGATGAAGAGGAGCACGGTGACAACGTCTCCATCGACATGGAACGCACCCGCTACGACCTGACGGGCGAATGGCGCAACCTGACGCCCTGGATCGAACATGTCGATTACCGCCTGACTTACTCCGATTATGAGCACGCTGAACTGGAAGGGCCAGGCATGATTAGTACCCAGTACAGCAACGATGCCTGGCAACAGCGCCTGCAGGTGACGCATGCCGAAATCAACAACTGGCACGGCGCAATTGGACTGCAAACCGCCGATGAGGAATTCAGCGCGGTAGGTGAAGAGAGTTTCATTCCCGTCACGGACATCGAATCCCGGGGCCTGTTCCTGGTGGAGGACTATCACAGCGAAAATTACACCGTGGAGCTCGGCGCCCGCATCAACCGGGATGATTACGATCCTCAAAACAGCCCGGCACCTTCCGTTGATTTCTCCACCTTCAGTTATTCCGCGGCAATGCTGTGGGACTTCAACCCCCAGACCTCGCTGGGCATCACGGCTTCCCATTCCGAACGCGCGCCTTCCGCGGAAGAGCTGTATTCCAACTACGGCCTGGCAGACCTGGATGCGTGCGTCATCCATTTCGCGACCGGCGCCTGCGAGATAGGCAATACCGGGTTCTCCGAGGAAACATCGCGCAATCTCGACGTCACGCTGTATCTGGACCAGGGAATGTTCGACGCCACCATCACGGCGTTCTACAACGACTTCCAGGATTATATCGGCCAGGTCACCACCGGCGACGCAGTGGACGGTTTTCCTGTGCGCGCCTACCAGCAGCTGGATGCCACGTTCTGGGGAGTGGAAGTGGAGCTGAATTTCCCGCTCACCGACTACCTCTACCTGACGGTCTTCGGCGACACCATCGATGGCGACTTTCAGGGCAACGGCGATGCACCGCGTATGCCTCCGACCCGCATCGGGTCAAAACTGGATTACACGGGCAATAACTGGTCGGCATACGTGTCCGTCCTGCACGCCGGTGAACAGGACCGGCCCGGCGACTTCGAATTGCCGACCGACAGCTACACGCGCTGGGATATGGGCCTGGAATACAGCGTGGCCCTCGATAACAGCGATCTCATGCTGTTTGCCCGCGGCCGCAATCTCGGCGACGAGGAGATCCGCCTGTCCACCTCCTACCTGCGCGGATTTGCGCCGGAGGCGGGACGTTCGCTTGAAGTCGGGGTGCGATTCCGTTATTAACGGGTGTTATGCCAGTCCTTCGTGAATTGACCCTGCACCGACTGGCGTGGGTGTGTGCACTGCTGCCGTTTGTCACCACCCATGCCAGCTACCTGATCGCCGCCAGCCAGGGCCACGTGGACTGGTGCATGCCTTACTGGGATGCGTGTACTTCCATCAGCGCCACCGGCCGGCAGATGCCGGAAAAACTCTGGTTCAAGGCGGGGATGATTCCCGCCGCCCTGTTGACCGCGCTGTTCTGGCGCGGCATGTATGGCTGGCTCGGGCGCTCTCCTGTCAGCCACCTGCAACGCACGGCACAGGCGATGATCGTCCTGGGATTCCTGGCGGCGGGTTTCCTCATCCTCTATACCCTGGCGCTGGGCGCCGAAGGTGATACGTTCCGGCTGATGCGCCGCACCGGGGTGACCCTGTCATTCGCCTTCACTTACCTGTCGCAACTGTTGTGTACCCACCTCATCGGGCAATACGCCCATGCAACCAGCGATCACCCGCTGGTCATTCGCCAGCAGAAGCTGATGACCCTGCTGCTGAGCCTGCTCGGCGTCGGTATCGTCAGCGTCCTGCTCGAAGGCCTGCTGGGCGGGGATTATGACCGCTATGAGGACGGTTTCGAGTGGATCATGGCCCTGATGCTGAACCTCTGGTTTGCCGGCACCGCCATGCTGCTGGCGCGGATATCTCCCGCGCCAACTGCCTGAAAAATTCTGTTAACCCGCTGTTAACCGGCGCCTTTTTCCCATTCAGCAACGATTCAGGCATGCCCGCCTACACTCCGGGGTACTGAACAATGCACGGGGGAAAGAGCATGCGAATAAAACACCTGCGGGTACTGCTCCTGCTGTCGGCACTGGGGATGGCACTTGCGACCGGCAACGCATCGGCCGACCCGGTTCACCGCTCCAATGGCTCCCGGTTTTTCAATAACGGTCATGGTTTCAACAACGGTTTCAACAACCATTTTTCCTACAACCGGAACAACCGCTTCAATTCCAGAAATTCCTGGAACCGGAATTTTCGCCGCAATGATGTTTACGGTTCACGGTACAACTACCGGCCCTACCGACACAACGGCTGGTCAGCCAGCCTGAATTACGGCACGGGCTACAACACCTGGTACGGCACCTCGCTGCTCGCCGGCATCGGCGCTGGCTATGCGTACACCCCCTGGCGGAACCAGACCACTGTGGTTTACACCCAACCCAGGGTGGTTTATGTGAACGATTCTTCCCGGGTTACCGGTCGAGTGATTGAAAGGGTCGTGGATCGACCGTCCGCGGGTCCCGCCCGCAGCCTGCTGCGGGATATCCACGGCGACTGTTACGAACGCGCGTATGACAGCCGCGGCGTGGAAACACGGGTCCAACTGCCGGCGTCGGCATGCAATTTCTGAGCTGATCGGGAACGGCAAGATTTTTTAGTTAGACAGGCTCACCTTTGGAGCCAGGGTATGAACGGAGCGTTAGCATAGGCCAACCTCTACTCTCCTGGAGTAAAATCGGGGGACGTTACTCAAGTCATGCCCTGGCTCCATTTTTTAAACCGTCGGATGCGGCCCTACGGACCTTATCCGACCTACCTGCCGAATGATTCAATTGAAAGTGAAGCGTTACGCTTTATCCTTTTATCCTTTTATCCCTTTATCGATTGCCGGATGACGGTGCTTCGCACCTCTTCCGGCCTACCTACCGAAATTTTTCTAGTCAAAGGATAACTTGTATCTTCGCCCCGCCAAGACTGCCGGAGCCGACACTGATCTGGCCGTTGTAACTGCTCACAATATCCACGGCCACGGCCAGGCCGATGCCCTGCCCGCTCTTGAGCGTGTCGCCGCGGGCGCCGCGCTGCAGCACCCATTCCCTGTCGCCTTCGGCAATGCCGTTGCCGTCATCCTCGATCTCGATGTGCAACTGCCTGCCCTTGTGGAACACACGGACATGGATGCGGCTTTCACCATATTTGAACGCGTTGTCCAGCAGGTTGCCGCAAAGCTCCATGAGGTCGCTTTCCTCACCGTGGAAAACCGCATCCGTTTCCAGCTCCTGGTCGACACTGATCTGCCGGTCGCGGTAAACCTTCGCCAGGGCGCCAATGATCTTCGCCACCACGGGCGCCACCTTGACGGGCACCCCCAGGTAGCGGGATTTTTCCGAGCGGGTCGCGCGCTTCAGCTGGTAGGACACGATCTGGTTCATGCGCTCGAGCTGCTCCTCGAGATCCTTCAGCGACGCCGGATCCGAAGAAATATTGCTGCGGTTGCCGCCGGACTGCTGAACGATGCCGGAAATCACCGCCAGCGGGGTTTTCAGGCTGTGCGCGAGGTCGCCCAGGGTGGTGCGATAGCGTGACTGGCGTTCGCGCTCGCTCTTGATGAGCAGGTTCAGGTTCTTGCTCACCGCCTGCAGTTCCGGCGGGTACTGCTGCTGCACCTGGTCCTTCTCACCCGCTTCGATGGAAGACACTTCCGTGGCCAGTTGCTGCAACGGCTTCATGCCCCAGCGCAGCAGCAGGATCTGCACGATGGAGAGCAGTACGGCCAGTCCGCCGAACCACAGGTACAGGTTGGACTGGAACTCGCGGATCTCGGCGGTGGTGGGCTCCACCGATTCCATGACCACGAAGGAAAACTCCTGTTCCAGGGGCGACCAGAAAATTCCGTAACTGGCATAGGACAACCTGCCCTGCTCGGTCGTTTCCATGCTGCCGAACACGGTCTGGCCGCGCTCCATTGGCTGGTTGAGAAATTCTGCCTGCTCCAGGCTCAGGTTCAGGGCGGATGGGCTGCGCCACAATACCTGGCCGCTGGCATCGAGGATGAAACCATACAGGCCGGAGTTGATCTGGGAAAACCGGGCCTCCTCCAGATCCGGCACGAAGAAAACGCCATTGTCCGGTTCCGCCACACCAATCAGGGCATTGATCTGCAACTGCAGTCTTTCCTCGACGGCCGCCGCGACGCTTTCACGAAAAGCGCGGTCGAGGACGAGGCCTGTCAGCCCGAGAAACAGGATGAGCAGGATGCCGAAGGCCAGCACCAGACGGGTTTGCAGGGAAATGGGAACTTTATGCGTTGCTGGCAGGGACATTGAACCGGTAGCCCTGACCGCGAATGGTGTCGATCGGTTTCAGGGTTTCCTCGGGATCCAGCTTCTGGCGCAGGCGGCGGATGAACACCTCGAGCACGTTGCTGTCGCGGTCGTAGTCCTGGTCGTAGAGATGCTCGGTCAGTTCGGTCTTTGACACCACCTTGCCCGGGTGCAGCATCAGGTATTCGAGTACCTTGTACTCGTAGGCGGTCAATTCCACTTCGCTGCCGTTCACCTGCAGGCGCTTGGCAGTGGTGTCCAGGCTGAGCCCGGCGAAATCCAGTGTCGGCTTGGCGAAACCTGCGGCGCGCCTGAGCAGGGCATTGAGCCTGGCCTTGATCTCCTCGATCTGGAACGGCTTGACCACGTAATCGTCGGCGCCGGAATCGAGCCCCTCTACCTTGTCCGTCCAGTTGTCCCGGGCAGTGAGAATAAGGATGGGAAATGTCATGGCCTCGGCCCTGATGGCCTTGATCAGGTCGATCCCGTTGAGTTTGGGCAGGCCGAGGTCGATGATGGCAGCGTCGTAATCGAATTCCTTGGCCTGGAACAACCCGGTTTCACCGTCACTGGCGGAATCCGCCACGTAGCCGGCATCGGTCAGGGCCTTGACGAGCTGGGCTCTCAAAAGGTCTTCGTCTTCGACAATAAGCAGGCGCATAGGAATTGAGGATACGGTCAGGATCGCGTTCAGTCCGAGGACGCGTTCACATCACCGGATGAGGCATTGACGAAGACGTTGAAAACAGTGCCATCGCGGTCCATGCGTACGCGCCAGTTGTTGGTGCGGTTATCCATGAGAATGCTGAGGACCCGGCCTTCGTACCGGCCGCTGGCAATATTCATGGCCTGGCTGCGGGAGATGCGCGGCTGCGCCGTCAGGCTGTTGGCGCTGTTTTCCGGGTTCACGTTGCGGGTGGCATTGCGCGGATCGTTCACGTCGAAGCCGTCGTCTTCCGTTGCGCCCATGCCGGCGACTGGCAGTAGCATCAAGACTGCCAGTAACAGGGCAAGGCTGGAAAATGTGCTCTTCACGCTCAGCTTCTCTGATCAGGTTTGCCGGTTTGTCATTCCCGGAACCGGGCCGGTCTCGTGATTGCATTGCCACTGGGTCTGGAAATACAACGTCTGGATTTGTCGGCTAGATAACCGGTTCGACGTTGACCCGGACACGCACGGTGGCGCCAGGATCGTTGGGCATCCTTACCCGGAAATCTTCGCCATTGTAGCGATACAGTACATCATAACCAACCAGTTTTTCCTCCTGTTCGTAGTGGTTTACCGTCTCGCAACGCTCGACTGTCTCCAGCCGTACGCCGGGTTCATAGTTGGCTTCCTGTATATCCCTCGCGATGGAACCACCGAGTATTGCGCCCACCACCGTGCCGACATTGCGGCTGGTGTTGTGGTGGCCGAGTGAGCCGCCAATTGCGCCACCAATTACCGCTCCCAGGAGACCCGGAGTGCGGGAGCGGTAATGGTGACGACTACTGGAACGGACCACTTCCTCTTCCCAGCACTGGCGTGTGGGAACAGGCGTTTCGATGACACGGTATATCGGCGTGGCATCCAGTACCTGGGCATCAAAGTAGGTGGTTTCCGCCTGCACGGGCAGGCTGCAGGCGACAGCGGCGGCCAGGACCGAAACAACCAGCAAGCGTGATCTGTTCATGGCATCTGTTCCTTGTGTTGACGATGGAGCTACGATACCAGCGGGTAAATGAACAGCCCCTGAACATATCCACCAGACCATCAAAATGTTCGTCCAGAACATTTTGATGAACGCCTTCGAAATACTGGCGCAGCAGTGTGATTCTGCTTGTATTTCTCTGGCTCACGCCGGCCTGTGGCCGGCGGCGGCACGTCCATGTGCCGCGATTAATCCGGCACACTGGTGCCGGATTACTATGAAAAACTCCCGACCTGGGATATTTCCCTAGTATCCGGGGCTATTCTATGAATAATTGCAGGTTAAGGATTTTGTAACGACCTGAAAACTAACCAGTTCTCCAGGATTTCGGGGGAACGGGGACAATGTCAATGGATGTCTTGATACTGTTTTTCCACCTGGTCATTGGCCACTGCATCGGCGATTACGTCCTGCAGCTGGGCCCCATGAGCTCGGCCAAGAGCCGCCACAGCAAGCTGCGCGAGCAGTACGGGGAAGATTTTCCCCAGTGGTACTACTGGCTCACCGCCCATTCCTTCACCCACGCCGCCATTGTCATCATCATCACCGGCAGCAACCTGTTTGCCGTGATTGAAGCCGTCAGTCACTGGGTGATCGATTTCTGCAAGTGCGAGAAATGGATATCCCTGCACCAGGACCAGGTTGGCCACATGGCCTTCAAAATCCTTTACTGCGTTGTCTTCTACATGTCGACGAACGGCTGACGCCGTTACGGTTGCATCCTCCCCACCGCAGCCACAATGCACTTGGCATTGGCAGGCTTGAAACTGTTATATTTGCCTGACTGATTTCCGGGGGAAGAAAACCATGCTTGACGCGATTACAAGAATTACCCTCTTCGTCTCTGCAACATGCATATCGGTCCTGGCGGCTGCCCAGCTGCCGGATAGCATTCGAATCGACACTGGCCTGATCGCTGGTGAAGCGGCCAGCAACATCGATGTCATGGTTTACCGCGGCATCCCGTATGCCGCACCACCTATCGGCGCAAACCGCTGGCGCGCACCACAGCCGCCGGCCAGCTGGTCCGGTGTAAGACCGGCCACCGCTTTCGCACCGCGCTGCATCCAGTCCGGTTTCGCACCCGGCGCCGATCAGGTACTCAGCAGCGAGGACTGCCTGTACCTGAATGTGTGGACTCCGGCAAAATCCCAGGACGAGCTTTATCCCACCATGCTGTGGATCCACGGTGGCGGCTTCTTCGCCGGTTCAGGCAACGGGCCCCAGTATGACGCCCAGCACCTGGCCGCCAAGGGTGCCGTGGTAGTCACCTTCAATTACCGCCTGGGTACTTTCGGGTTTTTCGCCCATCCCGAGTTGACCGCCGAGTCCCCGAACAACGCGTCAGGCAACTACGCCATGCTCGATGCCATCGCCGCCCTGGAATGGATCTACAACAATATTTCCGCTTTCGGCGGCGATCCCACCAACGTCACCGTGTTCGGCGAATCGGCCGGTGCCATCGCCGTAAGTGCGCTGCTTTCCTCGCCGCTGAGCCTCGGGCTCATTCACCGCGCCATACTGCAGAGCCGGGCCGACAATCCCGTGCTGGGATATACCTCGCAGTCCCAGTTGACGCTGGCGGAGGCTGAACAGGCGGGCCTGTCGCAGATGCGCGAATTCGGCGCGGCGAACCTGGCCGGGTTGCGTGCGGCCTCTGCACAGGATATTTACGAGAATTTTCCGACCGGCGGCAGTGTCAATGTCGACGGCTGGTTCCTGCCGAAATCGATTTTCCAGACCTTCTATGACGGCGAACAACACCCCGTCTACCTGATGGCGGGCACGAATCGTGATGAGGCGAATTTCTTCGGCCCCGGCATTCCCGACCTGGCCACTTACCGGAACACGGTGAACGAACTGTATGGTGACAGGGCGCAAGACTTCCTGGCGCTCTATCCTGCCAGCGACGATGCCTCCGCCAACGCCATGGGCAAGCAGGCTTTCAATGACGAGATGGCTTTCCTGGCACGCAACATGGCCGGCTACCAGGCCGACTGGGGCTTTGAGTCCTATGTCTATTTCTTTACCCGCGTACCGCCCGGCACCAACCGTGGCGCCACCCACGTTTCCGAACTGGCCTACGTTTTCAACCAGCACGACCAGCACCCGGAATGGACCGACGCCGACCGCGCCCTGGCCGACGCCATGGCCACCTACTGGGTCAGCTTTGCCCGCAGCAGCCGCGCCGGCGGTCCCGGGCTGCCGGCCTGGCCAGGCTTTACCGGCAACGAACAAGGCAACGTGATGGTTCTGGGGGAGGAATTCGGCGCGGAAACGGAAATGGTGCCGTCAGCCGGCATACTGGAGTTTTTCGAGAGCCGCCACTTCGACGCCCTGGAATAAACCCACGTCCTAAATAAACCGCTGCCCCGGCAGCAGTGGGGGTATCGGGCAATCCAGCAGGCTGCCCACCGCCCTGAGCAACTCGCTTTCCGTCGCCGTCACCCTGCCATCAGCATTGATGCATGACACCATGGCCTTCAAGAGCAGCGGCTTTTGCAGCGGCCTGAGATGGTTCAGCCTGTCGAGCGCCTTTTCCAGCAATCCCGTGTTCACCCCCAGCTGCGGCTGGTAACTCAGGGGGCCGAGATCCAGCACATTGCGTGAGCGGTTGAAGGCATCCTTTGCCGCCCGCTCATTCGAATTGCCCGCCGTCGCCAGCACCGACATCAGCACCACGCATTCATCCACCAGCGAGGAAATGGGTATGGCCCTTTGCCGGCGGTCGGGACGTTCATCCAGGTTGTAGCGCAAAATCTTGAACAGGCACCATTCGAACAGGGAAATATTGTCATCGGCCATGATCAGTTTGCCGAGCATGACCATGAACGCCTGGTATTGCCCCTTCGACAACTGTTTCAGGCTGGGCAGCGCCATGTCGACGAGTGCCAGGTATTGCTCCCTCGCAACATGCCCGAAAGCTTTGTCCACCTGCAGCAGGGCCAGGTAGTCCCCCTCGTCGAGCGTATCACTCAGCATGACGCGCTGCTGCTTAGCTACGGCGTCATTCGACAGCGCCGTTAGCATGCAGTAGATAATAAAACTGGCTCCCTGGGGAGTATGCACCTCCTCGATCAGCAGGGCCGGAAATCCCTCGATGGTCGCCGCGGCTTGTGACAGATGGGCGGGACCGGGATTGCCAACCGAGTCGAGGGCGGATTCCCCGCCGCCGGCCAGGTGGGAAACCCCTGCCTCACTGGACATTTCATGTGCCGAAGACCTGGCATAGGCGAGCTTGCCGTCCCAGCGCGGATCGATGCGGCGAATGCGTTCATCAAGCGGCGGGTGCGTGGCGAACAGGCCGGTGAAGTGCGACTTGATGCCATTGCAAAACAGCATATGGCTGATCTCGTTGGCATCACTGCTGTCGATGACAGTTCCTTTGCTGTAGCCGCCGATTTTTTTCAGGGCGCCGCCGATACCATCGGGATTGCGAGTGAACTGTACGGCCGAGGCGTCAGCCAGGAATTCGCGCTGCCGGCTGACCGCGGCCTTGATCAGGTTGCCGAAAAAGGTGCCGCCATAACCGATGACAATGAGACCGACCCCCAGGGCGAGAATCGCGGCGACATTGTTCTTTCCGGACCTTCCCGTACCGCGATAGCGCGTGCCGCGCAGTATGTGGTAGCCGATCAGGCCGATAACCATGATGCCGTACAGCAGACCCATCAGGCGGATATTCAGGCGCATATCGCCGTTGAAGATATGGCTGAATTCATGGGCGATCACACCCTGCAGTTCATCGCGGCTGAGTTCGTGAATGCAGCCGCGGGTGACGCCGATCACGGCGTCGCGGGGTTTGTATCCGGCGGCAAAGGCATTGATGGCGGCATCCTCCATGAGGTAGACAGGTGGTACCGGCGTGCCCGAAGCGATGGCCATCTCTTCCACGACGTTGAGGATCTTGCGTTCATCCGGGTCGCGCGTGCTGGTATTGAGCAGGCGACCACCCAGCGACTCGGCCACCACCTTGCCGCCGCCGCGCAACTGGGCCAGCCGTACCAGCGTGCCGATGCCCACCACGGCAATGACAATGAAGCTGACCTGGATGAAGATGGTGGACGTGAGGAATTCGGTATTGAGCCCTATATCCGCCTGCGCGTCGGCATAGAACAATACTGCGATGACGAGAAATGAGGTGATGAGGATCAGCGTCACCACCGCACACAGGAACAGGAACACCAGTTTGCGGGTGTTGCTTCTGGCCTGGTCCTGGTGAGTAAAGAAGTTCACTAGGCTGGTCCGGCAAACTCCCTAGAAAGAAACTTTCGGTGCGGCCTGGATTTCCGCGCTGTCCTCGAATTCCAGCAGGCTGGCATCGGCCGCGTGGCCGAAGGCGCCGGCAAAAATCACCGGCGGGAATGTCTGCTTGTAGGTGTTGTATTCCGTGACGGCATCGTTGAAGGCCTGGCGCGAGAAAGCCACCTTGTTTTCCGTGCTGGTCAGCTCCTCGGATAATTGCATCATGTTCTGGTTGGCCTTGAGATCCGGGTAGGCTTCCACGACCACACTCAACCGTCCCAGTGCACCGGCCAGCATGCCTTCGGCTTTACCCAGGTCCATCATGGCCGCGGGACTGCCCGGTGCCGCTGCTGCTTTTTCCAGCCCGCTGAGCGCCTGGTTACGGGCGGCGATGACGGCCTCCAGGGTTTCCCGTTCGTGCTTGATATAACCCTTGGCGGTTTCCACCAGGTTGGGGATCAGATCGTAGCGACGCTTCAGTTGCACCTCGATCTGGGCAAAGGCGTTCTGGAAGCGGTTGCGCAATGTCACCAGGCGATTGAAGATGCCAACGATCCAGAAAATGACGACCGCGACGATGACCAGAGTGATAATGGTGGATATTCCCATGAACTTGTCCTTTTCTGATTATATGAGTGCGTTTATCACTATTTTCATGTCAGGCAAATACATCTTGCAGGGGAAACGAATTTGCCCTTGAAGCTGCCTGATGATATACCCATACTCACACTGATTAAAAGAATCATGCCCGGCAGCACGAGCCGGGCCATGCTGGCGTATTCAGATTATGCTCATAGCTCTCCTGCAGGCCTGCGCCGGCCTGGCACTGTTGTTTTACGGCGGGGAATACCTCGTGCGCGGTGCCGTGGCCATCGCCCACAAGTTCGGCATGTCATCGCTGAGTATCGGCCTGACGGTCGTGGCTTTCGCCACCAGTGCGCCTGAACTGGCGGTATCCGTCAGCGCGGCGCTGGACGGGGCGCCGGAAATCGCCGTCGGCAACGTGGTCGGCTCCAACATCGCCAATATCGGACTCATACTCGGGTTGGCCGCCGCCATCAGTCCCCTGCTGGTTGAAAACAAGGTGCTGCGCATCGACGCGCCGATTATGCTCGGCGCTACCTGCATCATGTGCCTGTTCCTGGCGGACGATGACGTAAACAGGCTGGAAGGCGCCCTGCTCAGCGCCGGGCTCGTGGCGTACATCCTTTACACGCTCTGGGATGCAAAAACGCACCCGGAACCCAGCGAGGAAGATGTCGAAGTCACCGGTGCTCTGGTGGAAAAGCCCATCTACTACGATGCCTTCCTCTTCATCCTCGGCCTGGGCATGCTGATCGGCGGCGGCAAGCTGCTGGTGACAGGTGCTGTCCAGGCAGCCCTGCTTCTTGACATCAGCCAGGCCGTGATCGGGTTGACCGTGGTGGCGGTGGGCACCAGCCTGCCGGAACTGGCGACCACCCTGGTGGCAGCACGGAAAGGTTATGGCGACATGGCTATCGGCAATATCATCGGCAGCAATATCTTCAACACGTTCGGCATTCTGGGCGTCACCTCGCTGGTGCGCCCCCTGCATGCCGGCGTAATCGGCTGGCCCGACATGGTGACACTGATCCTGCTTTCCGGTGTCGTCATGATGTTTATGCGCACCCACTACAGGGTTGACCGCAGGGAGGGTGTGTTAATGCTGGCGGGGTATGTGGCCTATACGGGATGGCTGGTTGTCAGCTAAGGGCGCAAAACTACACCAGTACCAGCAGCTTCTGCCTTTAACTCCTGTCAGGGTACAGGTTGTACAGCTTGTCACCCACCTTCAGCCGCTCGGTCTTCATTTCGAAATTGTTGCCTTCACTGCGGCGGTGACCATAGGCGGTCACGGTATCACCCACCTGCACCGTGTCATCGGACAATCCGGCGCGGCGACTGCGTCCTGGCGGACTCAGCAGTACATACCATTCCTGTCCGTCGGCATCCCGCAGAGTCAGTTCATCATGGGGATTGCCGAAGCGTTTGCCCACGACCTCGGCAGTCAGTTCGAACGGCTCATTGCCATACCAGGTCCAGCCGTGGTGGGCAAAAGTCATACTGGCAACACAACTTAGAACGATACTGAAGAGTAGTTTTGCAGCAGTCTTGGAATTGTTCATGTCAGCCTCCTGTTCCCGGTTGAGGATAAGACAGGGGATGGTGGTTTTCAATCGATACCAGTCACCATGCTTGGCATGTCGTCCTGGGGACTGGTGACTGGCGACTTATTAAAAACCGGGCTTGCGCCCGGTTTTTCGATCAATTCTCCTGAGCAGCCTCTTCTGCCTCGTCCACATCTTCCGGCGCAACGTCGGGCGCCGGCCCGAAGGGATTCGGCGTGTTCAGGGCAATATGCGCCTGTGCGATGATGTAGTGCCTGATGGCGTCGGTGTCATCTTCGTCAAGAGACGCAGCGAACGAGGTCATGCCGCGTTCGGCGAGAGCCCCTTGCAGGACCACATTGTTGAAACCATCTACGGAATGCAGCAGCGGTGTCCGGCGCAGGTCCGGAAATGAACTGCGGGCCATGCCGCCAACGTCATGGCACATGGAGCAGTTCTCACCATAGATTTCTCCACCGCGCGCTACCACGACTTCCGATGCGGTCTCTTCCGGCGGCGACAGCGGGCGCTGGGTGAACTCGGTTTTTTCCGGCAGCGTGGCCATACCGCCCAACTTGTATACCAACAGACGCGCATAGGTCGGTGCGTAGTAACCCTGGAAGGAAGGACCGCCGACAATATGGGCTATGTACTGCTCGCCTTCATGCATGTAGGTAATCGGGCCGGCTGTGGCGCTGGCCTGTACATCGAACAGTTTCAGCTCGGTTCCGTCTTCGGCATCGTAGATGCCCAGAGTCTGGCCCTGGCCGTTGGCCTTGATGAGCAAACCGCCGCCGGTGGACAGCGTACCACCCACGGCGACATCCTCGATGGCCCAGACCTCCTCCGCGGCGACCGGGTCCCAGGCGACGAGGCGGGTCTTGCTGCCGCGCTCGATAGTGTTCTCCGGATCGTCGTAGGCATAGTCATGACCAAAGTATTCCATGCCCAGATTGAAGCGGCCCTCGATATTCTCCGGCGCATTGGCGAACGCCATGCTGCTTTCCATGGCGGGGATATAGAGAAGGCCGGTGTTGGGATTGTAGGACATCGGTGCCTGCCCGTGGGCGCCGGCGGGTCCGGGCTGGATGATGGTGCCCGCTTCTCGCTTCGTGTACTGGGCGGCCTCGTTGATGATCGGTTTGCCGGTAGCCATGTCGTAACCTGAGGTCCAGTTGACGGGCACGAAATTGTTGGCGCGCAGCAGTTCGCCGGTATAGGCGTCGAGCATGTAGTAGTAACCGCTCTTGGCTGCCTGCATGGCCACATGACGGACTTCGCCGTCGACCTCGATATCGGCCAGGGTGATTTGCTGGACCGCATCGAAGTCCCATTCCTCGGCGGGAATTTCCTGGTAGTGCCAGACATATTCGCCTGTGTCCGCATCGACGGCCACGATTGAGTTGAGGAACAGGTTGTCACCGCCGCCCGGGCTGCGCACCAGCGGATTCCACGGCGCACCGTTGCCGACGCCGAACAGCAGCAGATTGGTGACCGGGTCGTAGGTGATGCCGTCCCAGGTGGAACCGCCGCCGCCGCGATCCCACCAGTTGCCGTTCCAGGTTTCAGCCGCCATGCGCATCGCATCGCTTTCGAATCCCAGTTCCGGATTGCCAGGCACGGTGTAGAAGCGCCACAGGATTTCACCGGTATTGGCGTCAAGGGCGGAGACATAGCCGCGCGTTTTGAATTCCGCACCACCGTTGCCGATGAATACCTTGCCGTTGGCCACGCGTACAGCACCGGTGGAGGTGTACCACATTTCAGGATCGACGGTCTGGGTTTCCCACAGGACATCGCCTGTACCTGCATCCAGTGCAAACATGCGACCGTCATAGACGGTCACGTAAACCTTGCCTTCATAAACGGCTGCACCACGGTTGTTGACACCGCAGCATCCCCGACCGGCGACGTCTCCGGCAACCTGCGGATCGAATCGCCACAGTCTTTCGCCATTAGCGGCATCCACTGCATTCACCTGTCCCCAGGACTCGGTGAAATAAATCACACCGTCAACATACAGGGGTGTCGATTGCTGGCCCTGGTTGGCGCGAATATCGACGTACCAGGCGAGACCGAGCTGGTCGATATTGTCGGTGGTGATCTGGTTCAAGGGGCTGTAGCGCTGCTCATTATAGGTGCCGCCAAACGTGAGCCACTGGTCGGGCTCGATGGCTGCATTGTTCAGTCGTTCCTGGTCGACATTGGCGAACGTCGGGGTAATGGCCCCACCGGCTGCTGCCGGTGCCGAGGCACCGGGTGCGGTGGCGCCTTCCTCGCTGCCACCACAGGCGGTCAGCAGGGAAGCGGCCAGGACCAGTGGCGCAATTCTTGGATTCAACATAAGGAATATCCTGTCTTTGATAGTTTCAGTTGCCGGAAAGGCTGTAAGTATTAATGTTGAAATTGGGGGCTGTCACGCCCTTCAGCGAGGGCAAAGTATCCCCCAGACGGACGGCAGATGCATCTGTTTTTCCTGAGGAAAAGCTGATGGTTCACTTAAGCCGAATGCATCATTTTCTTGATGAAGGGAGAAATCATCAGCATGACGACAGCGATGCCCATGGCGATGTAGCCCACCTGGGAATAGACCGAAGCGTAGGTGGCCTTGGCCGCTGCCACATCCGAAATCTGCCCGCCGATGGTTTCAGCACCCGTGGTGGAGGCGATAACGCCGGCGAGGTAGTTTGACAGTCCGCTGTACAGGAACCAGGCGCCCATCGTCATGCCGACGGCCTTTGGCGGAGCCAGCTTGGTAACCGCAGACAGGCCTACGGGCGATACCATCAGTTCGCCGATGGTATGAATCCAGTAAATGAGAAATATGAAATAGACCGCCGTCATGCCTGTCTCACCGGACGTGGTCATACCCGCCACCAGGGACAGGAAACCGAGTCCGGCAAGGAACACGCCCATCGCGAACTTCACCGGTGTCGACGGATTCAGGTTGCGTTTTCCCAGACTGACCCACAACCACGCCAGTACGGGCGCGAACATGACGATGAACATGGCGTTGAGCGACTGGAACACCGGGGCCGGCACGGAAAACCCCAGCATGGTGCGGTCCACCAGACGGTCAGTGAACAGGTTCAGCGAGGAACCCGCCTGCTCGAACAGGGCCCAGAAGGGAATCTGCGCCAGCACGAAATAGATGCCGGCCAGCATGCGATCCCGTTCTTCCCCGGCACATTGTGTGATGGCGTAAGCCACCAGCACAACAAAGATCAGGATGCCCAGCAGCCCGACGTAACTTTCATCCACCAGGTGCGCGTTCATGACCAGCAGCATTGAAACTGCAATGATGCCGATACCGGTCAGGTAGCACATTTGCTCGATATTGAGGGGACCCAGCACCTTCTGTTTGAGTTTTTCCTCGCTGGGTGGTTCGGCCTTGCCCTCCAGCCATTCCTGGTATTTGAGGAAGGTCATCAGGCCCGCGAGCATGCCAATGCCGGCGAGACCGAATCCGTATTTCCAGCCGTACATAATGCCGAGGTAGCCGCAGGCTATGGAGGAGATGAAGGAACCCAGGTTGATGCCCATGTAGAAGATAGTGAAACCGGAATCACGGCGGGAATCCCCGTAGCCGTAAAGTGCGCCGACGATGGTGGAAATATTCGCCTTCAGGAAACCCACACCGGCGATGATGAGGGCCAGTGACAGATACAGGATGTTGAGATAGAACGTTTCGGTTTCGACACGCAGGGAATAGCTGGCTGTGGGAATCGTTGCCGGCAGACCGACCGCACCGGGATCGGCAATCTGCATGACGGTGGCACCGTCGCTGAAACTGATCCGTGAGACGCCCTGCTCCGACACGATGATCTGATTGGCATCTCCGCCGCGGCCGTCAAGGGTCAACTGGTAGTCGGCACCGTTGTACGTCATCACCTGCTGTGAACCACTGCCTTCGAAGGCCATCCCGAAATGACCCAGCACCAGCAGAATGGCGCCGAAAGTGACCGCCTTGCGCGAACCCAGGTAACGATCGGCCAGGGTGCCGCCGATGATGGTCATGACATAGACCAGGGCGGTGTAGGCACCATAGAGGACTGTCGAACGCTCATCGGAAAACAGGAAATGCTGCGTCAGGTACAGGATGAGCAGGCCGCGCATGCCGTAATAGGAAAAGCGCTCCCACATCTCGGTAAAAAAGAGGATGACCAGCCCGCGGGGATGGCCAAGGATAGTTTTTTCAGAACTGGGATACGGGGGGGCGTGATCTGGCGCTATGGAGGTGTCGCTCATGATGCTGGCTTGGCGGAATTCGGGAAAACAGTGGAGGAAGTTAGACGGAAACCGCCTGCTTTTCAAGCTGGCATGGGCGAATCTCTTAAAGAGATCCGGAAGCCAGATCCCTGGCTTCCGGATACTCAAGGGGAATTAGATCAGGAAGAAAGGTATCGGGAATTGCACCCCCTGCCGATGAAAAGGGGACTTTCCCTGTCCCTTGCCAGGCAACTGCACGAGTGCAGCTGCCTGAAACCTTCACCACCAAGTAGCGTGATCTTGCCGATGACTCACACCCAATCGCTATTAAGAATACAGATTCTAAATTTTAATTCAACCGGAAAAGAAGTGTTCCCTGCTGCTGCCAGCCCTGAGAGAAAACCCATCGAATACGGTCCAGCATTCGACTTTGCCGGTATTTTTCGCTTAAATGCCCGATTAACAGGAATTGACCTGGGGGTTGGCCGGCACCGCCCGTATACCAGACAGCATTCAAGAACAGAATCTATATTCTCTAAGTCATGAGCAGCAAAACCGTCAAAAAAGACAAATCGCACGGCCGCAAAATCAAGCAGAAGCGCGGGCACCGGACCTACAACGCCCTGATCAGCACCGGCTTCAAGCTGCTGGAAAAGAAGGACCTGGAAAAAATTTCCGTCGCCGAACTGTCCCGCGAGGCCGGCTATTCAGTTGGCGCGTTCTATGCCCGTTTCCACAGCAAGGACGAGTTTTTCGAAGCCCTGGTGCATGAACACCTGCGGAACCGTACCGAGACCCTGAA
>CAZVSC010000028.1:22689-29953 GCA_964629325.1 uncultured Enterobacteriaceae bacterium
AGCCCTTCCGCGAACACTTCCTGGAATCCACCAGGCGCTTCATCGACCGGCTCTATGAAGAAAACCACCGTTCGTTGACTGAGCGGGAAGAAGCGAACATCTACTTTGCCTTCCAGGTGGTGCTCAGCACGATCAACAATACCATGTACAACCAGTCCGGCCCGATCATCATGGGCCAGAAGCTCTTCATCGAGGAACTGGTCAGGACCTTCATACTGGTCTCGGACTTTGAAAATGTGGTGAAAAAGCAGTAAAAATGCCGTCGCGGCGCCTATAAAAAACCAGGCCGCCGGAAATGCCGGATTCATCGAGGGGTAAGCATGTTACAGTCAATCAACACCCGTATTGCCGTTATTGGCACCGCGCTGGCGCTCACGGCCTGTGGCGGCGGTGATACCACCGATACCGCAGTAGCCACGGCAGACATGCAATCCGCCGGTGACAACCGGCCCAACATCCTGTTGATCGTCGCCGATGACCTGGGTTATGCCGACCTGGGCTTCTACGGCAGTGAAATTCCCACGCCCAACATAGATGCACTGGCTGCCGGCGGTATGCTCCTTACCGATTTTTATTCGAGCCTCACCTGCGGACCGACCCGCGCCATGTTGATGTCAGGCATGTCCAACCACATGGCCGGCGTTGGCGTGCAAAGCGCCCCATCGCGGCCCCAGCACATGGATCAGCCCAACTACCTCGGCTATCTCAGTTTCAGGGTCGCGTCGCTGGCCGAACTGATGCTGGATGCCGGTTACAACACCTACATGACCGGCAAGTGGCACCTGGGGATGGACGTTGAGAACGGCCCCCACGCCCGCGGTTTCGAGAAAAATTTCATTTCACTGGATGGTGCCGCCCATCTGGGCCCCTGGGACTGGCGCGGCCCGCAGAATGCCAACTATCGCGACGGCGATGAACTCGTGCAGGTTGACGAGAACTGGTACACCACCCGTGACTACACGCAAAAGATGATCGGCTACATCGACGAAGACCGCGGCAACGACAAGCCCTTCTTCGCCTACCTGGCCTATACCGCTCCGCACTGGCCGCTGCAGGCTCCGGCCGAGGCCATCGCCCGTTTCGACGGGGTGTACGACGTCGGTTACGAGGAAATCTACCGTCGCCGCTTCGCCAGCATGCAGACGCTGGGACATATTCCGGCCGATGCGCAGCCGCTCCCCCCGGAAGCATTGTTCAGCCCGCGCTGGGACGAGCAGAGCGATGAAGACAAGGCGCTGGCCGCCAAACGCATGCAGGTATACGCCGCCATGGTCAGCGAACTGGACAAGTACGTCGGCCAGGTCATCGATTACCTCAAGAACATCGGTGAATACGACAACACCTTCATCATGTTCATGTCCGACAACGGCGCCGAATCCTCGCGCCTCGACCTCAGCCCGCGCTACCAGGAATTCATCACCTCCGGCGCCTATGACCAGGGTGTCGACAACCTCGGCAGCCCCACGTCCTACGTCATGTACGGTCGCAACTGGGCCACCGTGAGTGAAACCAAATTCCGCCGTCACAAGGCAACCGCCTTCGACGGCGGCATCCATGTGCCGGCCTTTGCCCATTTTCCCGCCATGATCGAGAGCGGCTCGCAGACCGACGGCTTCGGCACGGTCATGGATATCATGCCGACCTTCCTGGCGCTGGCCGGCACGCAACATCCGGGTACCTCCTTCCAGGGCCGCGAAGTCCTTCCGATCAGGGGCAAATCACTGCTGCCCATGCTGACCGGAGCATCCAGCGAGGTGCATGATGAGAACGAAGTGATCGGCTGGGAGCTCAATGGTCATCGTGCAGTTCGCCAGGGTGAATGGAAAATCGTCTGGGACCTGGCCTTGCCTGAAGGTGAAAGACACTGGCAACTTTTCAATATCGAACAGGACCGCAACGAGCAGGCTGACCTTGGCACCGAACTGCCGGACAAGCAAGCCGACATGATTTCCAACTGGGAGAACTGGGAAGCTGACAACGGCATCATCTATGTCTACCCGGAGTAAGACTTTCGTGATCACCCTCGCGGTGGCGGTCATCGTACTGGCCGCAGCCGCAGGCTGGCTGGGTTTCGGCGCAGCCATTCCCGGCGCCAATCTCGATGTCACCGCCCGTGCCTGCGGCCAACTGCCCGCCACCAATTCCCCTTACCCGGGTATGGCCTGGGTACCCGGTGCCACCTTCACCATGGGTGCCGAGGGTACTTACTTCGAGGAAGGCCCGGCGCATGAGGAAACCGTGGCCGGCTTCTGGATGGCGACGCATGAAGTGACCAATGCCGAATTCGCCGAGTTCATCGACGCCACCGGCTACACCACACTCGCTGAACGCGGCATCGAGGATCCCGTGACCGGAACCTACATTCCGGGTTCCGCCGTGTTCGCGCCACATGTCACCGATGCGCCCGTGAATCCGTTCGCCAGTTGGTGGTACTTCATGAACGAAGCCAGCTGGCACCAGCCGGAAGGCCCGGGTTCCGACATCGACAAGCGCCAGGATCACCCGGTGGTGCACATCGCCTTCGAGGATGCCCAGGCTTACGCCGACTGGAAGGGCCAGTCGCTGCCGACGGAAGCCCAGTTCGAACTGGCCGCGCAAACCAGCCTGTACAGGGATGCCGACGGCAACTACGCCTCGAACACCTGGCAGGGCCTGTTCCCGTTCCAGCATGATCCGGTAGATGGCTACACAGGCACCGCCCCGGTGGGCTGTTATGACGCCAACGCGCTTGGCATCCACGACCTTATCGGCAATGTCTGGGAATGGACACAGACCACCTACTACGCCACCCACGCCTTTCCCGACCCGCAGCAGTTCCCGGAGGGCTATGATCCGAACCAGCCCGGCGAGCCCGTTGCTGTGATCAAGGGCGGCTCCTACCTTTGCGCGCCCAATTACTGCATGCGCTACCGGCCCGAGGCCCGGCAGGCGCAGAGCAAGGGGCTTGGCACATCCCATATCGGCTTCAGGACGGTCATCAACCCCACCAACTGATCCCTGGATTTACATCATGCATATCGTCGTTACCGGCGCCAACGGTTTCATTGGCACCCACCTGACCCGGGCACTGCTTGCCGAGAACTCCCGCCTGCCACCGACGCGGCTGACGGTCATCGACCTGTCCCTCGACAAGATGCCCGGCGATGAACGCCTCAACATGGTCGAGGGCAGCTTCGCCGACAATGAGGTGCTCGACGCGGCACTCATCGAGCCCGCAGACATCGTCTTTCACCTGGCCAGTGTGCCCAGCGGGCTGGCCGAGTCCAATCATGCCCTTGGCATGGACGTGAATATTCACGGCACCATTGCCCTGCTTGACCGAATGAAGGAGCAGTCCAATGTGCCCGCCGTGGTCTTTGCCAGCTCTATTGCCGTGTACGGCAGGCCACGCGTGCCGGAGGTCGGCGACGACACCCTGCCCACACCCAACCTCAGCTATGGCGCCGAAAAGGTCATCGGGGAAACACTGGTGGCGGATTACACGCGCCGGCAGTGGATCAGGGGTTGCTCTGTACGCATTCCCGGCATCGTTGCCCGGCCGCCCGAGCCCAACGGCGCGGTGTCCATTTTTTTCAGCGACCTGATCCGCAACCTGAGCAGTGGCGCGAAGTTCACCTGCCCGGTTTCCGCCGGTGCCAAGAGCTGGCTCATGTCGGTCAGGTGCTGCGTGGAAAACCTGGTGCTGGCGGCAACCATGGATCACGCCGAGCGCCAGGTGTGGACGCTCCCGGCCATGCACATCACCATCGCGGAGCTGGTCAACGAGATCGACGATCTGTTTCCTGACCTGGAAGCCGATGAATTGATCGAGTATGCGCCGGACCCCTGGGTTGAAGAGAATTTCGGCAGTTATCCGCCGCTGGTCTGCCCGCTGGCCGAAGCCGCCGGGTTCCACCATGATGGCAGCCCGCAGCAGCTGGTGCTGAATGCATTGGAAACACTGAATCTGTAACGAAGGGTAATTTGGGATTGCCAGTTGCGCGTGATGACGGACGCTTTATCGGTTTATCCCTTTATCGAAAGCGTCTTTCCATGTCAGCAATGTCGGATGCGGTGCGACGCACCTTATCCGACCTACTCAAACCTCAGTTGCCGGTGAGGTTATCGCTGGCGTCGAAAGCATCCAGGATGCGCTGGTGGCGCGTCTCGACAAGCTCCCTGTCACCCGGATGGGTAATCACGTACAGGCGTTTTTCCTCGATCGCCTTGACCACCCACTCGCCAAACTGCCTGGGATCGGTACCATAACCGGCCGCCTTGGCCAGCTCATGGTCGGCGTTGGTTTCCAGCACGCCGCCATATTTGTCCGGGCGGTTCCTGCCGGAATGGGAAATGTTGGTGTTGACGACGCCGGGGCACAGGATGGATACGCCGACCCCTTTCGGTTCGAGATCCAGGGACAGGGCTTCACCCAGGCCCACCAGACCGTACTTGGTTGTGTTGTACATCCCCTGTCTGCGACTGGGCTGGTACACCCGCAGTCCGCTGATGGAACTGGTGATGACGATGTGCGCCTCGCGGGGATTTTGCAGCAGGTAAGGCATGCAGGCCTGAATCACATATACGACACCCTTCAGATTGACGTCGATGATCCAGTCCCAGTCGTCAACACTGACCTTGTCGAGGCTGTCCATCCTGCCGCTGACACCGGCGTTGGCACAGACGATATTGATCTTGCCGAAGGTCTTTTTGGCGTCATCGACAGCGGCAACGACCGCGTTCTTGTCCGTAACATCCAGGGTATAGGTCTTTACCGGGGCACCCATTGCTGCGATCTGCTCGCCTGCCGACTTCAGCTGCACAGCGTCGATGTCGGCCAGTGCCACTGACATGCCGCGATCTGCAAAAGCCTTTGCCATACCCAGTCCGATGCCAGAGGCACCGCCGGTGATGAAGACAGTATTTTTTTCGAAGGTTTTAATGGGTATTTCCCTGGCAGGCCTTATGGAAATTGTACCTGCAAGTTTTTCGGCAAGGCGCAATAATACGGGAAACAGACCCCCTAAGACAGCCCCGCAGGCCGCGGAATCCAGCCAGTATGGCCGAATTACCGCTGAATTTACGCCCCGTTTAAACCCTGGCCGCATCCGGTGCGTCAAAGACAAAAACCACAAGAAAAACTGTTGTGACCAGAATCAGCGCAGAAATGATCGAATCGGAAAGCAACGTCCACTTCCTCAAGGACAGTGAGACGGCCCTGCTGGCCCTCGTGCGCCAGAAGGATCAGAGCGCCTTCCGGCATTTGTACGACAAGTACAATAAAAGAATCTTTGCGCTTTGCCTCCGGCTGACAGGAAATGCGGCCATGGCCGAGGAAGCCACCCAGGAGGTATTTATCCAGGTGTGGCGAAAGATCGACACGTTCTCAGGCAACAGCTCACTGTATACGTGGCTGCACAGTGTCGCCAGCAACACCACCATTTCCTACATGCGCACACAGAAGAGTTGGCTGACCCGCGTTATCAGCAACGATGAGGACGAGGAGAACAGCAGGCACTACGAGCAGGCATACGTACCCGGGCCCGACATGTCCCGCCTAGACCGGCTGATCATGCGTTTACCGGAACGTGCCAGAATGGTATTCGTCCTGCATGCGGTGGAAGGTTACCGCCATGAGGACATCGCGAAAAAACTCGGTACATCGACCGGCACATCCAAAGCCCAGTTTCACCGGGCCAAGAACCTGATCCGCGAATGGATGGATGAGGAATAGGAAGACACTGGATATGACAATGAACGACAAAGACTTCGACGACCTGCTGAGCGAGGAAATCAACAACCTCAAGCGCGACATCGCACCCTCGCGCGACCTGTGGCCCGGCATCGACCATGCCATCAACAGCAACACGATTGCCGTGCCGAAATCGCTGGCCATCGCCGCAAGCATCATGCTGGTGGTCTCCGTGGCCTTCTCTGCCGGACTGTACTTCAACCGACCCTTGCCCAACGACAGTCAGGTCCTGGCAAGCATGGTTTCCATGCTGCAAAACGAACATGAACGCAACAAGCAGGCACTGCTGGTGGAATACCAGAACCAGACCGCCCTGGCACCCGACTGGGAGGGCCAGATGCAGCAACTGGAACAGGCCGAACAGGCCATTTATGAAGCGCTTCGGGAAGACCCCCAGAACATCGAGCTGTTAAAAATCCTGCGTCAGGTACAGACCAAGCAGATCGAACTGATCGAGTCTGTCTACGCACCCCTGTTTACGACCATTTAAGCCACTGCATAAAGGAGGCTGTCATGAAGACTGCAGTCTTGAACAACAAAAGATCACTGCTCATGCTGACGACCCTGGCATTCGCGCCTGCCCTCGCCCTTGCCGGTGAAACGATCGATGAAACCATAGATGTCAGCGAGAATGAGATCATCGATATCGAAATCATCAACGGTGACGTGACCATTACAGGCTGGAACCGCAGCGAGGTCAGCTTCAAGGGTGAGCTCAGCGACCGCGCGGAAAGCTACGATTTTTCCAGCCGCAATGGCGTCACGCGCTTCGCGGAAGAATACGAGGACCGGCGCACCTTCTTCGACCGCAACTGCAGCAACTGGTTCGATTGCAGCGACGACGACCATACCGTGCTGGAAATCTCAGTCCCGAGGAACGCCACCGTGCGCTTTGAAGGCATCAACGTGGAGCTCACGCTTAGCGATATTGCCGGCAACACGCAGGTGGATATAGTCAACGGCCCTATCGAGGCCACCAACCTGGAAGGCCGCATCAATATCGAGGCGGTCAACGGATCCATCGAGGCCAGCAACCTCAGTGGACGCATAAACCTCTCTACGGTAAACGGCCAGATCCGGGATCAAGGCTCGAGGGGGGAAAGCGTGTCTTACGACAACGTCAACGGTTCGATCATTTCCGACACCCGCGCCGAAAGAGTGAATGCGGAAACCGTCAGCGGCTCCATCGAGCTTGACCTGGACAAGGTCGACAATCTTGAAACCTCCGCGGTCAGCGCCAGGGTCACCGTTTCCCTGGAACTGCTCGACGGCGGTCGCGTGGAAATGTCGAATGTGAGCGGCAGAACCGAGTTGCTGGTGAACCGCAATATCTCCGCCAGCTTCGACATCAACACCGCGGTGGGCGGCAACATCGACAACGACCTCAGCGATGACCGCCCGGTACAGGAAAACCGCTTCATCAATTCCAGCGAGTTGCAGTTCAGCCTCAATGGGGGCTCGGGGAATGTGGAGATATCATCCGTGTCGGGGGATATCATTATCGGGGAGAAGTGAGACCGATCAAGGGATAAA
>CAZVSC010000028.1:30053-31159 GCA_964629325.1 uncultured Enterobacteriaceae bacterium
AAGGGATAAAGCGTAAGCAAACCAGACCAGAGCCAAGCCAGGCTCTGGTTTCTTTTTTAGAGCAGGAATTGGGCTACCCGGTCAATCAACCAGTACGATGCCGGTATCCCGATCACGTAGGCGGCCAGCATGTCCAGCCGCTGCGCCGTCACCACCTCCGCCACCCCGGTACGCTGTAAGCAGGCGCGCCGCATTCCCCACAGCAGCATTACCACAGCCAGGATGAAGGCGATCTGTCCGGCTTCCACGCCCAGGTTGAAGAACAGCAGCGACACCAGGATCTCGCCCGGCACCAGGCCGATCTCGCCCAGGGCACTGGCAAAGCCCAGCCCATGCAGCAGTCCGAAGCTTAACGATACGATGAGCGGATAGCGGTATGTGAGGCTGTTCTGGTGGTCACGGCTGATCTCATGGGCGAGGAACACGATCGACAGTGCTATTGCTGCTTCGACCGGCACAATGGGAATGCTGATGAAACCCAGGGCGGACATCGTCAGCGTGATGGAATGGGCAATAGTGAACCCGGTGACGGTCCACAGGATGCGTCTCAGGGTCCTGGCGATCACCAGCAGGCCCAGCACGAACAGCAGGTGATCCAGGCCACCAATGATGTGCTCGATGCCCAGCAGCAGGTATTCCCGGGCCACGTTGCCAGCCGTCGGCTCCAGCGGCACTTCCCAGGACCCGCTGGTGGGCGTCAGCATGGCGGTCAGGGTAGCGCCGTCAGTGCCGGCATACCGGTAAAAGGTCGCCAGCGACGGGTTGAAATAGGGGTAATCCAGCGCCAGTGACTTGCCATACAGGCTTTCACCGCAAAGCACCCGGCCGCTGCTCAGCCCAATCCCGGCATCGCTGTTCTGCACCGCGCAACCTGCGGGCCAGACCACTGACGGCTGGTTGCCTGCCTCCACGGTGTCGGGCGCACGGATCGTGAACTGCATGACACCCGGCAACTGTTCCCGGATGTCGACCACCACCGGGCGGGCATCATGGGCAAAGGCACCGGCACTGGCCAGCACCAGCCAAACTGCATAAGCGACCCAACGATGTTGATTCAGAAATTTCATCATCTGTTCCGGTTAACCTTCCTTGCTCCTTGCTCCTTG
>CAZVSC010000028.1:31259-36430 GCA_964629325.1 uncultured Enterobacteriaceae bacterium
CTTGTCTCTTGTCTCTTGTCGGATGGCGGCGCCAAAGCGCCTTATCCGACCTACAGGTCCACCTGCACTTCGTATTGATCGATCACCTGCTGTTCGGCGTCACGACGGCTCTCGAGGACGGCCTCATAGCGCCAGTCGTCCATGACCCGCTCACGAATACTGTCGAGGTCGGGAATATAGGGTTCGCTGCGCTGACGCAGCATGACCAGGTGCCAGCCGTAGCGGGACTCGAACGGGCCGTACCAGCTCGCGTTCGAGGGCTCAACGGCATCCAGGGCATCGACAAATGCCGGCGTGAAATTGTTCACCACGAAATCCCGTGTCCGTTCGACGTAGTTCTGCAGGAAGGGATAGCGGTCGCCGAAACCGGATGCGTCATTGAACCCGGCTTCGGCCAGCTGCGGCGTACCAAGCAGGTTTGCCGCATCCTGCCTGGCCTGTTCAGGTCCGCGCTCATCGGCGTCGAAGAAGATGTGCGTGAAGGTATAGACGGCGTCCACCCGGTAGTCGTCGCGATGCACGTTGTACCAGGCTGTGATTACTTCTTCATCCGGCACCAGTGCCTGGTTGACCATGTTTTCGAGCAGGAACTCGACCTTCTGTACGAGGCGCTGGCGAATGATATAGTCCCCCTGGTCCATGCCCATCGCCAGGGCCTCCCGGTGCAGGGCCTCTTCCCGCACAAAATCGGCGACCAGTCGTTCGCGTTCAGCTTCGCTCATGGCATCGAGCTGTTCACTGAAAATATCGGGCCTGAAAGCCTGGGCGCGGTACTGCATGAAGTTGAGCAGCGCCGTGCGATCGACCACGATAGCCATGCCGTCGCTGGCGGTTTCCAGTTCAGCCTCGTCGCTTATCTGGTACGCCGCGAATATCAGCACACCGGCCGCCAGGAAATGCAGTAGTGGTTGTTGCAGCAGGGAGTTCATGGATGGAATGCGTTTCCTGATTTTTTAACAATGATTAACAGCCGGCCTTGCCTTCCACCGCGGGGCATCTGGTACCCTGTGGAGCAGGGAAAGAGGCAATATAAGAAAAAAGGCCGCAAAAACAAAGAAGCCTCGCCCGAATGCCGTTAAAAATGTCGTTGATGCAAATTTCTGACCCGGGGGAAAGCCCATGATCACCCGCCTGAATATCGCCAGGGCACTGCTTGTCTTCGGTTTCCTGTATGGCATGACCAGCCTGTTTGCCACCTTTACCCATATCGGCGACCCCGCCTACCTGGTGCAGGAAAGCTTCGGCGGCGGCCAGGCCCATTCCTGGTATCACGCCCTGCGCGAAGCCTTCGGGGATATCGCCACGCTGGTCGTGGTCCTGTTCCTGTTCTTTGCCGACGCCCGGGTGCGCCAGCCCGTTACCTGGTGGATATGCCTGGTCCTGCTGCTGGGCTATTACCTCCCCTACTGGGCGGGCATGCCTTTCATGCAGGAACTGGCGGCACCCAGCCTGCAAGCGGAACTCAACCACATCATCCAGGCGGCCTTTGCCATGGCAGGATTGTTCTGCGCCCGCCGGGACTTCTTCCAGGCCGGGGCGACCAACCTGTGAAGTGACGGCAGCCCCATGTACCTGAAACTGCTGAAAGATAACGTCACCGAGGGCATCCTGCATGTGCATATGCCAGACGGTACCGTTCATACATTCGGCGACCATGGCATCGAAGTTCACTGGTATATCCGGCGTGAGGAAGCCATTCGTCGTGTGGCCAGGGACTGGGAATTCGAACTCGGACAGACCTACATGGAAGGCGGCTGGGACACAGGCGACAGCGACCTGCGTGAATTGCTCGGCATCCTGCGCACCAATTTCAGCACCAGGCAGGTAGCGGGCTGGGCCAAACCGCTGGTAAAACTGCTCGGCCAGTACAACAAGATCGCTCGCAGCTATCGCCACATCGCCCACCACTACGACACCGAGGAAAGCATATTCCGCCGCTTTCTCGATAAGGAGATGTACTACTCCTGCGCCTACTTCAAGTCGCCCGGGGATACCCTGGAACAGGCTCAGCAGAACAAGGCCGAGCTCATCGCCCGCAAGCTGCTGCTGCAGCCGGGCATGACGGTGCTGGATATCGGCTGCGGCTGGGGGAGCCTGGCCTTTCACCTCGCGCAGCACCATGGCGTGCGGGTCACCGGCATCACACTATCCAATGAACAGTTGCGCGTTGCCCGCCAGGAAGCTGCAGCACGGGGGCTGGAACAACAATGTGAATTCCTGCTCGCGGACTACCGGGAGCACGAGGCCAGTTATGACCGCGTGGTGAGCGTGGGCATGCTCGAGCACGTGGGTGTGGAAAACTTCACCGAGTATTTTGCCCGCGTGAACAGCATGCTGGCCGATGACGGCGTGGCCCTCATCCACACCATCGCCAACAAGGCCCTGTCCATGGAAACCAACCCCTGGATCACCCGTTACATCTTTCCGGGCGGCCGCATACCGTCGATTTCGGAAACCGTGACCGGCGTCGAAACCAGCCGGCTGATGCTGACCGACATGGAAGTGTGGCGCATGCATTATGCCTGGACCCTGCGGGAGTGGTTGCGTCGTTTTCGTACACACCGTTCGGACATCCTCGCGGTTCGCGACGAGGTGTTTTACCGTATGTGGGAGTTTTATCTTGCCGTGTGCGACATGAGTTTCGAATTCGCGCACCTTGTGGTGGTTCAGTGCCAGCTGGCGAAAAAGCACGGGGTGGTGCCCGTCACGCGTGACTACCTATACCGTTAGTCGAACCAAGTACACGCTTTACAACCCCCCCGGGCATGGAATTCTTGTCACGCAAGCACAGACTTTCCCCCTAGCGGAGTATGCCATCATGAAATGCCCCAAATGCCACGGTGAACTGGCCGAACAGACTTTCCTGACCCAGTCGGGTGAGGTTGTCATCGACAAGTGCAAACGTTGTGCCGGAATCTGGTTCGACAAGGGTGAAGCAGAACTGTTGCGTGATGACTGGACTTCTGTCTCGGTCGATGATGGTGATCAATTCCTGGGCATGATCTACAACGAAATCCGCAATATCGACTGCCCGCGCTGCCAGCAGCCGATGAAATCCATCAACGATCCCAAGCAGACCCATATCCTTTACGAAATCTGCCCGGAGCACGGCTTCTTCATGGATGCCGGGGAGTTTTCCGACTTTCGCAAGCTGTCTGTCAAGGAAGCCTTCGACTACATTCTGGACATGTACCGCAAGGATCATCCGGACGACACGTTTTAAGCGGCTCCCGCCCCGCCTGCCAGACTTCCATTTTCATCCCGGGTAGGGGATTATTGTCCCCCGGCAGGCACGTGCCGGCAGGATGACAACATTTCACTAATTGAATAAATCCTCAATAAAGACTGATAGTTACCAAACTCCCGGAGTAAGAACCATGACCAACTCGACCAATCCATTTCCCCTGCCCACGGAAATTGGCAGTGTGCCCGGCGCGGAGAACTGGGCTGACATGTATGCCTATTTCACGCGTGTGCAACCCGAGGATGATGGTCGTTTCTGGTTCTACAATTCCATGCATTTTCCCGAGCCCATGTCGGCCTTCGACATGATCACCGCGGAAGCGGCCTACCATGCCATGGGTGCCTACGTCTCCCGTGTATTCACCTTCCCGACCGCCAAGGGCATCGACTACCGCTGCATCAACGGGCGCATCTACATCACCGCCAACACGGTGACCGACCCCGCCGAAATCGAGAAGCGCCTGACCCTGTTCCAGGAACGCGCCGGTCATTACTACGAGAACTGGGACGACATATACGGCCAATGGGAAAAGCGCATGGGCCAGCTCATCAAGGACATGACCGCCATAAAGATTCCCGCGCTCGATGACATCGAAGATGAGGCGGTCGTGAAAGAAGCCCGGGGAATCACCCAGAATCACTATGTCCGTGAGGCCTTCCACCGGGTGATGGATAACTACTCCATCATGTGGCAGCACCATTTCGAAATGCTGATGCTGGGTTACGGCGCTTACGTGGTGTTCTTCCAGTTCTGCAAGCAGGCCTTCCCGGAAATCACCGACCAGACTGTGGCGCGCATGGTGGCCGGCATCGATGTACTCATGTTCAGGCCCGACGACGAACTGAAAAAACTCGCGAAACTGGCCGTTGAGCTCGGTCTCGACGACATCTTTACCGACGACGGCAACCCGGACGTCATCCTGCCCGCAATCAAGGCGAAAGGGGATGCCGGCAAGCAATGGCTGGATGCTCTCGCGGAATCCCGCGACCCGTGGTTCAATATCTCCACCGGCGACGGCTTCTATCACTGGGAGCGCAGCTGGAATGACGACCTGTCGGTACCCCTGTCAGCCCTGCCCCACTATATCGAACTGGTCAGGCAGGGTAATTCCCTGGACCGCCCGACGGAGCAACTGCGCGTGGAGCGCGAGCGCATCATTAAAGAATATCGCGACCTGCTCGGCTCTGATGACGAAAGGACCGCATTCGACCAGATGCTGGCCATCTGCCACCTGGTGTTCCCCTATGTGGAGGATCACAAGTTTTACTGCGAACACTGGCTGACCACGGTGTTCTTCAACAAGATCCGCGAGTTTGGCAAGCTGCTGCAGAGCCAGGGCGTCATCGAGGACGCCAATGACATCTTCCACATGCATCATACCGAGGTGAACCTGACCCTGGGCAATGTCATGAATGCCTGGGCAGCCGGCTCCGAACCAGTCAACAAAGGCTACTGGCCGCCGATCATCGCCGAACGCCGGCGCATGATCGAGGTCCTGAAGACCTGGGCGGCACCACCCGCCATCGGTCCCATGCCGGACAACATCGAGGATCCCGCCCTGCAGATGCTGTGGGGTATCACCACGGAAACCCTGCACAGCTGGGCCGCACCCAGCGTGGAAAACGCCAATGAGCTGAAGGGGTATGCCGCCTCGCCGGGGGTGGTGGAAGGCGTTGCCAAGGTACTGCGTTCCATCAATGATTTCGGCGAGATCAAGGAAGGCGACATACTCGTGGCGCCGATCACTCACCCAAGCTGGAGTCCGCTGTTTAGCAAGATCAGTGCAGCGGTGTCCGATATTGGCGGCACCATGTCACATATGGCCATCGTGGCGCGCGAATACGGCATGCCGGCGGTAGTCGGCACCGGTGAAGCGACCAAGCGCATCCAGAACGGGCAGCGGCTGAGGGTTGATGGGGATCGGGGA
>CAZVSC010000029.1:0-3279 GCA_964629325.1 uncultured Enterobacteriaceae bacterium
TCGGCTGCACGAACCCGTGTTTACCAATTTACTGGATACGCGGGGCGATTAAGTTGACTTACTTCTCAGCTTGATTTTTTTCAGGTCGGAAGGCGTTTCCGGGGCGACCGCTTGAGAGCGCCTGTTCACGGGGGCAGGAAAGGATTTTTGCCAATATTATCAACCACCTGCCGACCAGCCAGGGTCTGCCTGATATTGGATTGGCATAATGAAATGGAATCTTGCCGACACCGGGAGCATGGGGTGCCCCCGAAATCAACCGCCGTGCTTCTTCCCTCCCCTGAGGGCAGTGCCGCTACCGGGTTCCCATATTATGGAAAAATGCTGTTCTTTACTGGTGCAGTCGTTCCACGACAAACGTGCTGATGTCGACCAGCTCCTGGTCGGTGAATACATCAAAGGACGGCATCTTGTTCCGGCCGTCCCTCACCACCAGCATCACCAGGCCGAGATTCAGGTTGTTGCCCAGTGCCGGGCCGTCGTCCTGCCCACCCTGCCCGGTTTCGCCATGGCAGGCGGAACAGGCATTGTCATAAATCGTGCTGCCGTTATCGAAATCCGCCTGCAGGGCGACATCGGGTGACACAGCGCGATTCGCACGCTGGCCGGGATCGCCATTGGTGATCCGGTTGGCGGGGGGAGGTGTGGCAGGAGCTTCGGCTGCAAGCGCGTGGGATGAAACAATTTCAAGGGCGCTGGCGGCCATGATCGGCGCAAAAAGCAGTGCGCAAGTTGCCTTTACCAAGGACTGCCAGGACAACATCGGTTCCACCCCTGTCACTTCAAGGCCGACCAGTGTAGCGCTGTTAACAGGAGCTGTAAAAGCAGCGACGAGGGAAGGAAATGACAGTCGCCCCGGATGTTTCCGGGATGGTCAGGCGAGCACGCCGTGCAACCAGTCGGCGATATCCCGGACTTCCTCGGCACACACACTATGCCCCATGGGATAGGTCCGGTAACCGGGGTTATAGCCCATCCCCTTCAGGTACTTGACGGTATTTTGCGCCATCCATTCCGGCAGCAGCGCATCCTCGGTGCCATGGTAGATCTGGACAGGCAGACCGGCGTTTGCCGGGTGCGGCTTGACCGCTTCGGCTGTCGGGAAAAACGTGGACAGTCCGAGCATTCCGCCAAGGGGCTTGTCGTAGGTCAGCGCGGCCTGCAGGCACACCGCTCCACCCTGGGAAAAACCGACCAGTACGATTTTTTCACTGTCGATGCCGTTTTCGATCTCACGGTCGATAAGCTTGTGCACCGCCGCCGTCGAGGCCAGCAGCTGGGCGACATCGATATGGCGCTCACCGTGCTTGAGGATGTCGAACCAGGCCGGCATGACCATGCCGCCGTTGATGGTGATCGAACGGCGGGGAGCGTGTGGCAGTACGAAATGCACGCCGGCTTCGCCGTCAAACCCGAGCTCGGGGATGATCGGCTCGAAGTCGTTGCCGTTGGCGCCGAGGCCGTGCAGCCAGATGACCGCGGCCTTGTCTTCGCGGCCGGTGTGAATTTCTACAGCGGGTAAAATTTCCATCTGCCTATTCTATGACGCATACTGATTGTTCTCCACTAAGTCATCACATTATCAGCATGCAGCCGGAGTATAAGACCGGGTAGCGGAGACGTCCGAGGCATGGATGCCGAGGCCGAGCGTACAGGGATGTACGTATGCGTTCTCCGCGCACGGTATATACTCCGGTAAAAATTGAGAGAAGTTATGTCAGACGTCAGTTTTCCTTCCCGCTGGCCGCCCGAAATGGCGGATGTGATCCAGCTTTATTCCATGGCAACACCCAACGGCCAGAAAGTCAGCATCGCCCTCGAGGAGATGGGTCTTGAATACGAGCCCCATCTCGTCAACATCACCCAGGGCGACCAGCGCGACCCCGGCTTTGTCCGCATCAGCCCCAACGCCAAGATCCCGGCGATCATCGATCCCAACGGTCCCGAGGGCAAGCGCGTGGCGATGAGCGAAAGCGCCGCCATCCTCATCTACCTGGCCGACAAGACCGGCAAGCTGCTGCCGCAGAACTACCTCAGCCGCATGGAGCACATCCAGTGGCTGATGTTCCAGATGGGCCATATCGGGCCCTTCTTCGGCCAGTTCGGGCATTTCTACAAGTTCGTGCGCGACAAGGTGAAGGACGAGTACCCGCTCGACCGGTATACCAGTGAAGTGAAGCGCCTGCTGGCCGTGCTGGACGAACGCCTGTCCGTCCGCAAATACATCGTGGATGACTACAGCATCGTCGACATCGCCATCGTGCCCTGGGTGAATACCTGTGCCGAGTTTTACGAGGCTTTTGATTACCTGGACATGGGCAGCTTTACCCACGTGGAAGCGTGGCGGCGACGCATCAATGATCGTCCCGCTGTGATCCGCGGCAAGAAAGTGTGCGCCATCCGTTAACGGAACGCAGGGCCAGGATCAGGACAGATGCAACCTGAACCGGAGGTTGGTGCGGGCATACAGGTAGCTGGAGCCCATGACACCAACGATGCAGGTGATGAAGACGATCAACGCGAGTACAGGCTGCAGAGCGACTAGCCAGAGGTAGCACACGGCGACCCCCAGCGGAATACCGGCAAGGAAACTGAGGATGATGGACATCTTCTGTATCCTTGCCATGGATTCCTTCGTCGGTGAAATGATGCTGTCACAGGACGGACAGCGTCTTTTCCTCAGGCCCGAGGAAAAGGCAAAATGACGTGGCAGCGCTTTCTGGCATCCCGGGCATTGCATCTGTTCTGACCTGTTTCTGCTTCCCTGTTCCGTGGCTTGCTGCCGGCTTCAATCGGTCCGCCACCTGTTACGCGCTGCCTTATAAACTGCAAGCCGGCTGTCCGTAGCTTACTTGACCTCTCCTTCAAGATACAGCCATACACCCTTGTGCCGGTGAAAAGCGGAGGTTTCATGATGCACCTGTTCCGGCCCGCCATCGACGCTGTAAGTCGCCCTGAACTCTACCCGTCCGAGGTCGCCTTTCTGGCGTGAATCGAGGATTTCCAGCCCGGTCCAGGTGTGGCCGTCGGCAATGAGGTCGGCCATGCGGATGTTCTGCGCAGTGGCAGGATGCCATGTCCGCACCAGGTATTCCCTGTGCCCCTCGCCACCGAGGGCGTAGGCGGCATAACGCGAACGCACCAGTTGCTTCACGGTTTTCGGCCTGGCCTTGAAGGTCAGGAAGGGCTCGCAGCATTTCCCGAATGCACGACCCGATCCACAGACACATAACTGGTTGGATTTCATGTAGAAGATTGTAGGCAGATTGAAACAGCAGG
>CAZVSC010000029.1:3379-16374 GCA_964629325.1 uncultured Enterobacteriaceae bacterium
GGTTGGATTTCATGTAGAAGATTGTAGGCAGATTGAAACAGCAGGAGCAAGGGGCCAGGGGGAATTGTCCCTTGCTCCCGGCAACCCGGCTATGCCGGGTTGTAGTTCTTGCCGATCGACATGCCGCAGATGCGCGAGAGATGCATGTAGGGCAGCCCGGTTTCGGCATGCCAGGTGTTGAAGGCTTCCTGGCACAACTTCAGGTCTTTCTTGCTGGAAGGCATGTCCTTGATTTCGACACCGGACGCCTTCAGCCGCCCCACCACATCCTGGCTCAGGATGAAACCATCCTTGCCAATGAAACGGATGAAATACATGCCGGTGTTGCCGCCAAGGCGTGATGCATGTTTTTTCAGGTAGTCCATCAGGCCGACCTGGTCGCCCGCGTCCCAGTTGGCGAAGAACTTGCCGAACGATCCATGCTTCTCCGCTTCATCCATGATGAAGTGCGCGTTATCGAGCACAGCACGGATCTTGGTCCAGTTGCGCACGATGCGCGTGTCTTCGGTATAGGCTTCCCACTTTTCCGGCGCCATGTGCGCCAGGCCGCGGGGATTGAAACCATGGAAGGCTTCCTCGAAACCATCCCACTTGTTGTCGATCACCCGCCAGTTGAACCCGGCATTGAAGATGCAGCGCGTCATCATGGCCAGATAGCGGTCATCCTTGAGTGCCGCCAACTGGCGTTTGGTTTTCGGCTGGTGTTCTGCCAGCATTTTTTCCAGGGCTTTCTTGCCGCCCTTGCGTTCCTCGGCAAGTTTGCGGATGTCTTTGAAGGGTGTCAGTTTCATGGCCACAGTCTAGTACAAAAAGGAAGCAAGGCAAGGACGAACGTCCGGCAGACGCAGTCTGCCCATAAAAGGCAAAAGTAGGTAGCGTCGCGAGCGAAGGTCAGCCGAGGCAAACAATTTTTCCAGAGCCGGGAGCTTACTGAAGTAAGTGACCGGTTTGGAAAAATTTTTTAACGACGGATGGGCGAGCGCAGCAGCTACTGATTTGGGGCAGGCCGCAGTAATTTAATTCTGGGAAATGAGCTGTTCCAGAAGCGCAGCAGTATCCACGTGCTGATCCCCGCCGGCGCCGCGGCCGAACCGGCCGGCGCGACCCATGGCGGCGTCGATGACGGTATTGCCGCGGTCGTCGGTGGCATGCACATCCGCGCCAAACTCCACCAACAGGGCAACCATGTCATTCCAGCCATTGGTTGCAGCACCGAACAGTGCGGTCTGGCCGTCGTCTGCGCGGGCATTGACGTCGGCACCGTATTCCAGCAGCAGACGTGCCGCGGGCAGCGCTTCTTTCTCGCCGCGGAAACGACCGCGCGTATCAATGGCACTTTGTCGGTAACCGGCCGCAACGATCAGGGGAGTCACATCGTTTTCCTGGGGCAGGTCCACGAGCGCGCCGTGCTGCAGCAGCAATTCCATAGCGGAAACGTCGCCGCCACGAGCGGCCCGGAACAGCGCGGTGACGCCGGTGCGCAGGAGGCCGTCGGCACCCCGGTCAGCACCGAGTGCGCGGTATGGCGGGAACAGCTTCAGTTGCAGGTTGGGATTGCCACCTTTCTCGAGAATCATGGCGATGATTTCCACGGGCGTGGTCAGGTCTTCGGAGAGATGATCAGGCCGGCCACCATGGGGCAGCGTGCTGTAATCGACCACGGCATAGAGCGGGTTGCGGCCATAGAAATCCCACTTGTCGAGCCAGGCGCCGGCCTCGATCAGCAGCTTCGCGGAATCCCAGCGTGCATTCAGATTGGCCATAAGCAGCGGCGTGACCGCTTCCGGGTCGGTCTTGTTGATGTCCGCGCCTGCATCGATCAACAGGCGCACACAGTCGGTACATCCTTCGCGGGCCGCATATAAAAGCGGCGTGAGGCCGCCGGCAGGCAGCACTTTCATGCGCGGCTCGGCAGTGACCTGGCGTTCCCAGTTGTTCGGCAGGGACTGCGCATCAGGATCGGCACCGGCATCCAGCAGCAGTTTCACCATGCCCGGCTGTTTTTGCGCCGCCGCCCACATGAGGGCGGTCTGCCCGCGCCATTTTTCCACGGCGTTGACATCGGCGCCGGCCTCGATCAGCAACTCGGCGGCGGGCGTATTGGAAGTGCGCGCCACGATCATGATCGGGGTCTGGTCATCGGCACCCTTTTCATTGGGGTCGGCACCGGCTTCCAGCAGCAGCGCAAGGACCTGCGGATTACCGATGATGGCGGCCTGGGACATCGGTGTCGCATCATAATCGTTGCGTGTGGCAACCTCGGCGCCGCGCGCAAGCAGTTGCTCAACCAGCGCGGCATCATCGTAATAGACCGCCCAATGCAGCAGGGACGTGCCGTCATTCTGTTTCAGGTTCGCATTCGCGCCGGTGACAAGTTCGCTGAGACCAGCAGTTTCACCTTCAGCGGCCAGCTCGAGAATGTCGGCGTCGCTTTGCGCGAATGCAGGAACAAGGGACAAGAAGCAAGGAGCAAGGATGGCTCCGAGCAAGAATGTTTTAAGAAATTTCGTTTTCATAATTTCAGTTGAGCCAGTCGATAAACCACAAGGTGTTATTTCTCGGGCGCTTCCTTGCTCCCTGTCCCTTGCTCCTTGTTTCTGCAGAGGTCGTCAGACCTCTTCGAATCTTCCGGTGCTGTCACCCATGCTGTCCAGGTTGACACCGATACGGTCGAGCACCGTCAGCAGCAGGTTGGAGACCGGTGTCCGCTCTTCCGCCATGATGTGCTGGCCGCCGCGCACGGTACCGCCGGCCTTGCCGATAAGCACCGAAGGCAGCGGGTAGTGATCATGCGCATTACTGTTGCTCATGTTGCTGCCGTACATGATGAGGGCGTTATCGAGCATGCTGCCCTTGTCGCCGTCCGGCATCGTCGCCAGCTTGTCCACGAAGCGGGCGAACACCTGGCTGTGGTATTCCTGGATCTTCAGCAGGCGCGCAATCTTGTTGGCGTCGTTCTGGTGATGGGACAGCGGGTGGAAGGCATCGGAAACGCCGACATGGTTGTAGGTCTGGTTGCTCACTTCTGCCGCCATCATCATGCTGGCGATGCGCGTGATGTTGCCCTGCCAGGCCAGCAGGATCAGGTCCATCTGCAGGTTGATATGATCATCGAAGGAACCGGGAATGCCCTGCGGTGCGTCCGGCAGTTCGATATGGGACAAATCATGCTCGGCCGTCTTCTGCACGCGGCGTTCGATTTCGCGAACGGTTTCCAGATAGTCGCCCAGCATGGCGCGGTCGGCGGCGCCAAGCTGTTTGGCAAGCTGGCTGGACTCCTCCATCATCAGGTCAAGGATGCTGCTGGTCTGCACGGCCAGGCGTTCCCGTTCTTCGGCATTGTCGCCGACGCCGAACAGGGTCTGGAACAGTTTGCGCGGATTGTTTTCCATGGGCAGCGGCGTGGTCGGCGTGCGGAAGGAAATCGTGCCGGCATAGCTGCAGCCATAGGCACGGTCACAAGAGCCTGCGGCACCGCTGGTTTCAGTGGCCACTTCAATGGACGGCAGCGGTGTATCCTGTCCTATATGCTGGGCGGCGATCTGGTCGATGGTGGTGCCGCCGAAGGGTTCATGGCTGACCCGCGGCGCTTCACCATGCAGCCAGGTACCGGGTGTGATGGCATGCACAGGACCATAGGCGCGCTTGTTTTCGAGATTGGAAACAATGGTCAGGTAATCCTTATGCTTGGCCAGGGGCGCGAGGATGGATTTCAGCTCGAATTCTGTGCCTGTGGTATCCGGCGTCCAGTTGGTCATGACCGCCCCGTGAGGGACATAGAAAAATCCCATGCGCGGGCCCATATTGGCCGCCGTTTGTGCCAGGGCCGTGCTCGCGGGAATCATCGCGTCCAGCAAGGGTAATGACACGCTTGCTACAGCACTTTTCAAAAAAGTCCTTCTCGCCAGGTGCTTCTTGGTAATGAACATCGATTATCTCCTCTTGGCCACAGCCATTTGCGGCATCCGGTTCCTATAAACTGCCAACTTCCAAATTCTCACCAGGTACAGTGATTTTCCTGAACTGGTCGCTGTTGATGATTCCCATCACGATCGCGGAAAAACTGTAATTTTTTTCCGCCGCTTCTTTCACGATACTGCGAACGGCCGGCATATCATGATACTCCACGGAACGCCCAAGGGAATAAGTCATGAGCTTTTCTGTGAAGGTCTGAACAAACTGGTCGGGACGGGCAACAAGCGCATTGCGCAAATCGTTGACGCCGCTTAATGGCGTACCATCCGCCAGCTGCCCGGAAGCGTCAATAGGAATATTTCCCGCGTCGCTGTCGCGGTCGCGCCATTGACCGATGGCATTGTAATTCTCAAGTGCCAGACCCAACGGGTCCATGACATCATGGCAGCCGCTGCAGGCCGGGTTGTCACGGTGGACTTCCAGGCGTTCCCGCACGGTCAGGGCCACGGCAGCACCCTCCGGTGTTTCCGGGAAAGCTTCCACGTTCGGCGGTGGTGTGGCCGGCGGCACACCCTGGAAATTCTCCATGATGTAGGCGCCGCGAATGACCGGGGTCGTCCGGTTGGCATAGGAGGTCACCATCAGTACCCCGCCCGTGCCCAGCAGCCCGAATCGCTCTGCGTCGGCCAGCGCCACGCGGCGGAAATGATCGCCCTTCACGTCGGTGATGCCGTAGTGCATCGCCAGGTCTTCGTTGAGATAGGTGTAGTCGGCGGTGATGAGATCGACAATGCTGCTGTCCGCACGGAAGATGCTGCCGGCAAAAAGGCGGATTTCTTCGCGGAAGGCTTCGAGCAGGCCGCGGTTGTAGGCCGGGTAGATCTCCGGGTCGGGATCCACGTTTTCCAGGTCGCGCAGCCGCAGCCACTGGAAGACAAAATTTTCCACCATGGCCTCGGAGCGGGCATCGGCCAGCATGCGATCCACCTGTGCCTGCAGGACGCCGTCCTTGCCAAGCTCCCCGCGCGCCGCCAGGTCGATGAGTTCGGCGTCCGGTGCCGAACTCCAGAGGAAGAAGGCGAGACGCGAGGCCAGTTCCAGGTCGCTGATTGGCACGATGTCACCGGGCTGTGCATCGGCCGGTGCAATCTCAGCGCGGTAGAGGAATTTCGGGCTGGTAAAGATGGCCATCATGCCGTTCTTGATGCCGTCGTCGAAAGTGCCCTGCTCCCGGCCGGCAGCGAAGAAGCGCAGAGGCGCATCGAGATCGGCATCGGTGACCGGGCGGCGAAACGCCTGCTTGGCCAGGTTGGCGAAGATCTGGCGGGCGCAATCGATTTCCTCGCTGGCCTGGGCAGGTTCGCAAATCAACACCTTGCGCCGGCTCGGCGTGTCGATGACGCCGGTGGAGTTCAACGGACCCTTGATCTGCAAACCGCGGGCGCGGGCGATGCGTCCCATGCCGCGGTTGCCGCCGATGTCGTAAAGGAATTCGTCGGACTCGGCAAAACTGCGGGCGACAAAGGCCACGCCGATCTTGTGCGGGCCGGACGTGAGCGGCACGCGAATGTCGCTGAAGCGGCCGTTGATTTCGGCCACAGCGGGCGCCTGCACCTGGTCGAGCATACGCAGGTCTTCGCCGCCACCGATGTCATGCCGGAAGATGCGCTCCCCGTCGACCGTGATGATGACGTCATGGTTGTATTCCATGCCCAGCGTGTAACCGGCGCCGGCCATGCCGAGAATGCTGATCGCGTATTCGCCGTCGACCGGGAAGGTGTGCTCCACCACCACGCCGCCGCGCGTACCCATTGGCAACCCATGCACATGGGCGCCCTGGTGTGAGGAATCCATGGGATAGACCACTTCCTCGTTGCGCGGGTTGGGGCTGCCCACGGCCATTTCGCTGACCACTCGGGCAGCGCCAATGTACTGGTCCAGGAAGGACGGGGACACTTTCAGCACGCTCGCGATATTGTCGAAACCGTCACTGTTGTCATCCTTCGGCAGGCTGAGTTCAGTGTCCAGTCGCACGCCGGTGATATCGTAGATGGCGTTCACGTATTCAGTGCGATTGAGACGGTGCAGGCCGACACGACCGGGATCCGGCGCCACGGCGGCATGGGAATCGAGCACCTTCTCGATGCTGCCAATGAGGTTCCAGCGTTCACGCTCGCTCGGCTGCTCCTGGCTGGGCGGCGGCATCACGCTGTTGCGTATCTTGCGCAGGGCCATCTCAAAGGTTTCAGCCTGGTCCGCCACGTCGTCCGCACTGAAGAAAGTGAAGTCGACGCCGCCGGCATAGTCCTCGAAATTGTGGCAACCGGTGCAGTAGGTTTCCAGGGTATCCCAGTTGTCGCGCAGGTCAGCCAGCGCAGCCTGGTAGTCGCCGTCTTCTGCGCCAAACGCGTTGCCTGCGGACAGGGGGACGACGGCAAGTGCCAATGCCGTGGAGAATGCCGTGGAGAATGCCGTGAAGAAAAAGTGTCTGTTATGCATTACGTGTTTCATTACCTGTACTTACTGCGTTCAATGTTTTCCGGTTCACTGCCGGCCCGCACCAACGTTACCAGCCCTTGCGGGTGCCTGAGTCGGACGGCCGTCTCGATTTCTATGTAACTAATTGAATTATATGAAGTATTCCGAATCGATTAAATTATGCCCTGGATTGCCCGGCCGGGAACGTGATACCAGGTGCCACGGTATAAAAGCTCCACGAACAGGGCCGGATCGCCATATACCCCATCATAGTCGGCCATGGGCGCACTCGCCATGAACTGGTCGAGGCTTCGCCCCGTCCGGTAGGCATTGGCCACCGCGTCATAGGCGGTATCAAGCATCCGCTGCTGTACTTCCAGGGTGCCGCGCCCCTGTACGGCACCTGCGGCCGGCACGATCAGCGTGTCCGCATCGGCCATCTCCAGCAGGCCGGCCGTGCATTCCTGGGCGCCGTTGATCCAGCCACCGGTGATGTAATCCAGAAGTGGGTAAGCACCCACTGTCATCATATCTCCCGTAATCAATACATTTGAATCAGGGAAGAAGACATACAGATCGCCATCTGTGTGGAACTGGCTGATCAGTCCGTAGTCGACGGTTTCACTGCCCAGCGCCAGGGAGCCCGTCTTGTAGAAGGTGGCGTTGGCCTGCGCCGCAACCGGCATGGGCGTGTAGTGGCGGTCTTCCCAGTTCACGTAAAAATCGTTGTTCTGCCACAGCCGGGTGTTTTCATGGGCAATGATGGTGGCGCCCTGCGGGCCGAGGGTGTAATTAAGCCCGCAATGCTCCGGGCGCCAGTTGCTGTTGAACAGCGCCTGCACCGGCTTGCCGGGGGCCAGACTGTCGATGGCCGCCAGGAGAGCATCGCTGTGTTCGGGCAGGCCGCCGTCAACCAGGATGACACTGTCGGGACCTACGGCCACGATGACATTGCAGCCGGCACCGGTCACCAGGTGGATATTGTTGCGAACGGGAGTGATTGCCAGGCTTGTCTGTGCCGACAGGACCCCGGGCAGCGCCAGACCGAGGCCGCCGAGGGTGGCGCCGGCGAGCAGCATACGTCTGTTCAGGGTCTTCGACTGGGTATATTTTTCGAAATTCATGCTGTCACTTCTGTCTGTGATGTTAAGGGGCTGCATAGTCAGGGTGATGCCTGCGCAACCCTTATTGACCCGGACATTGGATTTAACTTTCCGTGGGTTTGTTAACAGAAAAGCAACAGGGTCTGCGTCTGTCTAACCTGTTAATTTTTAACGAAAAGGCAAGAAAGCATAAAGACACGGGCGGGTATTTTCAAGCACTACCGACGGCCTGTTCTATTGTAAAATTTTCGCAATTTCCGGCCGGCCTGCAAGGCCGCCGGAGCGTCGGCCCCGAGGTTATTCGAGGGTGCTGAAATCCGGCGGCTGGATGCCTTTTTCCTGCAGGTGTTCATCGTAGATCTGCTCGCTGCAGGAGTACTCGAGGATGGGCGTGTCAGGTGAATAGCGCAGGGTGCCGACAATCCTGACCGGCTCCGTGTAGAGCTTTTCATCGGTCAGGTACATCTCGTTGGTCAGGTATTTCTGTTCCACGCCTTCGCTGTTGGTGGCGGTCACGATATTCCAGCGTTCGACTACGGTGGCATCATCGGTGTTGGCCGCACGGCGCATGTAGGGATATTCGCGCAGATAGGACGTTTCGATAACCAGTGTGTCGCCCTCGAAATGGCCGACCGAATAACCCATGCGTGTGTGCAGGATTGGCTCGGGTCGCGGGTGGCCTTCCAGGTAGATCTTGCGGTACTGGAAGTAGCCTTCCCAGAGCATGTTGATGAAGCTGTCAGTCTGGACGATTTCAACCGGGAAGGGCGCACCCCAGATGCTGCGCGGCAAGCCGGGCTTCACGCAGAAACCGCCGGGCTCATCGGTGATATCGAACGCGGCGACATAGGCATCGGCGAGTTTCTGTGCCTGCTCGTTCCAGGGCATGTCCCGGTGGCCCGGCTCGAGGCGCGGGGCATCCCGGTCAAAGCCGGCTGGGAACCAGAGCCCATTGAAGTCAGGCTGTGCAAAGGCCAGCGTAGTGCCGAGCAGCATGCCGCCAGCAAGAAACAGTTTTCTGATCATTGCCATCCCCAAGAAATTCTAGAATTTGCGGCCGTCTTTGAGGGCAAATTCCTGGATATAACCGCCATCCTCGCCGTTGCGCATGGGCGCGATGAAGATGGTGATTTCATCACCCACCGCGAAGGCACCCGGGCGCCAGCCGCGGCGGTAAACATTGTTGCGGCTGTGGCCCTCGAACTGCACTTCCCTGGTCGAACCGTCGTCACTCGCAATGTCGAGAATGAGATCGATGTGCGGATTGGCCACATCGACATGCACGACCTTCCCGGTCACCGGCACCATCTGGCTGAAATCGAATTGTGCCGCGGAATGATGCGCCAGCAGCGTGGATGAAAAAGCGCCCAGGCAAAGGGCCAGTGCTCCGGCGCAGAACGTTTTCAGGACGGGATAACATCTAGTGTACATTGTATCTTCCCCACGGTTATTGCAGGACCAGGCAACCCAATTCATGCTTTATGCGGCCCTGGCGACCCGGCAAATTTAGCATACTTACACGATGCCAACCCAATAAAGTTGACAATAAATAGGTCTGCTCGCATATTGCGGCATTCGACCAACAAGGGGGAGTCAGTGATGACCAAGGCAGGCCGATCAGCCATTGTTACACTCGTCATTTCAGTGTTCACCATGCCCGCGCTCGCCGCACAGGGCGTACCCGATTTCAGTGGCGTCTGGGTCGCCTACGCCAGTGAGCCCGCCTTCGTGCGCACGGATTCCCAGGCGCTGACGCCGGAAGGCCAGGCCCTGCAGGCAGCCTACCTGTCACAGTACCCGAACTGGGTCGAGCCCGGCGCCTGGTGTGTTCCGCCCGGCATGCCGTCCACCATGACTTCCCTGGTGGCCTATCCCATCGAGGTGATCCAGAAAGACCAGCAGCTCACCATGCTTGCCGAGCTTGAAATGCAGGTGCGCCGCGTATTCCTGGACGGCCGCGACTTCCCGGATGACTACCCGCCCACCCGCATGGGTTATTCCATCGGTCACTGGGACTGGGAAGCTTCAGAGGGTCGGCAGACCCTGGTGATACAGACCGGCCTGTTGAAGGAAACGCTGGACGGTCGCTGGCCGCGCACGGAGAACATGCGCATCACCGAACGCGTGTACATGACCACGCGTGAGCAAGCCGGCGTCGAGGCCAGCGGTTTTGTCGCCACCATCGCACCGCCGATCAACAACGACACGCTGGTGTTCGAACTCACGGTAACCGACCCGACCCTGTACCGTGAACCGCTGCATGTCACCGTTTACTACCAGCGCATGAGCGACGACATCTTCCTCGAGTACGACTGCGCCGTGGACAAGTGGCAGGAAGCGCTGGAAGCGGCCAATCCTTGATAGTCCCAAGTCCCAAGGCGCAAGTCGCAAGTTAGTTCAGGGCTGAAAACAGGGTTGGGTTACTTGGCGCTACTTCATGTTGAATAACGCCGCCAGATCAAACGTTTTATCTGATCTGCTTGGGACTTGCGCCTTGGGACTTGGGACTCCCTTGTTACGCAGTAACAAGGGTATAAGCCCCGATGACAATGAACCCCGCTCCTGCCAGATAATGCAGGTAGCGTTCATTGATGAATTCCGACATGACGCTGCCCGCTAACACACCGATTGCCGAGGCCAGCACCAGGGCCGCGGAGGCGGCAAAAAAGACGGTGAGCTTGCTGACTTCCCGGTCGGCGGCAAAGAGCATGGTGGCCAGCTGGGTCTTGTCACCGAGTTCGGCGAGGAATACCGTGCCGAGCACCGTCAGAAATATTTTCCATTCCATATAGCTACCTCAAAAAAAAGCCGGGCTTAATGCCCGGCCTTCATTGTAACTTTCAACTTTCAACTTTTAACTTTTCATCTCAATTCGGCTTACGCGCAACGATCAAGAAGCGGTCAACGTCACGACCGTAGATCGGGTCGGAGATGGAACGCATGTGGTCATCGGCGTTGGTGCGCAGCAGATCGGAGTCCGTGACGATTTCCAGGCCGGCGGCCTCGATCCATTCCACCGCATCGGATTTCAGCATGCGATGCATCATGCCGTTCTCCATGCCCTCCATGCCGATGTGATCGATCACGGCGACCATGCCGCCCGGTTTCAGGACGTTGGTGATAGCCTGGAAATACGGCGTGGCGCGCCCGGCATTGAAGTGGTGGATGTTCAGGGCAGTGATGGCGCGGTCGATGGAGCTGGCCGGGTATTCACCAACCTCGCCGAAGAAGGCCTCGGCATTGCCCAGACTGTCAGCGAGATCGCGCTGGGCCTGGCCATTGTTACGTTCCAGTGCTCGCGGGCCGAACTGGGCCACCACGTGGCCCTCGGAGCCGACTGCCGCCGACAGCACCCAGGCATACCAGCCGCCGCCCGAGCCGATATCCATGACGGTCATGCCGGCATCGACACCGAGAATGTTCATGACCTGGTAAGGCCGGCGTGATCCGTCCCTGGCCCGGTCAGCTTCCGGGCGCGCGTCGGACACCATCCTGTCCATAAAATCCGGTGCCGGGTCTGCACTGGCCGTGTTCAAGCCCAGAAGCAGGCAGGCCGCCAGGCCGGTTTTTTTGATCAACTGTTTCATGTATTTCCCCTTTGAACTGCTGGTTACTGCGTGATTTGTAGTGAATTGCCGTATGCAAAACGGCTTCCGAAAGTAAACCACATCCGGCACGGAATCAAGGACAACGCCCGTAAATCCCGGACTTCCATAATTCCTTCACTGGCTGGGAGCGCCCCTAATCCTTCAGGTAATGGCTGGCCGCCACCGGTTTCATGAGGGCATTGGCCACCAGCCCGATGAGCAGCAGGGCTGCCATGAGATACATGGTGTTGTTGTAAAGGCCGGGCGTGGGATCCACGGTGCCCGCAGGCGCGATCTCCATCAGGCTGGCGATGGTCACGGTCTGCGCCGCCACCAGCGCATCGAGCTGGTCGATGCCGGCACCGAACCTGGCCTGGAAGGCGGCCGGATCAATGCGGCTGACCAGGTCCCCGATCGCCCGTACCACAGCGGATTCACGCAGGGACGTGATGGCGAGCGGGCCGACGACCCCGGCCGTGCTCCAGGCCGTGAGCAGGCGGCCATGGATGCCGCCGACATACTTGGTGCCGAAGATGTCGGCCAGGTAGGCCGGGATGGTGGCGAAGCCGCCGCCATACATGGTGAAGATGATCATGGTGGCGGCGTAGAACAGCACCAGCCAGACGACCGCCGGGCTGGCGCTGACCTGGTTGGCGGAAAAGGGCACCGATAAATACAACACGATGCCCAGCGCGAAGAACACCCAGTAGGTGTTCTTGCGGCCGATGTAATCCGAGGAGCTGGCCCAGATGAAGCGTCCCACCATGTTGAACACCGAGATCATGCTGACGTAGAGCGCGGCAAAAGCACCATCGACGATGCCGGGCAAGGTAGTGCCGAAGATTTCGCTCATCATGGTGCTTGCCACGCCAAGCACACCGATCCCGGCCGACACGTTCATGCAGAGCACGATCCACAGGCCGTAGAACTGCGGCGTGCGCATGGCTTCTTCGATATCCACGTTGTGCGAGGTGATCATTTTCTTGCTGCCGGCATCATCCGCAGGTGGCGTCCACCCTTCCGGCTTCCAGCCCTCCGCGGGCAAGCGATAGGAAAAGGCCGCGATCAGCATGACGATGAAGTACAGAACACCCAGCACCATGAAAGTCTGTGCCACGCCGGCGGAACCGGTGCCGACCACGTACACGCCCTCGGGTCCCGGCACCAGCATGCCCGCCACCTCGTTGGCGCCAACCACGACCACTTCCAGTTGTTCCCCGGCACGTTCGACGAACCGGCGGCCTGCCTCGGTTATCAGATTCACCTGGTCGACGGTACCCAGGTACTCCGGCGCGTCATAAAACTTCTGGATGAAATACCGTTTCAACGGTGCACCGATCATGGCGCCGCCGCCGAAGCCCATGATGGCCATGCCCGTGGCCATGCCGCGGCGGTCGGGAAACCACTTGATGAGTGTCGAGACCGGCGAAACATAACCCAGGCCGAGGCCGCAGCCGCCGAGCACGCCGTAACCAAAATACAGCAGCCACAACTGGTGGGTGAGGATGCCGATACTGCCGACCAGGTAACCGCCCCCCCACAACACCGCAGCGGCGGTGCCGACCAGGCGCGGACCGACCTTGTCCAGCCAGTGGCCGGCCAGTGCGGCGGCCAGGCCGAGGAACACGATGGCGACAGAAAATACCCAGGTGACATCCTGCAGGCTCCAGTCGCCGGAAGCGGGCGTCACCACCCCGAAGAGACGGGTGAGCGGCGGATTGTAAATGCTCCAGGCATACACGGAACCGATGCACAGGTGAATGGCGATGGACGCCGGCGGCACCTTCCAGCGATTGAAGCCGGGCTGGGCAATGATGCGGTCCCGGGACAGCAGTTCAAACATGTTTCTCTCCGCGATGGTTCGGCCAAAGCATATCGGCGAATGCCGGGTTTTACGCTTTATCCTTTTATC
>CAZVSC010000029.1:16474-29516 GCA_964629325.1 uncultured Enterobacteriaceae bacterium
TGGTTCGGCCAAAGCATATCGGCGAATGCCGGGTTTTACGCTTTATCCTTTTATCCTTTTATCGGTTTATCGGTTTATCGGTTTATCGGTTAATCCCTTCATCCTTTTATCGAAATGCCTGTCGAAGTCGTCGGATGGCGGCACGATGTGCCTTATCCGACCTACGAGGGCCCCGAGTTACATCAGGTAATTCATGTAGACGAACACCACGGCAACCACCGTCAGGATGATGATCGTGCTGATACTCCAGTAACGCAGGAGGTTGCCCGGCCTGTCCTCGGGTTTCACGACCGACCCGAACATGGCTTTATGATTGAGGAAGGAGAAGACCGGCGCCACCACGAATCCCATGGAAGTGACCCAGGCGATGAACGTGCCGAAATCGTCCAGCAGGACAAATAACACGGTCAGCACCAGCAGCAGCTCGATAGCGATGAAGGCCATGTACAGCTTGCTGAATTTTTCGCTGACCTGGTCCTTCGGCACGGAGATGATTTCCACGAGGGCAGCCGCAGAGGAGCGCGGCAGCAGGTCCACCAGTGTCAGGAGGGTCGAATACATCACGGTGATAGCGGCCAGCGCGATGACCGGGTAGATCCAGCTGCCGATGGTAGACGTGAACAAGTTGATCAGCTGGGCGGCGAACAGCGCACCGTTGGACTCCACCTCCGTTCCGTTGATGTACATGACGTATGTGCCCAGGGAGACGAAACAGATAGCGAGGAAAATGGCGGTGCCGTAACCGACGTGAAAATCGAAGGCGGCCTCTTTCTGTGTCACCGGGCGCTGCAGTCTTATGGCCTTGGCCTTCACCCACAGCGACAGCCCCACTGACCCGGCCGTGCCGGTGGGCATCCAGCCGGCCACGGCGATCAGGAACAGGATGGTGGGCGTATCGAAAGTCAGGTCGGCCGAAAGCGAAGCTCCGGCGGAGTCGATGCCGCCCACGGCGATAGCCGCCGCGATAACCGTGCCGATGGAAAACAGGATGACGAGTACGCGCGTGACATCCTCGAGCACCGCATAGCGCCCGAGGGCGACGATCAGCATGCAGGACGATACCAGCCCCAGTTCCAGGACGATGCCCGCCTCGATGCCGAACACGCTGCGGAAAATGGCGGCCGTGGTGACCGACACGCCGGAGATGGCGAAGGTGTACTCGAACAGCTGCATGAAAAAGAACAGCACGACCACCCATTTGCCCATGCGGGTGTAGCCTTCGACCAGTGTTTCACCGGTGGCGGCGGCATAGGTGGCGCCGAAGAGGAACGTCGGATACTTCACCAGGCAGACCAGCACCATGTAGCCAACCATGATGAAGCCGTAGGTGGCGCCGGCGGTGGTGGACGAGACCAGGTGGGAAACGCCGACGGCGACGGCGGCGTATAACAAACCTGGACCGAGTTTTTCCTGGAGCGTTTTGAACATGATTTCGCCTGTAGTATTTTTCTTGTCTTGCCGGATGACGGTCCTACGGACCTTTTGAGGCCTACATTGCAGTCCGGAATGTTTACGCTTTATCCCTTTATCGTTTTATCCCTTTATCGACATGTTCATCGAAGCCGTCGGATGCGACCCTGCGGGCCTTATCCGACCTACCTTCCGAAACTCTCTATTTTCCGTAACTCGAATAATGCAATGACATTTCTAGCTCTTTACATGTAATGAATTCGAGCAACACCGCCTCGCCGCGCTCGGTGGCCGCTATACCACGCTTCAGTGCCGGAACTATCTCGTTCGGTTCGGTGATGCGTTCACTGTAGCCGCCGAAGGCCCTGGCCATATCGGCATAGTCGCCGCCGATGTCGGTAGAGCGGTATTTTTCCGTCGACACTTCCATGATCGGCAGCTCCATGGCCATGCAGAAATTGTTGAACAGAATGGACATGATCGGGATGCGCTCGCGCACTGCGGTTTCGAAATCCATGCCGGTGAAACCGATGGCGGCATCTCCCCACACGTTGATGCACAGGTGATCCGGCCGCGCCAGCTTGGCCCCCATCATCAGCGGCAGGCCGTAACCGAGCTGCGTGGTCTTGCCCCAGCCGATGTAGGACAGCGGCGCCTCCGCTTCCCAGAACGGCACCAGCTGGTCGCGCGGACTGCCCGCATCGTGGGTGATGACAACCTTCTGCTTGTCCACCAGCTTGTTGAGCTCGTAGATCACGCGGTACGGCGTCATCGGATTCTGGTCCGAGGTGAGCTTGGGCAGCCACTTGGCCATCCACTCGTCTTTTACTTTCTTGATGGCGGCGGGCGTGCTGTCTTTTCGTTTGGCGGCTCTCCCGAGATCCAGCGTCTTCAGTTCGTCGATCAGGGCGCGCAGCGTGAGTTTGGCATCGCCGATCAGGCCGATCTCGGACGGCACGTCCTTGTTCAGGTCCATCGGGTCCAGTGTGGCATGGATCACTTTCTTGCCGTCGGGCATACGGGTGCCGAACGAGGTGATGGCGAAACTGCAGCCGATACCGAAGATCAGGTCGGCATCGTAAAGGAAATCGTACACCGCCTTCGGCGTGGCGTGACCGCCGGAGCCGATGCTCAGCGGATGGGTTTCATTGAATGTGCTCTTGCCTTCCAGGCTGGTGGTTACCGGTGCGTTGAGCAGCTCGGCGATCTCCTTGAGCTCGTCCCACGCTTTGGCATAGTTGATACCCTGCCCGGCATAGATCACCGGCTTGTCCGCCGCAGCCAGCTCCTTCGCGGCTGCCTTTACCGAATCGTCATCGGGGGCGAAGCGTACCTTCTTCGTCGGCACATAGGTTGAAATGTCCGCTTCTTCCTTGCAGGTGTCCCAGGGAATCTCGACCAGTACGGGGCCCGGCCGGCCGTTGCGCAACTGGGTAAAAGCGCGGCGCATGATGTTCACCACCTCGCTGCCCATGGTGACCGGCTCCGCCCACTTGGTGATGTGCTTCATGTTCAGTGTGGAATTGAAGTTGGGGTAGTAGTGCGCAAGCCGCCGATCGTAGCCTGCCGGCATGAACAGCACCGGCACCGATTCACCGTATGCCTGGGCGACGCCGCCGAAAGTGTTTTCCGCACCCGGGCCGTGCTGCATGACAAATACGCCGATCTCGTCACCGCTCGAGAGACGGCTGAAGGCATCGGCCATGTGCGCACCAGTACGCTCCTGGCGCACGATGATGGTCCGGATGTCTTCAGCGGCGGCGGCTTCGATGATCGGGTTGAGCGGATAACCGAACAGGTATCTGACACCTTCGGCTTTGAGGATCTTGGCGATGGCCTGGGGGACGAGCATGAACTACTTCCTTAAGTAAATCGGGTTTTATTGTGTGAATTGAAACGAGGCATGGTCATGGCCGCGCCTTCATGTCGAAGCGGCAATTATTCAGCATTACCGGGCGCGGCGAAAGCCGCGGCCCGGTTAAATTTGGATTTCCAGCTTTTCTGGCGCTGTTTGTCGTTATTGAAAGAAGCTGTCGTAGGCAATCTTGGTGAAGCTGGCATTGTTGAGAAAGCCGGATGCCGGGTAATCCCGGGTCGGCACGGCCGCAGTGATCGCCTCCAGCGACATGCCGGCGGAGATGCCTTCATAGACACGGTCGCGAATGGTTTCCAGCATCTCTGCGTAATCCACCATGTCCTGGCGGCGCGACAACTGGCCATGCCCGGGAATGATCAGCGTGTCATCATCGGACCAGGCAATCAGCTCCCGCATCACGCGGATCATGCCGTTGAGGTTGCCGCCGTTGGGTACGTCAATAAACGGCAGGCCGTATCGGACGAACACGTCGCCGGTGTGAATGACATTGGCTTCCTCGAACTTGACGATGGTATCGCCGTCAGTATGGCCCGAGCCGAAATGGCGCGCGTTGAGGGTATGCCCGTTGTAATGCAGGGTCATGCTGTCGGTGAAGGTGATCTTTGGCAGGCCGACCGGGTCATAGGCCTCCTGCTGCACGTTGACCACCTGGAGGAAGTTGTCCTGGCTCATGCGCAGGCGCGCATTTTCCTGGGCCACGATAATGGCGCCGCCTGTACCAAAATTCTCGTTGCCGTCGGTGTGGTCGTAATGGAAGTGCGTGTTGAACACGAACTGCACGTCCTCGCGGGAATAGCGTGCTATGGCGCTGCGGATCTTTTCCGTCAGCGGCGCAAACTGGTCGTCGATGATGAATACGCCATCATCGCCAACGCTCAGGCCGATATTGCCGCCTGAGCCCTGCAGCATGTATATGCCATCGCGTACTTCCTCGACAGTGATCTGCACATCATCGAAATCATCCTGGGCCTGGGTGAGGCCAGGCAGGCACAGCAGCAGGGTGAGCAGTTTTTTCATGGTGTCGCTTCCTTGTTCAGTATTGTTGTTTGCAAAATCGTGTTATTCCTGGCCTTCCAGCACGGCCGCCAGTGCGGCGCCGGGTATGATGCCGCCGTGACCGCCGACCACCTGCGTGACATCCAGCCCAAGTTCCGCCACGACCTCGGCCAGTGCGATGGCGTCTGGACTCGGGCCGCCGAAGAACAGGTCGCTCTGGAAGAGGATGCCGTCGCCTTCCACGAAGGCCAGTACTTTCGGGTTGACGTGCGGTATGGAGGTGACTTCATACAGTTTCAGTACCTGGTCGCCGTCGCTGATCTCGGTCATGCCGGAAAACACTTCCACCTGGCCGATCTCGGCGCCCTGCTCCGCCCGCTCCGCCAGGGCGTCGGGCGGGTTGGTGTGCGGCGATTCGACGATGCCGCGAATCTCGTCTTCATGACCGGACGCCGTGAGAACACTGGCGCCGGAAGCGGCGAGCCCGCGCAGGCCGCCGGTGTGGTCGTAATGCGGATGGGTCGGCACCACGTAGCGGATCGGCTTGCCGATAGTCTCCTCGATCATGTGGGCCAGGGTCAGGGATTGCGCCTCGGTGTAGGGCCCTTCCACCACGACGACGAATTCCGGGAACTCCACCACCATGCTGTGGTGTGAAAACGCGACGATGTGGGTGACCGTGTCTGTCACCGGTGTCCAGGCCAGCGGCACCCAGGCGCCGCCGGCGGCCACCACAGCATCCGCCTGGTCCCGGATGTCTTCGGGAATATCGAAGATGGCCAGCGCCGCAGCATCGTTGATCCGGATATCGGTGTAATTCATGCTGGAATACGGCGCTGCGGCCTTGATAATGACATTGGCGAACGGCAGCATCACGCCACTCACGTCGCGGAAGTCACTGTAGTAGTACTCCGCCTCGACATCACCGAGCATGGTTTCGGTATCCAGCGCGGTGAAACCGCCGAGCAGGCCGGTTTCCTGGTCGATCATCAGGGTGAGGTCCTCGCCATCAAGGTCGGTGACGATGCTCCAGTGCGGGCGGTCGTTCCAGGACACGACACTGGCATACTGGCCGGCACCGACATTGTCGGCGGCGATGGCGACCGTCACCGGGTTGCGGCGCAGCAGCATCACGGGGGTATTCTGCGCGGCCCAGCTGAACAGGCCGTTCACCGACGACGCCTCGTTGGGACGACCCTCGGTGGTGCCCCAGCCGATCTTCTGCCCCTGCCAGGTGGTCAGCGCCTCGGTGCGGTGCTGGCTGAAACCGCCCTCGCCGATAACGACGTCGTTGTCGAAAGCCGCATGGCCGTTGACGAAATCAATGGTTTCCACCTCGTTGGACAGGGCGGCGTCGGGGTCGGCGCCGCCGGTCACCGCGATCTGCCCGAGCCGGTTGCGCGTGCCGTTGCCGGTCATGACGATGGACTCAACCGCACGCAGATTATCGAGCCCGCCCATGGCGACAAGCATGCGATCGGCGACATCGCGCGCCGTCAGGGCGTCGGGATCCTGGACGGGGGCCGGGGGTGGCGTGGAATCAGAACAGGCGGCAACGGTGAGTGCCGCGGACAGCAAGAGGATGGTGCGCGCCGGTCGCATGAATTGCATTTCCTGTCTCCCTGGTTTTCAGCAATTGCCTGACTGCTTTTTTATTCGGCGGGAAGGGAATGTCATTCACTGCCCGGCCGGTCTTTCGTATCGATATTACAGGTGCATGCAGTGAGTCGCGAAAGCATAAACCAGAGGCTATACCAGGGCAATAAAGGGACCCCCCGGGGATGAAAATGTGGCAGGATTATGAACATTGAAGCCCCGTGCTGCGGGCGTTTGCGCGGGGATGGCATTTTCCGGACAAACATGATTACATGGATTCCCCCTCATTCCGGCACATGCTCGGGAATGCAGGCAATGCGCAGTCATTGAGCAGCGCAGTCTTTCAGTAGATAGATTGGCAGTATGTTCGAATTTTTCTTCAAATATCCCCGCTCAGTTTTCAGCGACAGTGATTTCATCCTCGCCAGCGGCTGGCCGGTGGGGTTGCTGGTCGTGGCCGCCATTCTCTTTCTTGTCGCTGTCACTGTGATGATGGCCCGCCGCCCGGGCAACATGGGGTGGGGACAACTGGCCGCCATCGGCATCCTGCAGAGCCTGATGTTCGCCGTGGTGCTCATCGTGCTGTGGCAGCCGGCGCTGGTATCCGAACGCCTGTTGCGCGGCGAGAACGCCGTGGCCGTCCTGCTCGACACCTCCGGCAGCATGACCTTCAACGACGGCGGCGCTACCCGCATGGTGCAGGCCCAGGCGCTGCTCACACCGGAAGCGCTGGCCGACATAAGCGCGCAGTACAACGTGCTGCCCTACGGCTTTTCCGATGCCGCCGCCGCCATGGACTCCTTTGCCGTCCTGCCCGAACCGGGTGATGCCACCAACCTGGGCCAGTCCATCCTGCAGACCCTGCGCCAGGCCAGCGGCGCCTCGCTGGGCGCGGTGATTCTGGTCAGTGACGGCGCCGACAATGCCGGCGCCATCAGCCAGGCCGACATGAACGAAATCGCCGGTTTCGGCGTGCCCGTCCACACCGTTGGCATTGGCCGCGAGGAGATCCCGGAAGACCTGGAGCTCACCGAAGTGATCCTGCCGGAAAAGGCCCTGCCGGGCACCACGCTGTCCGCCCGCGTGGGTATCCGCCATGACCAGGGCGGCACCGCCCGCATCAAGGTCTACGACGGCGACACCTTCCTGACCACCGAGGAAGTCACGCTTAGTAACGGCCAGGACATGACCCTCGCCTTCGTCGACATCGAGGTGCCGGAGCCCGGTCAGCTCGACCTGCGCTTCACCCTCGACCCGATTGCGGGTGAGACCAACCTGGCCAACAACAACCGCGCCCACGTGGTGGACGTGGAGGAAAGCCGCTACAGGATTCTCTATGTGGAAGGCGAGCCGCGCTGGGAGTACAAGTTCATGCAGCGCGCCCTGGGCGACGATCCCAGCATCCAGCTGTCCACCCTGCTGAAGGTCACCCCGAACAAGTACTACCGCCAGGGCATCGACAGCCCCGAACAACTGGAAAACGGCTTCCCCACCGAACGCGCCGAGCTGTTTGATTACGATGCCCTCATCATCGGCAGCTTCAACGCCGCCGAACTGACCACCGAACAGCAGGAAATGATCCGCGACTTCGTCAGCGAACGCGGCGGCAGCCTCATGATGCTGGGCGGTCTCAACGGTCTCGGCCTTGGCGGCTGGAGCGAAACCCCCATCAGCGACATCCTGCCGACCCGGCTTGGCATCGGCGAGGACGCGGCCTTCATTCGCGAAAAGGCACCCGTGGCACTCACCGACAGCGGCCGTCTCGCCCCGATGCTGCAGTTCAGTGACTCGGAATCCGAGAACGACCGGCTCTGGGGTGAACTTCCGGAAGTGGCGGATTACCAGTTGCTCGGCCCCCTGCGCCCCGCCGCCACCGCCCTGCTGAACATCAATGTCGAAGGTCGCCTGCGGCCCCTGCTGGTGACCCAGCCCTACGGCCGCGGCCAGAGTTATATCCTGGCGACCGGCGGCACCTGGCGCTGGCAGATGAGCCTGCCTGTGGCAGACAAGCGTCACGAAACCTTCTGGCGCCAGCTGACCCGCGCCCTGGTGGCCAACTCACCGCGCCCCTTCGAACTGTCCAGTGCCGTGGACAATGACGAGATCAAGGTTCGCGCGCAGATTCGCGATCCCGAGGACGAGGAATACCAGGGCCTGTCCATTTCCGCCGTGGTGTCCTCTGAAAACAATGACGTGGTCACCCTGGAGCTGATGCCCGTGTCCGGCCAGCCTGGCCTTTACGAGGCGGGCTTTCGCCCGAGCGGCACCGGCCTGTACAGTGTGGAAGCGATCTCCCGCGTAGGCGAAAACCTGGTGTCATCTTCCACCACCGCCGTACGTTATGACCAGGGACAGGAAATATTCAATGTGCGCCAGAACCGCGCCCTGCTCGAGCGTGTGGCCGAAGTCACTGGCGGCCAGTACTGGACACCCGACCAGTGGGACGACATTCCCGATGCCATCTCCAATTCCACCGCCGGCATCACCGAGCAGCAGATCAGCTACCTGTGGGATGCGCCCTTCTTCTTTTTATTGCTCATTCTGCTGAAGACCATGGAATGGTTGCTGCGTCGTCACTGGAGAACCATATGAGCCTGCTGAAAAAATCCCTGCTGGTACTGCTGACAGCCGCCTGGCTGCCTGCGGCCCACGCGGAACTGTACGTCGTCATCGTGCAGGGCCTGGGCGGGATGGATGAGTTCGACAGCAGGTTCACGTCGCAGCGCGAGAAGATCACCACCGCTTCCGAAAGCATGGCCCCGGGCAACGTCACCACCTTCAGCGGCGACGAGGCCACACGCGAGGCGCTGCTGGCCCACTTCGACATGCTCGCCGCCGGCATGAGCGATAACGACCGCGTTGCCATCTACCTGATCGGCCACGGCAGCTACGATGGCGAGCAGTTCAAGTTCAACATCCCCGGGCCCGACATCACTGATGCCGACCTGGCCGAGATCATGGGCACCCTGCCCGGGCGCAACCATTTCCTGGTGAGCACGGCCAGCGCCAGCGGCGCCATGCTCGATACCCTGGAAACCGACAGCCGCATCCTCGTCACGGCCACGCGCAACGGCAACGAGAAGAACGCCACCGAGTTCGGTGCCTATTTCGCCGAGGCACTGGCCAGCGGCGTTGCGGACATCAACAAGAACAACAGCATCAGTATCCAGGAGGCCTTCGACTTCGCCGAGCGCGGGGTTGCCGGATTTTTTGAATCCCAGGGCAAGCTGGCCACTGAGCACCCGCAGATCCGCGGGGACGGCGCCGCCAGTTTCAACCTGGCCCGGCTGCAGGGCGTGGAAACGTCTGACGAGGACCCGCGCATCAGCGCCCTGCTGACCCGCCGCGCAGAACTCGATACCGAAATTGAAAGCCTGCAGCTGCGGCGCAACGAATTCTCCAATGCCGAATACATCGAGCGGCTGCAATCGCTCATTCTTGAATCGGCCCAGGTCGGCGAGCAGATCGACATGCTGCGGGAAGGTAACCAGGCCGATGCTGACTAGGCGCGAGCATGCAAGCGTTGCCTCGAAGTCTGTTCTCACATCGGCTTTTCCCGTTCCTGTTATTGCCTGTATCGCGGCTTCCTTTATAGGTGCCGCTGCAAGCTCCGCGGTTCTTGCCCGCGACCCGTTGTATGGCGCACTGGACCATCCCGGCCTCAACACGTGCGACACCCTGTTCATGCAGGGCAGTGCCACCGAGGCCAGCCGCTGCTACAGCGATCTCTATGTCTCCGATGTACCGGCACAGATCCGCGCTGAAATACAGTGGGCCCAGGGCAACCTGCAGGGCGCCAACACCCAGTTCCAGCAGGCCTTCAACGATTCCCCCGACGACCCCATGGTGCGCGTGCGCTGGGGCGAACTGTTCATCGACACTTACCAGTACCAGGAGGCCTACAACCTGTTTGCCGAAGCCCTGGCAATCGACCCTCTCAATGCCTGGGCCCATATCGGCTCCGCATCGGCGCTGAGTGAAGGCGGCGATCCCGAAGCCCTCAATGCCCACCTGGCCCGCGTCATGGAAGAAGGCCTGGCCCCGGCCGGCGCCCGCCTGCGCGGCATGCTGATGGTGGCGGGATCCCTGCTGCGCCAGGACCGCTATGACGAGGCGCGCAATACCCTGGAAGAAGCCGCCGATTTCGTCGCTGACGAGGACCTGCCGGCCATGGAGCTCAACGCCATGTGGGCCGCCTATGCCTTCATGACCCGTCAGGACTACCAGCCGTACATCGATGCGTCCCTCGCGGAAAGCCCGAACTACGGCAATGCCTATTTCATTCCCGGCTACTACGCCACCATCATTCGCCTGTACCGCGAGGCCACCGATTTTTTCCAGAAGGCCGTGGACCTGCAGCCCGACCATCATGAAGCGCGCATCTACCTCGGCCAGAACCTGTTGCGCCTGAACAGGATCAACGAGGCCATCGCCGAGGTGAATCGCTCCTACGAGGGCGACGCCTTCAATCCCATGACCGTCAACCTGATGCGCCTGCTGGATACTTTCACCGAGGATTTCGTCAACGTCAGTTATCCCGATCCGCCCACGGGCCCGCTGCCCGAACTGATCCTGCGCATGGGCAAGGAAGAGCGCGACGTACTGAAGAACTACGCCAGCAAGCTGTCGCTGGACAGCATGGCCGTCTACAACGAACGCTACCGGCTGACGCCGAAGGAACCGGTCGTGGTCGAGATTTACCCGAACCACGAGGACTTCATCGTGCGCTCCATCGGCATGCCCGGCGTGGGCCTGCTGGGTGTCACCTTCGGCTACCTGTTCGCCATGGACTCGCCCACCGCGCACCCGGAACAGTCCTATCACTGGGGCACAACGCTGTGGCACGAGATGGCCCACGTCTACACGCTCGGCGCTACGAACAATAAGGTGCCGCGCTGGGTCAGCGAAGGCGTCTCAGTGTTCGAGGAATGGCGCACCGGCCCGATTCCCGGCCGCAAGATACCCACCGCGGTCCTGCAGGCCATGGCCGAAGGCAAGTTTCTCCCCATCGCCAAGCTGGACGACGGCTTCATGCGCCCGACCTACCAGGGCCAGGTGATCGTGTCCTACATGCAGGCCGGCCTGGTATTCGATTTCATCGACATCGAGTACGGCTTCGACAAAATCGTCGACATGCTGTACCTGTTCAACGACGGCGTAACACCGGTGCAGGCCATCGAGCAGGTAATGGGCATCACCGAGAAGGAGTTCGACGACCACTTCAAGCAGTTCATCGACATCGAGTACGGCCCCCTGCTGGAAGGCCTGAACATCTGGATGACAGATTTGCAGGCCGGCTACGAGGCCCTGCAGGAGCATGAGTGGGAGGCCGCGTCCGACGCCGCCGACCGCGCCATTTTCACCTACCCGGATTACGTGGAGAACGACAGCCCCTATATCGTCAAGGCGCGCGCCAACCGCGAACTGGGCAAGACCGATGACCAGTTCTTCGCCCTGAAAACCTTCTGGGAAAAGGGCGGCTACCTGCCCGACGCCCTGATCGCGCTTGCCGACCTGTTCCTGGAACGCGACATGAAGGCCGATGCCGAGGCGGTGCTTGTCGACGCCAACTGGGCCAATCCCTTCCGCGAGGACCTGCACATGAAACTGGGCGACCTGTACATGGACACCGATCGCCCGCAACTGGCCCTGGAGGAATACCAGGTGCTGCTGGCACTCGATCCTCTGGACAAGGCCTCGGCCAACTACCGGGTTGCCAGGGCCTGGAATGCGCTGGACAATGCCGAGAAGACCATGGAATACCTGATGACCGCCCTGGACATCGCGCCGCAGTACCGCGAGGCGCAGCGGTTGTTGCTGGAAATGACCCGAGGCCAGAACGATTGAGATTGAATGCCGGATGATGGTCCACGTCGGGTGGCGGTCCTGCGGGCCTTGCCCGACCCACACGCGGATCCGGGGTGTATGTAGTTCGGATAAGCGCAGCGCCATCCGGCACGATGATGAATTTGAATTTGGTTATATATAGAAACAGGAATGCGTTATGAGTGAAGTAAACACAGCTTTCGATACCGAAGAAACCCGCGCCCTGGTGCAGAAGTTCGTGGCGGCCAACGCCAATATCCGCGAGCAGATCTCCGGCACCATCATCGGCCAGCACCATATCGTGGACAACCTGCTCATCACCCTTTACGTGGGCGGTCACTGTCTCATCACCGGTATGCCCGGCACGGCGAAGACCCTGCTCGTGCACACCCTGGCCTCGGCGCTGGGCCTCACCTTCAAGCGCATCCAGTTTACGCCCGACCTGATGCCGACCGACATCACCGGCACCGACATGGTGGAAGAGGACCAGAGTACCGGCAAGCGTGAATGGCGTTTCATTCCGGGCCCGGTGTTCACCAACGTACTGCTGGCGGACGAAATCAACCGGACGCCGCCGAAGACCCAGGCCGCACTGCTTGAAGCAATGCAGGAAAAAACCGTAACCGTGCGCGGCCAGATTCACCGCCTCGACAAGCCCTTCCTGGTGCTGGCGACGCAGAACCCCATCGAACTGGAAGGCACCTATCCATTACCTGAGGCGCAATTAGACCGCTTCCTGTTCAATGTCATCCTCGATTACCTGACTCCGGATGAGGAAGTGGCCGTGCTGGACCGCTTCACCAAGCGTGTCGACATGCCGGAAGTCACCCCATGCACCAATGCCGAGGAAATCACCCAGTTCCAGTGGCTGGTGCGCCAGGTGCCGATCTCCGATTCCGTGACCCGTTATGCTGTTGACGTGGTGCGCGCCACGCGCCCGTCCGATCCGCTGGCCACCGACATGATCAGGAAGTACATCAACTTCGGTTCCAGTATCCGCGCCTCCATGAACCTGGTAGTTGCCGCCAAGGCCCGCGCGCTGATGGAAGGCCGCTACCATGTAACAGCCGAGGACGTGAAGCATCTGGCCAAGCCGATCCTGCGTCACCGCGTGTTGCCGAATTATTACGCCGAATCCGATGGCATCACTGTGGACGATATCCTGGACAGCATGTTGAACGACCTGGCGGCACCGGCCGCGGCAGCGTAAAGGATAAATGCCGGATGACGGCCAATGTCGGATGACGGCCCAGAGGGCCTTATCCGACCTACGGCGAGTCGGATTGAATGTAGGTCGGATAAGCGTAGCGCCATCCGACATGAATAAATTTGTATTAA
>CAZVSC010000029.1:29616-36306 GCA_964629325.1 uncultured Enterobacteriaceae bacterium
TGTAGGTCGGATAAGCGTAGCGCCATCCGACATGAATAAATTTGTATTAACGCGATAAACGAGAACGCATGAGCAACGCACAACCGTCAAAAAGCACCCCCCAGACCCGCCTGCTGGATCCCAGCGTGCTGGCCAGCATGTCCAATCTGGAACTGGTGGCCAAGGCGGTGGTGGAGGGTTTCGTTATCGGCCTGCACCGCTCGCCCAAGTTCGGCTTCAGCCAGGAATTCGTCGAGTACCGCCAGTACGCCGAAGGCGATGACCCGCGCTACATCGACTGGAACGTGTACTCGCGCACCGACCGCACCGTCATCAAGCGCTTCCTTGGCGAGACCAACAGCCACCTGATGCTGCTGCTCGACACCAGCGCTTCCATGGGCTTCGGCTCCGGCGGCACCACCAAGCTGCAGTACGGCAAGTATCTCGGTGCCAGCCTTGCCTACCTGGCCGCGCGCCAGCACGACGCCGTCGGCGTGATGCTGTTCGACGACGAGATCGTCGAATACCGGCCGCCGGCCAGCAAGCCCGGTTCGATGCAGGGCGTCATTCACATTCTCGACGCCGCCCAGCCCAGTCTCGGCACCGACATCAACAAACCCATGAAACGATTCCGTGAGCACGTGAAGCGCCGCGGACTGGTCGCGGTCATCTCGGATTTCTACTGCGACGCCGAGGAGCTGCTGGAAAATATCCGCCCGCTGGCCATGCATGGCCAGGACGTGATCATGTTCCACCTGCTCGATAAGGACGAGCTCGACCCGGATATCAAGCAGTCAACGCTGTACGAAGACATGGAAACGGGTGATGCCATCGAGGTAGAGCCGATCTACATGGCCAAGGCCTACCGGGAAAAGATTCGCAAGCACATCCGCACCATCGAGGAAGCTGCCAACGGCATCCGCGCCGACCACGTGCTGCTCAACACCGCCGAGCCCCTGGATCGCGGGCTGCACAATTACCTGACGTTCAGGGAAAAGAGAGGCTAAGCGATGGCGTTGATCGGCCCCCTGTTTCTTCTCGGACTCCTCGGCATCGGCCTGCCGATCTGGCTGCATCGCCTGGAAACCCAGGTCACCGAGCGCTCGCCCTTCGCCACCACGCGCTTCCTGGAACCGGCCAGGAAACGCATACACGTGCAGAAGAAACTGAAGTACCTGCTGCTGATGGCTTTGCGCATCGCCTTCTTCGTCATCCTGGCCCTGCTGTTCGCACGCCCGGTCTTCTTCTCCGCGCCGGAAGCGGTGATCAGCGAGGACACTACCCATCACGTGATCGTCGTCGACACCTCGTTCTCCATGTCGGCGGATGGCAGCTTCGGCACCGCACTGGATGCAGCCCGCAGCATCATCAACAGCATGGGGGCCGACGATGTCGCCAGCCTGTACTCGGCGGCCTCCGGTGTCACCGGCATCGTGCCCGTGACCGCCGATGCCGCCGTTCTCTCGGAAGCGCTGAACGGCCTGGCGCCCGGCAACGGCAAGCTGGACCTCGGCGTGATGGTGACCTCGCTCAATGCGCTCATCGAGCAAAGCCAGGCCAATTTCGTCCTGCACGTGATCAGCGACTTCCAGCAGAGCGGCCAGGCCGTGCGCTTCGCCGACATGATTCCCGACGTCATCAACGGCCGCCCGGTATCGCTCGACGTCGTGCGCGTACAGACCCAGAATACCCCTAACTTTGCCGTCGACTCCGTGCTTGTGACCAACCGCACCACCGTCGAAGTCGGCATTCGCGGCTATGACAGTGACAACAGCGAGCGCACCGTCACGTTGCTCGTCAACGACGAAGCGCAGCAGGAACAAGCCGTTATGGCCAACGGCACCGGCATCACCTTCGCCGTGTTCGATGACGTCGCCTTCGCCGAGGGCGACAACCGCATCGACATCCGCATCACGCCAAACGATGCGCTCCCTGGTGATGACGAGCGCCATGCCGTGTTCGACAATTCGCCGCCCGCGCCGGTACTGCTGCTGACCGCCGACCCCGAATCCCGCGGCGTCACCTATATCAGCGCCGCGCTGGAAACCGCGCCGCGCGGCTACGAAGTCATCAGCCAGAACATCGCAGACCTCGATGCCCGCGTTCTCCAGCGTTATCCCTGGATCGTCATCGAGGACATGGGCGCGATCAATGCCAGCCTGGCCACCGCGATCACGGAGTATGTGAGCGGCGGCGGCGCCGTCCTTGCCGGTGCCGGTGAAAGCCTGCTCGGCCAGTCCGTCATTCCCGTGCTGAATCTCGGCATCAACAGCACAGCCCTGCGCCGTGAAAGCCGCAGCCCCATCACCATGATCGACAACAGCCATCCGGCCCTGCGGGAAAGCGCCGGCTGGGGCATGGTGAACATGCAGACCCTGCCGGTTGCCGCCTCTGGTGACGATCGCCTGCTGATCGCACAGGCGGGCGATCGTCCCGTGCTGATCGAGCGCGCCATCGGCCGCGGCCGCTTCATGCTGCTGACCACCGCACTGGACAACACGCTGACCGACCTGCCGGTGAAGCCGGTGTTCGTCACCTTCATGGCCGAGGCCGCACGCTACCTGTCCAACGAAAACCTGCTGATCCGTGAACAGGTGGCCGAAAGCTTCCTGCAGTTGTCCCGCTCCGGCGGCGCCTCGGGCCAGGTCTACGATCCCGACGGCAACTCGTTGTTATCGCTGTCCGATACCACGCGGGCGCAGGATATCGCCCTGAATAAAACCGGCTTTTACCGGGTCATTACTCCTGCCGGCGACGTGCTGGTGGCCGTGAACCCCGACCGCCGGGAATCCGATCTCACGGTCATGGATGCCCAGGTACTGCAAAACTGGCAGAATGTGGTGGCAGGCACGGCCGGCGCGGGCGATGCGGCCCTGGCAGCCGGGCAGGAAACTGCGGTGGAGAACACTGAAGAACAGGAAATCTGGCGCTTTTTCCTGATTTTGCTTGTTATCATAGTTCTCGCTGAGTCATACCTGGGCAACCAGCATCTTCGTGTGAGAACCGGCACGCTGTAAGCAAACGCAATGAGCGAATGAATATGCAGACCTCGAACCGCCTGGATCAATATTTAGAATCCTTCAAGTCCAGATTGAAGAAACTCACCCTGTTCCAGGGCATCGCCGCTACGGCTGTCGTGCTGCTGGTCGTGGCCGTCACCGGCGCCTGGTTTTCCACCGAGAGCGGCTTCTCTTCTGACACCGTGGCGGTGTTCCGCATCTTCCTCGTGCTGGCCCTGGCCGCAGTGATCATCACCCGCATCATCAGCCCGCTGCGGGACATCGACAGCAATCTCAGCCGCAAGGTGGAAGCGCGCACCCCGGATTTCGGCGGGCGCATCGAAACCTATGCGCAGATGAAGGAAACCAACAACCCCTTCCGTGACCTGCTGGCCGAAGACACCATGCGTGTCGGCGACAGCCACCCGGTGGAGGAAGAAATCAGCCAGCGCGACTTCAGCATCGCCGGCGCCGTCGGCGGCCTGGCTACCGCCATCCTGCTGGTGCTGCTTGTCGCCGGTCCCGGCATGATGAACTACAGCCTGCGCAACCTGCTGGCCGGCTGGGCGTTCGACGACCTGCTGCCGCCGCAGTCCCTCGATATCACCCCGGGCAACCAGAGCGTACGCCGCGGCGCCAACCTGCGCATCATGGCCGTGCCCGCAGGCTTCAATGCCGACGAGGCGGTCATCCACGTGCGCGAAGCGGGCGGCGACTGGCAGGACGTGGAGATGGTACAGAGCCCTGCAGGTTTCGAGTTCACCTTCTTCGCCATGCAGGAGAGCATGAGCTACTACGTCAGTACCACCGGCCTGCGCAGCCCGCAGTTTGAGATCACCGTGGTGGACGTACCCGGCATCGAGCGCCTGGAACTCACTTACCACTACCCCGAATGGACGGAGCGCGAACCGGAAACCTTTACCCTGGGTGACGTGCGCACCCTGCCCGACACCCGCGTCGAAGTGAAAGTCACCACCACCGCGCCGCTCACCGCCGGTGAACTCATCCTCAACGATGTCGGCCAGGCCATGACCATCAACGGCGCCGATGCCACCTCCGAATTCACGGTCACTGAAGAAGGCGAGTACTACATTGCCGCCATCGTCGGCGGCGAGCGCGTGCGCCTGTCCGACGATTATTTCATCCGCCTCGCCGAGGACGACAAGCCGGTGATCAGCTTCATTCGCCCCGGCGGCGACTGGAATGCCAGCAATATCGAGGAAGTCACCGCGCGCATCGAAGCCAGCGACGACTTCAACCTCGAGCGGCTGACCCTGAAGTATTCCGTCAACGGCGGCGACTGGGAAAGCGTCGAACTGGCCAGCCACGTGCGCGATGTCACCGCGGAGCACATCTTCATGCTGGAAGACATGCGCACTCCCGAAGAGGTCGTCACGGCATCCAACCTGGGCCAGTTCACCATCGTGACATCCGAGGAAGCGCAGCAGCAGGCCATCGAGGAAGACTCGCAAGCCTACCTCGCCCTGATGGAAGGTGACGACAGCCAGCCGCCAGCCCCGAGCGGCGTACCGCTGGTGCCGGGCGATTTAATTTCCTTCTACGCCGAGGGCGCCGACCGCACGCAGACCGTGCGCACGGACATGTTCTTCATCCAGATCCAGAACTTCCAGCGCCGCTACAGCCAGTCGCAGTTGTCCGGTGGCGGCGGTGGCGGCGGCCAGCAGGGCGGCCCGCAGGACGAGATCTCCAACCGCCAGCGCCAGATCATCACCTCCACCTGGAACCTGATCCGCGAACAGGCGGAAGAAGCCGATGACGGCCAGGTCCGCGTCAACTCCTCGCTGCTGAGCGAACTGCAGACCACGCTGGCCGAACAGGCCGCGACACTGGCCCAGCGCACCCGCGCCCGCCAGCTCGACAACCAGGATGAGCAGATCGAGGAATTCGTCGTCAATATGGAACAGGCGGTGCAAAGCATGTACCCCGCTTCCGAGCGCCTGGCCGCGGTGGAGCTCGACGAAGCCATCGCACCCGCCCAGGAAGCGCTCCAGCATTTATTGCGTGCCGAGGCGGTGTTCAACGAATTCACCGTCACCAACCAGCAAGGCGGTGGCGGCGGTGGCGGCGGCCGCGCCCAGCAGGACCTGGCGGAAATGTTCGAGCTGGAAATGGACCTGGAGCTGAACCAGTACGAGACCGGCTCCAACGCGTCGCCGCAGGCCCAGCAGGCGGAAGAAGAAGACATCATGAAGCAGCTGGATGAACTGGCCCGCCGCCAGCAGCAGCTCGCCAACAACCTGCGCAACCAGCAGCAGCTGTCTGAAGCCCAGCGCTACCAGCAGGAAATGCTGCGCCGGCAGACCGAGGAACTGCAGGAGCGCCTGGAGCAGTTGCAGCAGCAGCGCCAGCAGCTGTCGCGCGGCCAGGGCCAGCAGTCGCAGCAGACCGCCCAGAACCAGCCCGGCGATCCCAGCCAGCAGCAGAACCCGTCCGGCCAACCGGGACAACCGGGCCAGTCCGGTGGTCAGGGTGGCGAGTCATCCGAGCAGAATCCGCAGGTCGCCCAAAGCGAACTGCAACGGCGGCTGGAAAGCGCCGTGCGCGCCATGAACCAGAGCAGCGATGCCATGCGCAACGGCGCCAGCCCGGAAGAGTTACAGCGCGCCGCGGAAGAAGCGCAGCGCCAGCTCGAGGGCGCCCGCGACCAGATCGCCGCCGACCAGCTTGCCGACCTGCAGTCCTCCTTCAGCAACATGGCGGACCAGGCCGAACGCATGCTGCGCGAACAGCAGCGCCAGGAACAGGTGCTGCAGGACGCCATGGCCAAGGCCGTGGCCGAACGCGAGAGCGGCGAAGATGCCAACAGTCGCGGCATGGAGCTGCAGGAAGAATGGGAGCTGGCGCGCGAGAAGACCCAGCTGGCCGCCGACCTGTCCAGCCTGCAGGAGCAGATGCTGAGCGCCATGCAGCGTTTCGGTGACGACGTGCCTGAAGCCTCACGCGAGCTGCAGCGCGCCAACCAGGAGATCGTCGAGAACGAACTCGAACAGGCCCTGTCCAACGCCGCCCTCTATATCGACGCCGGTTACGGACTCTATATCGCCGGCAACGAAAGCGCGGTGACCGCCGAAATGCGCAAGCTGGCGCAAAGCCTCGCCGAGGCCCAGGAACTGGTGGAAGGCCAGGGCGCACCGGGCACCTCCGACCTCGACATCGCCCGCCGCCAGGCCCAGGCCCTGCGCCAGCAGCTGCAGCAGCAACTGGCCGGCAATGGACAACCGGGTGACCCGAACCAGCAGAACCAGAACGGCGGCCAGCCCGATCCCAATGGTCAGCAGCAGGGACAACAGCAAGGTGGTCAACAGCAAGGCGGCCAGCAACAGGGTGGCAACCAGGCCGGTGGCAACTTTGGTGGTGGTGACCGCCAGTTCGCCGGCGGCTACCGCTTCGGACCGTGGAACGGCATCGACCCGCAGAACCGCGGCCCCATCGATATCGATCCGCGCTTCTACGGCGATCTCGACCAGTTCACCGAACGCGCTCGCGATGCGGTGCAGGACCTGGAGCTGAATGCCGAGGAACTGGCGCAGATGTACGACTGGATCCGCCAGCTCGAAGCCACGCGCCTGAACCGCAACGACGACATCCTCGCCGCGGAATACAACGACATGCTGGCGCTGATCGAGCAGCTGGAAGTCGGCTTGCAGATCGACGATGCCGGCACCGGTGGCAACAACGTCAGGACCGCGAC
>CAZVSC010000030.1:0-34399 GCA_964629325.1 uncultured Enterobacteriaceae bacterium
ATAACCTGAAAAATGAGTAATACTGAGCAATACAAAGCTATTGTGTATGGTACCGGAGGCCGGACTTGAACCGGCACGCTTTTAAGGGCATCGGATTTTGAATCCGACGTGTCTACCAATTTCACCACTCCGGCATTGAACTGGCATGGATAGCAGGTGCGAATTATAGCAGTCACCTGCCACTGTGCCTATAATGGCCAACTTTTCCCGGACCGGTAAAGCCCGTGAAACTGAGCGACTTTCATTTTGACCTCCCCGAAGCCCTGATAGCCCATTATCCGACCGCAAACAGGACGGACAGCAGGCTCTTATGCATGGACAGGGCATCAGGCGCGGTCTCGCACCGGCGTTTTCCCGACCTGTTGGACCAGTTGCAGCCCGACGACCTCATGGTCTTCAACAATACCCGTGTGATTCCTGCCCGCTTGTTTGGCACCAAGGTCACGGGCGGCCAGGTGGAAGTGCTGCTGGAGAGAGTGACCGGTGACAACCAGGCGGTTGCGCAGATCCGGGCCAGCAAGTCGCCCAAGCCGGGCAGCATCCTGCTGTTCGAAACAGATGGCATGAAGTACGAGGCGGAGGTTTTGGGCCGCGATGAAGGCTTCTTCCTGCTCAGGTTTTCGGCCCCGGTCATGACCATTGCCGAAAAGGCCGGGCACATGCCGCTGCCTCCCTATATCCAGCGTGCGGACGAACTGGCCGACCGTGAGCGTTACCAGACCGTATACGGTACGAAGCAGGGGGCGGTCGCCGCACCGACAGCCGGCCTGCATTTTGATGAATCCCTGATGGCGGCCATTCGGGAGAAAGGGGTCGAAACCGCCATGGTGACGCTGCATGTGGGGGCCGGAACTTTCCAGCCTGTGCGTACGGAAACCATCGAGGAGCACACCATGCATGCGGAATTCCTGGAAGTGAACGAGCAGGTGTGCGACCAGGTGAACGCCTGTCGGCTGCGCGGCGGCAGGGTCATCGCCGTGGGCACCACATCGGTGCGCTGCCTGGAGACGGCGGCAGCGTCCGGGGAGATGCAGCCCTATCTTGGGGATACGCGCATCTTCATCTATCCCGGCTATGACTTCCATGCCGTCGATGCCCTGGTGACCAATTTCCACCTGCCGGAATCGACGCTCATCATGCTGGTGTCGGCGTTTGCGGGACGTGAAAACGTGCTTGACGCCTATGCTGAAGCCGTCAGGGAACAGTACCGGTTTTTCAGTTATGGGGATGCGATGTTTATCGGCTGAGCCTTCCAGGGAAGGTGAGGCGGCGCGGGTAATGGTGTTTGCGCGTTTTCGATAAAGGGATAAAACGATAAAGCGCAATTATTTGAGTCTTGGTGAACGGGCATATTTCGCAGTCTAAAAAGGTTTCACTGCAACGCGGGGATTAAACGAAGCATTGCCGATCTCGTCATACGCTTTATCCCTTTATCGTTTTATCCCTTTATCGAAATTACCTTAAACGATCAGGGTATATACCGCACCTGGATGCCGACGCTGTCCTGATCGATCAACAAGTCCGATATCACGACGACCGTGTCCCCGGTCATGAAACCGGCCTTTTCCTTCAGCACCTTGAAGGCGCGGCTCAGGGTTTCCTCGGGCTCCTTGCTGAACTCGATCTTGAAGGGAAACAGGTTGCGGTTGAGCGTCATCAGGCGCCTGGTCAGGCCAATGTTGGTGAAGGCGTAAATGGGCGTTCCCGGATGGGCATTGGTGACGAAGTTTGCCATGGTGCCGCTGCGCGTGACGCAAAGAATGCCTTTGACGCGCATGTCGTCGGCCAGTTCTGCCGCATTGGCGGCCAGGTGTTCCTTGTCCGTGCTCTTGATCAGCTGCTCGGTAAAACGCAGGCCGCGTTTGCTTTCCGCGGCCAGGGCGATGTCGTTGAGGTACTTGATGCAGCGAATCGGGTGCTTGCCTACAGTTGTTTCACCGGAAAGCATCACGGCATCGGCTTCCTCGTAGACCGCGTTGGCGACGTCGGTCACCTCCGCCCGGGTCGGTATCGGGTTCTCGATCATGGATTCCAGCAGGTGGGTTGCGACGATGACGCGACGTCCGTTCTCCGCACACAGGCGTACGATCCGACGCTGCACGTTGGGCAGCTCAGCCAGGTCGATTTCCACGCCGAGATCGCCGCGTGCGACCATGATGCCGTCAGAGACAGCGATGATTTCCTCGAGATTGCGCAGGCCCTGCTGGTCCTCGATCTTGGCGATCACTTTCATGGCGGCGGCGCGTTCCGGGTTCGCCTGCACCATCAGCTCCCGCAATTCGACAACATCCTTCGCTTCGCGCACGAAGGACAGCGCGATGAAATCGACTTCGCGCTCCATGGCGAACAGGATGTCCTCGCGGTCCTTGGTGGTCAGCGAGGGCAGGTTGACGCGAATGCCCGGCAGGTTGACGTGCTTCTTGCTGCCCAGCACGCCGCCGTCCAGCACCTTGCAGCGCATGATCGGCGGATTTTTCTCCAGCACCTCGAGATTGATGAGGCCGTTGTCGACGGTGATCTTGTCACCCACTTTGACGGTGTCGATCAATTCGTCATAGTTGATACGGAACGAGGACTCCTCGACATCGATGCCGTCACGCACCGATATGGAAATTTCATCGCCGGTTTTCAGGTTGAGATCGTTTTCCAGGACGCTCGTCCTGATTTCCGGCCCCTGGGTGTCGAGCAGGATGCCGACGGGGTAGGTGGTGTGCTTGTTGAGCTCGACGATATGTTCAATCATGCGATCGGCCCACTTGTGGGTCGCATGCGACATGTTGAGGCGGATGATGTTCATGCCGGCCTCGTACATTTGCTGCAGCATCTCGTAATTGCTGGTGGCAGGGCCGATAGTGCAGATGATTTTAGTCTTTCTCATGCCTGATTCACTTCATGGGAACGGTCGCATCATAGCATTAAAGTTGGTCTTTCTAGGAGCAAGGAACAAGCAGCAAGGGGTTGAAATCCATGAAAACCTGAAAAATTACCCCCTTGTTCCTTGCTCCTTGTTCCTTGTCCCTCGCAAATTGATATAATCGCCAGCCGTCAAATTACCCACATATCTCAAATTCAACAGGAATGTTATCGATGAAATCGCCAGTCAGGGTTGCCGTCACCGGCGCTGCAGGTCAGATCAGTTATTCACTTCTCTTCAGGATCGCCGCCGGCGAAATGCTGGGCAAGGACCAGCCCGTCATCCTTCAGCTCCTGGAAATCACGCCGGCCCTGGAAGCCCTGAAAGGTGTCACGATGGAGCTCGAGGACTGCGCCTTCCCCCTGGTGCATGGCATCGTCCAGACCGATGATCCCAATGTCGCCTTCAAGGGTGCCGATTACTGTCTGCTGGTGGGCGCACGTCCGCGCGGACCCGGCATGGAGCGCAAGGACCTGCTGGCAGCCAACGCCGCCATCTTCTCCGTCCAGGGCAAGGCCATAAACGACCATGCCAGTCGTGATGTCAGGGTTATCGTCGTCGGCAACCCCGCCAACACCAATGCCCTGATTGCCTACCGCAATGCCCCGGATCTCAAGCCGGGCCAGTTCACTGCCATGACCCGTCTCGACCATAACCGCGCCATGGCGCAGCTGGCCGGCAAGACCGGCAAGCACACCACGGACGTGGAAAGCATGATCATCTGGGGCAACCACTCCGCCACCCAGTATCCCGACATCCATCACTGCAAGGTGGACGGCAAGGATGCGACCGGCCTGGTTGACCAGGATTGGGTGGCCAAGGATTTCATCCCGACCGTGCAGCAGCGCGGCGCCGCCATCATCAAGGCACGAGGACTGTCCAGTGCCGCATCCGCCGCCAATGCAGCCATCGAGCACATGCGCGACTGGGCGCTTGGCACGAACGGCAAAATCGTCAGCATGGCGATTCCGTCCGACGGCAGCTACGGTATTCCCGAGGGCCTGGTATATTCCTATCCGGTCACCTGTGCCAATGGCGAGTACACCATCGTGCAGGGACTCAAGATCAACGATTTCAGCCGTGACCTGATGGACAAGACCGCAGCCGAACTTTCCGAGGAAAGGGACGGCGTCAAGGATCTTCTGCCCTGAACCAGTCACAAGCCGCAAGCCACAAGCCGCAAGTAAATTCGGATACGCACCCCCTTGCGGCTTGAAGCTTGAGGCTTGAGGCTTTCATGCAATTCCAGATTACCCATACCGATGCCGTCGCACGCCGCGGGAAATTAACCTTTCCCCGCGGTGTCGTTGAAACGCCGGCCTTCATGCCCTGCGGCACTTACGGCTCCGTGAAGGGGATGACGCCAGACCAGGTCGCCGACAGTGGCGCACAGATCCTGCTGGGCAATACCTTTCACCTGATGCTGCGCCCGGGGACGGACGTCATCCGCAAACACGGCGACCTGCATGACTTCATGGGCTGGAACAAGCCCATCCTCACCGACTCCGGCGGCTTCCAGGTATTCAGTCTCGGGGAGTTGCGCAAAATTTCGGAGGCGGGAGTCGAATTCCGGTCACCGGTAAATGGTGACAAGGTGTTCCTGAGTCCAGAATCCTCCATTGCCGTCCAGCATGCCCTGGGGTCCGACATCGTCATGGTCTTCGACGAATGCACCCCGTATCCGGCCACGGAGGCGGAGGCGCGTGCATCCATGGAACTGTCCATGCGCTGGGCCAGGCGCTGCAAGGAGGCGCACGGTGATGCACCGGGTGCGCTGTTCGGCATCGTGCAGGGCGGCATGTATCCGGCCCTGCGCCTGGAGTCCCTGCAGGCCCTGACGGAAATCGGCTTTGATGGTTACGCCATCGGCGGCATGTCCGTGGGCGAGCCCAAGGAGGAAATGTGGGCGGTCCTGGATGTGCTGGTCCGGGAAATGCCGGCCGACAGACCGCGCTACCTGATGGGCGTTGGCACACCGTCCGACCTGGTGGGCGCGGTGGAGCGGGGCGTGGACATGTTCGATTGCGTCATGCCGACCCGCAATGCCAGGAACGCCTACCTGTTCACTTCACAGGGTCTGCTCAAGCTGCGCAATAGCCGCTACCGCGACGACCTGGCGCCGATCGACGTAAATTGTGCCTGCTACACTTGTAAAAACTTCAGCCGGTCCTATCTACACCATATGGACAAGTGCAAGGAGATGCTGGGCGCGGTGCTCAACACCATCCACAACCTGCACTATTACCAGCGCCTCATGGCTGATTTGCGCAGCGCAATAGAACAGGGTACATTGGCCGACTTCGCGAAATCCTTCCACGCCGAACAGCGGATTCTGGAGGGGTTGCAGGACTGACCAGCCGTGTCAGCAAGCCGTATTCGGGCCATGCGCCAAGCGTTAATATTGTCCAAATAACTGTAATAACAACATTCGGGGATGCTTATGGATTTCTTTATCAGTTCCGCCTACGCACAGGCAGAGGCAGGCGCTCAGCAGCCTTCCGCGATCTTCAACATCATCTTCTTCGGCGGCTTTGCCCTGATCTTCTATTTCCTGATCTGGCGTCCGCAGTCCAAGCGCGCCAAGGAGCACAAGGACCTGATGTCGAGCCTTAACAAGGGTGATGAAGTGATGACCAACGGCGGCATCCTCGGCAAGCTGACCAAGGTCGATGAGACCTATATCGTCCTGCAGATCAATGACAACGTCGAGATCAAGATGCAGAAGTCAGCGATCGCAGCCGTCCTGCCGAAGGGCACCATCAAGTCGATATAAAGGCTTTTCCACGAGAGTTCCCGGATACCACTCATGCTGAACAAATACCCGCTCTGGAAAAATCTTCTGATCATCGCTGTCACGCTGCTGGCGCTTGTCTATGCGGCGCCAAATTTCTACGCACCTGACCCGGCGATCCAGATTTCCCACGACGACGGCATCGTTGACCAGAGTGCAATCGACAGCGCCACCTTTGCCCTGGGCGCCGACGGTATCGAATTCTTCGACCCCGTCATCGATGACGGCATCGGTCTTATCCGCCTGCGCAACGGTGATGACCAGAGCCGGGCCCAGCAAATCATCAACCTGGCCTTGCCGGACGAATACATCGTGGCGCTGAACCTGGCCCCCAATACACCGTCCTGGCTGCAGTCCATGGGCGCGGGCCCGATGACTTACGGTCTCGACCTGCAGGGCGGCGTGCACTTCCTGATGGAAGTGGACCTCGATGCCGCAGTCAACAAACAGCTTAACGATTCCATCGCTACCATGCGCACCCTGTTCAGGGAAGAGGGGCTGCGTTATCGGCCGCCTCTGGACGTGGATGCACAGAACCGTATTGTCATCCGCTTCACCGATGCCGAAACCCGTTCGTCGGCGATCGACGTGATGCGCGACGAATTCCCCGATTTCCTGTTCCGTACTGCTGAGACCGGCGGCGATTTCCTGCTTTACTACACCATGAGCGACCTGGCTCAGCAGCAGTTGCAGGAATACGCGGTACAGCAGAACCTCACGACCCTGCGTTCACGTGTCGACGAACTTGGCGTGAAGGAGCCCAACGTGGCGCCGATGGGCACCGACCGCATCATCATCGAGCTGCCGGGCATCCAGGACACCACCCGCGCGAAGGACCTGATCAGCGCCGTGGCGACGCTGCAGTTCCATCTTGTCGCCGAACCAGGGGCCGCGCCGGGGACCACGCTTGAATACAATGATCCCGATGGCCTGCCATTGCTGATCGAAAGGGAGATCATCGTCAGCGGCGAGAATGTCACCAACGCCCAGTCCGCTTTCGATCCGCAGACCAGCCTGCCCCAGGTAAACCTGTCGATGGATGCCGTGGGGGCAAGGCGCATCAACGAAATCACCCGCGCCAATATCGGCAGGCGCATGGCGATCCTGCTGATAGAGACCAAGACCCGTTCGGTGACGGTGCGCGATGAAAACGGTGAACTGGTCACCCGCTCCGAACCCTATGTCGAGGAACGCGTGATTTCTGCGCCGGTAATCCAGTCCGCCCTTGGCCGCCAGTTCCGCATCACCGGCGTGGCGGCCAATGAAGCCAACGACCTGGCGCTGCTGATTCGCTCCGGCGCCCTGGCTGCCCCCATGTATTTCCTCGAGGAATATGCCATCGGCCCGAGCCTGGGCCAGGACAATATTGACAAGGGCCTGTTGTCGGTGGAGATCGGCCTCGGACTGGTGGTTGCTTTCATGCTGGTCTGGTACCGGGTTGCCGGAATCGCGGCGAACATTGCGCTGGCGGTGAACCTGATATTGATTGTTGCGATCATGTCGATAATCGGCGCAACGCTCACACTGCCCGGCATAGCGGGTATCGTGCTGATCGTGGGTATGGCGGTGGATGCCAACGTGCTCATCTTCGGCAGGATACGTGAAGAATTGAAAGAAGGCATGCCAGTGCAGAAAGCCATCGACAACGGTTTCGGACGCGCCTTTATCACCATTTTCGATGCCAACATCACCACCTTCCTGGTTGCGATCATCCTGTATTCGATTGGTACCGGCCCGGTGCGCGGGTTCGCAGTGACCCTGTCCATTGGCATCATCACGTCCATGTTCACCGCCATCATGGTGACCAGGGCGATCATCAACCTGATTTACGGCGGGCGTAATGTGAAGAGCATTTCCATTGGCGCGAAAATCACGCCACCGCAAGCCAGACCGGCAACCGAGGTTTAAAACATGGCGGATATCAAAGTCATCAGGTTCATGGATTACCGGAATCCGACGACGGTATTCTCGGCAATCCTGCTTTTAATATCGATCGGTTCCTTTATCGTCAACGGCATGCAGTTCGGCCTGGACTTCACGGGCGGCACCCAGATCCAGGTCTCCTACACAGAGGCGCCCGACCTGGAACAGATCCGCGAAACCATTCGCGGCGCAGGTTACGAGAGTTTCGAAGTGGTGAATTTCCGCACCGACCGGGATGTGCAGATCCGCATCCAGGAAACCGGTTCGGCGGACGTCGACCAGGTTGAAGCGGCCCAGGCAACGGACATCATACTGGCGGCATTGCAGGCAAATTCCACGTCGCAAGTGGAGATACTCGGCACCGGCTTCATTGGCGCCCAGGTGGGCGAAGAGCTCAGGGAGCAGGGCGGCCTCGGCATGCTGGTGGCGCTGATCATGATCATGATCTACATCTCGCTGCGCTTCCAGTACAAGTTTGCCGTAGGCGCCGTGGCGGCCCTTGCCCACGACGTCACCATCACGCTGGGGTGGTTTTCATTCTTCAAGATCGATTTCGACCTGACCGTGCTGGCAGCCGTGCTGGCTGTAATCGGTTATTCCCTCAACGACACCATCGTCGTGTTCGACCGCATCCGCGAGAACTTCCGGATATTACGCCAGACCGAACCGATCGATGTCATCAACTACTCCATCACCCAGACGCTCGACAGAACGCTGATCACCTCCGGCACGACATTGCTGGTGCTCATTGCCCTGTCTCTGTTCGGCGGGGAGATGATACACGGATTCGCGACGGCGCTTATCGTGGGTATCGGTATCGGCACCTATTCATCCATTTATGTGGCGTCAGAGATCCTGACCTACATGGAAGTGTCGAAAGAAGACCTGATGCCACCCGTCAAGGAAGGCGAAGAGGTGGATGCTTTGCCGTAAGACAGGGACAGAGCGCTGCGCGGTCTGTCCCGTGGAATTGGCGCAGCCAATTCCGCCTGCGGCGCCTTCGTTCTGGATCAGTTGGCTTTTGAGATGAGTTTCAGCCAGGGCTTGAAGCATTTGGCATTGCTGAAGACGAGATCGTCGCTATCCAGGCAGTCGGGATTGCCAGCCGAGTCGCTGATGAAGCCGCCGGCTTCGCGGATCAGCAGGATGCCCGCGGCAATATCCCACTGGTTCATGCCGGACATCCAGCCGGCATCGGTGCGGCCTGCAGCCATGTAGGCCAGGTCGAGCGCGGCGGACCCGCTCATGCGAATGGCACCAACTATGCCTTTCAGATTGCCCTGGATTGCCATCAGGGTGTCGTAGTTCTTCAGTCCCGCACAACTCAGGCTTACCGTGGCGCCATCGACAGCAGTGCGCGTGCTGACACGCAGGCGATGGCCGTTGAGTTGGGCGCCGCTGCCACGGGTCGCCGTAAATTCCTCGTTTTTCACCGGGTCGAGAATGATGGCGTGCTCGAGCTTGCCTTTTTTCAGGCAGGCCATGGAAATGCAGAAATGCGGAAAACCGAGAATGAAATTACGTGTGCCGTCGATGGGGTCGATAATCCACTGGGTCTCGCCATCGGAGCCTTCGATGATGCCGGCTTCCTCGCACATGAAGCCGTGGCCGGGATAGGACTGTCGGATGTGATCGACCAGGATCTCTTCCACCTTCCTGTCGACATCGGTCACATAATCATTCGGGCCTTTTTCGGACACGCGAAGACGGTCGGGACGTTCCCATGCCTGCAGGATGTGCTCGGAAGCGATGCGGGCGGCCCGCAGACCGATATTGGTGATGGCGTGCATGATGAAAGAGGCGTGGCGAAAAAAGTGCTGCGCATGATAGCAAAAGACTTGGAACTTGTAGAGCGAGGAATCCCGCTGAACTCTGCTATCATATCGCGCCCTGAAAACGCTCAATAAAGGCAGACAATGCAAGAACTCAAGCGCATTCGCATTGTGCTCGTACAAACATCCCACCCGGGGAATATCGGCGCTGCGGCGAGGGCCATGAAGAACATGGGCCTGGCCAGCCTGTATCTGGTTGAGCCGAGGGACTATCCGTCCGGCGTTGCGCTCGGCAGGGCCGCTTCCGCGCTGGATATCCTTGATAACGCGGTGGTAGTCGATTCGCTCGATGCCGCTATCGCCGATTGCGGCCTGGTCATCGGAACCAGTGCACGTTCCCGGGGCATACCCTGGCCCATGGTCGATCCGCAGGAATGTGCGCAGAAGCTCGTGCTGGCCGGCCGGCAGAACGATGTCGCCCTGGTGTTTGGCCGGGAAGACAACGGTCTCAGCAACGAGGAATTGCGCCGCTGCCATTTCCATGTCCAGATTCCCGCCAATGAAGAATATTCCTCGCTGAACGTGGCAGCCGCGGTGATGGTGCTGTGCTACGAGATTCGCAAGGCGGCATTGCAGGAGCAAGGTGCCAGGGACAAGGAACAAGGGGAGAATCCCGGTGATGGCACTGAAGATAGGGGAAATACCGGAACTGGGGAGGATTTCTGGGATCAGCCCCTGGCCACGGTGGCTGAGACCGAAGGTTTCCTGGCTCACCTCGAGGAGGTGCTGACCCAGATTGAGGTGCTGGATCCCAAGGCACCCCGCCAGCTCATGACCCGCCTGCGACGGCTGTATACCCGCATACGGCCGGACCGCATGGAAATCAATCTCCTGCGGGGCACATTGACGGCGACCCAGGCCAAGCTGGCCAGGAAAAGGGACCCCGAAGCCTGACAGGCGGGCTTACCTGACTAAATTACTACGTTATATACTTGACCAAATTAGTCGGTTATTGCATAATCCGCGCCATCTATACACGCTTGGTGAACAACCATGAGACTGACTACCAAAGGCCGTTATGCCGTGACCGCCATGCTGGACCTGAGCATCAATGCCAGCAGGGGCCCGGTCACCCTGAGCGATATTTCCAAGCGCCAGGACATCTCCCTGTCCTATCTCGAACAGTTGTTTGCCAAACTGCGCAAGCAGGATCTGGTCAGCAGTGTCCGCGGTCCCGGCGGTGGATACCTGCTCGGCAGGAAGGGTTCGGAGATAGACGTGGCTGAAATCATCGATGCCGTGAGCGAATCCCTGGATACCACCAAGTGCCAGGGCAAGGGTGATTGCCATGGCGGTGAAATGTGCCTGACCCACCACCTGTGGGAAGACCTCAGTGCACAAATTCACAAGTTCCTCAGCGATATCACGCTGGCGGACCTGGTGTCCAAGCGGGAGATCGAGGTCATCGCCCGCAACCAGTCCCAACGCATCAAGCATGGTTCACGTGACGAAGGAAGCAGTGAAAAAACCGGCAGTACGCTGGAGCGCATCGCTGCGAGCTCACTGTAACCTGGAACGAATTGTAAATACCGAAGCAAGCAGGCAGTACCGGAGTTAAAAAATGATACCGATTTACTTTGACTATTCAGCCACCACCCCGGTCGACCCGAGGGTGCGCGACAAGATGGTCGAATGCCTCACCCTGGAAGGCAATTTCGGCAACCCGGCGTCACGTTCACACGTGTTCGGCTGGAAGGCCGAGGAAGCCGTGGAAGAGGCGCGTCAGCACGTGGCAGACCTGGTGAACTGTGATCCACGCGAGATCGTATGGACCTCGGGTGCCACCGAATCAGACAATCTGGCCCTGAAGGGTGCGGCGCATTTCTACAAGAACAAGGGCAAGCACATCATCACTTCCAAGATCGAACACAAGGCGGTTTTGGACAGCTGCCGCCAGCTGGAGCGCGAAGGCTTCGAGGTCACCTACCTTGATCCCGACACGAAAGGCCTGATCTCGCCGCAGGCGGTAGCAGAAGCCATTCGCGACGACACCATCCTCGTATCCCTCATGCACGTCAACAACGAGATTGGCGTGATCAACGATATCAAGGCCATTGGCCAGGTATGCCGCGACAAGAAGGTGCTCTTCCATGTCGATGCCGCGCAGAGCACAGGCAAGATTGATATCGATCTCCAGGACATGCCGGTCGACCTGATGTCTTTCTCGGCCCATAAAACCTACGGCCCCAAGGGTGTCGGCGCGCTGTATGTGCGCCGCAAGCCGCGCGTCAGGCTGGAAGCCCAGATGCATGGGGGCGGACATGAACGCGGCATGCGTTCCGGCACACTTCCCACGCACCAGATCGTCGGCATGGGAGAAGCCTTTCGTATCGCCAAGGAAGAGATGCATGATGAGGCCGTGCGCGTTCGTGCCCTGCGCGATCGCTTCCTGAAAGGCCTGGAAGGCATGGAAGAGGTCTACATCAACGGCGACCTGGATCATCGCGTGCCGGGCAACATCAACGTGAGTTTCAACTTCGTCGAAGGCGAATCCCTGATCATGGCATTGAAGGACCTGGCGGTTTCCTCGGGTTCAGCATGCACCTCGGCGAGCCTGGAGCCATCCTATGTCCTGCGCGCCCTGGGCATGGACGACGAGCTGGCGCACAGTTCGCTGCGTTTCAGCATCGGCCGTTTCACCACCGAAGAGGACGTGGACACGGCAGTGGCGAAAGTCAGGGAAGCTGTCGGCAAGCTCCGTGAACTGTCACCGTTATGGGACATGTTCAAGGATGGTGTCGACATCAGCAAGGTCAAGTGGGCAGCGCATTGAAGTTGGAAATTGGAAGTTGAAAAGTATCAGAGGTAGCAACATGAACAGAGACAAAGGTGCAGGTAAATAACATGGCCTATTCAGACAAGGTACTCGACCATTATGAAAATCCCCGCAACGTGGGGCGGCTCGACGAAGATGACGAGAATGTTGGCACCGGTATGGTGGGCGCGCCCGCCTGTGGCGATGTCATGCGCCTGCAGATCAAGGTCAACAAGGAAGGTGTCATCGAGGACGCCAAATTCAAGACCTACGGCTGCGGTTCCGCCATCGCCTCCAGCTCCCTGCTGACAGAGTGGGTAAAGGGCCGCACTATCGATGACGCCGCCAGGATTCGCAATACCGAGATCGCCGAAGAACTTGGTTTGCCCCCGGTGAAGATTCACTGCTCCGTTCTGGCGGAAGACGCCATCAAGGCGGCGATCAGCGACGTGAAGAAGAAACGCGGTGAAGCCGTCGACGCCGAGTAATGGCAGATTCAAGCAAGCAGTAACGTAGGAAGCAGTCAATCATGGCAATAACCCTGACAGAATCGGCCGCCAGGCACGTGGCCTCCCAGTTGCGGCACCGGGGCAAGGGCCTTGGGATCAGGGTCGGTGTCACCACTACCGGCTGTTCCGGCATGGCTTACGTGCTGGAGTTCGTGGATGAATTACAATCTGCGGACAAGGTGTTCGAGGATCACGGCGTAAAGATCGTGGTGGACCCGAAAAGCCTTGTCTATCTCGACGGTACGGAAATGGACTTCGTCAAGGTCGGCGTCAACGAAGGTTTCGAATTCAGGAACCCGAACGCCAAGGGTGAATGCGGTTGCGGTGAAAGCTTCAGCGTCTGACGCTGCCCGCGTTCTCCTGTCCACACAGCAAGCTGCCTGAACGATTTTGATTAACTCCGTTATTAACTACTTTGACCTGTTTGAAATGCCCCGGACGTTCCAGGTCGATGCCGCCGAACTCGAGAGCCGGTACAAGCAGCTGCAGGCCGCGTGGCATCCTGACCGGTTTACCGGAGCAGATGACAGCAAACGCCTGCAGGCCCTGCAAAAGACCAGCCTGGTCAACGATGCCTACGTCACCCTGAAGTCGCCGTTGAAGCGGGCAGCGCACTTGCTGGCGCTGCAAGGCGTTGATGCCGAAGAACATAACCAGGCCCATTTCGGTGCGGACTTTCTGCACAGACAGATGATCCTGCGCGAACAGCTGGAAGCGCTCGGGGAACAAGAGGATATGGCAGGCCTCGATGCCATGAAGGCTGAAGTGTCCAGCGCAACGAATGCAGCCCTGGTGGAGTTTGAATCCCTCTATGGGCAAGGACAATTTTCTGAAGCCAAGCAGCGCTATAACCGGCTGCAGTTTCTGTACAAGCTGCTCGATGAAATAGATGCGGTTGAAGAAAATCTCCTCGATTACTGATTAATAACAAGCAACGGACAACTCTTGGCCTTACTCAGCATTTCAGAACCGGGACAAAGCAAGCCCCCCGCCCACGCCGTGCGCAAGCGCGCGGTGGGTATCGACCTGGGTACGACCAATTCCCTGGTGGCCGTGGCGAATGAGGGCCATGCGCACACTCTGTGCGATCATGCCGGACACTGCCTGGTGCCATCGGTGGTCCATTTTGCCCAAGATGGCGCGGTGATCGTGGGTGATGCAGCCAGGAACCGCGGCACCAACGACGCCGCCAACACCATCTCCTCGGTGAAACGGCTTATGGGTCGTGGCATCGCGGATATCGACTACGACCTTCCCTACGAGATTGTGCCTGATCCCCGGGGCGGCATGCCCCTGGTCCGGACTATTGCCGGTGACAAGAGCCCGGTGGAAATATCGGCGCAGATCTTGCGCGAACTGGTGTCGCGCGCCGAGACGGAACTGGGTGGGCCAATCGACGGCGCCGTCATCACCGTGCCTGCATATTTTGACGAGGCCCAGCGCCAGGCCACCAAGGACGCCGCCAGGCTGGCCGGCATCAATGTCCTGCGCCTGCTGGGCGAGCCCACCGCCGCCGCAGTGGCTTACGGCCTCGACCGTAAAAAGGAAGAAACCGTCATCATTTACGACCTTGGTGGCGGGACCTTCGATGTCTCATTGATGCGCCTCGAACAGGGTGTATTCAAGGTGCTGGCGACAGGTGGCGATGCTGCGCTTGGTGGTGATGATATCGACCGGCTTGTTGGGCAATGGATACTCGAACAGGCCGGCATCGAAGAGCCGCTGTCCTACAGCCGGCGCAATGCACTGGCCGCTGTTGCACGCGATGCCAAGCACACCCTGACCGAGGCGGGCAACGCAGAAATAACCTTTGAGCACTGGAGCGGCACGCTGGGCCGCCAGGAATTCGACGGCATCGTTGACGCCATCATCGACAGGACCATCAAGGCATGTCGTCGTGTCCTGCGTGATGCCAGGATGACCGTCGGCGAAATATCTGACGTGGTCATGGTGGGCGGCTCCACCCGTACGCCACGGGTGCGCGAACGCGTGGCAGAATTTTTCGGGTCACCCGTGCATACCGAGATCGATCCCGACAAGGTGGTCGCCATTGGCGCCGCGCTGCAAGCCGATGTCCTGGCCGGCAACAAGTATGGCGACGAAATCCTGCTGCTCGATGTCATCCCCCTGTCCCTCGGTATCGAAACCATGGGCGGGCTGATGGAAAAGATAATTCCCCGCAATACCACGATACCGGTGGCGCGCGCCCAGCAGTTCACGACGTACAAGGATGGCCAGACTGCAATGTCACTGCATGTCATGCAGGGAGAGCGGGAACTGGTTGCCGATTGCCGGTCGCTGGCCAGGTTCGAACTGAAGGGAATACCCCCTATGGTGGCCGGAGCGGCCGTAATCGAAGTGATGTTCCAGGTGGATGCCGACGGACTCATGGAGGTCCAGGCGAAGGAGCTGAGTACCGGGATTTCCAGTAGTGTCGTGATCAAGCCGTCCTACGGACTGGCGGAAAAGGATATTGAACGCATGATCACCGACTCCTTTGCAGCGGCGGCCAGCGACAAGGCGGCGAGGGCGCTGCAGGAAAGCCGAGTGGAAGCACAACGCATAATCGAAGCGCTGGAAAGTGCGCTTGCGGCAGACGGCAGGCAGCTGCTGGACGAGTCCGAATACGCAGCGCTCACCGACGGCATGGAGAAACTGGCCAGGCTGATTGACAGTGACGACGCCGATGCCATTCATGCGGCGGCCGAAGCGCTCAACGAAGCCAGCCTGGTATTTGCCGGCAGGCGCATGGACTCGCAGATCAAAACCGCACTGACAGGCCACAAGATTCAGGAATACGACTGAGGAAGCGACGAAGAATGCCGACTATCCGATTTTTACCCCACCAGGAAATTTGCCCCGAGGGCAAGGAAGTTGACGCCCAGACAGGGGAGACGATCCTCAATGTCGCCCTGAAAAACGGCATAGCGCTGGAACATGCCTGTGAAAAATCCTGTGCCTGTACGACCTGCCACGTGATCGTCCGGGAAGGCTTCGATTCCCTGGCGGAATCCACCGAGGACGAGGATGACATGCTGGACAAGGCCTGGGGCCTCGAGCCCGAATCCCGGCTGGGGTGCCAGGCCCGGGTGACGGATTCAGACCTGGTCGTGGAAATCCCCAAATACACCATCAACATGGTGTCAGAAAACCACTAGGAGCAAGCGCCTGCCATGAAATGGATCGATACCCTGGACATCGCCATCGAGCTGGCTGAGAGCCACCCGGATGTGGATCCCCGGACCATCAATTTCGTTGACCTGCACCGCCTGGTCTGCGAGCTGGACGGTTTCGACGACGATCCAAGGAGAAGCGGGGAAAAAATCCTCGAAGCCATTCAGCAAGCCTGGATCGAAGAGTTGTAGCCGGAACCGCCTGCCACCCCAAAAAGCCCGGAATTCCAGAGTTTTCAGGTACAAAATCCTCCCAAAGGCGCGTACAATACGCCGTTTTGTTAGGCCCGCCGGCCAGCGGGCAGCAAGGCAGTAGATTATCCAAGCGGAGAGAATTGCATGTCAGTTGAACGTACTTTATCCATCATCAAACCGGATGCCGTCGGCAAGAACGTGATCGGTGAAATCGTCAGCCGATTTGAGAAAGGCGGCTTGAAAGTGGTTGCCATGAAAATGCTGCAGCTGAATGAAGATTCAGCCGGTGGTTTTTATGCCGAGCACAAGGGCAAAGGCTTTTTTAACGATCTGATGGAATTCATGACATCCGGGCCCGTTATCGTCCAGGTCCTGGAAGGCGACAATGCCATCGCCCGCAATCGTGAACTGATGGGTGCAACCAATCCCGCGCAGGCTGCTCCCGGCACCATCCGTGCCGATTTCGCCAAGTCGATTGACGCCAATGCTGTGCACGGCTCCGATTCACCGGCATCAGCGGAAAGGGAAATCAGTTATTTTTTCAAGGCTGAGGAAATCTGCCCGCGCAAATTCTGATGGGGTAACACTCAAATGCCGCACAATGTGACCAACCTACTTGGTCTGAGCAGGCAACAAATGGAGGCTTTTCTTCTTGAACAGGGAGAAAAGCCTTTTCGCGCTATACAGCTGCTGAAATGGATTCACCAGTACGGAGTCACTGACTTCGACGAAATGACCAACATCAGCAAGGCCCTGCGTGTGCGCCTCAAGGAATGTGCGGAAGTTCGCCCGCCGCAAATCCGTGAACGCTACGATGCCGCTGACGGCTGCCACAAGTGGATCGTTGAAGTGGCCAGTGGCAGCAGCATTGAAACGGTTTTCATTCCAGAAGCCGGCCGCGGCACACTGTGTATTTCCTCACAGGCCGGTTGCAGTCTCGATTGCTCCTTCTGCGCCACAGGCAAGCAGGGCTTCAACAGTGACCTGACCACTGCCGAAATCATCGGCCAGTTGTGGTTGGCCAACCGCGAACTTGGCTGCTTCGGAACCAAGTCGCCGCGCCGTGTCACCAACGTGGTGATGATGGGCATGGGCGAGCCTCTGCTCAACTTCGACAATGTCATGAACGCTGTCAGCCTCATGATGGAAGACAACTGCTATGGCCTCTCGAAGCGCCGCGTCACCATCAGCACATCGGGTGTCGTTCCGGCCCTGGACCGGATGAAGGATTACACGGATGCATCCCTGGCCATCTCCCTGCACGCCCCGAACGATGAACTACGCAGCCAGATCGTACCGATCAATCGCAAGTATCCCATTCGCGAGTTGCTCAGGAGCACCAATGCTTACCTGGCATCCCTGCCGGACAGTCGCCAGGCCACCATTGAGTACATCCTCATCGCCGGCGTCAACGACCATCGCCAGCATGCCCGCGAACTGGCCGAACTGCTGCGCAATACGCCCAGCAAGATAAACCTGATCCCGTTCAACCCTTTCACGGGTTCACAGTACAAGCGCTCCAGCAATGCCGCTATATCCAATTTCCAGAAGATCCTGAGGGATGCCGGCTACACGGTGACCATCAGAACAACCCGCGGGGATGAAATCGGGGCTGCCTGCGGGCAGCTGGTGGGCATGGTGGACGATACCACCCGCCGCAGTGCCCGCTACCGGGCCCTTATGCAGCAGGATGCGGAACAATCAGTGCCCGTTCAGCGTCTAAAGATTCAGTAAAATTAAGACATTAGGTTAAAATCAGGGTTTTAGGGGCAGTCACAGGCTATGTTGGCATCCAGGCTACACCAAGCAGTAAAACGCACCGCTTCGATGCTCCTGGCGGCAGGATGCCTGGTCGTATTGGCCGGCTGTGTCACAGAAACCACCAATCCCGTTTTCAATGTCGAGCGTTCCGATGAGGAAGCCCTGGAAAACTACCTCCAGCTGGCCGTCGGTTACCTGGATGAGAACGACCTGGCCAGCGCCAAGCGTCACCTCAACAACGCCGCCAAAATCGATGCCAACAACAGTGAAATGTTCTCCACCTGGGGCCTGATCTACGCCCGTGAAGGTGAACCGGAGCTGGCTGAGCAGAGTTTCCGCCGCGCCCTGCGCATCGACGGCAGCAACTCCAAGGCGCGCAACAATTATGCCGCCTTCCTGTTTGCCGAGAACCGCATCGAGGATGCCTACGACGAGCTGGAGCGGGTGGTCAGCGATACCGAGTATCCGCAGCGTCCGCAGGCTTTCGAGAACATGGGCATCGCCGCGCAGCGCCTGAACCGCACGGAAGATGCCGAACGCGCCTTCGCCCGCGCGCTCCAGCTCAATCCCAACCAGTTGCGCTCCGCGCTCGAACTGACCGCCATCAACCTCAACCGGGAGGATGTGCTGCAGGCCAGGGCATACTGGCGCAATTATCTCACGCTGATCCAGTTTTACCGGATCGGGCACAGCGCCCGCAGCCTGCTGATAGGGGCGAGGCTGGAAAATGCCCTGCAGAATGAAGCCAATGCCATGCAGTATGGCGAATTACTGCGCACCAATTTTCCGAACAGTAACGAATACACGCTGTACCAGCAGGAATTCGAATGACCGAGACCGACCTGCCAATCAGCCAGCCGGAGAACGCTCCTGCATTCAACTGGCCATCTCCTGGCCAGATGCTGAAAAAGAAGCGCGAGGAACTCGGGCTCAGTCACGGCAGGGTGGCAGACGCACTGCACATGACTGCGCATTACGTGAAGGCTCTGGAAAGCGACCAGTACGACAAGCTGCCTGGCAAGACCTTCGTTAAAGGTTATTTCCGCTCCTATGCCAGGCTGCTGGGTGCCGACGTCGAGGAGATCATGCTCAGCTACGAGCGTTTCACGGCAGCACTGGAGAAAAGTGAAGAGACCGAGGCTAACGTCATCCGGGCGAAGAAGGCCTACGACCAGAATATGCGCTGGATGGTGTGTGCCGCGGCAATAATTGTCGTGGTGATGGCAGCCAGCTGGTGGTTTTCGCGCAGCAAGGCGTCCGATGCCGTAATGGCTGAATCCGGTGCCGGCGCCATTGCCGAGATTCCAGAGACACCTGTGCAGACACCGGTTACCGCGGCGGCGAGGATGGCCGGTCTTGCTGAAAGAACAGGCGGGCACCAGGCAGGCATGAGCAGCGTGAAAGCGGCGATGCCGATTGAAGATACGGTTGCCGCTGATGCCGTTGACAGTGTGGATGCTGCAGCACGCAATGACAATGATGGGGTCGTCCTGGCGACCACCGAAGAGATCGTGTCAGCAGGCCTGGCGGAGGCAGCTGAAGCAGCGGAAAACGTGGTCGATACGCTGGCTGCATCAACCGAGGCAAGCCAATCCGGGCTGCCGGATTACACTGTGATCGAGCAGGACAACAGCCGGGTGGTGCAGCTGGAAAGCGACGGTGAGGACATGCTGGAAGTGCATTTTACCGGCGCCAGCTGGATCGAGGTGGACAACGGTGACAGCATCCGGCTCTACAACGACATGCTGGACACGGGTGATGACCTCAGCATCAGGGGCAAGGCCCCTTTCAACGTGCTGGTCGGTGATGCCAATGTTGTCGACATGACTTTCAACTCGCGCGCGGTGGATATCACCGCTCGTATGCGCAACGATAACTCGGCCAGAATAGTGCTGGAACCGGAAACAAATTGATGAGAACCGAATCACCCATTAAAAGACGCAAGTCACGCCAGATCATGGTCGGCAAGGTGCCCGTAGGCGGGGATGCCCCGATTGCCGTGCAGAGCATGACCAATACCGATACCTGTGATGTGGAAGCCACTCTGGGCCAGATCAGCGACCTGGAAAAGGTTGGTGCTGACATTGTCCGAGTTTCTGTGCCCACCATGGAAGCGGCGGAAGCCTTCCGGAACATTCGTGCGCGCACGGCTATTCCGCTGGTGGCGGATATTCATTTTGACTACCGTATCGCGCTCAAGGTGCTTGAATATGGCGTCGACTGCCTGCGCATCAACCCGGGCAATATCGGCCGCGAGGATCGCGTTCGTGCCGTGATTGAATCCGCCCGTGAAAAACAGGTGCCGTTGCGCATCGGCGTCAATGCCGGTTCGCTGGGCAAGGAATTGCTCCGCAAGTATGGCGAGCCGAATGCCGACGCCATGGTGGAATCAGCGCTTAGGCATATCGACATTCTCGACTCCTATGATTTTCAGGATTTCAAGGTCAGCCTGAAAGCCTCTGAGGTATTCATGACGGTGGAAGCCTATCGCAAGCTGGCGACACAAATCGAACAGCCACTGCACCTGGGCATCACCGAGGCGGGCGGTCTGCGCAGCGGTACCGTGAAATCCTCGGTGGGTCTGGGCTTGCTGCTGATGGACGGCATCGGTGACACCATCCGCATTTCGCTGGCGGCAAATCCCGTGGAAGAGATCAAGGTGGGCTTCGATATCCTCAAGAGCCTGGGGCTGAGAAAGAAGGGCGTCAACCTGGTGGCCTGCCCGAGCTGCTCAAGGCAGAACTTTGACGTCATCGCCACGGTGAACGAACTGGAAGCCCGTCTGGAAGATATCACCACGCCCATTGACGTATCCGTGGTCGGTTGCATCGTCAACGGCCCAGGCGAGGCCAGGGTGGCAGATATCGGCCTGACCGGTGCGACACCGGTGAACATGTCCTATATCAACGGCAAAACCCATCACAAGATCAGCAATGAAAACCTGGTGGACGAACTCGAGGCCATGATCAGGCAGAAGGTCAGGGAAAAGGAAGAAGCAATGGCGGCTGCCAATGGCGCGCCGCAGGATGACACCCTGCGCAGGCAGGCATAACGGCTTAACCCGCCACGAATCCCCTAACTTTAAACGACAGTCCCCGGACCAGATAAGGCAGAGAGCAGTTTTGGCTAAGATACAGGCTATTCGCGGCATGAATGACGTGCTGCCGGACCAGACTCCCGCGTGGCAGTACCTGGAGAAGGTGATGCGCGAGCTCCTGTCTGCCTATGCCTACGAGGAAATCCGTTTTCCCATCCTCGAACAGACCCAGCTTTTCAAACGCTCCATCGGCGAAGTCACCGATATCGTCGAAAAGGAAATGTACACCTTCGAGGATCGCAACGGCGACAGCCTCAGCCTGCGACCGGAGGGCACTGCCTGCTGCGTACGCGCGGCAGAGCAGCATGGCCTGTTGTACAACCAGACCCAGAAGCTCTGGTACATGGGTCCCATGTACCGGCATGAGAGACCGCAAAAGGGCAGGTATCGCCAGTTCTACCAGATGGGCGTCGAGGCCTTTGGCATGCCCGGCATCGACATCGAGGCGGAAATCCTCATGTTGTCCCGTGACCTGTGGGAGCGACTTGGTATCGCCGATGTGCTGACCCTGGAAATCAACAACCTGGGGACCTCGGAAGACCGCATCCGCTACGGGGAAGCCCTGCGTGAGTTCCTGAAGCAGCACGAAGCGGCGCTTGACGAGGACAGTCGTCGGCGCCTGGATAAAAACGTGCTGCGCATCCTCGACAGCAAGGTGCCGGCAACCCAGGCCCTGCTGGCCGATGCACCGCAGATGCCAGACCATATTTCACCTGAGTCGGCGGCTGGTTTTGCCGAACTGCTCGATATTCTGGACGCTGCCGGAATCGATTGCGTGGTGAATAACCGCCTGGTCAGGGGGCTTGACTACTACAATGGCATGGTTTTCGAGTGGACTACCGACAAGCTCGGCGCCCAGTCCGCGGTTTGCTCCGGCGGCCGCTATGACGGGCTGTCCAGGCAGCTCGGTGGGACGGATACCCCCGGGGTGGGCTTTGCCCTGGGCATGGAGCGGATGATCCTCCTGCTGGAGGAACTGGGCAGGCTGCCCGCGGATACCGGCAGGACGGTCGATGTATACCTTGCCGTCATTGGCGAGGGTGTACGCCGGCAGGCCCTCCTGCTGGGGCATGAAATCCGCCGCCAGCTGCCCGGATTAAGGGTTTTGACCCACTGCGGTGGCGGTAAATATAATAGCCAGCTCAAAAAGGCCTTTGCCAGCGGCGCCCGCGTTGCGGTGATACTCGAGGGCGACGGGGAACTGGCGGAAATCAAGCTGCGAATTCTCGATGATGACGGCGAAACGACCAGCCTGTCACCGGCATCTTTGTGCGGCTGGTTGTCAGAATATTTTGGCTAATATCAATTTTTGAACTTTGGGAGATATCCATTGGCAAGTTACGCAAGTGATGAAGAACAGTTAGAAGCCCTGAAAAACTGGTGGAAGGAAAACGGCTCGTCGCTGATTACCGGCATTGCCATAGTGCTGGTCGTCTTTTTCGGCGCCAGGTGGTGGCAGGATTCACGCCAGGCAACCGCTGAAGCCGCCTCCGAGGTATACGACGGCATCATCGAGCAGCTGGCGCTTGTGCAGGATTCCGGTTTGGACGCTGAAACGCTCGCAGCCATGGAAAGCAGTTACGATTTGCTGCGCAATGATTTTCCGGACAGCATCTATGCGCGCTTTGGTGCGTTGCTGCTCGCCAGCGTCTATGTGGAACAGGAAAACTATTCCCAGGCGCAGGTCGAACTGCAATGGGTCCTGGATAACCAGGAACTGGGTTTCATGAAAAGTGCCGAACAGGAAGTGTTCCTGATTGCGCGTGTCAGGCTGGCCCGCGTGCTTATAGCCCAGGAACGGGCACAGGAAGCACTCAACCTGCTGGCGGAAGTAGACCCCGGCACCATGGCCGCAACCTATGCTGAAGTGCAGGGTGATGCCTATGCCCAGTTGGGTCAGGTCGAGCAGGCGAGGGCGGCATACGAGCGCGCCATCAACCTGGGTCCGGGCAATGCCGGATTCATTGACCTGAAAATGCGCGGTCTCGGCAGTTAAATCAAAGAACTGATAATCATGAAATTTTCCCGCTTAGTTTTCCTGATACTGTCGCTGCCCCTGTTGTATGCCTGCAGTAATCTGAATCCCATGAACTGGATTTCAAGTAACGATGACGAGGATAAACCGGCGGAACTGGTGGATTTTTCCGAGGAAGTCAGGCTGCGCCGCATTTGGAGCGTGAAGGTCGGCAATGGGCAGGGCGATAAATACAATCGCCTGAAAGCGGCCATCGATAACAACACCATCTATGCGGCCAGTAACAATGGCAATGTCTTGGCGATCAACCGGGAAAACGGCAGCCGCTTGTGGCGAACCGAGCTGGATTTCCAGATTACCGGCGGCGTTGGATTTGGCGGCAACATGGTGCTGCTTGGCACCGAGAACTCCAGCGTCATCGCACTGGATGCCGCCTCGGGTGATATCCTGTGGGAAACCCAGGTTACCAGCGAAGTGCTGTCCACGCCGGCGTCCAATGGCAGCATAGTGGTGGTGCAGGCCATCGACGGCAAACTGTCAGGCCACGATGCCCGCACCGGCGAGCAGCTCTGGATCTACGAGAATACCGTCCCGGCACTTACCCTGCGTGGTGAGAGTTCGCCGCTGATTATCGAGAATTTCGTCATCGCAGCATTTGGCAACGGCACGATCGTCTCATTAGCTCTCAACAACGGCACCCTGCGCTGGGAAGAGCGCGTGGCGGTTCCCACCGGCAGTTCCGAAATCGACCGCATGGTCGATATCGACGGGGATATCGTGCTTTCAGACAATGGCCTGCTGCTGGTGCCGAGCTACCAGGGCTACCTGGCCGCCATCGATGCAGTTACCGGGCAGACCCGCTGGCGCATCGAGGAATCCAGTGTCAACGGTGCCAGCTCCGGTTTCGGCAATATCTACGTTTGCGACGAGCGCGATCATGTAAAGGCCTATCGCACCAGTCAGGAAACCACCGTTTGGGTCAACGAACAGCTCGACCTGCGCCGGCTGACGGCGCCCACCAGTTTCAACAACTATGTGGCGGTAGGTGATTTCGAAGGCTATGTACACCTGATGTCCCAGGTCGATGGCCGCTTCCTGGGCCGCACTCGTGTTGATTCCGACGGCATTCGCGCTCCCATGCAGTCCCGGGACAACACTCTGTATGTATACGGCAACAGCGGCAACCTGGCCGCCTACAGTGTGCAGTAAGCTGGCAGAACGGCAATAAACGGGTGGCCCTGACCGGTCCTCACCGCCAATTCCCGTTACAATACCCACCATTCAGGACCAACCAGAGTCACTCACATGATCCCCGTCATCGCCCTAGTGGGCAGACCCAACGTGGGGAAATCCACGCTCTTTAACCAGCTCACCCGTTCCCGGGATGCGTTGGTGGCGGATTTTGCCGGCCTGACCCGTGACCGCAAGTATGGCGAAGGCAGCCTCGGCGAACAGGCATTCATCGTGATCGATACGGGGGGCATCACCGGCACCGAAGAGGGCATCGATAAGGCGATGTCAGACCAGTCCCTGCTAGCCATCGAGGAGGCCGATGTAACCCTCCTCCTGGTGGATGCCCGGGAAGGCCTGCTGCCGGGTGATGTGCAACTGGTGGACTATCTGCGAAAGAAACAGAAACCCTATTCACTGGTGGTCAACAAGACCGATGGCATCGACCCCGATGTCGCCATGGTCGAATTCCACAAACTTGGCTGTGAGGCGGTCTACCCGATTGCCGCCAGCCACGGCCGTGGCGTCAAGGGCATGATGGAACACGTACTGGCACCGTTCCCTGCTGAACAACAAGCCGAAGACGATGATGACGAAGGCGGCATCCGAATCGCCGTGGTGGGCCGGCCCAACGTGGGCAAATCGACCCTGGTCAATCGCTTGCTCGGCGAAGAGCGGGTGGTGGTCTACGACCACCCGGGGACAACGAGGGACAGCGTGTACATTCCCTTCGAGCGCCGCGGCCGGCATTACACGCTGATAGATACGGCGGGTATCCGCAAGAAGGGCAAGACCCGGGAAGTCATCGAGAAGTTCTCCGTGGTCAAATCCCTGCAGGCGATCAAGGATGCCAATGTCGTCATCCTCCTGGTCGATGCCCGCGAAGGCATCGTGGAGCAGGACCTGCACCTGCTCGGTTATGTGCTCGATGCCGGCCGCGCCCTGGTGGTTGCCATCAACAAGTGGGACGGCATGAATGAATATGACCGTGATGAGGTCAAGAAGGCCATCAGGCGGCGTTTTACCTTTATCGATTTTGCGAAGATCCATTTCATCTCCGCGAAGCACGGTACAGGAGTGGGCGACCTGTATGGCTCCATCGAGAAAGCTTATTCGTCAGCCAGCAAAAAACTGAATACAAACCAGCTCACCAAGTTGCTGGAGCGTATTACCGCTACCCATGCGCCACCGGTCATCAACAACCGCCGCATCAAGCTTCGCTATGCCCATGCCGGCGGCAGCAATCCTCCGCTGATCATCATTCACGGCAAACAGACCGACAAGGTGCCGGCCCATTACCTGAAGTTCCTGGAAAAGAATTTCCGCAAGTTTCTGGATCTGGAGGGCACTCCGGTTCGCATCCAGCTGATAAGTGACGATAATCCCTTCGTCAGGGGCGAGGAAGACAAGAGCGACCGGGCGATCGCCCGCAAACGCAGATTACAGAAGAACCGCGAGATCGCTTCAAGACCGCGCGGCAGAAAGGCGAAATAGCGCAGTTCCGGAACCATGCCTGTCATCATCATGAAAACCGGGCAGACGATTCCTGCCATCGCTCTACGCTACGGCGATTTCGATGACTGGATCATTGCTGGTTCGGGGCAGCCGCCATCGGCTTTTCGAACGGTGGCTGTCGATGAGGGTGAAATCCTGCCTCCCCTGGATAGCGTTTCTGCCGTGATCGTCACCGGTTCTCCTGCCATGGTGACGGATGATCTGCCGTGGATTCGGGCTGGGGAGCAGTATCTGCGCGATGCAGTGGACAGGGGCATTCCTGTCCTGGGCATCTGTTTTGGCCACCAGATGCTGGCCCAGGCGCTGGGAGGCAAGGTGGGGTATCACCCGCGCGGGAGGGAGATCGGCACCACGACCGTAGCCTTGACGCCGGCGGCGAAAGATGACGCCCTGTTTGCCGGCCTGCCGGCGGCAATTCCCGTACACGTAACCCACATGCAGTCGGTCACCAGCTTGCCGCCAGAGGCGCACATACTTGCCGGCAATGACTTCGATCCCCATCACGCAGTGCGATTTGCCGAGTCGGCCTGGGGGGTTCAGTTCCACCCTGAATTCGATGCCCGCATCATGGCTGCCTACATCAGTGAGCGGGAATCCCGGATAAGGGAAGAAGGGCTGGACGTCGAGCGCCTGGCAGCGGAAGTAAGGGAAGCGGAGGTTGCTAAAGGGTTGCTCAGGCGGTTTGCGGAAATCGTAAACCGTGATCAGCCGCAATAGGATTCCAGCAGGGTCTGCTGGGCGGAACGCGGATTGGCGTTACCCGGCGTACTTTGCTTGTAGCTGCCGTCAGATTGCAGGATCCACGCCTGTGTATTATCTGACAGGTAGATCTGCAGACCTTCCTTGAGGATCTTCTTTTTCATCCGCTTTTCCTCTACCGGGAAGCACGTCTCCACACGGCGGAAGAAATTGCGGTCCATCCAGTCGCCGCTGGACAGGAAAATTTCGTAATCGCCCTCGTTGTGGAAATAGAAAATACGGCTGTGCTCCAGGAAGCGGCCGATGATGGAGCGCACGTTGATATTCTCGGACACGCCCTTGACGCCGGGGCGGAGGCAGCAAATACCGCGTACGATCAGGTCGACCTTCACACCGGCCTGGGAGGCCTGGTACAGCGCCTCGATAATGGTGGACTCAACCAGTGAATTCATCTTGGCGATAATGCGCGCGGGCTTGCCCTTGCGGGCATTTTCCGTCTCGCGTTGAATCAGGTCGAGCATGCCCTTGTGGAAGGTAAAGGGCGCCTGCAGGATTTTCTTGCGTTTGCCGGGTTTGCCAAGTGCTGTCAGTTGCTGGAATACCTTCTGCACGTCATCGGTGATGGCCATGTCGCTGGTCAGGAAGGAATAGTCCGTGTACTGGCGCGCGGTGCCGGCATGGTAGTTGCCGGTGCTCAGGTGCACATAGCGCTTGAGCTGCCGGCCTTCGCGGCGGATTACCAGGCTCATCTTGGCGTGGGTCTTGTGACCGACCACGCCGTAGGAGACGTGGGCGCCGGCGATTTGCAATTCATTGGCGAGCTCGATGTTTTCCTCCTCGTCGAAGCGCGCCCGCAACTCGATGACCACGGTCACCTCCTTGCCGGTATTGGCGGCCTTGATGAGGGCTTCGACGATGCTCGAATCGTCCTCGGTGCGATAGAGGGTCTGTTTGATGGCAAGCACGTTGGGATCTTCTGCAGCCTGGCGGACAAAATCGATGACAGTCGTAAATGACTGGAAGGGGTGATGAAGCAGCAGGTCACCTTTCTTGAGCGCCTCGAAGATATCTGAGTTCTTCAGGATCCGGTTGTGTATTCCCGCAGTGAAAGGGGGGTATTTCAGGTCGGGTCGTTTGACGTGACGCGAGATCGCCATTAAGCGATTCAGGTTGACCGGGCCGTTGACCTGGTAGACATCGTTTTTCTGCAGTTTGAACTGGTGCATCAGGTAACCGATCATTTCCTGAGGACAGTTGTCCGGCACTTCCAGGCGCACGGCTTCGGCAAAGCGGCGCGACGGTAGTTTGCCTTCCAGGGCGCGCATCAGGTCGCCCACTTCCTCTTCGCTGACCAGGAGGTCCGAATTGCGCGTGATGCGGAACTGGTAGCAGCCTGTCACGGTCATGCCCGGAAACAGGTCGCTGGCATGGGTGTGGATGATGGAAGACAGGAACACGAAGTCGTATTCATGGGGCGAACAGGAGGGCGGCAACTGCACCAGGCGTGGCAGGGCGCGAGGCGCCTGTACGATGGCGATGCCCGAATTGCGACCGAAGGCATCCTTGCCTTCAAGTGAAATGATGAAATTCAGGCTCTTGTTGAGCACCTGCGGGAACGGGTGGGCCGGATCGAGTCCAACCGGACTGAGAATCGGCAGCAGTTCCCTGTTGAAATAACTCTTGATCCATTCCTGCTGTTTCTGGTTCCAGTTGTGCCGATCGATGCAGTGTATGTCGGCCTTCTTCATGGCCGGCAACACTTCCTCGTTCAGCACCCGATACTGTTCGTCAACGAGCTGGTGGGCCACGTCGCTGATGCGCTGAAGTTGTTCGGACGGCGACATGTTGTCGGGCCCGCTCTGGGTGGAGCCGAAGGCTACCTGCTGTTTCAGGCCGGCGACGCGAATCTCGAAAAACTCGTCGATGTTGGAACTGGCGATACAAAGAAAGAACAGGCGCTCGAGCAAGGGCGTCGACTTGTCCCTGGCCTGGGCCAGTACCCGCCGGTTGAATTCCAGCAGGCTGAGTTCCCGGTTGATGTAATACTCCGGGCTACGCAAGTTGATTTCCTTGGTGGCTGTCATGGGATCGTCAGTGGACTGTTATTTTTCAATGATCAACAGATAGCCATCTTCTTTCATCGGCGTTTTCAGTTTCACTTCCTTCAAAGTGGCGTCGAACTCTTTCTGGCATCGCTTGGCCAGTTTCAGGAAGGGCGACCTCCCCGGGTCGGCGATGATTATCGTGCCGACACCGTTCTTTACGGCACGCTTGATGAGTTTGTACAACGGTTCGATCAGTTCGTCCCAGAAACAGATGTCGCCACCCAGGATCATGTCCTGTTCGGCAATGAGGCTGGCCTTGAGGTTTTCGTACCGGCTGACCTTGCCGGTTACCTTGGCCTTGTTCAGCTTGGTGTGGATGTCCATGAATGGGAAGACGTTCTTGTCGGCATCCACCGCGATGACATTGGCTTTGTAATCCTTGTTGCAGTGAATGGCGAGGATGCCCCAGCCGCTGCCGATTTCCATGATATTGGCCTTTTTCTTCGGCGGGTGTTTTTTCAGATAGTCGAGGATCAGGTAACTGGAAAACCAGACCTTGTCACCGTGGATTTCCGGCGTGCTGGTTTCTTCAAGTAACTCCTTGATTTTCTTGTGTTTCTTCTGGTAAATCTTCAGTCCGCGGACTACCTTGATGTGTTTTTCGTCGCTGCTCATAAACCTACTGCCAGTCGCTGTAAAGGATTAATCGGGTTTATATCAGGATACGATAGGGAGGCTGGGTCGGCGTTTGACTAATCTCAAATCGCCCGGGCGTTTTCCGGTCTTTTGCCGGCGGTTCGGCCGATTTCAGTCACCCGACTGCTCTTCGGATCCTGCGGCTGAATCATTGCCTTTTTGTACTGCAAATGATTTCTCAACAATACTGGTGATTTCACCGTTGAAAAGCCTGGACCGGATTGTATCACCGGGCTTTACGCTTTGGTAATCAGTAACAACCCGGTCATCAGTGGTGTAGGTGATCGAGTACCCCCTGCCCAATGTGCTCAGGGGATTCACCGTGTTCAGGGTGTGCGCCTGGGCCGCCAATTGCAGTTTTCTGCTGTGCAGGTCCTGGTGCATGGCATGCTGCAGGCGCCTGGCCAGGTTGCCTGCCTGCTGACGGTATTCGCGGGTGAGCCGCTGGGGTGAATGGGAGCGGATACCGAGGTGCAAGTGCTGCAGCCTGGCGGCAAGCTCCGCCAGTCTGTGCCTGAAGGCGCGGCGCATGCGCAGTTCCGTTTCATCGAGTCGCTGGGCTTGTTCCTGCAGTCGTCGGCCGGGGTGCTTCAGCTGCCTCCTGAACCATTGCAGGGTTTCTCGCCGCCGCTGCACGGCATCGAGCATGAGTGTGCCGAACCGTCGTGCACAGGCGGCATACATCTGGCGGAAATCACCCTGGTCGGGACTGAGCAGCTCTGCCGCTGCGGTCGGAGTGGCCGCACGGACATCGGCTGCAAAGTCGGCAATGGTGAAGTCAACTTCATGACCAACGGCGCTGACTATCGGCAGTTCACTGGCGTGAATGGCTCTTGCCAGGGCCTCATTGTTGAAGCTCCACAGGTCTTCCAGTGAGCCGCCGCCGCGGCCGATGACCAGGACATCGATGTCTTCGAGACAGCCCTGTTTACGATTGGCCAGCTCGATGGCCCTGATCATTTCCGGTGCCGCTGTCTCACCCTGGACGGTGACGGGGAGGACGGTCACCCGTATGGCGGGGAAGCGCCGGCGCAGCGTGCTGATGATGTCGCGCACCGCGGCGCCGGTAGGCGAGGTGATGACACCGATATGCCGTGGCAGTGTGGGCAGGGGTTTCTTGCCGGCCTCGTCGAACAGGCCTTCCCTGAACAGTTTTTCCTTCAATTGCTCGAATGCGCGCAGCAAGGCGCCGTCGCCGCGTTCTTCCATCTGCTCCAGGATCAGCTGGAAATCACCCCGGCCCTCGTAGAGGCTGACCTTGCCCTTGACCAGGACCTGCATGCCGTCGGCGGGACGGAAACGCACGCGCATGTTGCGGTTGCGGAACATGGCGCAGCGGATCTGGGCTGATTCGTCCTTGAGGGTGAGATACCAGTGGCCGGAGGCCGGCATGGCGATATTGGATATCTCGCCCTCGACGAGTACCGACGGGAAATTGTCCTCGAGCAGGAAGCGGGCCTCGCGGTTCAGGTCGCTGACGCTGAGCACGGCCTCGCGATCATTGAAATCATGGATATCCATAAACCGGCCATAATACCCTATCTGGCGGCATGGTGAGCCGGACGGGCATGGGCTACAATCAAGCGGATTCAATCTGCCAGTGCCGGAGTTGCCAGAACCATGAAAAATCCCCAGATCCCGCTGCTGTCCCGCCTCATCCTGGGCGCGGTTGCCTGTGTCGCCAGCCATGCGCTAATTGCCGCCAGCCCGGATGCGCGTGCCTGCAATCTGCAGGGTCGGGAAATCGCCCTGCGCATCAGTGAAGAGGTCAGCAGTGACCTGACCACGGCTGACCGTGCCCGGATCGCCACCATCGCCGAAGAGGTCTGTAGTGAGTACCGCCCGGCAGCACCGGCTGCCGATATGCCGGTGGTCAGCCGCCCCGCGGCGCCCCAGCCGGCTCCGCAGGCCGTTACGGTACCTGCCACTCCGGAACCCGCGGCTACCGATGAAGAAGAGGACGGTGGACTGTTTGATTTAAAGATCATCGATCCTGATGACAGGGTCAGGCGTCCTGGCCTGAAAAGACCCTGATTTCGCTTGAATTGCGCTCTCCGGGACGGCCAAGGATTTACCTGAATTTCCCTCATGGAGTATAATGCGTCGATTTCCCGCAACGGGATTTCAGGTATTTCGATCTATGCTACGAATTGTTGAAGAAGCTCTAACTTTTGACGACGTTCTTCTAGTTCCCGCCCACTCCCAGGTGCTGCCCAACCGGGTCGACCTCAAAACCAGCCTGACAAGCAGCATCACCCTGAACATTCCGCTGGTCTCTTCCGCCATGGATACCGTGACCGAATCCCGCCTGGCCATCGCGATGGCCCAGGAAGGCGGCATGGGTATCATCCACAAGAGCATGAGCATCGAGGCCCAGGCCAGGGAAGTGCGCACTGTAAAGAAGTACGAGAGCGGTGTCGTTACCGATCCCATCTGCATCACCCCGGACACCACCGTACGCAAGCTGCTGGAGCTGACCCAGGAACACAAGATTTCAGGATTGCCCGTAATCAGGGATTCTGGTTCCCGTGACCTGGTCGGTATCGTCACCAGCCGTGACGTCAGGTTCGAGAACGACCTGGAGGCCGCCGTCGAAAAAATCATGACGCCGAAGGAACGCCTGGTCACGGTCAAGGAAGGGGCGGACCTCGACGAAATCAAGGTGCTGATGCACAACCACCGCATCGAGAAAGTGCTGGTGGTCAACGACAAGTTTGAACTGAAGGGCCTGGTGACCCTGAAGGATATTCGTAAATCCGAGGATTTCCCGAATGCCTGCAAGGACGCCATGGGCCAGTTGCGCGTCGGCGCCGCCGTCGGTGTCGGTGCTGAGACCGAAGACCGGGTGGCCGCGCTCGTGGCCGCCGGCGTCGACATCGTGGTGGTGGATACCTCCCACGGTCACTCCCAGGACGTGCTCAACCGTGTGGCATCCATCAAGAAGGCGTTCCCGAACCTGCAGCTGATCGGTGGCAATGTTGCTACCGCCGCAGGCGCCGAAGCGCTGGCCAGGGCCGGAGTCGACGCCGTGAAAGTCGGCATTGGTCCGGGCTCCATCTGCACCACCCGCATCGTCACCGGTGTCGGCGTACCGCAGATCACCGCCGTATCGAACGTTACCGAAGCCCTGAAGGGCTCCGGCATTTGCATCATTTCCGACGGCGGCATCCGCTTCTCGGGCGATATCGCCAAGGCCGTGGCCGCCGGCGCCAACGTGGTGATGATCGGCAGCCTGTTGGCCGGTACCGAGGAGGCGCCGGGCGAGGTCGAACTGTATCAGGGACGATCCTACAAGGCCTACCGCGGCATGGGTTCGCTGGGTGCGATGTCCTCCCGCCATAGCTCGGCTGACCGTTATTTCCAGAACATCGAGGAAGGGGCCAGCAAGCTGGTGCCAGAAGGCATCGAAGGTCGCGTTCCCTATAAGGGCCCGATGTCAGCCATCATCTTCCAGTTGATCGGCGGCATACGCTCCAGCATGGGCCTGACTGGCTGTGCCAATATGGAGGAAATGCGTACCAGGCCGGAATTCGTCCGCATCACATCGGCCGGGGTGAGTGAAAGTCATGTGCATGACGTCAGTATCACCAAGGAAGCTCCCAATTACCGAATTAGTTAAACCGGTCGCAAGACCGGTTGTATTTTTCGCCTGACGGCCGGAAGACCGTATGTCTCAAAATATTCATGACCACCGAATCCTGATCCTGGATTTCGGTGCACAGTACACCCAATTGATTGCCAGACGTGTGCGTGAAGCCGGCGTCTATTGCGAAATCCATCACTACAGCATGACCGAGGCCGAATTCCAGGCCTTCAACGCGAAGGGTGTGATCTTTTCCGGCGGCCCTGAATCCACCACGGTGCACGACTCCCCGCGGGCCCCGGACTACATGTTCGACCTGGACATTCCCGTTCTGGGTATCTGCTATGGAATGCAGACCATGGCACTGCAGCTCGGGGGCAGGACCGAGGGCTCGGACAAGTCCGAATTCGGCTATGCCGAAATCGAGATTACCAGCAATAATCCGTTGCTCAGCGACCTCGAGCATTCGCGGCAGGAAGGCAACGTATTCCTGCACAACGTCTGGATGAGCCATGGAGACAAGGTGGTTGCAGTGCCTGAAGGCTTCACCGTCATCGCCTCGACCGAGAGCGCGCCGATCGCCGCCATGATGGACGAGAGCCGGAAGATGTACGCGGTGCAGTTTCATCCGGAGGTTACACATACCGATTCCGGTCAGGAAATCATCAACCGTTTCGTTCACGAAATCTGCGGCTGCGCCCGCCTGTGGACGCCGGCCAACATCATCGAGGATGCCGTCGCCACCATTCGTGAAAAGGTCGGCAAGGACAAGGTGCTGCTCGGCCTGTCCGGCGGCGTCGATTCATCGGTGGTTGCCGCTCTGCTGCACAAGGCCATCGGCGACCAGCTCACCTGTGTGTTTGTCGACAACGGGCTTTTAAGACTGCGGGAGGGTGACCAGGTCATGGAAACCTTTGCCAACAACATGGGCGTGAAAGTGATTCGCGCCGACGCGGAGGATGTCTTTCTCGGCAAGCTGGCCGGCGTGGACGACCCCGAAGCGAAACGCAAGATCATCGGCAATACCTTCATCGAGGTGTTCGACGCCGAAGCAACCAAGCTTGGCGATGTGAACTGGCTGGCCCAGGGCACCATCTATCCGGACGTTATCGAATCCGCCGGCTCCAAGCATGGCGTCGCCCACGTCATCAAGTCACACCACAATGTCGGCGGCCTGCCGGATGACATGAAAATGTCGCTGGTGGAACCCCTGCGTGAACTCTTCAAGGACGAGGTGCGCAATATCGGCCTGGCGCTGGGCCTGCCCCGTGACATGGTGTTCAGGCATCCGTTCCCCGGCCCGGGTCTCGGCGTGCGTGTGCTTGGCGAAGTGAAAAAAGAGTACTGCGACATCCTGCGCCAGGCCGATGCCATCTTCATCGAAGAGTTGCGCGATGCAGGCTGGTACGACAAGGTCAGCCAGGCCTTCGTGGTGTTCCTGCCGGTACGCTCAGTCGGTGTGGTGGGGGATGCCCGTCGTTATTCCTACGTGCTGGCCATCAGGGCGGTTGAAACCATCGACTTCATGACCGCGCGCTGGGCACACCTGCCGTACGAACTGCTGGAGACCGTGTCCAATCGCATCATCAACGAAATCAGGGACGTATCACGGGTCAGCTACGATATCAGCAGCAAGCCGCCGGCGACCATCGAGTGGGAGTGAGCCCGGCCCCCGGCGAGCAGCCATGGCATAATCCGCATTGCCA
>CAZVSC010000031.1:0-31051 GCA_964629325.1 uncultured Enterobacteriaceae bacterium
GCTGGAAAAAAGCCTATATCCGCCTGGAGCAGGGTCATGAAATTGACTTTGCCGAAATGGGTTAAGCAGGTCTGGCGATCAGAGAAATCAGCGAATCAAGAGTAACTGAAAATGGCAGTTGTTAAAGCAAAACCAACTTCACCCGGACGCCGTTTCGTCGTCAAGGTAGTCAACCCGGATCTGCACAAGGGTGCGCCGTATGCGCCCCTGACTGAAGTGCAGACGAGGACCGGTGGACGCAATAATTCCGGCCGCATCACCCGCAGGCATGCCGGTGGCGGACACAAGCAGAAGTACCGTTTAATAGATTTCAAGCGTAACAAGGACAACATTCCGGCGACTGTCGAAAGGCTGGAATACGATCCGAACCGCAGTGCTTACATCGCACTGCTGAAATACGCCGATGGCGAGCGTCGCTACATCATCGCACCGGGCAAGGTAAGTGTCGGCGACCAGCTGGTATCCGGTGAAACCACACCGATGAAGCCGGGCAACTGCCTGCCGCTGCGCAACATCCCCATGGGTAGCACAGTGCACTGCGTAGAAATGAAGCCGGGCAAGGGCGCCCAGCTTGCACGCAGTGCCGGTACATCCGTACAGCTGGTTGCGAGGGAAGGCCAATACGCCACCCTGCGCCTGCGTTCAGGCGAGATGCGTAAAGTGCTGTCGGACTGCCGCGCCGTGCTGGGCGAAGTGTCCAACAGCGAGCACAGCCTGCGCTCCCTGGGCAAGGCCGGTGCCAAGCGCTGGCGTGGTGTGCGCCCGACCGTTCGCGGCGTGGCCATGAACCCGGTGGACCACCCGCATGGTGGTGGTGAAGGCCGTACCTCCGGTGGTCGTCACCCGGTATCCCCTTGGGGCACTCCGACCAAGGGCTACAAGACCCGTACCAACAAGCGTACTGACAAGCTGATCGTTCGTCGTCGCAGGGCCAGCAAGTAACAACAGTTAATTGCAGAAGAATTTGAGCTGACAGAATAAGCATCAGAGGAACACGAAAGTGCCAAGATCATTAAAGAAAGGGCCGTTTATCGACCTTCACCTGCTGAAGAAAGTACAGGCTGCACAGGAAAGCAACGACAGAAGGCCGATCAAGACCTGGTCCCGCCGTTCCATGGTCTCTCCGGATATGCTGGGGCTGACCATTTCCGTGCACAACGGCCGTCAGCATGTACCGGTTCTGATCTCCGAAGATATGGTCGGGCACAAGCTGGGAGAATTTGTTGTCACTCGCACCTACCGTGGCCACGCGGCCGACAAGAAAGCCAAATAAGGCCGGTTGGATTGAGAGACAGTTTACAGAGGTATAGATGATGGAAGTTTCAGCAAAACTAAGTACAGCCAGGTTGTCGGCCCAAAAGGCCAGGCTCGTTGCTGACCAGATTCGCGGTAAAGGCGTTGAGGAAGCTCTCGAGCTTCTGACTTACAGCCCCAAGAAGGGCGCGGCCATTATCAAGAAGGTACTGAACTCAGCGATAGCCAATGCCGAGCACAACGAAGGCGTCGATATCGACGAGTTGAAAGTGTCCAGCATTTACGTGGATGAAGCGATGACCATGAAGCGTATTCAGCCGCGTGCCAAAGGCAGGGCTGACCGCGTTCTGAAAAGATCATGTCACATTACAGTGAAAGTGGCGGATGGGAATTAGCCGAGAGCAACATCTACGGCAGGAAGATTAGGCAAGATCGCTGAAGCATAGAGTTTAGAGATTAAAGAGAGTAATCATGGGACAAAAAGTACACCCGACAGGCATTCGACTGGGCATCGTCAAGAAGCACACTTCCGTGTGGTATGCCAGCGGCAAGGACTACGCCAGATATCTGCTGGAAGATATGGAAGTTCGTGATCTCGTGAAGAAGAAGCTGGCCTCCGCGTCTGTTTCCCGCGTCGAGATCGAGCGTCCTGCCCAGACTGCACGTGTAACGGTTTACACTGCCCGTCCCGGCATCGTCATCGGCAAAAAGGGTGAGGATGTGGAGAAGCTGCGTGCCGAACTGACTGCGAAAATGGGTGTGCCTGTGCACATCAATATCGAAGAGATTCGCAAGCCGGACCTGGACGCCCAGCTTGTCGCCGACAGCATCGCCCAGCAGCTCGAGCGTCGCGTAATGTTCCGCCGCGCCATGAAGCGCGCCATGCAGAATGCAATGCGCCAGGGTGCTGAAGGCGTGAAGGTGCAGGTAGGCGGTCGTCTCGGTGGTGCTGAAATCGCCCGTACCGAGCGTTACCACGAAGGTCGTGTGCCGCTGCACACCTTGCGTGCAGATATTGACTACGCAACCAGTGAAGCACTGACCACCTACGGCATCATCGGCGTTAAGGTATGGATCTTCAAGGGTGAGGTTTTCAACACTGATGAAGTGATGACTTCCGAGCCGAAAAAGAATTCTTAAGAGGTAGTCCAGGATGTTACAACCGAAACGTACAAAATTTCGCAAGCAGATGAAGGGGCGCAACCGCGGCCTGGCTCATCGTGGCAGCAGCATCAGTTTCGGCGAATACGGCTTGAAGGCAGTTGCCCGTGGCCGACTGACAGCGCGCCAGATTGAGTCTGCACGTCGTGCACTGACCCGTCACGTAAAACGTGGCGGCAAGATCTGGATCCGCGTGTTCCCGGACAAGCCGATTACCCAGAAGCCTCTGGAAGTTCGCCAGGGTAAAGGCAAGGGTAATGTTGAATACTGGGTAGCCCAGATTCAGCCCGGCAAGGTGTTGTTTGAAATCGAAGGCGTCAGCGAAGAGCTGGCACTGGAAGCCTTCTCTCTGGCCGCAGCCAAGCTGCCGTTCCAGACCAAGTTTGAGAAAAGGGTGGTGATGTAATGGCCAAGATCGACGTCAGTGAACTGCGTGGCAAAAACGTAGAAGAGCTCAATGAAGTTCTTGTTGGACTCCTGCGCGACCAGTTCAACCACCGCATGCAGAAGGCAACCGGTCAGCTGGGCCAGACTCACCTGATGGCTTCCGTACGCAAGGATATTGCCAGGGTAAAAACCCTGATTAACGAAAAGGCCCGGGCAGCTAAATAAGTAGCTCAGTTAGAGTATTTAAACAGGTTCGAAACATGACAGAAGCAGCAACAAGTTCAGAAAGCACAGTCGCCAAGCGCGGCCGTACTGCGACCGGCAGGGTTGTCAGCAACAAGATGAACAAGTCCATCACCGTGCTTGTTGAAAGGCGCGAGAAGCACCCTGTGTATGGCAAGTACGTGACAAAGTCATCCAAGCTGCACGCTCATGACGAGAGCAACGAGTGTCAGGAAGGCGACGTAGTCACAATCAGGGAAGTCAGGCCCATTTCCAAGTCAAAAACCTGGGCCCTGGTTTCCATTGATGAGCGGGCTGCGGAAGTTTAAGCAAGGAAGAAGCCGTTTAAACGGTAAAAAGACCAAACGATTTATTTCGGTTTAGAGATTAGGGCGTTAAGCCCGGAGAAGTAAGATGATACAGGTTCAGTCCTATTTGGCTGTGGCAGACAACAGCGGTGCAAGAGAAGTGATGTGCATCAAGGTGCTTGGTGGTTCTCATCGTCGTTACGCCAGGATTGGTGACGTAATCAAGGTTACTGTCAAAGACGCCATTCCCCGCGGCAAGGTCAAGAAAGGCCAGGTGATGAAGGCGCTTGTAGTTCGCACCAAAAGCGGTGTGCGCCGCCAGGACGGATCGCTGATCAAGTTTGATGACAACGCCGCAATCCTGCTGGACAACAAGGATGGGCCGGTCGGGACCCGTGTTTTCGGGCCTGTAACCCGCGAGCTGCGTACAGAAAAATTCATGAGAATTATTTCACTGGCCCCGGAAGTGCTCTAAGCACGACGGCTGGACAGGGTTAGAGACAGAGTTAGAGAAAGCAACAATGCAAAAACTGAAACGTGACGATGAAGTTATCGTGATTGCCGGCAAAGACAAGGGCAAGCGCGGCAAGATTACCCGCGTGCTGAGTGACGGCCGCCTGATCGTGTCCGGCATCAATATGGTCAAACGCCATACCAAGCCGAACCCGAATCTCGGACGCCAGGGCGGTATTGTCGAGAAGGAAGCCGGCATCCAGGCCTCCAACGTTGCTATCTTCAACCCGAAGACAGAGAAGGGCGACCGGGTGGGTATCGTTGTTAACGAAGCCGGAAAGAAAGTCCGCGTATTCAAATCCGACAGCTCAAGTATTGATTAATTTTTGAAAAGGGCCTGGAAATAACAGGCTGATTACAGGAAAGATCATGGCGCGTTTAAAAGACGTTTACAAAAATGAAGTGGTTCAGGAACTGACTAAACAGTTTTCCTATGCGAATCCCATGCAAGTGCCAAAAATCACCAAGGTGGTTCTGAATATTGGCAGCGGCGAGTTCAGCGACAAGAAAGTCCTGGAAAATGCCATGGGTGACCTGACAAAGATCAGCGGCCAGAAACCCGTTGTGACCCTGTCACGCAAGTCCATCGCAGGCTTCAAGATTCGTGACGGCTGGCCCGTAGGCACCAAGGTAACCCTGCGTGGCGATCGCATGTATGAATTCCTGGACCGCCTGGTATCCATTGCGATTCCGCGTATCAGGGACTTCCGCGGCCTGAGCCCGAAATCATTCGATGGCCGCGGCAATTACGCCATGGGCGTGACTGAGCAGATCATCTTCCCGGAAATCGATTACGACAAGATCGATACCCTGAGGGGCATGGATATCACCATTACCACTACTGCCAAGACCGACGAGGAGGGCAGGGCCCTGTTGCGTGCCATGAAGTTCCCGTTCCGTGAAAGCGGCAGCCAGGCGGCAAGTGCATAGGCACATTGGTAAATAGCACAAGAGATTAGCAAAGAGAGCACAGAAACATGGCCAAGACCTCAATGATTGCAAGGGAAAACAAGCGCAGCAAGCTTGTTGCCAAGTACGCCAAAAAGCGTGCTGAACTGAAAGCTGTCATCAATAGCACGACAGCTTCTGACGAGGAAAAGTGGGATGCACAGGTCAAGCTGCAGAAGCTGCCCCGTGACGCCAGCCCGACCCGTCAGCGCAATCGTTGCCAGGTAACCGGTCGTCCGCACGGCGTATTCCGCAAGTTCGGGCTGTGCCGCAACAAGTTGCGTGAACACGCCATGAAAGGCGACGTTCCCGGCCTGACCAAAGCCAGCTGGTAAGCCTAAGCCACTGAACGGTCGGTTAAATAGTAATTAAAGAGGCAAGAGACACACTATGAGCATGTCAGACCCTATCGCAGATTTGTTGACCCGGATCAGGAACGCCCAGATGGCTGGCCTGACCAGCGTGAGCTGCCCGTCTTCCAAGATCAAGCAGGCCATCCTGGATGTCCTGAAGCAGGAAGGCTACATCAGCGGCTACAGCGTCAACGATGACCTGGTAAAGCCTGAGCTGACTGTTGAGCTGAAATATTTCAACGGCAAGCCGGTTATCGAGGAACTGCGTCGTGGCAGCCGTCCCGGCCTGCGCCAGTACAAGGGCAAGGACGACCTGGCTGAAGTGCGTGCCGGCCTGGGTATTTCCGTGGTGTCCACGAACAAGGGTGTAATGACCGACAAGGCTGCCAAAAAGGCCGGTGTCGGCGGCGAAGTGCTCTGCACTGTATTCTAAGGTTTTGTATACACAGATTTGATTAAACGAGCAGGCTTATGTCCAGAGTAGCAAACAATCCAGTCGATCTGCCCAGCGGTGTCCAGGTGAACATTGCCAATGGCATGCTGTCCGTGAAAGGCGGCAACGGCAGCCTCGAATTGCAGATGCATGAGATGGTGGATGTCGTCAACGAAGACAACCAGCTGAAGCTGTCCGCCAAGAATGAAAACAAGGAAGCCGTTGCCCTTGCTGGCACCTTCCGGGCACTGGTCAACAACATGGTGATCGGAGTAACAGACGGTTTCGAAAAGAAGCTGGAGCTGATCGGCGTGGGTTACAGGGCAAAGGCCCAGGGCAAGACCATCAACCTGGTGCTGGGTTATTCACACCCGATCGATTATACCCTGCCGGAGGGCGTTACTGCCGAAACGCCGACCCAGACTGAAATCGTGATCAAGGGTGCAGACAAGCAGATGGTTGGCCAGGTGGCAGCGGAAATTCGTGAATTCAGGCCGCCAGAACCCTACAAAGGCAAGGGTATTCGCTACGCCAACGAACGCGTGTACCGCAAAGAAGCGAAGAAGAAGTAATTTAAAGAACACACAAGGGCGGTAACTGGCGAAGAGCCGATATCCGTCGACACAGAAGAGGCTAGAGAAAAGACTATGAACGAGAAGAAAAAATCTCGTCTGAAGCGCGCCAAGAGGGCACGTGCCAAGATCAGCGAACTGCGTGTAAACCGCCTTTGTGTTTACAGGAGCCCGCGCCATATCTATGCGCAGGTTATCTCTCCTGACCACAAAGTGCTGGCTACAGCCTCTTCCCTGGGTGAAACGAAGTCCGGAAACGTGGCTTCCGCCGCCGAAGTAGGCAAGGCGATTGCTGAAAAGGCCAAGGCTGCAGGCGTTACAAGCGTCGCTTTCGACCGCAGTGGCTACATGTACCACGGCCGCGTGAAGGCCCTGGCCGAAGCAGCCCGTGAAAATGGTTTGGAATTCTAGGAAAACGGTTCAGACAAATGGCATTTAAAAACGAACAGAGCAAGAACGAAGAAGGCCTTCAGGAAAAACTGATTCAGGTCAATCGTGTGGCCAAGGTGGTCAAGGGTGGCCGTATTTTCGGTTTCACCGCCCTGACTGCAGTTGGTGACGGCAAAGGCCGTGTTGGCTTTGGCCGCGGCAAGGCGCGTGAAGTGCCTCTGGCTATCCAGAAAGCCATGGAAGCCGCCCGTCGCAACATGATCAGCGTTCAGCTCGACGGCGATACCCTGCAGTACCCAATCAAGGCCCGTCACGGTGCCTCCAAGGTCTACATGCAGCCTGCTTCCCAGGGTACCGGCGTCATTGCCGGTGGTGCGATGCGCGCTATCCTGGAGCTGGCCGGGGTACACAACGTTCTGGCCAAGTGCTACGGCTCAACCAACCCGGTAAACGTGGTGCGTGCGACCTTCAAGGGTTTGCAGCACATGCGCGCCCCGGAAGATGTGGCAGCCAAGCGTGGCAAGACCGTCGCGGAAATCCTTGAATAAGGACCGGGTCACCCATAAGTAACTGAACTGTATAAGCAAGTATTTGTAGAAAAGCGGCAAGAGAAGTCCCATGGCAGAGAAAAAAGTGAAAGTCACTCAGGTGAAAAGCACCATTGGCGCCCTTGAAAAGCACAGGCAGTGCCTGCGTGGTCTTGGCCTCAGGCGTATTCGTCACACCGTGGAAGTGATTGATACTCCGGCCGTGCGCGGCATGATCAAGAAGGTTATCCACCTGGTGGAAGTCGCCGACGCCTGACCGGCGCCTGGCAAAATTTATTGAAATTGGTATTAGCGAAATGACTACCATGCAACTGAACACACTGGCTCCGGTACCGGGCTCAACTCATTCCAAGAAGCGCGTTGGTCGTGGCATCGGCAGCGGACTTGGCAAGACCTGCTGTCGTGGTCACAAGGGCCAGAAAGCCCGTACTGGCGGCAAGGTGCGTCCCGGTTTCGAAGGCGGCCAGATGCCGCTGCAGAAGCGTGTGCCCAAGTACGGTTTTTATTCCCGTCTTGCGGCCGGCACTGCCCAGGTGCGTACTGCAGAGCTGAACCTGGTCGAAGGCGACAAGGTCACCCTGGAAACCCTGGAAAAGGCCAATGTCATTGATCGCAACACCAAGCGTGTGAAGATCATGCTGGCCGGCGACGTGACCAAAAAGGTCACTGTTGAGGGCATTCACGTCACCAAGGGTGCCAAGGCGGCCATCGAGGCAGCCGGCGGCACCGTTGTGGAAATCGTTGAAGCCGCCAAACCGCCCAGCAAGAAGAAAAAGAACACCGGCAAGCAGACTGCTGCAGCACGGGCGAAATTCGCCAAGTCTGCGGATACAGAAGACTAGGTACAAGCGTAGGTAATCGGACAGTAACTCATGGCAACTGCGGGTATGCGACCAGGAAAAGGAGACGGTTTGGCTGAACTGAAAGCCAGGCTGGTGTTCGTCCTGTTTGCGATTTTCGTGTACCGCATCGGTACCCACATCCCTGTGCCGGGCATCAACCCGGACCAGTTGCAGGCGCTGTTCAACCAGAACCAGGGCACCTTCCTGGGCCTGTTCAACATGTTCTCCGGGGGCGCCATCGAGCGCATGAGTATCTTCGCCCTGGGCATCATGCCGTACATTACTGCCAGTATTATCATGCAGCTGCTGACTGCGACCACTCCCCAGCTCGAACAGCTGAAGAAGGAGGGTGAGTCGGGCCGCCGCAAGATCAGCCAGTACACACGTTATGGGGCGCTGTTGTTTGCCTCCATCCAGGCTGTCGCGATCACCACAGGCCTGTTGTCACAGCTGGCCTTCAACGCGAATTTCAGCTTTTTCTTCACTGCTTTCGTGTCCCTGGTGACCGGCGCCATGTTCCTGATGTGGCTGGGAGAGCAGATTACCGAACGTGGTGTGGGCAATGGCATCTCCCTGCTGATCTTTGCCGGTATCGTCGCAGGCCTGCCTGCAGCCATCGGCCAGTCCCTGGAGCAGGCCGCCGAAGGCCAGATCCAGCCCCTGGCGCTGTTTGTTGTTGCGGTAATCGCAGCGGGCGTGATCGGCTGCGTCGTTTTCGTCGAAAGGGCCCAGCGCCGCATCACCGTGAACTATGCGCCACGCCAGCAGGGCCGCAAGATGTACCAGGGCCAGAGCAGCCACCTGCCCCTGAAAGTGAACATGGCCGGTGTCATCCCGGCAATCTTTGCAAGCTCGTTCCTGTTGTTCCCTGCCTCTCTGGGCCAGTGGTTCGGCCAGAACGAGGGCATGGAGTGGATGGCGGACCTGGCGCTGATCCTGGGACCGGGCCAGCCCCTGTATATCCTGGTTTTCGCCGCATTGATCGTGGCGTTCTGTTTCTTTTATACCTCGCTGGTTTTCAACCCGAAGGAAATCGCGGACAACCTGAGGCGTTCCGGGGCGTTCATTCCCGGTATCCGCCCCGGTGAGCAGACAGCCAACTACGTGGATAACGTGATGACCCGCCTGACCATGTTCGGCGCCATCTACATCACCATGATCTGCCTGCTGCCACAGTTCCTCCAGGTTGCGGCCAACGTGCCGTTCCAGCTGGGTGGCACCTCGCTGCTGATCGTGGTGGTGGTGTGCATGGACTTTATGTCTCAGGTGCAGTCACACCTGATGTCACATCAGTACGAGTCACTGATGAAGAAATCCAATATCGGCTCATTCAAACGATAGGCCGGGTGGAATAAGCCGAACAGGTATTTGGAGTAAATTATGAAAGTCAGAGCATCAGTCAAGAAAATCTGCCGCAACTGCAAGATCATCAAGCGTGGCGGCACCGTGAGAGTGATCTGCAAGGAGCCCCGCCACAAGCAGCGGCAGGGCTAGGCCGGCAGCCGCAAGCTGTTGATTTTTGGAAGGTCAGGCGATAAGCTACGCGGCCTTTTTGAGCAGCAGAACGGCGATCGGGAAGATCAGGTAACTTGCTGAAAGTTATAGCTTTAACAGATAGCTTTAATAGAAAGACCAACAGAAAGTTTAATAGAAAGGCCGGGGTGGTCATAACGATGCCCGGCAACATTGGAGTCAAGATATGGCGCGTATCGCCGGAGTAAACATACCAGACAACAAACACATCGGGATTTCCCTGAGGTATGTGTACGGGATTGGTCCGACCACTGCAAAGTCACTGTGTGCCACCACGGGCATCAATCCGACCACCAAGGTCAGTGAGCTGAGTGAAGAGCAACTGGACTCCATCCGTAACGAAATCAGCAAGATGGTTGTCGAAGGCGACCTGCGCCGTGAAGTGTCCATGAACATCAAGCGCCTGATGGACCTGGGTACCTATCGCGGCATCCGTCATCGTCGTGGCCTGCCGGTCAATGGCCAGCGCACCAAGACCAACGCCCGGACCCGCAAAGGCCCGCGCAAACCGATCAGGAAATAAACACTGAAGTCCAGGGGTTGAAGATCTGAGTTGAAGTTCTGAAAAGACCCAAAGCGGAAAGTAACAGAGATATATAGGTAACAGTTCAATGGCTAAACCGGGTACAACGACTCGCAAGAAAGCAAAGGCCGCCGTCAATGATGGTGTTGCGCACATCCACGCGTCCTTCAATAACACCATTATTACCATTACCGACCGCCAGGGTAATGCACTGTCCTGGGCGACTTCCGGCGGCTCCGGCTTCCGTGGTTCCAGGAAGAGCACTCCCTTTGCAGCACAGGTTGCTGCCGAGCGTGCAGGCAAGGCCGCCATTGAGACCTACAGCCTGAAGAATATCGATGTCAGGGTGAATGGTCCTGGTCCGGGTCGTGAGTCCGCTGTAAGGGCTCTGAATGCCTGCGGCCTGAGGGTCAACAATATCACCGACGTTACCCCGATCCCGCACAACGGCTGCCGTCCGCCGAAGCGCCGCAGGGTATAACAAGCAAGTAGTTAAAGTTGAAAGTTAGTTAAAAGTTAAAAGAAACCGGAAAAGAATATGGCACGTTATATTGGCCCGAAATGTAAATTGTCCAGAAGGGAAGGTACCGACCTGTTCCTGAAGAGCGGTGCTCGCTCACTGGGTGATAAATGTAATGTGGAAACTGTCCCGGGACAGCACGGCAACCGCCGTGCCCGCCTGTCCGACTACGGCGTACAGCTGCGTGAAAAGCAGAAGGTGCGTCGCATGTACGGCGTTCTGGAAACCCAGTTCCGCAATTACTACAAGGAAGCGGCCCGCCTGAAGGGTGCAACGGGTGAAAACCTGCTGCAGCTCCTGGAATCCAGGCTGGATAACGTTGTTTACCGCATTGGTTTTGGCGCCACTCGCGCGGAAGCCAGGCAGCTGGTCTCTCACAAGGCAATCCAGGTGAACGGCAAGACTGTCAATATTCCTTCTTACCAGGTATCTGAAGGAGATGTTATTGCGATCCGTGAAAAATCCAGAAACCAGCTGCGCATCAAGTCTGCTCTGGATCAGGCTGCCGTACGTGCTCCCGTAGAATGGATCGATGTGAACATCGACAAGATGGAAGGCGTTTTCAAGAGCAAGCCGGAACGCAGTGAACTGTCTTCAGAAATCAACGAAAGCTTGATTGTTGAGCTTTACTCGAAATAACGATCAGTTATTTACCACGACCGAGAGGGATTACATGCAAATTTCGTTAACCGACTTTCTGACACCCCAGCTTATTCAGGTAGAAGAATTTGACAAGTATCATTCAAAAGTAGTTCTGGAGCCGCTGGAAAGGGGTTTCGGACATACTCTGGGCAACGCCCTGCGCAGGATCCTGCTTTCTTCAATGCCTGGTTGTGCAGTAGAAGAAGTGGAAATCGATGGCGTGGTTCACGAGTACAGCACCATCGAAGGTGTCCAGGAAGACGTCATTGAAATCATCCTGAACCTGAAAGGCCTGGCGGTTATCCTTAATGGCAAGGATGAAGTCGTGCTGAACCTCAGCAAGAGCGGCAAGGGTCCCGTTACTGCCGGCGACATCACGCTGGAGCAGGATGTCGAGATCGTCAATCCCGAGCACCTGATCTGCAACCTGAACGAGAACGGCTCCATCAACATGCACATCAAGATCGGTGTTGGCCGCGGCTACGTGCCGGTTGACGCCCGCGTGAATGCGGACGAAGACACCCGTTCCGTTGGCAAGCTGATGCTGGACGCTTCCTATACCCCGGTTAACCGCGTGACCTACTCCGTGGAAAATGCCCGTGTCGAGCAGCGCACCGACCTGGACAAACTTATCCTGGAACTGGAGACCAACGGCACTATCGAGCCGGAAGAAGCCATTCGCCAGGCTGCCACTATCATGCAGCACCAGCTGAGCGTCTTCGTTGACCTGCAGAACGACTCCATCAAGGAGCCGGAAGAACAGGAAGACAAGATCGACCCGATCCTGCTGCGCCCGGTGGACGATCTGGAGCTGACTGTACGCTCCGCCAACTGCCTGAAGGCAGAAAACATTTACTACATTGGTGACCTCATTCAGCGCACCGAAGTGGAACTGCTGAAAACCCCGAACCTGGGCAAGAAGTCACTCACTGAAATCAAGGACGTACTGGCATCCAAGGGCTTGTCCCTGGGCCTGCGTCTGGAAAACTGGCCGCCGTCTTCCCTGAAAGGCGACGACCGCGCCGCCTAGGAGCTATTGCGCTTGGTAATTCTTCGTTGAAAGCAAATTTTTTATCGGTCAGTTACTGACTTGTAAAATCCCTCAAAAAATTTGCTTTCGCCTCGACTTACCTGCGCTCATAACGCTCCTAGGTAAAATTGGAAAGATTGATAGAAATTTTTTAACAGGTATAACGCCATGCGTCACCGTCATTCAGGACGAAAACTCAACCGGAACTCGAGCCATCGCAGTGCGATGTTTCGCAACATGACCACGTCCCTGGTTGAGCACGAAATAATCAAGACCACCCTGCCCAAGGCCAAGGAGCTGCGTGGTTATGCCGAGCCCCTGATCACGCTGGCGAAGAATGACAGCGTAGCCAACCGTCGCCTGGCCTTCGACCGCCTGCGGAGCAAGGCCGCGGTGGGCAAGCTGTTCACTGACCTTGGTCCGCGTTACAGCGAGCGCCCGGGCGGCTACATGCGCATCATCAAGGCTGGCGTGCGTCCTGGCGACAAGGCGCCGATGGCCTACGTGGAACTGGTTGATCGTCCGGAGGACGACTTCGATTCTTCTGACGAAGATTAATCGTTAACCTGTACCACCCTGAAAAAAGCCGTCTATTCGGCTTTTTTTATTTGCAGAACCACAACACAGATTTTACCGAGGCGATACCATGAGCAAATCCTTCCACCCGCCGAAACGTACCCTGATGGGTCCGGGACCTTCCGACGTCAGCCCCCGCGTCACCGCCGCCATGGGCGCGCCGACCATTGGTCACCTGGATCCTGCTTTCGTCGGCCTGATGGATGACATCAAGGGCTTGCTGCAATACGCCTTCCGGACCAAGAACAAGCTCACCATCCCCGTTTCTGCGCCAGGCTCCGCCGGCATGGAATCCTGTTTCGTAAATCTGCTGGAGCCCGGCGACAAGGCCGTGGTCTGCCAGAATGGCGTCTTCGGCGGCCGCATGAAGGAAAATGTCGAGCGTTGTGGTGCCACCGCGATCATGGTGCAGGATGACTGGGGCAAACCGGTCGATCCCAACAAGGTCGAGGAAGCACTGAAGTCCAATCCGGACGCCAAGCTGCTGGCCTTCGTCCACGCCGAGACCTCCACAGGCGCCCGCAGCGATGCGAAGGCCCTGACCGCACTGGCCCATCAGTATGACGCTCTCTCCCTGGTGGACTCCGTCACCGGCCTGGGCGGCATCGAACTGGACGTGGATGGATGGGGCATCGATGCCATCTATTCTGGCACACAGAAATGCCTGTCCTGCCCGCCCGGCATTTCCCCGGTCAGCTTTGGCGAACGCGCGGTCGAGGTCATCAAGAACCGCAAGACCAAGGTGCAGAGCTGGTTCCTGGACATGAGCCTCGTCATGGGCTACTGGGATGGCACCGGCGGCAGGACCTACCACCACACTGCACCGGTCAACAGCATGTACGGCCTGCATGAATCACTGGTGATACTTGCGGAAGAGGGGCTGGAAAAGGCCTGGGCGCGCCACGCCTATCACCACCAGGCACTGGCGGCCGGTATCGAAGCCATGGGCCTGCGTTTCGTCGTGGACAAGGAATACCGCCTGCCGCAGCTCAATTCCGTCACTATCCCGGCAGGGGTGGAGGAAGCCAAGGTGCGTGCCGCGCTGCTGAACGACTACAACCTGGAAATTGGCGCCGGTCTCGGCACACTGGCCGGCAAGGTCTGGCGCATCGGCCTGATGGGTGAAAGCTGCTGCAAGACCAATGTCCTGTTGTGCCTGGGTGCCCTGGATGCCGTACTTACCGGTATGGGTGCTGCCATCAACAGCGGCAAGGCGGTTGCGGCGGCACAGGCGGCCTACGCCAAATAATCGCGATTGGCGGCTTCCTTCCGGAAGTCGCCAGCTTGACACTTCTCGCATCCCCGCGAGACACTTGACCCCCTTTCGAAAGTACACTGGCCATAGGGGGTGAACATGTATCCTGCACGAATCTTCCGGCTGCTGACCGCAGTCATTCTCCTTTCCTGTTCCTCGCTGCTCGCAGCCCAGGCTGCGGACGGGATCCTGGCGCCGTTCAAGGTCGGTACCTTCGCCATCAATGGCGGCGAACCCGAGGTCGCGCTTGTGCTGCGCGATTCGCTTATCGTGGAGCTGGATGCCGCCAACGCCGCCCTTGAGAAGGATGGCCTGGTTCCCCGGGTGCCGATGCCGGATGACATGCTCGGGCTGATTGAACGTTACGAGTACGGCCTGAAGAAGCGCCTCTACGAGATCGTGAACGACCTGGTGTTAAGCGGCGCCCTGGACGATAACCGCCCGGCCTACATCCACCCGGTCGCCGGTGTGGATACGCTGCCCCCCATCCTGTATCCCGGCAAGATCATGAATGCCGCGGTGAACTTCTATACCCATGTCAATGAAACCGGAACACCCGAGGAAGTTGCTGCTTCACGCCAGGCGCGACGCGACAATCGCGGCGCCCCGTACCTGTTCCTGAAGCCCACCCGCGGCGCGGTGATCGGCCAGGACGATGCGGTGGTGGTGCCCTATGGGCGCAACCAGATCGACTGGGAAGTGGAGTTGGGCACTGTTATCGGTACCACGGCCAAGTATGTGTCGGCGGATAACGCCTGGGACCATATCTTCGGTTTCATGGTCACCATGGACATTTCCGACCGCGGTGGTCGCCCGCCCGGCGGCTTCCAGGGCGTGGACTGGTTCGTCGGCAAGGGCCATGACACCTTCGCGCCCATGGGACCATGGATCGTGCCGAAGGAGTTCTACGGCGATCCGATGGAAATCCTGCGCCAGACACTGAGCGTAGGCGGGGAGCAGATGCAGGAAGGCATGGCGGGGGACATGATCCATTCCCTGTATGAACTGATCGAATATGCGTCCTCCCTGATCACCCTCTATCCCGGTGATGTGCTCAACAACGGTACATCTGGCGGCGTCGGCATGGGCACGGCGGTACGGGGTGAGCAGCGTTTCCTGCAGGCCGGGGAAGTGATCGAGGCCAGCATCGACGGCATCGGCACGCTTCGCGTACACGTCGAGGCGGAAGCAGGCAGACCCGAAGGTACCGGCGCACAATTGCCGCCTGAGGCCAGTTACCGTAATTAACCCGGTTTCGGCGAAGACATGCCTGCGAATTTCAAAAAAATAGTCCAGGAAATTCCCGCGCATGTCAGTCACCTGTTCGACAAGGGCAGGGTAGCCGACTACATTCCGGCACTGGCCTGCGTACCTGCGGACAAGTTTGGTTTTTCCCTGCTGACCGCAACCGGCGACCGCTACGAGACGGGAGACTGCCAGGAACGTTTTTCAATCCAGAGTATTTCCAAGGTGTTCACTCTCAGCCTGGCCATGGGGCATGCGAAGGAGGAACTCTGGTCGCGCGTGGGCCGGGAACCCTCGGGCAGCAAGTTCAACTCGCTCGTACAGTTGGAATACGAGAAGGGAAAACCCCGCAATCCATTCATCAATGCCGGCGCCATCGTGGTTTGCGATGTTCTGGTAAGTCACCTGAAGAACCCGAGGCAGGCGCTGCTGGACTATATGCGTGTGCTTTCCGGGAGCTTTGAAATCGATTTTGATGAAGGGGTGGCGAAATCGGAAGCCGAGACAGGATTCATCAACAAGGCGCTGGCGAACTTCCTGAAAGGCAACGGCAACCTGGAAAATGATGTTGAAGAAGTGCTCGACCTGTATTTTCACCAGTGCTCGATTGCCATGAGTTGCAATGAACTGGCTTCGGCGTCCCTGCATCTTGCCAATCATGGCAACTCAAATACGCTGAAAGAATCCATACTGTCACCTTCCCAGGTCAAGCGCGTGAATTCGCTGATGCTGACTTGCGGGCTCTATGATGCCGTGGGCGAGTTTGCCTTCCGCGTGGGACTGCCCGCAAAGAGCGGTGTCGGCGGCGGCATCATCGGCGTATTACCGGGCGAATATTCGGTTGCAGTGTGGTCGCCAGGACTCGATCCCTCTGGCAATTCCCTGGCCGGCGGTGCGGCACTGGAATACCTGACCACGATCACGAGCAGGTCGGTGTTTTGAAAAGACGATACAGGGATACAGGGATACAGGGATACAGGGATACGGGGAAAAGGACGTTCAGGTATGAGTAGGTCGGATAAGGCCGAAGGCCGCATCCGACATTGCTGACTGGAAAGGATGACCGGATAAAAGGCTAGCGGTTCAGGTCAGACTTCCACCATAAACGGCCCGTCCACGCACAGGCGACGGCCGTCGGGTGAGTTGCAGGCACCGCATATCCCGACACCGCACTTGGTCATGTAGTCCACGGCATTGAAGATCTGCTGCGGCTTGCAGAATTCACGCTGTACTTTCACCGCGGCATGGACCATGGGTTCGGGCCCGCAGTTGTAGAACACCAGGGTGTCGAGTTCGGCCTGGTTCATTTCCGCCAGGCGCTTGCGCAACAGTTCAGTCACCACGCCATGGTAGCCGCGACTGCCGTCATCGGTGGCGATATGGGTCGGGCAGATCGCCTCGCATTCCTCGATGAAGTACAGGCGGTCGGCGCTTCGCGCACCGAAGAAAATTTCCGCGCTGTTGTCCCCGAACTCCCCGCCGAAATCACGGGCGATCTGGTAGACCGCGGCCAGTCCCGTGCCGCCGGAAACAGCCATGATCTTGGCGCCTGCGGGTGGATTGACCGGGATGCCGTGAGGCCCGCGTACGTAGCATTCGGTTCCCGGTTCGAGGCTCATCATGGCCTCGGTAAACTGGCCCAGGTTGATTACCACCAGCGAGAAGGGGTCGTCGGTAAGGGCGGAGAAGGGTTTCTCGCCCAGGCCCGGCACCCACAGAAAGATGAATTCGCCCGCCTGTACCGGGACTTTTTCATCGAAGGTAAGGATGCAAATGTCGTCGCAGACGCGTTTGTTTGCCACCAGTGTGACGGGTTTGAACTCCATGTCCACGTCATAACGCACCAGTTTTTCGGCATTGTCACTGCCGTCTGCCATATCCTGTGACAGCACCCTGAAGTATTCGGCAATGTCGTCGGTGGTCATGCCGATCAGGGCGGAGCCGATGCCGAAAATATCGGCGCCTGCCGCACTGAATGAGCGCACATTTTCCGCGCTGGACAGGCCGCCACAGGCGATGACGGGAACCTCAAGGTGCCTGATCTGGTTGACGCATTTGAGGGCGATGGGCAGCACGCCCTTGCCGGACATGCCGCCTTCGCCGTTGCTCAGCACCGGGTGACCATGGCGCGTGTGCTGTCCCGGGCCTACCGTATTGATGGCGCATAATGCGTCTGCACCGCCGGCCACCGCGGCCTCGGCTATTTCCGCGAAATTGGGGACATTGGGTGTAAGTTTGGGTATTACCGGGATATCGACAGCAGACTTCACCGCTGCAGTGATTTGCTTGACGAGGGCGGGGTCCTGTCCCATGGCCATGCCGTAGCCCTTGGCATGCGGGCAGCTCAGGTTCAGTTCCAGGCCGTCGCATACCGGCGCCATGATCTTTGCCACTTCCACGTATTCCTCCACCGAACCGCCAAAGATGGAAACCAGCAGGAAGCGGTCTTCCGGAATGGTGAGTTTGGCCATCATTTCGGCGGACTTCCTGGCGCCGGGATTGGTCAGGCCGACGGCGTTGACGAAGCAGCCGGGTGCGTACTGGCTCAGGATCGGCTCACGGTAACCCGCGCGTGGCTCCAGGCAGATGCTCTTGGTGGTCAGGACACCCACTTCCGGCATCTGGTCGAAGAAGCGCTGGATAATGGGGGCGGCACAGGTAACGATACCGGAGGGAACGGTGAAGGGGCCGGAAAGTGTCTTGCCCAGGAATTCGGTTTTCAAAATTCAGAATCTTTTGCCTGATTTTAAGCAGGGCACATTTTATCTTTCATCCGGCCGGAATTCGAGCGCAATACCTTGATCAGGAATATCGTTTCCATACATAGAAGTACCATGTATAGTGCTGTGATGTATATTGAGCAGGTCATCCTCTTCACGTGCCTGGCCCCGCTGCCGGACCCCAGAACCGTGCGCTGAGGCCATGACTGTGAATATCAACAAGGATCTCATGGCGGCCTCCGCCACCCCCCTGGTGCTGGCCATCCTGGCTGAAGGCGACAGCTATGGCTACGCCATCATCAAGCGGGTTCGGGATTTGTCAGATGGCCAGCTGGAATGGACTGACGGTATGCTGTACCCGGTCCTGCACAGGCTGGAGCGGCTGGAATTCATCAAGGCGCGCTGGGGCAAGTCCGAGACCGGTCGCAAGCGCAAGTACTACCAGCTCACCAGCCAGGGCAAAGCACAGCTCGTCGAACACCGGCAGCAGTGGCAGGCGGTGGACCAGGCCCTGCGCCTGGTCTGGAAAATCATGGCGCCCCTGCCGCAAGCGGCTTGCTGAACATGGCTGACACACCACTCGATATCGAAGCAATGATCACCGACTGGCGCCGGTTTCTGGGCCAGCGCCGCGTGCTTGCACCCGAGGATATCGACGAACTCGAGGACCATCTGCGCGGGCAGGTTGCAGAACTGCAGTCCCGCGGCCTCGGCGAGGATGAGGCCTTCCTGGTAGCAATCAGGCGCCTGGGAAAAATCGATGCGATTTCCCGGGAATTTGCCCTGGAGCACACCGACCGGCTCTGGAAGCAACTGGTCATGGCGGGCCAGGACGCCGCCGGAGCAGGTTTCAACCGGGAAATGGTGGTGGCCCTGCTGCTGGCCGTGGGCGCAGCCGTGTCCCTGAAGTTCTGGGATATCACCGGCCTGTTCCCCCTGCAGCCCGACCAGGAACTGCCCCTGTTTTACCTCGTCAATGCCCCGTTCTTCGTCCTGCCCTGGTTGTGCGGGTATTTTTTCTGGAAGCGGGGATTGTCGCATGTCCACCTGCTGAAACTGGTGCCGCCGTTCCTGGTCGCCGCCCTGGTGGCCAATGCCTACCCCTTTGCCGGGGCCGGCAATACCCGGGTGCTGAGCATCCTGCATATGCCCATAGCCCTGTGGCTGGTCGTGGGATTTGCCTATGCCGGTGAGCGCTGGGCCAGTGTCAACGGGCGCATGGATTTCGTCCGCTTTACCGGAGAGCAGTTCATTTACTACCTGCTGATCGCCATCGGCGGCTGGATCTTCATCGGCCTGACCTTCATCCTGTTCTCCTCGATCGGCATGAACCCTGAGCGGCTCGCCTTCACCTGGGTGCTGCCCTGCGGCATGACGGGTGCGTTCATCGTCGCGGCCTGGCTGGTGGAATCCAAGCAGGGTGTGATCGAAAACATCGCCCCCGTGCTGACCCGGGTATTCACACCGCTGTTCACCCTCCTGCTGGCGGGCTTCCTCGTTACCAAGCTGGTTACTGGGCAGGGCATTACCATGGAGCGGGAAGTGTTGATCGTCTATGACATTCTACTGGTGCTGGTGCTGGGCCTGTTGTTGTATTCCCTGTCGGCAAGGGATATGGGGGCCCCACCCACCCTGTTCGACAAGCTGCAGCTCGTGCTGGTGATCTGCGCCTTGCTGGCAGACCTTACCGCGCTGTGGGCGATCGCGGGGCGCATCAGTGAATTCGGGTTCAGTCCCAACCGGTTGGCGGCGCTGGGGGAAAACCTCATCCTGCTGGTCAACCTGGCCTGGTCGGCAGTGCTGTATTTCCGCTTTGCATGGGGCAGGGGAGCGTTGGCCCCGCTGGTGTCCTGGCAGACGGCCTACCTGCCCGTTTATGCGGCCTGGGCGGCGGTCGTGGTGGTCGTGTTCCCGCCGCTGTTTGCCTTCCAGTGACGAAATGCCTTCCTAGTCAGCCAGCCGGTTGCTGATATCCCTGACCTTGCGCTGCACCGTGGCGGCGTTATCAGGGCCCATGCGGATCAGCAGTTTTTCCAGGTCGGACAGGCTTTCCAGGGCCGGGTCGGCGAAGTGGTAATGTACGGAGGGCCGGGTGAGGGTTATATCGCCGGCGGGTACCCTGGCCTGGAGGATATTGCCGATGGCCTGGTTGAGGGCCATGTCGAAAGTGCGATCCGGGTAGCCCAGCTCGGCATAGGCGGCTTCGAACAGGGGATCCCATTCGGTCAGCTTCTCCACGATCGTGGTGCTGTCGATCGCGGCGAACGTATTCACCAGCAGGTTGAACCGGTTGTAGGAAACCGGGTCGAGCAGGAACAGGTTTTCGCCCTGTTCGTTCACGGTCATCTCGGTCTGCAAAGCGGCAACCGGCAGGTCGCGGTCGGGAATGTCCCCGCGACTCATGCCGTCGACCAGAACCACGAACTTGCGGATGATCTGTGCACTTGCCAGTTGCCGGAGGACGGCGTTGGCATTATCCAGTTCTCCGAGTTCGACCTGCACGAACCGGTCGCTGTCATTCAGGCCGGGCAGGGGATCGGGTTCGGGAAGCGGCTCTTCGACGACCACGACAGGCTCGGGTTCGGTTGCAGGCGTCTCAACGACAGGTGTCACGACTGGTTCCGGTACGTCGACCGGCACCGGTGCCGGCGGGCGCACCGCGGATACCGGCAGGGTTTCCCGGAGGACGGGTGCAGGTTCATCATCGCCTCCCAGAAACAGGATGGTTGCCACGAACAGCAGCAGGCCAGCGATTACACCGAGAATGACGACAGTTTTATTGCTCATAGGGTATTTTGAAAGACTCAAAGAGTTGTTGGGGCAGCATACTGCTTAGGCAATGGGCTGTGTGATTGGTTCCTGCGGTTGCACGGGTTCGGATTCAAACCACATCAGCACGAAGAAGGTGAGCAGGGCACAGACCAGTGACATCAGGTAGGCGTATTCGTATTTTACGACAAAGGCGAGTACTCCGTAACTGATGATGCCGGCCAGCATGGAGGACATGGCCGTGACCTGGCCACCCCTCTTCTGTGTCAGGCCCATGAGGCAGCAAGTGAAGATTCCAGCCGATCCGAAGGCGGAGGATTCCTCGACCAGGCTGTAAACGCTTTCCGCCCCCCGCGCCAGTACCCAGGCGATGACCCCGAAACTGACGACGGAGATGCGCGCATAGCGCACCTTCAGGTGTTCATTCGTGCTGCCGAGCATGGGCACCAGGATATTGTGCGAAACAAGCGCCCCGGCATTGAGCAGTGCGCTGTCGACAGTGGACAGTATGGCCGACATGAGTGCGCCGATGAACATGATGTAGGCGACTGTATGCAGGTGGGTCTGCGCCAGCATCGGCAGGATCTGCTCGCCATCTTCCAGGCCGGGCATCAGGGCCGGTCCCAGCAGGCCCAGGGTTGCCGGCATCAGCCCCACGATCAGGTAGATCATGCCGCCCAGCAGGGCGCCGTTCCTGGCCACCTGGTGTGAGCGGGACGCCAGCATGCGTGTCACCAGTTCTGCGGCGAACAGCGAGCCGATGAAGGGGATCGACCAGCTGTTGATGACACCCAGCCAGGATTCTCCCTGGCCCCGGAAACTGAGCCGTTCGGGCGACAGGGCCTCAACCAGTAAGCTGGTGTCCGGCATATCCGCCATGACGATGACGAAGATCACCACCAGGCCGATGATGAGAACGCTGCCCTGGATGATGTCGGAGACCGCATCGGCCAGCAGTCCCCCCAGCGCGGTATAGGTAACGACGATGATCGCGGCAAAGGCAATCGCGATATCCAGTTGCAACGTGGAAATGGAGGTCAGCACATGACCGAAGGCCAGGATCTGCGCCGCGGCCCAGAACACCGAGGCAGGCACCAGCAGCAGCACGCCCAGTTTTTCCACATGTGAGCCGTAGCGCTGCCGGTAGAAATCCGCCAGAGTGGTGATCTTGCGTTGCCAGAGCTTGCGGGCGAAAAACAGGCCCAGGAAGAAAATGCACAGGGCATAGCCAAAGGGGTCGGCACGGCTGCCTGAGAGTCCTTCATCATAGATGATGCCGGCGGCGCCTATGCAGGCTTCAGCGCCAAACCACGTGGCGAAAATGGTCATGGCGATCATCGGCATGCCGAGCCTGCGACCGGCAAGCAGGTAGTCCTGTTCGTCGTTCATGCGCCGCATCACGGCGAAGCAGACCAGCAGCTGCAGCAGGATGTAGCCGATGATGGAAATGAAAATCCAGTTGATGGGGGACGCTCCGGCGGGACCTGAAACCGGAAAAAGAATAGCGGGGGAACCGATTGCCGTCTATGGAAATTCAAAGAGACGATAAAGGGATAAATCGATAAAGGGATAAAGCGTAAATCTTCAGGTGTCATTGAAAAATTCGGATGGTAGGCCGGATACGGTCCGCAGGGCCGCATCCGGCGCAAGCCAGGTGGTAATTCCCACCGTTGAGCCCGGGCTATTGAGAATTCACGCGCCACGGGGTTTAATCCCTGCTTTGCCATCCCGGTTTCGGGACATAAAAACAACAGTATTTCGGGGGATTCACCACATGTGGGAACAAAATTACCTTCCTGTCGCTGACAGCCTGGGTTTCTCGGCCCTGCTCGCGGCCGTGCCGATCTTCGTGCTGCTCATCCTGATCGGTGTCCTGCGCAAACCTGCCTGGGTAGCCGCACTGTCCGGACTTGGCGCCGCCATTGTCGTCGCCATCGGTGTATACGGCATGCCGGTGGGGCTGGTCATCAGTTCCACCACCATGGGCGCCGCCTTCGGGTTGTTCCCCATCGGCTGGATCGTGTTCTGGGCCGTGGTGCTGTACCGCATCACGGTTGAAACCGGCAACTTCGAGATCATCAAGGATTCCATCGGTGGTGTGACTGCCGACCGTCGCCTGCAGGCCATGCTCATCGCCTTCGCGCTGGGCGCCTTCATTGAGGGCGCCGCCGGTTTCGGTACGCCCGTCGCGGTCGCCGCCGCCATGCTGACCGGCCTGGGCTTTTCCCCGTTCTTCGCCGCCGGCATCTGCCTTCTGGCCAATACCGCCCCGGTCGCCTTCGGTTCCATCGGCGTTCCGGTCACCACCCTGGCCAGTGTGACCGGTCTGCCGGTTGAAGAATTAAGTGCCTGGGTGGGGCGTCTGTGCGCTCCCATTTCCGTATTCATTCCCGCCTACCTGGTCATGGTCATGGGTGGATGGAAAGCCTTGAAAGGCGTTATTCCCGCAGCGGCCGTGTGCGGTTTCTGCTTCGCTTCGATGCAGTTGCTGATTTCCAACAATGTCGGCCCGGAACTGGTGGATATCGTCGCCGCGATGACCGCCATTATCGGCATGGTGGTACTGCTCAAGCTCTGGCATCCGAAAGACCAGTTCGTGATGGCGGGGGAAACCCAGGCCGTGATGCAGATCCAGTCCCACGGCTTCGGGCGCACGATCTATGCCTGGTCGCCCTATATCTTCCTGGTGATCTTCGTGCTGATCTGGGGCAGCGGCATCATTGGCGGCACCCTGAACAGCGTGACCATCGCCATCGAATGGCCCGGCCTGCACAACGTGGTGCAACGCATGGCGCCGGTGGTGGAATCCGCCACACCATATGCCGCGGTCTATAACCTGAACTGGCTGTCGGCCGGTGGTTCCGCCTGCGCCCTGGCCACCGTGGCGGCTGCCTTCGTCTTTCGCGTGTCACCGGTGCGTTACTTGAAGTTACTGTATTCTGTTCTGCAGCAGCTCGGTTTCTCACTCTTCACCATCGCTTCCGTGCTGGGTCTTTCCTACCTGATGAACTACAGCGGCATGACCGTCACCCTGGGCCTGGCCTTCGCCATCACCGGCGGCCTGTTCCCGTTCTTCAGCGCCATGCTGGGCTGGCTGGCCGTGTTCCTGACCGGCAGCGACACTTCCGCCAACGCCCTGTTCGGCAACCTGCAGGTGGTTACCGCCAACTCACTGGGCCTCAGCCCGGTGCTGATGGCGTCCGCCAACTCTGCCGGCGGCGTGATGGGCAAGATGATCAGTCTGCAGAGCCTGGCCGTGGCGGTTGCCGCGACCGGCATGTCACGCTCGGAGGAGGGCAGGCTGTTCCGCTTCACCTTCAAGCACAGCGTGTTTCTGGGCAGCATCCTTGGCGTGCTGACCATGATTTATGCCTATCTAGCCTAGCAAACACGGCTGTCATAGCCCGATATTGCCGCAACCGGGAATCTGTTAGAATGCCTGACGGCGCCTGTCCTGGCGCCGTCTTTGCGAGTCTTCCATGACAATTCTTATCTGGATTTCCTTTCTCACCCTGATGCTGGTGCTGATCGCCGTCGACCTCGGTCTCGTCCGGCGTCACAGCGAAACCATGACCCTGCGCGATGCCGCGCAGCGCAGCGCGGTCTGGTTCGCCCTGGCCATGCTGTTCAATGTCTATATTTATTTCCTGTACGAGAACAACTGGCTGGACTGGGGGGTCAGCTCCATTCTCGACCTCGATGGCACGGAAGCGGCCACCCTGTTCCTGACTGGTTACCTGATCGAGCTGTCCCTGTCGGTGGACAACGTGTTCGTGTTCGCCATCATCTTCGAATACACCCGGATACCCCTGAAGTACCAGCACCGCATCCTGTTCTGGGGTGTATTGGGCGCCATCGTTTTACGGGGGCTGATGATCGGGGTTGGCGTCATACTCATCACCCGCTTCAGCTGGATGACTTACGTGTTCGGCGGCATTCTTATCCTGTCCGCCGCGCGCATGCTGGCCTTGCGCTCTGAAACCTCGGCGGAAGACATGGGGCCGATCAGGTTGGTCGAAAAATTCCTGCCGGTCACCGGCAAACTGCATGGCAACCATTTTTTCATTCGTGACAATGCCCGCCTGCTGGCGACCCCGCTGTTCGTCACCCTGGTGCTGGTGGAATGGACCGACCTGATCTTCGCCCTGGATTCGATTCCCGCAATTTTTGCGGTGACCACCGACCCCTTCCTGATCTTCACGTCCAACGTGTTTGCCATCCTGGGCTTGCGCAACCTGTATTTCCTGGTCGCCGGCATGATGGACAAGTTCCGCTACCTGAAAACCTCCCTGGTGTTCATCCTGCTGTTCGTTGGTATCAAGATGATCCTGCATCACCACGTCGAGATTCCCAACCTGCTCTCGCTGGCCGTCATCCTCGGCGCCCTCGGCGTAGGTGTGATGGCGTCCGTTTTTGCGGCGAAATTCAGGCACAGGGAAGGCTAGTCGGTTCTTCGTATACCGCACACCAAAACCTGGTGTTGATGCGTGTCGCCTTGATCCATGTCACTGTAGCGGCATTGACCCGCCGATAGCGAATACGCAGACTATATTTATGAATTGCAATGTCGCTGACCAGGATACTCGGGCTCAGGTGTGAAAAAAATCATAATACTCAGCAAGTTGTTTGTATTAACGGTTGTCATGGCAAGCGTTGCCAGTGCCCAGCCGGCACGCAATCCGCCCGGTGGTGATCCGGCATTTGCTCCCGGCGGGGCGCTCAGTTGCCTGGGCTGCCACAATCAGGACTCGGCACCGCAAATTCTGCAAACGGCGCATGCCGTGCGCGCCGACTCGCGCACACCGTTTGCCGACCATGACTGTGAAAGCTGCCACGGGGCCAGCCCGGAACACCGGCGGCAACCCCGAATTCCTGTCACTGTGGTATTCAATGGCGTGACCGCTGATGTCGAGGAATCGCCGGTGGCTACGCAAAACCAGGCTTGTCTGTCGTGCCACGAGAGCGGAGCACGCATGCACTGGCGGGGCAGCGCGCATGATTTCGCCGAACTGCCATGCACGGCCTGTCACGATATACATGCCCGCCAGGACAGTGTGCTTGCCACCATCACCCAGCCCAACGTGTGTTTCGGGTGCCACGTGGAGCAGCGCGCCCAGTTGCAGCGCCGTTCCCATCACCCGGTTCGCGAAGGCCTGATGACCTGCTCGGACTGCCATAATTCACATGGTTCGGTGGCGGATAATCTGCTCTCTGCCAGCAATGTGCTGGAAGCCTGCACGGAGTGTCACGCGGAAAAACGCGGACCATTCCTGTGGGAACACCAGCCGGTGTCCGAGGATTGCACCAATTGCCATAACCCTCACGGGTCGACGCAGGCTCGTCTGTTGAGCGTCAGACAGCCATTTCTGTGCCAGGGCTGCCACCAGGAGGTGTTCCACCCAAGCTCCCTCTACAGCGGGACTGGCGTGCCGCCGGCGGGTGCCGCACAACAGCTGCTTGGGCAAAGCTGTACGAATTGCCATTCCCAGGTACATGGCTCCAATCATCCTTCAGGCTCCCGGCTGACCCGATGAAAAGCCGGTCATCACCACGGTTCAAGTTCATGGCCTTGCTGGCAGGCGCGACAGTGCCCGTCCTCGGGATGCTGCCCATGGAGCTTGCCGCGCAAGGCCAGGTGGAACTGGGTGCCGGTTTCAGTTCCGAGGATTCCTTCAAACTGGGGGAATACAACGGGCTGGTCGATTCCCAGGTATTCGGTGTTGGCGCTTTTTCCCTGGAAAACGCTTCCCGCTATGATGCGGACACTTCGTCCTGGTGGTCACTGAACGGCGCCAATCTCGGGCTTGAAACCCGCAGCCTGGAAGCGGCCACCGGCAGCCAGGGCAACTATCTCCTGCGCCTGTCCTGGCGCGAGATGCCGCACTACCGCTTTGATAATCCCGTCAGCACGCCCTTTTCAGGGGCGGGCAGTGCTTATCAATCCCTGCCGTCGAACTGGACCGGGGCGTCGAATACAGCCGGCCTCGCCGGCCTGAAGCCGGCGCTGCACGACATTGCCGTCAAGACCGATCGTGAACGGCTCCAGGCCGAATTGACCTGGCATCTCAACCCTCTGCTGGTATTCAGCGGGGAATACCGGCACGAGAACAAGAAGGGCAACGACACGCTCGGGGCGATCTTCGGCAGCAGCGGCGGCAACCCGCGTGGCGCGATCCTGGCTGCCCCGGTCGATTACCAGACGGACAGCTTCATGCTGGGCCTTGCCTGGGAGGGTTCCAGGGGATCCAGCCAGGTGTTTTACAAGGCCTCGTTGTTCAGCAACAAGAACGAGTCTCTGAGTTGGGACAATCCCTTCAACAACACGGCCTGGCTTGCGGGCGCGAATCATTCCGACGGTGCGATAGGTCAGATGGCGCTGGCGCCGGACAACCGCTTTTTCCAGACTGGCATCAGTTCGGTTTATGCCCTCGGCGACTCCGCCAGGATCAGCGGCAGCCTGTCCGTGGGAGAGATGTCGCAGGACGAAACCCTGTTGCCGTACAGCAATGTATTTTCGGCCGCCGTGCCATTGCCCGTGACCAGCCTGGACGGCACGGTGGGCACACTCAACGGTTTCCTCAACCTGTCCTGGCAGGCGCACCGTAAACTGAATCTGCGCTTGCGCTACAGCCATGATGAACGCAACAACGACACACGCATCAATCTGTTCCAGCGGATCCCCGGCGACGCCGCCACCCAGGGAGATTACCTCAGCAGCAATGCACGCCTGAATCGCCCGTACAGTTTCCGCAACCAGACCTACCAGGCTGCCGGTGATATTCGGCTGTCCGCCGGGATGAAATTGGCAGTTGAATACGAACTTGAAGACAGGCATCGCAACCGGGTCGATGTCGATCGCATCCGGGAGCACCAGGGCACGGTCCGGCTCGACATGTCCCGACTCTTCGCCGGCAGGGGCTGGGTCAGGCTGACCCGCGCCGACCGCAATGGCTCCGCATATACCGGCAACCAAGGCTTCCTGTCAGGTCACAACCCGGACTTCATCAATACGCTGACCGGGAACGAGTTGTTTGAGAACGATCCGTTGCTGCGCCGCTACAACCTGGCCGACAGGGACAGGAACCAGCTGGCCTTCAGTATCACGCAGCTGCCAACGGAAAAGGTGTCCCTCGATATCATCGGCAAATTGTCGAACGACCGGTTCCCGGATTCAAAGATCGGCGTCCAGGAATCCAGGATTCGCCATCTCACATTCAATCTCGGTCTGGAGGGCGGGGAAAATTGGCATGCCTGGACCTATTTGACCGCCGAGCACTATGCGAACAGCCAGCGCGGATTCAGTCGTCGGGGCGGCGGCTCCCCCACGCCGTTTTTCCCCGAGTCAGTGCGCCAGGAAGGCAATAACTGGCGGGTCGATACGCGCGACCGGGTGATCACCACCGGCGCCGGCGCCGAGTTGACATGGCCCGCCAGGCGGCTGTCCCTGGAAATGGATATCAACCGCTCCAGGGCGGCAACGGAAACAGCGCCGTTCAGCACCGGACTGGCATGGGATGAACTTGCCGACGTGAACAGTACGATGACGACTGTCTCACTGCAGGGCACATACCAGATGGAGAGCGGCAACCGTATTGGCCTGCGCTATCGTTACGAGAACTATGATTCCGATGACTTCGCGCTGGACCGGGTTGCTGTGGATACCCTGGACAACATCATCCTGCTCGGCAACGCCAGCCCCAATTATGCCGGGCATATCGTGGAGCTGACTTACCAGATCGCCTTGCCGGGAAACTGACCCGCGCGACAACCACGGGCGTCTTGAACACCCGTGTTCCCGTGCTTCGTTCATCCTTTGGTGGTAGGCTTTTACCTTGCCTCAAGCATCCTGCCGCAACCGGCGAACAGCAGCCACAGAGGGTCAGCAATGAGATATCCACCCGGCGTCAGCCAGTCCGATTTCGACCGCGCCGTGACCGAATTTTCCGCCGCCATCGGCGCCGACTGGGTCTTCACCGACGAAGCGGATGTCGATCTTTATCGCGACGCCTATTCACCGATGTGGGGCGAGGAAGAGGAGAAGATTCCCTCCATCGCCCTGGCCCCGCAATCGGCGGAGGAAGTACAGGCGCTGATGCGCATCTGCAACGCCTACCGCATTCCGGTCTATCCCGTATCCACCGGCAAGAACCTGGGCTACGGCGGCTCCGCTCCTGTATTGAACGGCTCCGTGGTGCTCGACCTGAAACGCATGAACCGCATCATCGAGGTGAGCGAGGACAACGCCTTCGCCCTCGTCGAGCCCGGCGTGTCCTATTTCGATCTCTACAACTATATCCAGGAACGCGGACTCGACCTGTGGATCGACTGTCCTGATCCGGGTTGGGGCAGCCTGATCGGCAACGCCCTCGACCATGGCGTCGGCTACACCGTGAATCCTTACCGCGACCACTTCGAGGCCCACTGCGGCATGGAAGTGGTACTGGCCGACGGCGATATCGTGCGCACCGGCATGGGCGCGCTGCCGGGTGCCGAAACCTGGCAGCAATACCGCTGGGGCTACGGTCCCTGGCTGGACGGCCTGTTCGCCCAGTCCAACTTCGGCGTGGTGACCAAGATGGGTTTCTGGTTGTACCCCGCGCCCGAGGCGTACCGCTCCGGCTCCGTGCAGGTGATGGGTTTCAACGACGTGCACGAACTGGTGCGGGTGACTGCCCGGCTGATGTATTCGGGCGTTCTCAACACCAACGCCGGCGTGCAGTCGCCGATCCAGTTCGTGCTGGGCCAGAATCCGGAAATGGCCGAACGCTACGACCGCGCCAATGACGAGGATGTTCGCATCCTCGACGAGTTCGCCCGCAGCATCGACACGCCGTTCTGGGCGTCGCAGTTCAAGTTCTACGGGCCGCGCGAGATCGTCGATCAAAGCTGGGAATATACCAAGCGCCAGTTCGCCCACATCGACGGCGTGCGTTTTTCAGAAGGGGAGAACCTGGATTTTCCCATGCCCTATGAAGAGCTCATGCAGACCCAGGACGAGAACCACCTGGGCGTGCCGTCCATGTCGGTGTTCCAGCTCGGCAACCGCTCCAACTTCAATCCCACCGGCAGCAACGGCCATCTGGGCTTCTCGCCGGTGGTGCCCATGACCGGCGACGCCGTGATCGAATCGAACAAGGTGCTCGGCCGGGTGCTGCGCGAGATGGGCGGCAGCACGGTGTTCAACGTGCCGCCGTATTCCTACCACCAGCGCACGTTCACCATCCTGGTCGGTTTCACCGTCACCCGCGACGCGGACGCCAACCGCAAGACCCGCGAGATATTCCGCGAGCTGGTAAAGGTTGCCGCCGAACACGGCTGGGGCGAGTACCGCACCCATACCGCCTTCATGGACGACTGCGCGCAGGCCTATTCCTTCAACGATAACGCCCTGCTCAGGTTGCAACAAAGATTGAAGGACGCCATCGACCCCAACGGCATCATCTCCGCCGGCCGTTACGGGATCTGGCCGAAGCATCTGCGCGAGGAAGACGACAATGCGTAAGCTGTTCATCACTCTCATGTTCTTTTGCGGAACCCAGGTGCATGCCCAGGATGCCGCCCACGGGCAAGAAGTCTATGAGCACTGGTGCTCACCCTGCCACGCCCCGGGCGGGCGCAAGCATCCCGGTACCTCCGCTCTGGAGATACTCTACAAGGGTGAGAAACCCGCCGTCCTGGAAGAGCGCCTCGACCTGACGCCGGAACTGGTGGCCACCTTTGTACGCAACGGCGTGAAGATCATGCCGCCGTTCCGCAAGACCGAGATCAGCGACAAGGACCTGGCCGACCTCGGCGCGTACCTGTCGCCTCGCTGAGGAGACCATCATCAGCGACCTGTTCTGGAAATCCTCTGCCGTCTTCGTCTACTGCGCCATCCTGCTGTTCATCGGCTACATGGCGTCGAGGCGGATGCACGACATTCGCGATTACTACGCCGGCGGCAAGAAACTTGGCTTCATCAACGTCGCTTTCTCCGCCCGCGCCACCGGGGAGTCCGCCTGGCTGCTGCTGGGCGTCACCGGTACCGGCTTCGCCGTGGGTCTGCAGGGCTTGTGGATTGCCGCCGGTGAATTGCTGGGTGTCGGCATCGCCTGGTTGTGGATGGCCAAGCCCTTCAAGCGCCTGACCGACGAATACGACAGCGTCACCATCCCCGACTATCTCGAATCACGGTTCAACGACCATGGCCACATGCTGCGGCTGATCGCCGCCGGTGCGCTGGTGGTGTTCGTGCCCATCTATGCCGGTTCGCAGGTCTTCGCCACCGGCAAGGCCTTCAATGCCTTCCTCGACATCGATCACTACCT
>CAZVSC010000032.1:0-27070 GCA_964629325.1 uncultured Enterobacteriaceae bacterium
AAATCAAAGGGGTCAGAGTAACTTGATCCACTCTATCGGATCCTGAATGCCCGATTTCAGCCGGCATGCTTTACAACTCCTGTATCATGCACCATTCAGTTTGTTGATACCTGCTACATGGACGCTCCAACCCTCCTCGCCTTTGTCTTCAGCTATGTCCTGATCGCACTGAGCCCCGGCCTGTGCATGACCTTGTCCATGACGCTCGGCATCAGCATCGGTGTGCGGCGCACCCTGTGGATGATGGCCGGCGAACTGGCCGGCGTCATGGTCGTGGCTGTCGCCTCCTTCGCCGGCGTCACCGCGCTGATGCTCAACTATCCCGGGATCTTCACCTGGGCCAGGTTTGCAGCGGCGGCCTTCCTTGGGTGGACAGCCGTCAAAACCTGGCGCGCCGCCACCGATGTCGCCAGCACAAACAGGGCCGCCTCGCTCACCAGAAGCCAACTTGTGATACAGGGTTTCGTGACGGCCACCTCCAACCCCAAGGGCTGGATTTTCCTGGCCGCGCTCCTGCCTGCCTTTGTCGACCCGAATCGCACCATCCTGCCGCAGGCACTGCTCATGCTGCCGGTCATGGCGGTCATCGAGTTCGCTTCCCTGCTCCTCTATGCCTCGGGCGGCCGGACTCTCAGGGAACTGCTGGTGCGGCGCGGCCTTGGCCACTGGCTGCACCGCATCTCCGCCGTGATGATGTTCGCCATTGCGGCCTGGCTGCTTGCCTCCCCAGCTTGATGTGTGTAATGGTTGCAGCATGAAGCTCGCCTACAAAGCCGCCAACGTCGCCGAAGCCGAGATCGTCAAGGGCATGCTGGAGGCCAACGGTCTCGAGGCCCACGTGGGTGGCTACTACCTGCAGGGTGGTGTCGGTGAGATGGCCACCATGGATTTTGCCCACGTGCATGTGGCGAATGCCGATTTCGACAAGGCCCGCGAGCTCATTCATGAATACGAGGGTGATACCGAAGAATCCTCGACGCGCTCCCCACAGGACGTCAAAACCGCAACCACCGCATCGCGCCTGGTGGTGATACTTGTTGCCGGTGCGCTGACGCTGTTCCTGGCGTGGATGGCAGCCAGCAACTAACCCGGGAACTATTCACAGGTGCGGGTAATGACACAAACCATCGTCCCTCACCTGTGGTTCGACACCCGGGCTGCCGAGGCCGCTTTCTGCGGTGCCTGAAATGATGACGATCAGCGGCCCGTTTCACGGGTTTCGCCAAGGTGCCGTGTTCAAGCTGGAAGACGGCACCTACTGGCTGCAGTTGGAAAACCACACCCTGCACCAGCACGGCAGCAATCCCGCCTGCGAGATCCACGACCTGGACGACGGCCAATTCCTGAAAGTGGACGGCATTGATGTTATGGTGCTCGTGCACCCGCTGCACAACGTCATCGAAAGCCACATCAAGGGCAGGTTCACCGGCTGGACCGGCAAGTCCACCTACCAGCTCACCAACGGCCAGACCTGGCAGCAGGCGAAATACCTGCACAAATATGTGGTCAAATACATGCCGGAAGTACTGATCTACCAGTCGCCGGGTGGTCCGGTCATGCAGGTGGCCGGCACCACGGTCAATGTCCGACAAATTGGATAAAACTTTTATTAACTACAGCTTTGGTTCACGAAAATGCGCCGTATCACGACAGTCATCTTTCTCTTCGCTTCCACGCTGCTGCAGGCCGCCGTGCCCGACGAGGTGGCCGCCGTGGCAGGCCGCTATGCCGGCCTGGCCTTCAACGGCTCCAACCTGGATCCGGTGGTGACGGTGCTGGCTTTTGATGACCAGGGCCGCTTCGCCGGCACCTACTATGTGGAGGACGAAGTCCAGGCATATGAAGGCCGCCTGTCCAACCTCATCCAGGAGGGTGAACGCACCTTCACGCTGGAATGGACCGACCGTTTCGGCGAGGGTTTCGCCTTGTTCGAATTCAACAGCGACTATTCGGCGTTCAACGGATTCTGGACCAATATCGACGCCGAGGACCAGTTTCCCTGGAACGGGCGCAGGCAGTAGAAACCTGCCGATGACGGGCTTCGCCTTTTTCCGGCCCACTGTAATCACGCGTTCCCCTCTTCCGGAAAACCCGCTAGCATTGCCTCCTCATACCGGCATTACATAACAACAAGACAGGAGACCTCATGAGACTGTTACACCACACCTGCATCGGCACCAACGACATGGACAAGGCCGTCGAATTCTATACGGCGATCCTGGGGCCGCTCGGCGCCTCCGTCGTCGGCACCGTACCCGGCCACTCCACCATGTTCGGCACCGAAGAAGGACCGGAATTCTTCATCCTCAATCCGGCCAACGGCAAACCGGCCACCACCGCCAATGGCGGTACTTACGGATTCAAGTCACCGACCCGCGAGGGCGTGGACAAGTTCCACGCCAACGGTCTGGCCCTCGGCGGCAAGGACGAGGGCGCACCCGGCCCGCGCGAGTTTGCTCCGAACGCCTATGCGGCTTATCTCCGCGACCCCGAAGGCAACAAGATCTGCGCCGTGTGCTTCGCCGCGCCGTAGCCAAAACACCAAACACTTTCTACCAACAATCTTTCAACAATCACCCACCTATAAGGAAACTCAAAAATGCCAATCCTGAGTCACATCACCGTCGGCACCAACGATCCGGGGAAAGCCACTGAATTTTACAGCGCCGCGCTGAGCCCGTTGGGCATCAACCTGATAGACACCCTCCCGAACGGCACTTCCATGTTCGGCGCCGAGGCAGGCCCCGAGTTTTTCGTGGGCAAGCCGCGCAATGGCGAACCCGCCACTCACGCCAACGGCGGCACCATCGGCCTGAAGGCCGCTTCCCGCGCTGCCGTGGACCAGTTCCACGCAGCCGCCATGGCGAAGGGCGGGTCTGACGAAGGCGCGCCGGGCCCACGTGATTTTGCCCCGAATGCTTACGCTGCCTATGTCCGTGACCCGGACGGCAACAAGCTGGTGGCGGTGTGTTTCGCGCCGGCATAAACAGCGCATAACTCAACAGGGAATGTTTTGTGGGAACGCCGGGCCGGAAGGTCCGGCGTTTTTGTTTTTGTCGGATGGCGGCGCCAGGTGCCTTATCCGACCTACTTGGTTTTCAATTATCTCTGTTTAGCGGGTTCACGCCCGGGATAGTGGGCGGCAACGGCAGGCCGCGCGTGTCCATGCTCAACTGGTCGAGGAAGAGCCGGATCTCGGCCAGCATGTCCTCAAAGAAGGGATTGAAGGCGATGCGCTCGATCAGCCCGAAGCCGCGGTTTTCTTCCGTGGCCTCACCGTAGAAGTCGCGTTCACCCGCCTTGCAGCGCTCGAAATTGTCCGTCCCGTCGCCGTAATACTGGCCGCAGTACCGGTAAGCGCCGTTGATGCCGTAATGGGGGTGGTCCGGTGGCGTCATCAATCCCAGGTGCCCCAGGCTGATGATGCCGTCGGCCGGCATGTTGCTGTTGACCACCTGCGTACGGTTGTATGGCGGCAGTGAATGCTGGGCGTACAACAAGGTATGGCTGAGCGGGTTTTCCAGGGATTGCATGAAGTCGAAAGTCGCCTGCACGTCCACCGTGGTGTCCTGGGCCGAGGCCACGGTCATGACCGGTATGGTCAAGGGGTCTGAAGCCAGCGTGGCCTGCGTTTGCATGATCAGCTCCCAGGTCTGTGCGGCGGCGCTGAAGGGAAAGGATTCGTAGCGGTAAGTCGCCTCTTCCGGTTCCAGCTCGAACCAGGCGGCGGCCGGGAAGAACCGGCCAAGGTGGCTGAGCCAGATGGCATACTTCGAGGCGGGTGCGATGGCCATGGCCGGGGCGAACAGGATGAGGGCGTCCACGTCCGGGTTCTGCGCGGCTTCCAGAATGGACAGCGTACCCCCTGCGGAATGCCCGGACAGGAACAGGCGGTCAACCTTGCCAGTGAGCTGGTTCGTGGCGAAATCGACATCGGCCAGCCAGTCTTCCCAGGTGACCGGCAGCATGTCGCCGGGGCGGGTGCCGTGGCCGGTCAGCAGCACGCCCAGCACGTAGAAACAGCGCGCGTTAAACCACTCGCCGATGTGGCGCATGCTCCAGGGCGAAGCGATGAGGCCGTGGATCAGCACGATGCCGTTGCGGTAGCGGCCGTCGTCATCCGTGGGACAGTCGCTGTCCGGCACCAGCTCGAAGGGTTTCAGGTTGGCGATGACTGCGTCGGACGGTTCGTCGGGCCGCGCAGCACGCAAACGGCGCTCAGACCACGCAATATAATCGGTGAAACTGCCGGTGGCATAATCGAAGGGCTCATCGAACGACGATTCCAGGTGCCAGTTGGTCAGGGGTTTATCGATGGACAGCGCCATGCCGGCGGCGAGCACCAGGATGAAGAGGCCGATGCAGAGCCCGGCGAGTATTTTCAGGAGGCGTTGCGGCATGGCATTCACCCTGTGGACCGTTTATCCAGGACGAGAAAGCTGTAATTGTAGGGATTGGGGCCCGATGCCTCAAAATCCTCGCGCGACACTTCCATCCACCCGCCGCGATCGAATTCGGGGAACACCGCATCGCCTTCCACGTCGGCGTGCACCTCGGTGAGGTACAGGCGGTCGGCGAGCGGCAGGGCCTTGGCATAGATCTGCGCACCACCGATCACCATGGCCTCGTCGATGCCGTCGATCTCGGCAATGCTTTCACACAATTTTCTTGCCGCTTCCAGGCTGTCGACGGTTTTCACTCCCTCGGCGGACCACTGCGGGTTGCGCGTCACGACGATGTTCGTGCGCCCGGGCAGAGGTTTGCCGATGGAGTCGTAGGTCTTGCGGCCCATGATGACCGGTTTACCCATCGTGATGCGCTTGAAATACTTCAGGTCCTCCGGCAGGTGCCAGGGCAGCTTGTTGTTGCGGCCGATGACGCGATTTCGGGCCATGGCCCAGACCAGGGACAGTTTCATGCCGTGTGCTACACAGACACCCTGGCGGCGATGTGCGGCTGGGCCTCGTAGTCGAGGATTTCGAAATCCTCATAGGTGTAGTCGTACAACGTGGGCGGGCGGCGCTTGATGGTAAGGCGCGGCAGTTTGCCCGGTGTCCGGGTGAGCTGTTCGCGTGCCTGCTCCAGGTGGTCCTTGTACAGATGCACGTCGCCGCCGGTCCAGACGAAATCGCCGACATCGAGGTCACACTGCTGCGCCATCATGTGGGTGAGCAATGCATAGGAAGCGATGTTGAACGGCACGCCGAGAAAGGTGTCGCAGGAGCGCTGGTACAACTGGCAGGACAGTTTGCCGTCGGCCACGTAGAACTGGAACAGCGAATGGCATGGCGGCAGTGCCATCTCGTCCACGTAGGCCGGGTTGTAGGCGACGACGATGAGCCGGCGTGAATCCGGGTTTTTCTTTATATTGTTGAGCACGTTGTCGATCTGGTCGACGGCCTGCCCGTCCTTGCCCGGCCAGGAGCGCCACTGGAAGCCGTAGACGGGGCCGAGGTCGCCGTTCTCGTCGGCCCATTCGTCCCAGATGCGCACGTTGTTGTCCTTCAGGTACTTGATGTTGGTGTCGCCGTTGAGGAACCACAGCAGCTCGATGATGATCGAGCGAATATGCAGCTTCTTGGTGGTGAGCAGCGGAAAGCCCTCGGACAGATTGAAGCGCATCTGGTGACCGAACACGGACAGGGTGCCGGTACCGGTGCGGTCGGTCTTGTCGGCCCCGTGATCGAGGATGTGTTGCATCATGTCCAGGTATTGTTTCATCGCTTATTCACCAAAATACTTTCCATCATGCCGGATGACCGCTGCAAGCAGCCCTTACCGGCCTACGCCTTTTTCACCTTCGCCGATATCTTTTCCCCGGCTTGAAACCAGTCTGTCCTGTACGCCCCGTACAGTATCACGAGCCCGGCGATAACCAGCGGAATCGACAGCTCCTGGCCGCGCGTGACCCAGTCCAGTGCGACGAAGCCCAGGTGGGCGTCGGGCTCCCTGAAGAATTCCACGACGGTGCGGAATACGCCATAACCGAGGCAGAAGGCGCCAGTGACCGCGAAGGTTGGCCGCGGTTTCGATGAATACAGCCACAGGATGACGAACAGGGTCATGCCCTCGAGAGCGAACTGGTAAAGCTGGGACGGGTGGCGCGCCAGTTTCAGCGGGTCTGCGGGAAAGATCATGGCCCAGGACACATCCGTCGCCCGTCCCCACAGCTCACCGTTGATGAAATTGCCGAGACGGCCGAAGGCCAGGCCCAAAGGTGCCAGCGGGGCGGCGAAATCGCCAACGCTGCAGAGGGCTTTGCCGGTGCTGCGCGCGAACAGCCAGACTGCGATCGCCACACCGATCATGCCGCCATGGAAGGACATGCCGCCCTCCCAGATGCGGATGATGGAGGCCGGGTTGTCCAGAAGGTTGCCGAAGTTGTAGAAGAGCATGTAGCCGATGCGCCCGCCGAGGATCACGCCGATCGCGCTGTTGGTAACAAGATCGGTGACCTGCTCGCGGGTCCAGCCCGAACCGGATTTATCGGCGCGGCGACAGCCGAGGTACCAGGCGGCGGCAAAGCCGGCGATGTAGGTGAGCGCATACCAGTGAATCTTCAGTGGTCCCAGGGAAATGGCGACCGGATCGATTTGGGGGAACTGGATCATGGTTGGCGGTTGCTTGCAGTCATCAGCTGTTGCGCGAAGTGCGCAGCAGGCGGTCGACGCCGGCATTGTAAAGCTCGATATCCACCAGGGCCTTGACCGCCTCGGTGTCTTCCTCGGCGAGAACCTTGTCGAGCAGGTCACGGGCCTGCTGGTAGGTGACGTTGCGCACCACCGACTTCACTCTCAACAGGCTGGTGGCGTTCATGGACAATACATCGTACCCCATGGCCATCAGCAGCACCGCTGCGCCGGGATTGCCGGCCATCTCGCCACAAACGCTGACGCGCAGGTTCTCGGCGTGGATGTCATCCGAGAGTTTCTTCAGCGCCCGGAGCACCGACGGATGCAGGGTGGAATAGATGCCGGATACACGCGGGTTGTTGCGGTCGATGGCGAGCAGGTACTGGCTGAGGTCGTTGGTGCCAACGGAGATGAACTGGATGCGGGTGGCCAGCGACTTGATCTGGTACATCAGCGCCGGAATCTCGATCATGACGCCAACTTTGGGCAGCTGTATGTTGAGGCCTTCTTCCAGCAGCTCCTGGTGGGCACGCGTGATCAGCTTCAACGAGTAGTCCACCTCATTCATGTTGGAGATCATGGGCAGCAGGATCTGCAAGTTATCGAGGCCGTTGGAGGCCTTCATCATCGCGCGCACCTGGGCGATGAAGATTTCCGGGTGATCCATGCTTACACGTATGCCGCGCCAGCCGAGGAAGGGGTTTTCCTCCTTGATCGGGAAATACGGCAATGGCTTGTCCCCGCCGATATCCAGCGTACGCATGGTGACCATCTTGGGGTAAAAAGCCTCGAGCTGCTGGCGGTAGATTTCGGTCTGCTCGCGTTCGGTCGGGAAACGGTCGCGCAGCAGGAACGGCACTTCGGTGCGAAACAGGCCAATGCCTTCAGCACCGCGCTCGCGGGAGCGCAGCACATCGGTCATCAGGCCGGTATTGACCCACAGTTCGACGCGATGGCCATCCAGGGTTTCACAGGGCAGATCCTTGATGGATTCGAGGCCTTCGGACAGCTGCTCTTCCTCGCGCACGATTTCCATGAAGCGGTCGCGCAGTTCGTCTGACGGGTTGGAATACACGCGGCCGTTGTAACCGTCAACGATGATTTCCTTGCCGTCGAGTTCGGAGAACGGCAGGTCCTGTATGCCCATGGCAGCGGGAATGCCCATTGCGCGGGACAGGATCGCCACGTGGGAATGCCCCGATCCTTTAGCAGAGACGATACCGGCGAGGTTTTCCTTGGGCACCTCGGCCAGCATGGCGGCGGAGAGCTCCTCGCTGACAAGCACGCAGCGGTCAGGATACTTGCGGTTGTCCTGCTCCTTGTCCTGCAGGTAGAACAGTACCCGCGAGCACAGGTCCTTGATGTCGGTGGCACGCTCGCGCAGGTAGTCGTCGTCCATGGCTTCGAGGTTGCGCACATGGTCGCGGGCAACTCTCGCCAGCGCGCCCTGCGCCCAGTTGCCTTCCCTGATGTAGGCGGTCACCTCGGTGCCAAGGGCGTTGTCACTGAGCATGTGCAGATACGCATCGAAGAGCTCGCGCTCTTCCGGGCGCAATCGGCCCTTGATCTTCATTTTCAACTCGCTGATGTCGATACGCACCTGGTTGAGGCATTCGTTGAAGAAATCGATTTCCTTCTGGATGTCTTCCACCTTGCGGCTGGGTATGACACCGAGGTCCGCCGGCGGGAACACCGTGACAGCTTCAGCGATGACGACACCGGGAGCGCCTGGTACACCCTCGAACACCGCATCGGTGGTTTTTATTCCCGTCGGGCTGAAACCGGTAATGGCGCCGCGTGCTTCCTCGTTGGCGATGATGCCGGCGAGCTGGGCCGACAGCGTGATCAGGAAGGCTTCTTCCTCGGCATCGAAAGCACGCACTTCCGATTGCTGGACGACGAGCACGCCGAGCACTTCACGGTGGTGGATGACGGGCACGCCGAGGAAGGATTCGAATTCCTCCTCGCGGGTTTCCGGGATGTAGAAGTAGCGGGGATGGGAGGACGCGTGTTCCAGGTTGACCGGTTCGGCACGCTGCGCGACCAGGCCCACGAGCCCCTCCTCCGGTGCCAGGCTGGCCTTGCCCACAGACTGCGGGTCCAGGCCCTTGGTGGCCATGAGCACATATCGGCCCAGGTTGTGGTCAAGCAGGTAGACGGAACAGACCTTGACCTCCATGGTCTTCTGGACGCGGCGGACAATGATTTCCAGCGAAGCGTTGAGGTCCTTCGCCTCATTCACTTCCTGGATGATGCTGCGTAGCGTCTCTAGCATAAGGGTCAGGAAGCGGCTTCCTCTCGGTTGCTGTTTTGCTGCAGGGCTGCCTCGAAAGGCCGTATCAATTCTTCCAGGGCCTTTCGGTATACCTTGCGCTTGAATGACACCACCTGGTCGACCGGGTACCAGTAGTTGACCCAGCGCCAGTGGTCGAATTCGGGCTTGTCGCACATATCGAAACGGATCTTTTCCGTGTCCGAGAGCAGCCGCATAAGGTACCACTTCTGTTTCTGCCCTATGCAGATCGGGTGCGAATTATGGCGAATCAGGTGCTTGGGCAGCCGGTAGCGAAGCCATTTCTCGGTGCATGCGATGATTTCCACATCATCCGGATCCAGCCCCACTTCCTCGTTCAACTCGCGCAAGGCGGCTTCTTCGGGAGACTCGTGGCTCTGAACGCCGCCCTGCGGAAACTGCCATGCATCCTGGCCAAGCCGTTTTGCCCACAGCAATTGGCCTTCCATGTTGAAAATGATGATGCCCACGTTGGGCCTGAAGCCATCTGAATCAATCACGACCGTTCACTACCATCACCGGGGCGCGCACTTCGCAGGCGCCTTCCCCGCACTCTTAAGGTTAAACCGGATACAGGACCGCGTAGCGCGGTGCAGACGCCTGGTTCAGGCGTTGCATTTCTCCTTGTACTCCTCGGCACTGAGAAGCTCCTTGAGCTCCTCTTCATTACTCATGCGGATCTTGAAGATCCAGCCATCGTCATAAGGCGAGGAATTGATGGTCTCCGGACTATCCGCGAGCAGCTCGTTCACTGCCACGATTTCGCCGGAAACCGGCGTATAGATATCCGAAGCGGTTTTGACGGATTCAACGACACTGACTTCATCGCGCGCCGATACCTGACTGCCTGCTTCAGGCAATTCAACAAACACGACATCACCCAGTTCACCCTGGGCAAAATCACTGATTCCTACTGCAGCGACGCCGTCCTCTCCCGGTTTTATCCATTCATGGGAGGAGGCGTAATACAGTTCTTCTGGCGTATCGCTCACTGGCAATTCCTCTGTTCACTGACAATCCGTGTCAGGCCTGACTTGCCGGCGGCGGTGTTTTACCCGCTGTGGCCGACAAAATGACATGGCCTCATATTATGTGTGATTCCGGCATCCTGCAAGGCGGAAATCGGTCTGAAAATCAGGCTGTTGGGCGTGTGCGCGCGGCGCGGATCAGGAGGTAAACCGGCACCAGGCCGACCAGGATCAGCGTCACTGCGGGCAATGCCGCACGCTCCCACTGGCCCTCCGCTGTCATGGTGTAAATGCGCACGGCAAGGGTGTCCCAGCCGAACGGGCGCATGATCAGGGTAGCCGGCATTTCCTTCATGACGTCGACAAGCACTATGGTGAATGCGGTGACGAGACCGGGCCGGAGCAGCGGCAGGTAAATCTGCCTCAGAACGCGGCCCGGGCCGGCGCCCAGGCTGCGCGCGGCATCGATGATGGACGGTTTGACCTGCTCGACTCCGGCATCCACGGGGGCAAACGCCACTGCCAGGAAGCGGCAGCAGTAGGCAACGATGAGCGCGATGACCGAACTGCTGATGAGGGTGCCAAGCCCGAGAATGTTGAAGCCGAGCATGATGCCCACGGCAAGCACCGAACCCGGCAGGGCATAACCCAGCGTGGACAACCGGATGAACAGGCCGGTCCAGCGCTTCGAACCGCCCGTGCCCGGCAGGCGTTTGACGAAGGCGAGCAGCAGTGCGATCGCCACGGCCAGCAGGCCGGCCATGGCACCCAGGCCCAGGGTATGACCGAGGAAACCGAGATAGCGTTCATCCAGATCACCGAAACCGGCCTCGAACATCCACAGTACCAACTGGCCGAGTGGCACAAGGAAAGCGGTGAACAGCACCAGGGCGCAGGCCACGGTTGCGCCGAACGCATGGACTCCACGCAGGTTATAGCCGGAGCGGCCCTGCCCCCCGCCCTCCTGGGTATAGCGGGCCTTGTCCCGGGACTGTTTTTCCAGCACCAGGGTCACCCCGACGAACAGCAGCAGCAGGGACGCCAGCTGGGCGGCCACAGTCAGGTTGAAGAGCTGGTACCAGGCGCCATAGATGGCGGTGGTGAAGGTGTCGAAATTGAAAACGGAAACGGCGCCGAAATCAGCCAGGGTTTCCATCAGCGCCAGGGCCAGTCCGGCGACAATGGCGGGCCTGGCCACCGGGATGGCGACACGGAAGAAGGCCTGCCGGCGGGTCAGCCCCAGCAGCTGGCCGGCATCCATGAGCTTGCGGCCCTGGTTGAGGAAGGCGCTGCGGGCGAGCATGTAAACGTAGGGATACAGCACGAGGCTGAGAATGATGATGACGCCCATGGCCCCCTGCACGTCCGGGAACCAGACATCATTGCCGAAGCGTTCACGCAGTAAGGTTTGTACCGGGCCGGCAAAATTGAGGATCCCCAGAAAGACGAAGGCCATGACATAACCAGGAATCGCCAGGGGCAGCATCAGCGCCCACTCGAAAAAACGGCGGCCGGGAAATTCGCAGAGGGTGGTAAGCCAGGCCAGACTGACGCCTAGCAGCACGACGCCGCTTCCCACACCGAGGACCAGCATGAGTGTATTTACAGCAAGCCGGTCGAGCTTGGTGGCCAGCAGGTGCTGCCAGATTGCCTGCTCGCCGGTACCTACCGTGCCCCACTGGACCAGGATGATGAGTATGGGAAAGATCACGACGGCCGCAGCCAGTAATGCCACGCTGCGCCAGAGCCAGGTTGTTCTTGTCAGTGCGCTAGGCATGGCAAACGGGGGTTCCTGGAATACATTTCAACAGCTTTGCCTTGATGGCGGATACCGGTTCGTCGAACCTGATCCCGCACTATCTGTAATCAGCGCGGTCCATCAACTTCACCGCTTCCGCCTGCAGGCGTCCGGCGGTTTCGACATTGAGCTGGTCCTGCCTGAACTCGCCCCAGCTCCTGACCAGCTCCACGGGCGGTACCGCCGGGTTTGCCGGGTATTCCAGGTTCAGCTCGGAAAACAGGTGCTGCGGTTCTTCGGTGGACAGCCACTCGATAAGGCGCTGCGCCGCGGCCGGGTTCTTCGCGTGCGTCGTCACGCCGGCGCCGGAAATGTTGACGTGGACGCCGCTGGAGGCCTGGTTGGCCCAGAACAGGGCGACGGGCACATCGGGTGTTTCAGCCTGGACCTGGCCGAGATAGTAAGTATTCACGATGCCCACATCACACTGGCCGGCCGCGATCGCCTCAATAACCTGGATATCGCTGGAGAATACCCGTGTTGCCAGGTTGTTGACCCAGCCTTTCACGATGGCCTCGGTCTGCTCCAGGCCCAGGCGCTCGATCATGGTGGCGACCAGGGACATGTTGTAGACCTTGCGCGATGTGCGCAGGCACACGCGGCCTTTCCATTTCGAGTTGGCGAGGGCGCCGTAGGTGCTGAGTTCGTCCGGGCTCACCCGCTCAGTGGAATAGGCAATGGTGCGGGCACGCACTGACAGGCCGAACCAGCGATCTTCGGGGTCACGCAGGTGTGCAGGAATGTTGGCGTCAAGTATCGGTGAATCAAGAGGTGCCAGGAGTCCCTTTTCAGTTGCCGACCATAGGTTGCCGGCATCCACTGTGTAAAGAATGTCGGCGAAGGTGTCTTCGCCTTCAGCCTGCAGGCGGGCGATCAGGGGGCCGTCCTCACCGGTCTGGTACTGCACCTCGATCCCGGTTTCTGCCGTAAAGCGGTCAAACAGGGGTTTGATGAGATGTTCCTGGCGCGAGGAATACACGACCACGGGGCCGGTGATGGCTGGCGGGGCTTCGCTGGCCTGGACAGACGCTGGCATGGTGCCGGTACCGGCATTCTGGTCAGAGCAGGCGGCAAGTGCCAGCAGCACCAGAAACAGCAGAGAACGGGGTCGGGACCCGGACATGGGAAACTCCTTCAAAACGGGCGCAAATGATAATGATTATCATTTGGTAACACAAGGGACTGGCCCGGAATTCACAGTCCTTGCAAACTTTCAGAATGGCTCAGAGGCCCATGGCCTGCCGGATCAGGCGCTGTTTCACCAGGGGCGCCTGGTCGGTCAGTCTGAGCCCGGCATTGCGCAGCCAGGTGAGAGCGAGGTCGTCGGAACCGAACAGGTGCTTGAAGCCTTCCATGGCCGCCATCATGCCCAGGTTGGCGGCCTTGCGGCGGCGCTGGTAGCGGCTGAGGACCTGGTGCGAGGCAAAGTCTTCACCCCTGCCTAGCGCCTCCCTGATGACCACTGAGAGCGCCTGGACGTCGGCAAAGCCCAGATTGACACCCTGCCCCGCCAGGGGGTGGATCGTATGGGCAGCATCGCCCACCAGGGCCATATTAGCCTGCACATAATCTGTAGCATGACGCTGCCACAGTGGAAAACTGAGGCGCTTGTCGGATTCCTGGATCTCGCCGAGCCGGAACTCGAATGCCGCACCAAGACGGTGCCTGAAGGCGGCGTCATCAAGGGCCATTATCCCGTCTGCCCCTTCTGTGACACAGGACCACACGATCGAGCAATACCGCTGGTCTCCAGGGTCCGCACCGGGCAGGTACAACGGCAGGAAGGCCAGGGGACCGGTATGCATGAAGCGCTGCCAGGCAGTGAACTGGTGAGGCAAGGCGGTCTTCACCGTCGTGACGATGGCCTGGTGGCCGTACTCCCATTCCCGCGTGTTGAATCCGCCCTGCTGACGCACAAACGAGTTGGCACCGTCCGCGCCCACCAGCAGGCGGGCTGTCACATCCGCGCCGCTGGCAAGTCTGGCGACGACTCGCGCAGTTGGCGTGCGCGTAGCTTCGAAATCGATTCGGGTAACCTGGTCTTCATGCTTCAGGGTGAGACCGGACTGCGCGCTGGCACGCTGCATCAGGGCGGCTGCGACGAGGTTGTTCTCGACGATGTGTCCGAGACAGTCCGCGTGGATATCGGCAGCGGTGAAATGAATGCTGCCCGTGCCCTCCCCGTCCCAGACCTGCATCTCGTGGTAGGGGCAGATCCTTGTGTTCGCGATCTTATCCCAGATATCGAGGCTTTCGAGGAACTGCTGGCTGGTCACCGTCAGCGCACTGACACGTGTATCGAAATGCGGCTGTTCCGCCTGAGCGGCGAAAGCATCGAAGGAGATGCCTTCCTTGCCGGCATCCACGAGCAGGATATCGAGGCCGTTTCCGGCCAGTGCACAGGCCAGGGCGAGGCCGGTGGGACCGCCGCCGGCGATGAGGATATCGACCTGTATTTGCTGTGTATTACTGTTCATACAACCACCGCGTAGGGAGGGGCATTATCCGGTATTCCCGGACATAAATTAACCGCTGGATGCCGATTTCTGGTAAAGTGCACGCCTCCAAAAAACCGGAATTTCCTGGCCGTGACCGTCCGATTCATTTCATCCTCGAAGCTGCCCACCGAGTTCGGCGAATTCGTGATCCATGCCTTCGAGGACTCGAAGGAACACAAGGAGCATATCGCGCTTGTGTACGGTGAACTGGCGGCCAATGAAAAAGTGTTGTGCCGAGTGCACTCTGAATGCCTTACAGGCGATGCCCTGTTCAGCCTGCGCTGCGATTGCGGCTCTCAACTCAGGGAAGCCATGCACCGGATCGCCACGCGCGGTAGCGGCATCATCCTGTACCTGCGCCAGGAAGGCCGCAATATTGGTCTTGGCAACAAGATCAGGGCCTACCACCTGCAGGACGATGGTGCGGATACGGTCGAGGCTAACCAGGCGCTGGGATTCGACGCCGACGAACGCCGTTACGACATGTGCCTGCCAATGTTCAAGGAGTTGGGTGTGTCGGAAATCGAATTGATGACCAACAACCCCCTCAAGGTTGCTGCCCTGGAAAAACTGGGTATTTCAGTGGCCAGGATTCCCATCATCACCGGTGAGAACTCGCATAACGAAGCCTACCTGGCAACCAAGCGAACCAAGCTCGGCCACATACCGCACTGAGCACACTGAACATCAAGTGTGTTCAAAAACCTCAGGCGTTTTGTCAATGATGATTGCTTGGATCGAGTTTTCGATAAAGGGATGAAGGGGAACGACCCCTTGTCCCTTCCTACCTATTCCACCATCAGCTTTTCGTTGAGCGCCGCGATGAACGCACGGATGCGCCTGGCATTGACGCCGATGTCGCTGCGGCCGATGCGGGACTTGCTGCGCACGTCCATGACAGTCGAGTTGGCCAGGCCTGCATCGAGGCGAATGACAATGTCGTCCTTGAAGCCGAACCAGGCAGTGGTGTCGGTTGCCTCGATGCGGCCGTCGGCGACATTGGCATCAACCAACTCCCAACCCATGTCGACCACAACCTCCGTCACGGCAGTGAACACGTCTTCCGGCGGCTGGACGTAGACCTGCGACATCACGTCCGGGTAGAACTCCCGTTGTAGCTCTGCTGTTTCGCCGCCAAGGTATTCCGGCGGATTCGGTGCGCTTGCCCGCAGGGGCACGATGGCGACAAAGGGCGGGGGATTGTCGATGTTGGTGGTGATATCGTGGATTGGCGGCACGCGGGCAGCTATCTGTTGCTGGCGATAAGGCAGGTAAAACGCAGCCAGGCCGGCCAGTGCGGAGAAGAACAGTACCAGAAGGGATATGCCGGCCGGGCGCAGCCAGATGATGGTGAAGATCGTCAGGCCTACACCTGTGATGCCCCCGTAGGCGCAATAACGCAGGAGCGTGAAGGCCTGGCCCAGCTCGAAGGTGCCGCTCCTGAAGCCTGCACCAGCCAGGTAAAGCATCAACAGGGAAGCCAGCCCCACGGCGGCCACGATTGGAATAACGACTTTGTTCATGCAAATTACCGGTTTTGCTACGGCTTGATCATAGCAAGCCTGATGAGGTGGATAAACTGTTTCATCTGCGGTCAAAACCCCGGAAAATCGACCAAACCTATTCCAGCTTCACTCGGTAATGCTGCATGCGGATTCCCCGTATATATATCGACCAGCCCCTGGGCACTGATTGCGAAATCGTCCTCGGAACGGACAGCGTACATTATCTTGCGGCGGTCCTGCGCATGAAGGCCGGCATGGCGCTGGTGGCCTTTGACGGCTCCGGCATGGAGTTCCACGGTACGTTGACCGGCATGGACCGGAAATCCGCCACTGCCCGTTTTACTGAAGCCATGAATCCCGGAACCGAATCGCCGCTGCATACCGAGCTCGGCATCGGTATCTCACGCGGCGAACGCATGGATTATGTCGTGCAAAAAAGCACTGAACTTGGCGTTCACATCATCCAGCCCCTGTTCACTGAGCACTGCGAAGTCAGGCTTGATGACAAGCGTGCCGCCAAGCGTCGCGACCACTGGCAACAGGTTGCCATCAGCGCCTGTGAGCAGAGCGGTCGGGTGGTGCCGCCAAAGGTATTGGCTCCCCTGCCATTGGCGGACTGGCTGGATGGCCTGGATTATCCCTGTAAATTCCTGCTGGACCAGGACCAGGAGCACAGGCTCGAAGGACGGGAAAAACCGGAGGGAGTCGCCCTGCTTATCGGCCCCGAGGGGGGCCTGTCCGACAACGAAAAAACCCTTGCGCTGGGCAAGGGTTTTTCGGGTTTGAACCTTGGTGCCAGGACTCTCAGAACGGAGACGGCACCGGTTGCCGCGTTAAGCCTGTTGCAGCACCTCTGGGGTAACTGACGGCTTTTGCGACGGCTTAGATGGCGTCTGCGCCAGACTCCCCGGTTCGAATCCTGATGACCTGTTCCAGGTTGTGAACGAAGATCTTGCCGTCACCGATCTTGCCGGTGTTGGCCGCCTTGCTCAGAACCTCGATGACCTGTTCGGTCATTCCGTCATCCACGGCTATTTCCAGGCGTACCTTCGGCAGGAAGTCCACGACATACTCTGCACCGCGGTACAGCTCTGTGTGGCCTTTCTGGCGACCGAAACCTTTCACTTCAGTTACAGTAATCCCCTGGACGCCAACACCGGACAAGGCTTCCCTTACGTCGTCCAGCTTGAATGGCTTAATAACAGCTGTGATCATTTTCATTTTGTTATCCTCACGCAATGCTTGAAAACAGGCATAATTGCCTTTGCATGTGACGAGTATAAGCTAGTTAACCCAAAAAAACGATTCCCCGCAGGGCCCTGCGAGGCCCCCTCAGCGAGTCAATATAAGCGGAAAAATACCATGTTAAACAACGAGTTCCTGAATGACCTCAGTGCCCGGATAACCCGCCTCCTGCCCCTCGCAACAGAGGTGAAGGATGAGGCCGAAAAAAATATTCACCAGGCCCTGCAAACTGCATTTTCACGCCTGAATCTTGTGACTCGTGAAGAATTCGATGCGCAAATGAAAGTGCTGGAAAGGGCCGAGCAAACCATCAGTCAGCTGGAAACCAAAATAGCCGCGCTGGAGAAAGCCGGCAAGGTCACTCCACCCGGGAACCAGGAAAGCGCAGGCTGATTGCTTCCAGCAGGTGCTGCCGCTCAATCTGCCCTGCTCCCTCCAGATCAGCGATCGTTCTCGAGATCTTCAGTACCCTGAAAAAGCTCCGGGTGGACAGCTGCAACTGTGTCATGGCCCTGGTCAGGTAGTCTTCGTCCTCCCCGGCAAGGCGGCAATCGCGCCGGATCTCTCCGGGATCGAGCCAGGCATTGGTTTTACCGGCACGCCTGAGCTGGCGCTGTTGCGATACTGTCACCCGCTCCCTGATGGTCTTGCTGGCCTCGCTGGAAGGCCCGGGGCTTTCCAGCAGGCGGCTCTTTTCTGAAGCGCGCAGCCGCGGTACAGGGATGTGCAGGTCGATGCGGTCCAGCAGCGGCCCCGACACCCTGCCCTGGTATTGCCGGATCCGGTCAGGGGTGCAACGACAATGCTTGTCAGGATCGCCCAGGGAACCGCACGGGCAGGGATTCATGGCGGCAATGAGCTGAAACCTGGCCGGCAGGCGCACCTGGTAGCTGGCCCTGGCGATGTTGATGCAGCCGGATTCGAGCGGCTCCCGCAGGACCTCCAGCACCTTGGGACTGAATTCCGGCAGTTCATCCAGAAACAGTACACCGTTGTGAGCCAGGGAGATCTCTCCCACTTTCAGACTGTTGCCCCCGCCAACAAGGGCCACCGCGGAAGCGGTATGGTGGGGAGACCTGAACGGCGGCACCTCCCAGGCAGCCGGGTCAACGGGGGTGTTAGCAATTGAGCGGACCGCCGCCACTTCCAGGGCACGGGCTTCGTCCAGTGCCGGCAGGATGGAGCCCAGCCTGCTGGCGAGCATGGTTTTACCGGTTCCCGGCGGTCCCTGCATGAGCAGGTTGTGACCACCAGCCGCGGCAATGGCCAGGGCGCGCCTGGCGGCTTGCTGACCGATAATATCCTGCATGTCTGGGCCGGGCGGGAGCGGCCTGTGGGTGTGCGGACTCACACCAGGCAGTGGTGTCCTGCCTGCCAGGTGCCCGATTACATCCAGGAGGTGAACAGCCGTCCTGCAGTCAACATCCCTGACCAGGCCAGCCTCGGCGCTATTATCCGCCGGTATGATCATGGCATGGCCGGCCTGCCTGGCGGCCAGTGCGGCCGGCAGGACGGCAGAAACACCGCGTATTTCACCCGACAACGCCAGTTCGCCCAGAAACTCGGTTGACTGGAGCTGTGCCATGGGCAGCTGTCCGGATGCTGCCAGGATGCCTACGGCAATGGCCAGGTCATAGCGGCCGCCACTTTTCGGCAGTTCGGCCGGGGCCAGGTTGAGCGTGATGCGTTTGTCCGGAAATTCGAGCCGGGCATTGAGGATGGCGCTTCGTACCCTTTCCCGGCTCTCCCTGACGGCCATTTCCGGCAAACCGACGATGGTAAAACAGGGCAACCCGTTGGACAGGTGTGCCTCGACCCGCACCAACGGGGATTCAATGCCGATGTTGGCACGTGTGAGAATGACGGCAAGCGACATGACCCGATCCGTGAGTCCTTTTCCAGCCTGGTTTTACATCCTTATAGTTAGTGCAGGGTAGGCCGTAATGCAAATTCAGCGCAAAAAAAACCGGCCTCTACCGTGCAGGTACAGGCCGGTTTTGCTATAGGACAGATTACTGAAGTGCCGAGAGTATGTAGTCGACTGTGGCCTGGATGGTCTCGTTGGAGCAGCCCATGCACAGCCCCTTGGGGGGCATGGCGCCATTATTGAAGCCGTTTATGGCGTTTTCATAGAGTGTGTCGATACCCTTGTCCACGCGAGGCTGCCATGCTGCGGCATCACCCATGATGGGTGAATTGTTGGCGCCTGTGCCATGGCAGGCTACGCAATAAGTGTTGTAGACCTGGGTGGGGTCCTCGGCACCGCCGCCTGCGGCTGATGCGACTGTGGCGCCGCCTGCACAGGCATCGCCAATCACACACACGGAGCCGGCCGGTGCGATGCGGGCAATAATATCGTCGTTAGCTGCGGCAAACAGGGTGCCGGAAAAAACCAGGACCAGGACGGCTGCCAGCCATTTGCCTGGTGTGGTCAGGGATTGATGTACCACTGTCGTTCCTCTTTGTTGATGTCGTTGCTGTCGTTGCTTTTGCAAAGTTGCCGGTTCGTGACACCCCGTAAATCCAGGGAAATCGGGACCAGGCCGCGAATTTATGAGGCGGGAATTATACCCGCATTTGGGGTAATTCGATACCGATGCCACCTTGTCAGGACGGTGCTTACTGGATGGTGACGGTTATCGGCTTGCCGTTGAAGTAGACCTCTCCCGGCGCCGAATCCAGGGAATAACCGACAAAGAAACTGGCGCTGATGTTGCTCACGCCGAGAGCGTCGCCCTGGAGGTTTTTCAGGATGGAAAAGGATTCCTCGGTGGCCAGGGAGGACGTCTGGCTGTGTGCGGGGATGCTCGCCAGCTTGTTGATCTTGACGAACTTGCCACCTGAGGTCCGGGCAAACTTGTGGCCGGTGCTGAGCAGGGCAACCAGGTAAAAAGTGGCGGGTTTGCCAACGTGGGCCGCATCCGGCTGGATGCTGGCGGTAACGTTGATGGCGTCAATGCTCGAAAAACTGCTCTTGTAGGTCAGGCCGCCGTCCGCCGTGGCGCCGCCATGAAAAATGCTCTTTGCCGTGGCACCGGACACCGAGCTGGCTTTGGACAGGATCGGCAAGGCATTGTCGGAAATGCTCATCTTGTAACTGCCGGTATTTCCGGGGCACTTGAATGGCTCGACATAGGTGTTTGCCAGGATGAGGTATTCACCTGCGGGGAAATTACCCTTGATCAGGGCGTCGCATTTGCCTGCCGAGTCATCGTCGAAGTCGATCCCTGTCAATTTGTCGTCTGTCACCAGCAGCACCGAATCCAGGGCCGAGGATTCCATCATGATGCTGAGGTTGGTGTCTGCTTCCAGATTCAGGCGGTAGGTATCCACGAAGCTGGTGTCCTGGCCGCCGCCGTAAAGCTCAAGTACCGAGCAATCTCCCTCAGACAGGGAATTTTCGATGACGGAATTGATGGACAGGTCGAGTATCTCGCAGTCGCCTGGCCCGCCGTAAAGGGCGTTAGCACCGGCGATATCATCTGGCTGTAATACATCGATATCACCGATTGCGGACGCCATCATGGCTTGTACGCTGTCTTCATGATCGAGGCCGACCACATGGCCAAGCTCGTGCAGGGCAACACGCCTGAAATCGACTTCCGGCCTGCGCGGACCGGTGTAAACATCCCAGTTGAACGCGTTATTGAAAACGATGTCGGTCTGGTCGATGAGGGCAAAGCCCAGATTACCCGGCAAGGCGATGGTGAGAGTGATTGCCAGGACGCTGCTGCCAAACTCATTGCCACAGACATTGTCACCGAATGCGACTCCGTTCAGCCCGTCGCCTTCGCCATCAGGAAATCCATCGAGGTCATCACTGTTGCTGAACCCTGCGCAGGGATCCAGTGTGTTGTTATTGAGCAGGAAGGTGAATTCTGTCTGATCAGTCCACTGTCCCAGGGCATCCTCGAAGGCCGTGTTCCAGGAAACGCCGGAAGGTGCAGTACCCGGAATATTGACGTTGAAGGTCGCTTCCCCGTTGGGCCAGCGGTTGCCATCGAGGTTGTAGGCAAGGATACCTGCCGGCAGCGGCAGCAAAAGCAGGGCAAGGGAATTGCAAATGCAACTCTTCAATGACCGATATGCCGAATTCCCCCGATTTCCCATATGCTTACTGCGTGATTTATACGCTATCCAGACTTCTCTGACCGTGCCTTATTCGTCCGCCAGGAATGCAGCCACGGCATCCCGGAGTTCGCCCGGCGTAACAGGACTGTAATAGGCCTCTTCCACGAGCTCCCGGCGGAACTTCATGTTCCTGAGCTTGGCAGCCAGGGCTGCATTCTTGTTATCGCTCAGCTCTACCAGATCCTGCTGGATATCGGTTTCCAGGTATTCGTTCCCTTTCAGGTCCGACCTGATGCGAAAATGCCCCTGTGACCAGCCGAGCAGCGGATTAACCGACTGTGCGGAGGCGTCCTCGATAAAGTAGAAAGCTCTTTCACCCTCCTCGGGAATATCCTGGCCGGATACCACGAGCGCCCTGCCATCCTCCTGCCCGCCGAGGAATTCCAGTTCGATAAATTCACCGGGGGAATCGCCTTTGAGAACATCGCTGACTTTTATCAGCACCCGCGTATGCAGCAGCTTGCCGGCATCGAATGGATATACTGATTCCACCTGTCCTTCTATGATCAACTCGGACTGGTTAACCAGTTCCTCGAATGTGAACTTCTGGAGCGTCGTGGCCGTTGCCGCCAGGCTCACCAGGAGAAACAGTGCCAATGTGTAAAATTTGTTTTTCATGTTTCGCAATAATGCTTTCAGGGGATCATGTCCCGGTAGCTGCCATCCTGGACCGCGCGCCACCAGGCCTCATTCTCAAGATACCAGCTGACCGTGGCTTGCAGCCCTTCCCTGAAACCCGTTTCAGGCATGTACCCCAGCTCGCCCGTAATACGGGAGGCATCGATGGCGTATCGTACATCATGCCCCGGCCTGTCTGTCACGAAAGTTATCAGACTTTCGCTTAACCTTCCCTGACTGGATGGGCTGTGTGGAAAACGGCCAGCGAGGTCTGGCTGTTCAGCGAACAGCTGGTCCATGATTTCACATAACAGTTTTACTGTATCGATATTCGCCCATTCGTTGTTGCCGCCGATATTATAGGTTGCGCCGGGCGTGCCGTTTTCAAGCACCAGGTAAATCCCGCGGCTGTGATCATCAACATGGAGCCAGTCGCGTATCTGCCTGCCGTCCCCATAAATGGGCAGGGGTTTACCGGAAAGGATATTCAGCAGGCACAGGGGCAGCAGCTTTTCGGGGAACTGGTAAGGACCGTAATTGTTCGAACAGTTGCTGGTTGTTACCGGAAGACCATACGTGTGGTGGTATGCCCTGACCAGGTGATCGGAACCCGCTTTGCTGGCCGCATACGGCGAATTGGGTGCGTAGGGTGTGGATTCCGTGAAGGCCGGATCTGCCGGACCCAGGCTGCCGTATACTTCGTCGGTCGAAACATGGTGGAAGCGTTTGCCGACAAAACCGCCCTGACTTTCCCAGACCTTTCGGGCCGCCTTGAGCAGGCTGTGGGTACCGACGATGTTGGATTCGATGAAGGCGTCAGGGCCTTTGATGGAGCGGTCGACATGGCTTTCTGCCGCAAAATGGACAATGGTATCTATGGTATGGGAAGCCAGGAGTTGCTCGACGAGTGGCTGGTCACAGATATTGCCGTGGACAAATTGCAGGCTTTCAGTTTTCTGCAAATCATCCAGGTTGTGCAGGTTCCCCGCATAGGTCAACGCATCGAGAATGACAATCTTTAACGTTGGCTTTTCTGCAGTGAGATAATGGACAAAATTCGCGCCGATAAAACCCACACCGCCAGTGACCAGGAGATTCTTCATGATTCAGCCCGCGCTTTTCCTCACCAGGGCCAGGACCTTGCCCAGTTCTTCCTGCCAGGGTGATGTTTTTATACCCAACACGGCTTCAGTTTCGGTGCTGTCCAGGGCCGAATACGACGGCCTTTCTGCCGGGGTGGGATAAGCTGCGGAGGGTATCTTGGTGATCTTCACTGCCCGGTCCAGGATGCCTGACTGCAGGGCCTGCTCCATGATTTCAACGGCGAAATCATACCATGATATGACGCCCCGATCGGACCAGTGGTAAACACCACAGTGGACATTTGATAGCGCCAGTCGCCAGATAATGTCAGCGAGACGATGGGCCGAGGTCGGGGAACCGTACTTGTCCCCGATGATATTCAGGTCCTTACCTGCCCGCATTAACCGCAACATGGTGGTCACAAAGTTATTGCCTGTAGCCGAATATAACCAGGACACCCGCAGGATAATGCTGTTTTGTTCACGCTGCCGAAAAATGGCTGCTTCCCCTGCCAGCTTGCTTTTACCGTAAACTGATACCGGTTGTGGTGTGCATCCAGGCTTGTAAGGAATTTCGGAATGTTTGCTGAAGACGAAGTCCGTGGAGAGGTGTATCAATCTGGTTACGGGATCAAGCAGGCCAGCGATGTTTCCCGGAGCCTCAGCATTCATGCTGTATGCCTTCTCCGGCTCTGATTCGGCCTTGTCCACCGCGGTATAGGCCGCACAGTTTATGACGATATCCGGTTTGACGTCTGTAATGACCGATTCCAGTGCCCGGATGTCGGTGATATCGAGGTCCTGGTGTGTCTTGCCAGTGAGCCGGATATCGCCTGGTGTTACCGCCTGAACAAGCCTGCCCAACTGACCGCCAGAGCCCAGCAAGAGAACTGATTTCATGTCAGGCAAAGGTTTCGCAATCGGACAGGGGATTGCCCGCCCTGTCCCTGTCGGAAAGGATGGCGTTATCTTTCACCAAAGGCCAGGTTATCCCAACCTGGGGGTCGTTCCACAGCAATGTACGCTCATAGTCTGCCGCATAGTAATCGGTACATTTGTAAGTTATTTCAGCTTCTTCAGACATCACGTAAAAGCCGTGGGCAAAGCCGGAAGGCACCCACAGGCACTTCCTGTTTTCATCCGAAAGCACTTCTCCGACCCATTTCCCGAATGTAGAAGAGGATTTACGCAGGTCCACCACGACATCAAAAATCTTCCCCTTTACCACCCGGATGTATTTACCCTGGGTGTGCCTGATCTGGTAGTGCAGGCCACGCAGGGTACCCTGGACGGACTTGCTGTGATTATCCTGGACGAAATCACCGGCTCCGTCGATGTCGGCAAACCACTCGCTGCGCCAGGTTTCCATGAAAAACCCACGATGGTCGTCATGGACATCAGGTTCAATGATGATCACTTCCGGTATTGCGGTAATCTGTTTTTTCATGTTCGTTTACTTGTCCAGCAAACGCAGGAGATACTCGCCATAACCGCTTTTTGCCAGAGGCGTGGCCAGAGCTTCCACCTGGTCTGCTGTGATGTAACCGCGGCGATAGGCAATTTCCTCGATACACGCTATTTTCAGACCCTGCCGTTCCTCAAGGACACGAATGAAGTTCGCCGCATCCAACAAAGAGTTGAAAGTGCCCGTATCCAGCCAGGCAGTACCCCGGTTGAATAATTCGACGTTCAATTGCCCCTGATCAAGATAGGTCTTGTTGACGTCCGTAATCTCCAGCTCGCCCCTCGCTGATGGCTTGATCGACTTGGCAATATCAATAACCTGGTTGTCATACATGTATAAACCGGTTACTGCAAAGTTGGATTGTGGCTGTTTCGGTTTTTCCTCTAGGTGAATCGCCTTGCCGGAATCATCAAAAGAAACAACGCCATAACGTTCGGGATCCATGACATAGTAGGCAAAGATAGTGGCGCAATCCTTGGATTCCTGTGCCTGTTGAAACTGGTTCTCGATATTACTCCCATAGAAGATATTGTCACCCAGGATCAGGCAGGCATTGTCATTTCCTATGAACTGCTCACCAATGATAAAAGCCTGCGCCAGGCCTTCCGGTTTTGGCTGTGTAGCATAGGAGAGATTTATACCCCACTGGGAACCATCTTTAAGCAGGTTTTTGAAGGAAATCGAATCCTGGGGGGTGGTAATAATCAGGATGTCCCTGATACCGCTCTGTATCAAGGTGGCAAGAGGATAATAAATCAGGGGCTTGTCATAAACGGGCAGTAACTGCTTACTGACGGTAAATGTAGCCGGATGCAGACGTGTACCTGTACCGCCTGCAAGTATGAGTCCTTTTGTTGTCATTTTTCTTGTTTACAAAATATCGCAGGCAACATATCTAGGAAGTTTTCGTTGAATACCATGTCCGTTTCAGTCGAAAAACTGTTATCAGCTACAGGCACATTGCTGTAAAGCATCAAATAGCGGCTTGTTGTAAAGGGTGTCCGTAACCCCAGTATTGCCAATACGTCACTGATTTTCGCTGAAATCCACAGCAAACGCCTAGGGATATGAACATAGGCTTTTCCATACCCCAGATATTCTTTGGCCAGACTATCGATATTTTTGACCTGGTAGCGAATCCCGTCGGAAATTTTATAGACCTTATTTTCAACAGCGTAATCCACAAGACAGATCTGTATAGCGCTGCAAAGATCATTCAGCCCTATCATGGCCAGCTCAGAACCACTATTTCTGACATCGGGGATCATTTGTTTATTGTATTGATTAACCCATGATGCCACACCACCTTTCATACCCAATCCATATACAGGCGTACTCCTGAGTATTGTATAACTACAGTCATACGCATTGCACAAATCAATCAGCAGGTTCTCACAGTCTCTTTTGCTTTTTGCATAACAACCTGAATCCGATACTTTTACCGTCGATAGCAGAATAATCCTCTTGATATTTTTCTCAATGGCCCACTTGAACAGGTTCATACTGCCGATAACATTATTTTGTCTATGTTTGCGCCAGTCCGCATCTACGTTGGCTTCACCTGCCAAGTGAATCACCACATCTATATTCTGTTCAATGCTTTCAAGGCAATTTACTTCACATAAATTACCTTCTATGAAGCCATCTAGGATTTTACTAACGGTCTTGACACCATTCTTATCAAATCCATATACAGAATAGCCTTCATTTTTTAACAATTCAGCCAACTTACTACCAATATAACCACAAACACCTGTAACCAGTATTATCATCAATATATTTTCCAGCCATATGTATTGAAGAACCTGATTGCCGATCTGACAAAATGAACTATATGGCGCAACCCTTTTCGTGAGGCACCACCTCCATAATGAATGATTCTAACTGCAGGGTGATAAACTATTTTACCTTTTTTGTTTAATTCAAGAGAAAGTGCAAAATCTTCAAAGTACAGAAAATAGTTATCATTAAAGTAGTTTACTTCCTGAAGATAGCTCCTTCGACATAACATATAACAACCGCTTATTATCAATACTTGATTTATAGATCTACTATCAACAATATCTTTATTTTCATAAGCGAACATCTTTTTTGCAAAGACATTCCTAACAAGTTTAGATGGTATTGCTCTTAGTAATAAATCCATTATTGATGGATATTTTTTTGTTAAATATAATGTGTTATCAAAAGCATCAACGGCGTTAGGTGAAACGGCAGCTACACAAGGATTTTCTTCTAAGAACATTAGCCCAATATACAAATTATTTCGAGCTAGCAGTACGTCTGGATTCAATATTAAATGATATTTAGATACGCTTTTGCTAATTGCAAGATTATGAGCAGCTCCGTACCCTATATTTTCTTGATTGTTTTGTATTTCCAGTTGTGGAATTCGATACCTAAATTTTTTTAAAAGAGCATCTGATATAACATCAATATCAGTATTATCAATTATTAAAATTTTGTCTATACTTATACTTTTTGGCAAATAATTTATAGCTTCGACAAGTGATAGTAAAAGCTTATATAAAATGTTTATATCTGATTTGTATGTAACTATAGATATAGATAACAAAATTCTATCCTTATAGCTTAATCCGATCCTAGAGGTTCCAAACTATCACCGAATGGAGTTCGAATTCTCTGCATACCTTCAGGAATATCATCATCAGGAATGCGAACAATTTCAAAATCTCTAAATATTTCAGCTCTCTTTTGCCTCCGCTCGTCTCTACGAGCCTGCTCCTCAGGACTCAATTTTGGAATTTCTTGCATTTCACCACTAAAAGGATTCTTAAAGAACCGAACTTCTTCACTGTCTGCAAGTTGTACCTC
>CAZVSC010000032.1:27170-30819 GCA_964629325.1 uncultured Enterobacteriaceae bacterium
GTACCTCAGGCTCTAGAGTCGTTTCCAGTATATTATTTTGTTCAATAGGATTGCTATTTGTCATTTTTAATAGCATATATGGGCCATTACAACTTATTCCCTTATCAGGAAATTCAACGCATCCTATATTTTCTGGATACAATAATGCTACGTGCCTTGAATAGACATTAACTATCGAGTAGTTAGGAAACCCTTCCAACATAGAATTTCTTTTCTGATCCCATTCAATTGTTAACGAACTACCTACATTAGTAGATAGGGATACCAAGTATTTTTCTCCAAACCTGCTTATACCTCGCACAGTAAATATGGGGGTACTTTCTGATTCAATATTTTTTTTTATATTAGGCGTCCTAGCACCTTCATCTTCTACCCTTTCAACCTCTTGAAAAAGATCCAGTTTCTGGGCAAAACTACTTGAAATAAATGCGATGTTAAAAAAAGTAAAATAAAGTAATCTCATTAGTAGTCCCACAGATAATTAACCTTATGCTTTCCTGCTTAATTATGACAATTTAAATCAACATTTTATCAAAAAAAAACGGCACCCGAGGGTGCCGTTTTTTCTACTTCTAAGAGTATTTACTCAGACACTGTAATAACAGCTGCCTTGGTAGTGTATACCAGCTTTCCAGCATCGGTGGAGTATATTACTGCGAACCTCCACTTGCCAGCTGTTGCTATCGTGCCATTGTAGAGAGGTACGCTATAGGTAGCCTCTAGCTCCTCAACCTCAAGGTAGGTAGCAATAGTGGTAAGCTTGCCGTCCCAGGGTACCCAAGAACCATCAGAGTCAAGCATGAGTAGCAACCCGCCAGGAGCCAGTACTAGGGCATGTATACCACCAGCCTCTCCTACGTCTTCTGGGTCAACGTTGATAGTTGCATTAATGACCACATCATCCGTAGTTGTGACTGCATCAGTATAGCTATCACCGCCATCAATTGTGGCGCCGCCAGTGAAGGTTGCCGCAGACTCGCTTCCGTCGGAAGCTTTTGTTGCTTTGCCTTGAGCTGGTTCGGCAGCTCCTGCAGCTACAGTTACTTTGTAACTAGCTGTTGCACCGAGAGCGTCTGTTACTGTGATAGTAGCAATACCCGCAGCAACACCAGTGACTGTAACGGTTGAACCACTTATTTCTGCGGTTGCAATAGTTTTATCACCAGAGGCTACGGTGTAGTCAGCCAAACCGCCTTCAACAGTGTTAGCAACTTTAAATCCAGCATTGACTGAGGCAGCTTTACCTGCACTAAGAGCTTCTAGTGTGCCATCAGCATAGCCGAGATTTAAGGTTGCTGGGCTAATACCAGAAAGATTTTTACCATCCAGGTTACCGTCAACCAAATCAAATGCCAGCAATCCAGAAACATCCGATGCCACAACAACCTTAGCTGTAAATGTCACAGTGGCTGTAGCACCGGTCTTCGTATACATAACAGTATCATTAGGTCTGAATGTAGACGAAATTACTGCACCAGATGCGCTAGAACTTAACGTTGCTATACCAGTGGCATCCTGGAATGAGACGCCAGCAGGTGCTAACAAGCGGAAGTTTGCGGTAGTAGTATTGGTAACTGCACCAGTGAAGAGTTCTGTAACCTTTACTGTCGCGAGTTTTGTAGCACTCAGTGAACCAGGTTTGATATCCGGTATGGCGCCAGATATTTCTGCCTTGGTCGTTTGGCCTACCGTACCGGCTTTGACTTCTCCGCTAACTCCAGAGTTACCGCCCAAAGTTATAAGTACATCACTGCCAACTTCAGCATCTGCACTTGCGCTCCAGCTAATCTTTGCTGTTACCGTACTTGTGCCGGGAGTTACAGCAGTAGATTCACCTTCAACTGGACAGACCCACACCAAACTACCGACGGCATCAACAGCGCACACGGACGTTACGGCAAGAGTCGGAGTCGCACCGGCTGCATAACCTGAGAAACTAAAGCTCACTGCAGATATTTTAGCGTTACTGCTCGGAGTGAAACTTATGTAAGACGGTGTCGAAACACTCGCACTTGCCCTTGTTATGGCGCCATAAGTTGTTTCTTTAATTTCAATGCTTGTTGAATTGGCTGGGCCGCCAGGTCCCGTCATTATGTTTTTGTATTTTGCCGGCAGTCCTGCAGACACCGTGCCAAGATTAACAGCACTTGCTACTTCTAACACGTCGCCTTTAGGCGCAGCAGTGCGGTTACCAGTGACAGTAATTGTCAGTGTACCGGCATCTGTTCCCTTTTTAACGGTTGCCCTCAGACCAGTGATTGTCAGAGTTTTTGACGTGTTGTCATTAAATAGCGTGAAGCTAAGTGCGCCCGTAGTAGCTGAGACAGTCGGCGTGGCATTTCTAAATCCTGTGCTGACGGTCGCTGATGCAGTTTTTATGTCGAACACTAGCCCTGCCGATGGGGTCAAGGTTATCGTGCCCGTATCTCCCTTCGTGAACGTATCACCAGCAAAGTTCTCAGTAATAGTTATCGGGGGCAGTACCTTAACTACAGAAGAACCTGTAACGATTTGAGTCACAGTGCCTTTAACCGCAGCAGCAGAACCATTTGCGGCAACTTTTACCAGCGGCCAAGAGCCCGTCACAGCGCCTGAGACAGCCAGGCCACGCTCACCGGTCGTCGTTGTTGCCTTCAATGCTACTTGAGAAATAGCGAGCTTCACCTGCATGTCATCTGGCAATGTGGTTGTAGTAGTGCCAGTAATAACGAAACTAATTGATACTGTTTTAGTACCTAAAGTGTTTGCATTGATAGTAAGGGATCCAGACAAGGGTCCACTCGGAAATGCTGCCGAATTAGGAGTCAGAATTGTTGCGGTAATTGTAGATGTACCATCAAAGTTTGGATCGCTACCTTCCCCACCACCATTTAGGAAATGTACACCGGCCTCAGGGGTGAACGTTAGCTTAGTACCAGCAGCGGTTCCTTTCGGTATCGTGACAACGGCGACCCTGGTAGAAATAGTTGGCGTTGTTAGCTGAGCAGTTTGATCTAAATTACCTACTAACGCCAAAGACGTGGTATAGAAGTCAGAGAAGTTTTTCACAACCTGCACCACATCAGCAGTATAAACACCACCGTTGTAAGTCACCGAAGCCTGCTTCACTCCAGCTACCACATCAGCACCAACGGTAAGATTTATAGAAATTGTTAGTGTTTGCTGTGCAACGTTTGCTCTGGAGACTTCGATAACCGCTCTGTCCATACCGCCGTCATTGTCGGTATCGGACAATGCCACGCCCGGCTCTTTAGTCACCGGATCACCGGCGGAATCTTTGAGCGTAAGGCCTACGCTGGGCGTCAGTGATGAAACAGAGAACCCGGGAGCACCATCAAAGTTTACACCCTTGGGCAGCCTAACTGTCACGAACCCCTTGTTATCGCTGGCCCCCTTAACTTGGAGATCATCATCTGCTGACATGGCGACAAGAATATCATTAGCCCTAACACTGGAGCCGCCGGCAGCCGCCATTGCGTTACCGCCCTGCGCATAGCCAGCGTTACTATTGCCATTAGATGTTTGCAGCGATATAGCGGCAGATGCACTAAAACTCGTTAGTGCAGCCACAGCTAAAAGCGCCGTCGCAAATATTTTTTTGTTCATATCAAGCTCTCCTTGAGCGCGCTCAATAAATAATTAACAGGGC
>CAZVSC010000033.1:0-23520 GCA_964629325.1 uncultured Enterobacteriaceae bacterium
ACAGGGACAGAGCTTTGCTCTGTCCCGTGGGTCCCTGCGGGACCCTTCTTTGAAGCAAGCGGGCGAAGCCCGCTTGCTTCAAAGCCGGTTGTCCTGACAGTAGTACTCGGGTGGGTCGCCGCCGTCATTCCAGACCAGGTTCCAGTGCATGGACCAGGGCCGGGTATACGCGCCGGGATCGTCGATGGTGACTTCGTATTGCATGGTGTTGAAATCGGTACGGGTCAGGCGCTCGGTCACTTTCATCAGGCTGGTATGCGGCAGGCCGCCGGTAAGCCAGAATTTTTCATTGAATCCTTCGGACCTTACCACCAGCGTGTCGCCTTCCCAATCTGCGACCAGGCGCCCGTAATAAAGTTCGTTGTCGTTATCCACCTCGAAGCCGGTATTGATGCCGCGGCCATCGGTATAGATAAGGTGCCAGTCCTGGTTGCCGCCTGCGGCGACAACGAAAATGCGCTGCCATTCCCTGTCTTCCAGCAGCTGGATGCCGAAAGGCACCTGGAATTTGCGCGGACCCGCCGGAGGGCGGCACTCGACGTAGCTCGGATCTGAGCGCAGGAAATTGCCCTGACGGTATTCATAGAGCCGCAGCGCCCATTCCTGCAGCGGCGCCACCCTTGCAGCATCCGCGATGTTTTCCAGCAGTCCGTAGGACGTCATCGACACGCTGACGCCGTCTTCCATCATCACGGTGGTATCCGGCACCCAGTAGCCTTCCTCGCCGGGCGCGGCACCCAGGCGCGGCTGACCGTCGGGCCAGCGCGGCACGGGACGGTCCTGGCTCACCGCAATGGCGCGACTCAATGCGCTGACATCGCCATCAAAGACACGCTTGCCGTCATGGAAAACGCGCTCGCCCCAGGCCTGCGGACTGCCGTCGCGGGCGACAAAGCCTTCCACGCGAATGGCATCGCCGGGGACCAGGGTGGATTCACTCCAGTTGTTCCATTCAAGCACGACCGGGCTGTCCAGTTCGATATACCAGTCTTCCCCGTTCGCCGTGAGCATGAAGATGTGCACGTGGGGATTGGCCCAGTCGACCTTGGAAACATGGCCTTCCAGGGTGATGCGCTGCTGCGGGTCGAATTTCACCGCTGGACCGTGGTGGGCGTAACCTGCCGGCACCAGCAGCGCCAGGAACAGCAGGCTGGTGATCAAACGGCCAACGGGGATGTGGAAAATATTCAGGGACATCGGTTTTGCTCAGGGAAATATCGGGTGGCTGCGATCGACACTGTCATACTCGGTGCCGGTCATCAGTTCGTAGGCCATATTGGCGTCCTGGCAGACGAACTCGAAGGCTTCACCGGGGCGCCAGGGCATCACGAAACCGGAACTCCAGGTTTCGGTATAGGCGCCGGGATCGTCGATGGTGACCTCGTATTTCAGTGTGTTGTAGGTTTCGCGGGTGAAACGCTCTACCATGTGGAGATCCTTCGTGTGGGGTGTGCCCTCGGCGTCGATCCACATTTTCTCGTTGTAACCGACCGAGTCGACCACCAGGGTATCGCCCTCCCAGTGTCCCACGGAATGGCCGTGATAGGTCGGTTTGAGGTTCGCCGGGTGCTCGCGGCCATCCATATAGATCACGCGGAAGTGGCGCGGACCGCCGACCGGAAACATGTAGATGCGCTCCTGTTCCGGGAACTCCACGAACTGTGTGCCATAGGCAGTGGTGACGCCGCGCGGGCCGGCGGAAGGCTTGCAGCGGGTGTAGGGTTCGAAACGGGTGCGCGTACGCTGCTGGTACAGGTACCAGGCCCAGGGTTTGAAGGGCACGTCGGACAGGTCGATCTTGTCGAAATCCCGGTTCGGGTCGTTGGCGTATGAAGCGTAAGGATTGCTGGCGACGATGGAGCCTTCGGGCACGATGTCGTAATCGATGATCATGGGACGCGTGCCAAACCCGTCCCAGGCGCCCATCTCCTCTCCCGGCGGCGTGCCGAGGATGACGCGACCTTCGGCGTTGCGCGGGGCAGGCCGCGATGCCGGCTCGTTGCTGTCAGGCCGGGGCACATCGGTCTGGGCGAATACCGCAGTCGCAGCAGCGAAAATGGCAATAAATAAAGTTGACCGTAAAAGCCGGGACATCAGTGAACGCTCCCCTGTATCGCTAACTGCAGGAATACGCGATTCTACCGACACCCCTTTTTAAAAACACCAGATAAATAAGGCAAAAAAATGAAAGTCGGAATCCGTTATGTTGACGGAACTCATCCTCCACGCGTGCGGTGCGACCACCTGCCGCAGTGATCCATGTGCGCCCCCGGCGGGTATAAACAATACTGAATCAGGCTATACGAACCATGACATTCTCAACCCGGCAAGGCGTGGTGCTGACACACCCGGACAAGACTGCCACCGCGGCAGGTAAATGATGCGCCGCATTGCGATCATAGGCGGCGGCCTGGCGGGCCTGCATCTCGCCAGCCGCCTGCAGGACAAAGCCGACGTCACCGTCTTCGAGAAATCACGCGGGGTCAGTGGGCGACTGGCGACGCGCCGGATTGACGATTATGAATTCGATCATGGCGCACAGTTCTTCACGGCGCGCAGTGATATTTTCGTGCGCTTTCTCGCACCCTTTATTTCGAGCGGTGTGGTACAGCCCTGGGAGCCTCGCGTGCTCACGCTTGCCCAAGGCGAGAAGCCCTACAGGCGTGACTGGTTCGAATGCCATTATGTCGCCGTACCGGCCATGACTGCCCTGTGCAAGGCGATGGCGGCAGCACTGGATATTCGCCTGCACACCCATGTCACCGGTATCAGCCCCTGTGTCGGCCCACCCCGCAATGCCTGGTCGCTGCAGTCCGGGGATGAAACCCTCCCCGAGCTTTTCGACTGGGTCATCAGCACGGCGCCCCTGCCCCAGACACAGCAACTGTTTCAGGGGCCGAACGCCGCACCTGACATCCTCTCCGGCGATGCGCAGGCCGATGTCCTGCCCTGCTACACGCTCATGCTGGGTTTCGAGACACTGCCCGCCTTACCGTTCGAGGCGGCCCGCGTCAAACACACGAGCATCGACTGGATCGCGCTGAACCACAGCAAGCCGGGCAGGTCCGCACTGCCGGCGATGGTAGTGCAGTCTACCCATGCCTGGGCCCGGCAGCATCTGGACAGCACAGAGGACCAGGTGCGCGATGCGCTCCTGCACGACCTGGCAAAGGTTCTGGAAACGCCTTTGCCAGAACCCCGGGTGACGGCACTGCACCGCTGGCGCTTCGCCAAGGCGGCACCGGCGCTGGACACGACGTATTTCCTGGATGCAGGCAGGCAGCTGGCGGCATGCGGCGACGGTTTCACGGAAAGCCGGGTTGAAGGCGCCTTCCTGAGCGCCAATGCCCTGGCCGAGGCCCTGGCACAGCGCCTGTGAACAATATCGTCATCATCGGCAGCACCGGCGCCATCGGCGCCGCTTTCACCCGCTACTACGCGGGCCTGGATTCTTCCTCTGCAATCTATGCCCTGTCCCGCAGCGGCGTGCCGGCTGGCGACGCCAGGGTGACGGCAATACCCATGGATATCACTGACGAAAGCTCCGTGGCACAGGCAGCGGCCGCCCTGGAAGCTACCCCGTTGCATGCAGTCATCCTGGCGACGGGCGTATTGCATGACAATGCCTCCCTGCAACCGGAAAAATCCCTGCGCGATATCGATGCCGACAACTTTGCCCGCGTGTTCAGCATCAATACCATCGGACCCGCCCTTGTCATGAAGCATTTCCTGCCATTACTGGATCGTAATAAGCGCGCGCTCTTCAGTGCGCTCAGCGCTCGGGTCGGCAGCATCAGCGACAACCGGTTGGGCGGATGGTATGCCTACCGTGCCTCGAAAGCGGCGTTGAACATGCTCATCCGCACGGCAGCCGTGGAAATGAAACGCCGCAATCCCCAGGCAATCATCCTGGGACTACACCCGGGTACAGTGGACTCCGCTTTGTCACAGCCATTCCAGCGGCGAGTTGCGGACGGCAAACTGTTCACGGCGGACGTGGCCGTAGCCCGCATGGCTGCGGTGCTGGAGACAGCAGGCCCGGATGATTCCGGCAAATGCCTGGCCTGGGACGGGCGCGAAATCACGCCCTAGGACTTGAGTCCCGCAGACAGCAACACCATATATAGAAGCATCAATTCCCACCGACAGGACGACAACCTTGGCCATCACCAACCTAAGCTGCCCCCACTGCCTGGTCACCAACCGCATCCCCGGGGAACGGCTCACCGATAACCCGAAGTGCGGCAAGTGCAAGGCGCCGCTTTTCACGGGTGAACCAATGACTCTCGATGCCGCCAATGCCGGCAAGGTGCTCGGCAATACCGACATCCCCGTCCTGGTGGATTGCTGGGCCTCATGGTGCGGACCCTGCCGGAGTTTCGCGCCGATCTTTGCCGCGGCGGCGAAGGAACTGGAGCCAGCGGTGCGATTCGCCAAGTTCAGCACCGAGGAAAACGAGCAGCTGGCGGGCCAGTGGGGCATCCGCTCCATACCCACCCTGATCCTTTTTCGAGACGGCAAGGAAGCGGCCCGGGTATCCGGCGCCCTGCCCCTCAACCAGCTGAAAGCCTGGCTGGAGCAACAGGGGCTTTAACCCCCCACCGTTTCAAACAGCAATGCTTCCCTGCGCCGGAATCTAGTGATCCATCTCGGCACGCCTGCGTATAATTGCTGGCACCCTGGAGATTCCGCCACATGAAACACATTGCCATCGTCGGGGCCGGCCTGGCCGGCATCACCCTTGCCCGTGAACTGAATGCCAGCGCGGATGTGCAGGTCTTCGAGAAATACCATGGCGTTGGCGGCCGCATGTCCCATCGCCACGTCAACGGGTTCGACTTCGATCATGGCGCCCAGTATTTCACCGCACGCAGCAAGCCGTTCCAGCAGTTCCTCGAGACCCATATCCGCAAGGGGCTCGTTGCCGAATGGCAGCCGCGTGTACTGACCCTGGCACCGGGCGAGAAGCCCTACAAGCGCGAGTGGTTCGAGCCCCATTACGTGGCTGTACCGCACATGCATTCACTGTGCGAAGCCATCAGCCACCCCTTGTCGGTGCAACTGGAAACCACGGTTAATGCCATCATCCGCGACGGTGACAAATGGCTCCTGCAAGGGGACTCGGGTGTGCTGCCCGGCCGCTTCGACTGGGTGATCGCCACGGTTCCAGTGAACCAGACCCTGGGACTGTTACGTGAACATCTCGCGGAAACGGCACTATCAGGTGAAAACGGACTGGAACGTGTGAGCATGTCCCCCTGTTACGCGCTGATGCTGGGCTTTGCAGAACACCTGGAACTGTCGTTCGATGCCGCCAAGGTGAAGCATCTCGGCATCGAGTGGATCATGGTCAATGACACCAAGCCTGGGCGGCCACCTGGCAGCACCCTGGTTGTCCACTCCTCGAACCAGTGGGCGCAGGCCCATCTCGACGCCCCCGATGCATGGGTCACGAACCACATGCGCCGGGAACTGGCCAACGTGATCGGTCGCGAGCTGCCCGAACCGGAAGTCATGGCGCTCAAGCGCTGGGTCTACGCACGCGTGGAGAAAGCCCTGGAGCCGGATTACCTGCTCGACCTCGATAACCGCCTTGCCGCCTGCGGCGACTGGTGCCTGTACGACCGCGTGGAGGGCGCCTACCTCAGCGCCATCAGTCTTGCACGCAGGTTGAAGGAATTGCTTTAACCTCTTACAGGCTCTGGCTTTCCTTATTTTTGTCACGATTCGCCGTGGCAGACACAGTCCCTTTTTGGAATACTGCCCCGCTTGAACCGGCAGGAACAGGGACTTCGCCCGCCGGGCACCAGTATCAACAATCACAACCAACGATAAGAGAGAATATATGTCCGGGATGAGCAAGGGCATCCTGTTCGCCGTACTGACGTGTATTGGGCTGACCGCTTTCGCGCAGAACAATGCCGGGGTCGAGGACAAGCAAATCCATGCCCTGCGCATCGACACGCCGCCTGTCATCGACGGCATCCTCGATGAGGAATTCTGGTCGCGCGCCCAGCCCATCACCGACTTCCACCAGATTCGCCCCGGCGACGGTACGCCGACTTCCGAGCCCACGGAAGTGCGCGTGGCCTACACCAGCGATGCCATCTACATCGCCGCGCGCATGGACGACAGCGACCCGGAACTGATCGCCACCCCGACCCTGCGCCATGGCCAGGGCCTGGGTCCCGATGACCGCCTGATCGTCATTCTCGATCCCTTCAATACACGCCGCACCGGTTATCGCTTTGAAACCAACCTCAACGGCGTACGCCATGATGCCCTGTACACCAGCATCAGCTCGTTCGACGCCAACTGGTCCACCATCTGGGATGTGCAGACCAGCGTCTACGAGAACGGCTGGATCGCTGAAATCGAAATTCCGTTCAAGTCGCTGCCCATGGATCCGACCACCGAGGAGTGGGGTTTCAACTTTGGCCGCGGCATACGTCGGCGCAACGAGGAAATGGCGTGGGTGTCCTTCAACCGCCAGTTCAACCCGAGCATCGCCGGCACACTCACCGGCATGCGCGACATGGACCAGGGCATCGGCCTGGAGATCGTTCCCTCCCTGGCCGTGGTCGACAGCAAGAACTACGCAACCGACACCAACAGCGACCAGACCAACCCCTCGCTCGATGTGTTCTACCGCCTGACACCGTCGCTGAACGCCGCCCTGACCGTCAACACCGACTTTTCCGCAGTGGAAGTGGACAACCGCCAGGTCAACCTGGATCGTTTCAACCTGTTCTTTCCGGAACGCCGCGCCTTCTTCAACAATGACGCCGACCTGTTCCAGTTCGGCAATATCGGCAGCCTGGGCAACGACGCCAGCAACGACGCCGCCGAGCAGAACGGGCGACCCTACTTCTCGCGCAAGATCGGCATCGGCGCCAACGGCGCACCGGTGGATATTTCGTACGGTGGTCGCATCAGCGGCCGTGTCGGGCGCTGGAATATCGGCACGCTGGCCATCGAGCAGGACGGCTTTGGCAGCGTCGACCCGTCGACGCTGTTGGTCAGCCGCATTTCGGCCAACGTGCTGGCCGAATCCAACCTCGGCATGGTCATCACCGACGGTGACCCGACATCCAACCGGGACAATTCCGTTGCCGGCCTGGACTTTCGTTACCTGAACACCCGCCTGCCCAGCGGCTTGGCACTGGAAGGCGATGCCTGGTACATGCAGTCGGACACCCCCGGTCTGGACGGCGATGACGCCGCCTGGGGGCTGGGCCTGCGTTCACCCAACAACCAGGGTTTCAGTTGGGGCATGGGGGCCAAGGAGATCCAGCAGAATTTCAACCCGGCCATGGGTTTCGTGAACAACGCCGGCGTGCGTGATTACCGCGCCGATGTGGGCTACGCCATGTTCCGTCCCGGCAGCTACCTTCAGCAGATCCAATTCGGTATCGACGCCCAGCGCGTCAACTTCCTCGATGGCGGCCTGCAGACCCAGAAGATCCGCTGGACACTGTTTGAAGCCAACAACCAGTACCGTGACAGCATGCGCCTGCGCGTGGCCACGGACCGTGAAGTGGTGCGCCAGCCTTTCGTGGTTTACCGGGAGCCCGGTCGCGAAGTGGTCATCCAGCCGGGCAGCTACAAGTTCAATCGCGGCGGCATGCGCTTCCAGACCGCCAACCAGCGTGCGTTTTCCGCCTTTCTCGGCTTCGGCGTCGGCGGCTACTACAACGGTGACCGCAACCAGGTCGAGACCAACCTGCGCTGGCAGGGGCGCAAGTTCATCATCGAGGGCAGCTATCAAATCAACGATATTCAACTGCCGCAGGGCGACTTCATGATCCGCCTCATATCGCTGAATACCCAGTACGCTTTCACGCCCAACCTGTACTGGGTCACGCTGGCGCAGTACGACAACATTTCCGAGGTGCTCGGCATCAACACGCGTTTGCAGTGGATTCCGAAGGCCGGCCAGGAAGGCTTCATCGTGCTGAACTACAACATGGAAGATGTCGACAAGGATAATGACTTCCGTTCCCTGACACGGGATCTCAGCGTCAAGTTCAGGTACACCTTCCGCTTCTGATCCCGCCTCCCGGGCGATAGACTTTACCCCCGTCTGCCTTTATCTTTGCCTTCCTGACTGTAACCAAGGGGGATGTCATGAACATCAAGATTCGCAGCAGATTAATGGTCCTGGCCGCCGGCCTGGTCCTGTGTGCCGGCGCACACGCCCAACGTCCGTTCGGCACGCCGAAGATGATGCCGACATCACCCGTCACCGTGGCCATTCCGGCCATCGAAGCCAATACCGGTCCCGGACCCGCCTACAATTCCGCACTCGGCCAGTGGCCCGGTTACGACATGGACCACTACGACTACGTGGCCGACGAGTACGCCATTTCCGGCACCGCCGACGGCGAGCCCTACAAGACCCGACTGGTAGTGCGGCGCCCGCGGGACATGTCCAGGTTCAGCGGCCTGGTCCTGTTCGAGCCGATGCATCCGGCCGGTTTCGCCCACGGCTTCGAGCACAACAGTGTTTACATCATGGATGCCGGCCACATCGCCATCGAGGTGCTGACCCTGGGCCAGGAACACCTGGCATTCAATCCGGGGCGTTACGGTGATCACCAGTTCAGCCCGAACCAGACCAGCGAAGTGCTGGCCCAGGCCGGCGCCCTGGTACAAAGCGCCAGCAGCCCCATCGCCAACAACGGCCTGCGCAAGATCATCCTGTTCGGCACGTCAGCAACCTCGCGCATACTGACCGACTACCTGCCTGCACACGACATCTTCATGCAGGCGGACGGCAGCAAGATCTTCGACGGCTTCCTGCCGACCTCCAACGGCACGCGCATCCTGCCCGTCGACGTGCCCATGATCCAGATGCCGACGCAGCATGAATACATGAACGTGGCCACGAGCGTGCAGGACGGCGACGCCATGGGCGAGCAGTTCCGCGTCTACGAATTCGCCGGTATCGGCCACCTGATGGCCCGCCACAATCCACGCATAACGCCGCAGCTGTGCGAGAACAAACCCACCGAGTATCCGCTGGAACTGTATTTCTCGGTCGCACTGCACCACCTGCTGGAATGGGTCGACAAGGGCATCGCACCGCCGCGCGGCGACCGCATCCTGCTCGACCGCAACGTCGACAATGACGGCTCGCTGATGCTGCTCGATCAATACGGCAATCCGATCGGGGGTATCCGCAACCCGTACACCGACGTGCCCTTCGCCACCTATATCGCCGGCAACACACTGGCGGCCGGGCAGGACCCGGCCCTGGCCGTGGTATGCCGCCTGTCCGTGTACGAGATTCCGTTTACAAAGGCGACACTGCGCGAGATGTACGGCTCGAAGGACAATTTCCTGCGCAAGTTCGAGGAAAACCTGGACGAGCACGAAGCCGAAGGCTGGTCACTGCCCGTCTACCATGACCTCATCATGGCCGACGCCCGCGCCGTCGACTTCTGACAGCACGGCGTGACCGGGGCCCTGTTTAGCGGCTCCGGTCACGGAATCTTCCATGATCGACGGGGCCGCCGTCGAAGCGGCAGGGGGTTCGTGTATGCATGTTTGCGGAATAAAAGGCACCGGTTCCCTTTTCCTGGCAGCAGTAACAAGCCTGTCACTGCCGTTGCTCGCGGCGGATGCTTTCGTTCCCGTCACCGACTCCATGCTGGAGAACCCTGACCCGGCCGACTGGCTCATGTTCTCGCGCACCTACGATGCGCAGCGTTACAGCCCCCTTGCCCAGATCAATACCGGCAACGTCGGTGAGCTTGCCATTACCTGGCAGGCGGCGCTTCCCTCAGGCACCACGGAAACCATACCGCTCGTTTACGACGGCATCATGTATGTCATCATCCCCGGCGGTCAGGTGCGCGCACTGGATGCCGCGAACGGCAGGCTGATCTGGGAGTACGCGCGCGTGGAAAACAATTTCGCCTCGCGCTCGAAGAGCCTCGCCATTTACGCCGACATGATCTACTACACCGCGCCGGACAGCTTCGTCGTCGCCATCGATGCGAAGACGGGGGCGGAGCGCTGGGCTGCACAGACCGATTCCCGCGGTCATACCTCCGCGCCCCTGGTGGTCGATGGCAAGGTCATTTCCGGCGGCGCCTGTTTTTCAAGCCGTGACAACTGCTACCTCGTCGCCCACGATGCACTGACCGGCGAGGAATTATGGCGCTTCTACACCACACCGGAACCGGGACAGCCCGGCGATGACAGCTGGCATGGCGCCGCCCTGGCAAACCGCCTCGCCTCCACCTGGGGCCTGCCGGGCAGTTATGACCCGCAAAGACACCGTATTTACTGGGGTGTCGCCAATCCCATGCCCGATCTGCGTCTGGACCGCCACGACGGCGATGCCGATGCGACTTCCCGCGAGGCGCCGTCGGATCTGTACAGCAACTCCACCATCGCCCTGGATCCCGACACCGGCGAACTCGCCTGGTATTACCAGCACCTGCCGGGCGATGACGCCGACCTGGACCATACCCATGAACGCACGCTGGTGACCACCGCGCTTGCGCCGGATCCGCGCTTTGCAAAGTGGATCAACCCGGCACTGACACCGGGTGAAACACGCGATGTATCCGTGATGGTGTCCGAGGGCGGCACGTTGTTCGTCAACGATCGCGATACCGGTGAATTTCTCTGGGCGACACCGTTTCCCGATGATGCGCCCGGCATGCTGCTCAAGGACATCGATGTCGACACCGGGCGCACGCAGATCAACTGGGACATGGTGACAAAATCTGTCAACGCGGAAACGCGCATCGTCTGTTACTGGAATACGCGCAGTTACTGGCCTACTGCATATCATCCCGGCACCAATGCACTGTATACATCATGGATCGAAGCGTGCCGTGAACTGGAAGGTCGCAACTGGTGGGTGGTGCCGCGCCCCGGTGTCGATCCCGCTGCGCTGACCGGTCTGGCAAAGATTGACCTCACCACGGGAGAGGTGACCAGATTCGATGTGGGGCGTGCGCCGGGCAACGGCGCCATGCTGACCACCGCGGGCGACCTGTTGTTTCACGGCGATCTCAGCCGCGAGCTCAAGGCTTTCGATGTACGCACCGGTGCGGCACTCTGGCAGGCGATCCTGCCGGGTAATATTTCGGTGAGCACCATCAGTTACGCCGTCGACGGCCGCCAGTACATCGCCGTCATGACCGGCGACAACCTGAAGGTGCCGGAATTGCTGACGCTCACCCCGGAACTCGGGCCCGCCACCGGCGATACCGGCATTTACGTGTTTGCCTTGCCTGAATAATGCATCAATGACGGTTGGCGCTGCGCGTATCCGACCCGCACCTTCCGGACTATAAGGCAAAAAAAAAAGGCCGGAAACCCGGCCTTTTTTCGTCTTTCAATCCATTCAGGACTGCGGTGGAGCGCTGGCGCCGCCTTCCATGCCTGCAGGCGCAGCAGAGGGAGCCGGGGTTGCAGCACCCTGCTCGTTCTTCTTGCGCAGCAGCTTGTCCAGGGAATCCAGTGACATCAGGTGATGGTAGATGATTTCCAGACCGCCGTTCTTGCGCAGTTCAAGGTATGTATCATCCGGCAGTTCCTCGAGTTTCTTGCGATCGACGATGTAGAAACCGCTGACATCGATGTTCTTGTCGGAATCAGTGCGCTTGATGGACAACGTCTGCGGCTGCAGCAAACCAAGCTCATCCAGCTTCGCCACGAACACCTTGGTCATTTCCTCCTGCTGGAATACACGCACCAGGAATTCCTTCACTTCCTTCATCCAGTCGGTTTCAGTGCCGTCATCGTTGAAAATCAGATTTCCCTCGTCTTTATTGATAATCGGTGCATTTTCGTAAATTCCGATAAAAAGACGATCCTTGTTGTCCGGGTCTTGTTGCACTGCAAAAGGATAGCAGCGGACAGAGGCGGGGAAATATCCGCCCAGCCAGCGATTGCCATCGACTAAAAGATTCTCGTTCGCTTCGAGTCCCCACATGCCTGCTGCGAAGAAAACGCCGGTGTCGGGATCCTTCACAAAGATGATCGGGTAGTCGGTTCCGGCCTTGGAAAATTCCGGTGTATAGATCTTGGCGAAATGATTTTTCGCAATGTGGTCGGCAGTGCCGATGGGTTTGATGCGCAGTCCCTTGTGTGCGGTTGCGGTCAGGGAAACTGGCGCTTGAAGAGTGTTGGCAGTTGGTTCAGCCATCTGGAAATCCCCCGGTTATTGGGCTAAAAAAAGTCGCCGTGTGGCGAACAAAGCGCGCAGTATAGCAAAGACACCCTGCCATTTCGCACCCTTTTTGGACGGGCTGAAAGCCGCATAATCACTGGGTTTCAGGCATGCCTCGGGTTTCCGGGAATAAAGATACAGGCGAAAAAAAACCGGAGCTCTGATGCGCTCCGGCTTTTGAATTCGTACTGCAAGATACTGCGAGCTTACTTCTTTTTAGCTGCCTTCTTCTTGGCAGGTGCTTTCTTCTTCTTAGCAACCTTCTTCTTGGCAGCCTTCTTGGCTACTTTCTTTTTAGCTACTTTCTTTTTGGCAGCTTTTTTCTTTTTGGCTGGTGCTTTCTTTTTGGCTGTTGACTTCTTGGCAGCAGCTTTTGCTTTCTTGGCAGCGGCCTTTTTCTTTTTGGCCGGTGCTTTCTTTTTCTTAGCAGCCGGTTTCTTCTTGGCTACAACCTTCTTCTTTGCAACCTTCTTCTTTGCAACTTTTTTCTTAGCAGCAGTTTTCTTTTTCATGAATAGTCTCCAAGGTAAGCATCACGAATATGTGATACGAGGGAAATCATATTCCTCTACGCGAGAATTTCAATAGTATTGCGTATTTTTTTTACACTTTTATTTCCGGGAAATTTCGCATTGTCAACCCCGGTAATTTTTTCTGCTGATGATGCAACGAGTAATGCATCAGTGATTGATCGCAATCAATTGCTCAATGCATTGCGAATACGATTGAACAAACGCATCACAACACGTCGCCACCACACGATGAGACCTGTGATGAACATCACAGTTGGAAGGAAGCTTGCGAAGATCCACGACCATCGTGCAAGTGAATATTGACTGCCTGGTCGTGCAAAATGCACATCGCGAAAGAAACCAAGTACACCACCACGATTGGGTCCGAAACCGGGTTCACCACCGAAGAATTCGACGATGGCATTCAACTGCTGCGGGAAGCCCAGCTGAAAGCCCGAAACACCCCATGACAGCATCAGCACAAGCGCCCAGAACCCGCAGAAACTGTGGATTTGCCACCATATGGAGCGAGTGCTCCAGGGAATGATGACAAGGCCTTCCCACCAGCGTTTCTTGCCCTGCCACCAGATGATCAGGCCGGTAAAACTCATCAGGACAAACAGCGCACCGCCGGCGCCGTTGATGCGCCTGCCGAGCTCGCGGCCGAGTAATAAATCATCATGCCAGTCAGCCACCCATTCCACCGCTTTGATTTGCCAGGGACGCGCAGGTCCCATGTCTTCACCGGTGTACTGATTGAAATAATGGGGAATGTATTCGCCGTCTTTTTGCAACACGATGTAGGTTGCCTTGTCCGCTTCCATGGAATACATCGTGAAGCCCAGCTGGTAATCGGCGTAAATTTCTTCCATTCGCGCACGCTGTTCATCTTCGGACATTTCTTCCACGCCATCGGGCTGTGCGACATTTTTTGGCTCGAACCACCCGTAAAAGGGTGATTTCAGCAAAATCGCGCTGCCGCTGATGCTGATCACCAGGACATACAGACCCAGGCCAATACCGAGCCACAGGTGCACCTGGAACAATGCACGACGCAGCAGTGATGTTTGCGGGGCCTGCGCCCAGCGCTGGAAAAAGTTCATGGCGGCAATGTCGTTGTAATTATTTTGTTCAATATTGCCAGAAGGGTTCTTGTCCGCAAACCCAATTCGCACCGGCACGCATTCACTGCACCTGGCTCCTTGCCGCGTGATATTACGTGCCGCCACGGGTTCCGGTAGTTGTGGCACCGCGAAAAACTGCTAGAATGCCCGCCTTTTGCGGGCTTCTGCCCCCTTTATATAGACAGGCTCCGGCCGGAAACCAGGAATTGACCATGAAAAAAGGCACTTTGCTCCGTACCTCCATTGCCCTCGCCCTGATCGGTGCTTCACCGCTGGCCCTGGCGACCAATGGCTATTTTTCACACGGTGTAGGTACCAAGAATAAAGGCATGGCCGGTGCAGGCACTGCCTCGCCCCAGGAAGCCATCGCCAACGCAGTCAACCCGGCCGCCGCCGTGATCATGGGCGACAAGTTCGAGACCGGCCTGTCCATTTTTTCACCACGTCGTGCGTACACCGCGACCAGCAGCCTGGCCAACGGCCAGGGCGGCGCCTTCACCATCAACCCGGGTGAAGTGAAGAGCGAGAGCAACTTCTTCCCCATTCCCTACGTCGCACTGACCTGGGGCTGGAAGGAAAACAATGCGCTGGGTGTTTCTATATATGGACGCGGCGGGATGAACACCGATTACACCAGCGGCTCCGCCACCTTCGATCCCGACGGCCCCGGCCCTGCTCCGGTGATGTCGCTGCCGGGTACCTATGGTTCCGGTGATGCCGGTGTCAACCTGATGCAGTTGTTCACCGACGTGTCCTACTCGCAGCAGAATGGCGACCTGGCCTGGGGTGTGGCGGCGGTTTTTGCGGCCCAGGCTTTCCGCGGCAAGGGTCTTCTGGCGTTCGCCCCCTATACCGAAACATTCGCGGCTTCAGGCGGCACCGCCTTCCCGCAGCAACTGACCAACAATTCCCATGACTACGCTTTCGGCCTGGGCTACAAGCTCGGCTTCATCTGGAGTGCCACTGAATCCATCAACGTCAGCCTGAGCTACCAGAGCCGCATCGAGATGAGTGAGTTCGACGACTACAGCGACCTGTTCGCGCAGGGCGGCGGCTTCGACGTCCCGGAAAGCATACGCGGCGGCATTTCCTTCTGGCTGAACGACACCAGCGCTTTCCATTACGACATCGAACACACCTCGTTCAGCAGCGTCGACTCCGTCGGCAACCCGCTGTCCAACCTGTTCGGCTGTCCCACGGCGGGCGCAGGCGGCACCAACCTGGGTTCCTGCCTGGGTGGCGGCCAGGGCGCCGGTTTCGGTTGGGACGACATGACCACACACAAGGTCGGTTACCAGTGGAAGTCTTCCCGCTTCGAGGACTGGACCTTCCGCGTCGGCTACAGCCACGGCAAGCAGCCCATTGAAACCTCAGAGGTGCTGTTCAACATGATGGCGCCCGGCGTGATCGAGCAGCATTTCACCGCCGGCTTCACGCACGTGCTCAACAGCGGCAAGGAATACAGCATGAGCATCATGTATGCGCCGGAGGAAACGGTCAACGGCACCAACCCCTTCGACCCGACACAGCAGATCGAACTGAAAATGCACCAGTTCGAGATCGAATTCGGCTACAGCTGGTAGCACACAAGCAATGCACAAAGGGGCGCCAAAGCGCCCCTTTTCATTTACGCCCGTGGTCATTTTGCCGGATGGCAGCACTGCGTGCCTTATCCGACCTGCTTGCTTCATGCCTGTTGCCCCTTGCCCCTAGTGTCCTTCTGAAAATCGCGCTACATTCCCTGATAAATGCATCTGGGTATTTAACGGGGGGACCGACATGCACGATGAGAACACTTCCAGGCGTCGCTTCCTGGCTGGCTGCGCCACGGTGGGCGCGAGCAGCCTTATCACCGGCATCGCGCCTGTACGCGCTGCAGACGCCACCTACGCAATTGCTCCGCCGCCGGTCACGTCCATGGCCATCATGGGCTCCGATGCCCGGTTCCCGGTACGCCGCGTGTTCTGCCTGGGCCGCAACTATCGTGAACACGCCTTCGAGTCGGGTGACGATCCCGATGTAAACCCGCCCTTTTTCTTCATCAAGCCGCGCGACGCCATCGTCGATGCGAGTGCGGGACATCCCTATCCGCAGGTGACGCAGGCGCTGCGTTATGAAGGGGAAATGGTGGTGGCCCTGAAAAGCGGCGGCAACAATATCAGCACGGACGATGCGCTGAACCATATCTTCGCCTATGGCGTGGGCCTCGACATGACCCGCCAGGACCTGCAGCAGGAAGCACAGCGCCTGCAACGGCCCTGGGCCATCAGCAAGTCCTTCGACAATTCCGCACCCTGCGGCCCGTTATACACGGTGGATGATTACGGCCATCATCTGGAAGGCCGGATCTGGCTGAGCGTGAACGACGAGATCAAGCAGGATTCGGACCTGGCGCTCATGCGCTGGTCGGTGCAGGAATCCATCAACATCCTGTCGACCTACTATGAACTGAAAGCGGGCGACATCATCATGACCGGCACACCGGAAGGCGTCGACCTGGTGAATCGGGGTGATGTGATTCGCTGCGGCGTCGAGGGACTGGGCCAGATCGAGGTGCTGATCACCTGATCCGGCATCCAGGCCTGTCGCGTTTACTGGCCGCCTTCTTCCGGCGGGGCGCCCGGGCCGGTGGAGCCGGCGAAAAGGCGTTCTCCATCAGGTAATGTCACATCGCGCCCATTGGCACGATGCGAGCCGTCACGAGCCTGGTAGCCTTCCACGATGACGCGCGTACCGGCCTGGATGGAATTGCGATTCCAGCCGCGTCGCACCAGCACACCGGCAGGGCCGGCCTCGATCATCCAGTTTTCGGTTTCCCCATCTTCGTTGACCACATCGATATGCAGCCAGGAATGCGGGTTGATCCATTCCATGCGTGTAATCGTGCCTTCCAGACGCACGGGTCGGGTGGCATCGAACTCCGTGGAAAACGCATGATGCGCTTCGCCGGGTACGGCAAACGATGCCAGGAACAACATGGCGCTGAAGTTAACAATTTGCTTTAGCATGGTTCAGTCCTCCCCCCGCTCGCTGTCACGGGCGCTGCTCAGGATATTCGACATGGCGTAGTTGCCTTCGTGGCAGGCGTATTCCACCAGTTCGTACTGCGCGTTATCCAGTACGAACGGGAACATGGCCGTCCACGGTTGTGTCCAGACCGCGGGATCATCCACTGTGAAGCGGTATTCAAGCAGGTTCGGCGAAATGCGCGTGAAACGCTCGGTCAGCACCATGTCTTCACTGGAGCCCTGGAACGGGGCGCGGCCGTTGAACCCGCGGGTCTCGATCACCAGCGCATCGTCTTCCCACCAGCCGCGCGAGTTGCCCAGCCACTGGCGGATGCCATCGTCGACCGGCGCGGCATCGATGGCGATGACGCGGGTCTCATGGATCATTTCCTTGGTGATGGCGACGGTGCCGGGACCCTGCACGATCTGCAGGCCGTTGTTGTACACCGTCGGCAGCATGTGGTTGGGCAATCCCTGCGTGATGCAGCGCACCCAGGAATTGAGATCCTCGGGGCCGGCGGGAGCGGCCGGCGCACCCCCGCGCGCATTGCGCGCCGCTTCCGCCGCGGCGGTCAGCGGCGGCAGTCTTCCATCCGGCGGATCGATGATCATGGCCACCTGCGTCAGTGGTGCATTCTTCGCGTACCCCAGGGTCGTGTCGCGCCACTCGCGCTCGTAGCCCCAGATGCTTTGCAGCGTGCCGCGTTCGCGGCGGGCGGCCGCTTCAGCCTGGCTCAGCGCGGTACTGGCATCGACATCGTCCGGGCGCTCCAGCGGGATGCCATGCGCCGCATCGCCGCTCCACACACCCTGCAGGTCCGGTTCGCCCCAGGGCGTTTGCGGCGCGCGAAAGGTGTCGTTGACGGCAGAGAGCTCATCACCGGTATCCTGCATCAGCGCCACGCCCGCCCAGCCTGGCTCGACCAGGGCGATGCGCACGCCGTCGGGACCGGCGACAAAGGCGCGGCGTGAATCGCTGTTGGCATTGGCCGGCACTGCGGGCGATTGCATAATCGTGATATCGCGCGCGGCCATGGCCCGCAACTCAGCATCCAGCGCCGGGCTGGCGAACGCGAGATGGTCGATGGCGCGCCCTGCCGTCGCCGCCGGCATCGCGCTGTCGTGCACGGAAACCAGCAGCCAGCCGTTGTCATAACGCAGCCCGCCGAGATCGCCGGTGACGTTGCCCGGATCACCGCCGAACGCCTCCTCGTACCAGGCCAGGGTACCTGCCGGGTCGGCCGCACTCAGGTGGACATGGTGAAAACCCGTGCGCGCAGCATCCTGGAGCAGTTCGATCCGCGTACCCCAGGGGTCGAAGATGTAGCCGACGCGAAAGAAGCCGTCGACATCACGCCAGGCGGCGCCGTCCTCGTATCGCTGCAGGCGCACGCCCAGGCCGCCCACGCCGACGCGTTCAAGTTCCGCCATTTTCGCCGCCACGTCGGGATAGGAGAACGCCAGGTGGTCGATGCCGGTGCCCTGGCTGCCGCCGAGGATCGGCCGCGCAATGAATTCAAGTTCCAGCCCCTGGCAATTCACGGCTTCCTCGCGCCCGGCGACAGGTTCGCACTCCATGAATCCGGTATACCAGTCCACCGCCTGCAGCGGTGCAGGCGCAGCCAGTTGTACATACTGGATGGCCGCGCCCTGGGCGACCACCGGCAGCAGGCAGCAAAGGCAGGTCAAAATGTGTCGTTGTATGACGTTCATCATGTTCATTCCTCTCCCGCATCACGGCGCAGGTGGCCGTAAAGAATCTCTTCCGAAAATTCCACGCACTTGAACTCCAGGATGCGCAGGTCTTCCTCCAGACGCCGGTACAACGGCATGCGTATTGTCCACGGCCTGGTGAAGACAGTGTCATCTTCCATGGTGGCTTCGTACATGAGTGCGTTGGCCCCGAGCGGCGTGAAGCGCTCGGTCACCTTCAGGTTCCAGCTGGCGAAATTGCCGGCGCGGTCGAACCAGGACTCGCCATTGAAACCGGCGGCCTCGACGACCAGGGTATCGCCGTCCCAGCGGCCATGGGAGCGCCCCATCCACGAGTCGATGGGTGCCGGTTCGGGTTCATCCTTGTCCATGTGTATCGTGCGGCTGGCGGCGGCGAACCCGGAGACCAGCATGATCTTGCTGTCACCCTGGATCACCTGGAAGGGATGGGGCAGGTAAGCGAAGCGGGGCACGCCGGGCAGGAAACACTTGATCTCGGGATCGCGCGTGTAGCGGTTGGCGAAATTCTCCGCGCGTTTGTCCAGCGCCCAGTCCTGGTAGGGAATGCGGCCGCCGACCACGACACCCTGCCCGGGCGGCACCGCCCCGATGGCGCCAAAGGCGGGCGGGCCGGCAGCAGGCCCATGCGGTTCCAGGTCCCAATGGGCGGTGCCGATGGCCTGCCAGATGCCGTTGAAATCGGGATGCCCGTCCCAGCTGCGCGCGAAATCATCCTCTGCCGCGCCAGCCACTGCACTGCCCAGCAGCAAGGCCATGGTGGTCATTGCTGCTGCCAGAAATCGTTTCCGCTTCATCCCGCCCCCAGAACTAGACTTTATATTCACGAATAATATGTTTCCCCTGCCACGGATTGCAATTCAGGCAGCCCCTGCTCCAGCCCGATTAATCCCGAAGCCCGGTTATTCCGTATCAGAGGGTGATTAAAACAGGATTTCATTGTTATTATCGAACCTTCTTATTGGATGAATCATGAATTATGGCCGCGAACATGATTAATACCCTGCCAAACAAGCGGGGCTTTACACTGCTGGAAATACTGGTCGTTGTCGCCATTATTGCATTGCTTGCCGCGATCGCCATTCCTTCATACAGGCGCAACCTGATTGCCGCTGAAATCGAAGAAGGGTTGATCTTCGTGGAGGAGGAACGCATCAAGGTTGAACTTTTCTATGAGGTCCAGGGGCGTATGCCAAGTGACTCCACTGAAGCCGATGTGGGCGCTGGCCTGCCGGTCGACAAAATCCAGCAGATACTCTGGCGGCATACTAACGACCAAGCCGGGTATTTTGACGTTGTGATGGATCTTTCCGAATTTGATTTGGGCAGCTATGCAACGGCTTTCTATTTAAACGCACAGGCAGACTCGTCAGGGCATATCACCTGGGACTGCAATCCAGCCCTCTTCAATAGCGCAGCCGTGCCCGCAGAATACCTTCCATCTTCCTGTCAGTAGGGAAAATCCAACAGCCAGAGCCAACCGGTGTTTGTTTACCTGGAGCATAGGGCTCTATACTGGGCGAAAACAACAACGAGGATGTTTTCATGCCCGGCTCATTTCGCTGTTCCTGTGCTCTGCTGCTGACATTTATCGCGGTCAATACCCTGGCCCAGGACTTGCCCGCAGACATCAACCCCGACTCCATGGCGCGCCTGCCCTACGTGAAGCGCGCCGATCTCGACGCCGACGGCCAGGCCATCTACGACATGCTGCCCGGTCGCCGGGATTCCGGTGATGTTTCCGGCCCGCTGGCGTGGCCCGCCTACAACCCCGGCGTGGCCAAGGCCCTGCTCGACTTGCACAACGCCGCGGTGGCCAGTCCCGAACTCGACGCCTACGATCGCGAACTGGCCATCATGGTCGCCTGCCGTGAAACCAACTACATGCTGGAATGGGACGCGCACAAGCGCCTGGCGCTGAGCTCCGGCATTCCGGAAAGCGTGCTCGATGTCGTGCGTGACAACCGTTCCGTGCACGGCCTCAGTGAAAAAGACGCCGTCATCATTCATCTGGGCCGTACGCTGTACCGCGAGAAGAGGGTGGATTCGGAAACCTTCGCGAAGGCGAAAGCCCTGTTTGGCGCCAAGGGCGTGATGGACATGGTGGCCGTGATGAACACCTACGCCGTCAGCGGCTTCTTCGCCGCCACGGTCGATGAGCACGTCGCCGGCTCCGAGCTGTGGCACGAATAAAACACAGTGCAGGTCGGATAAGGTCCCCGGGATCGCCATCCGACAAAAGGAATAATCTTTATGTCGGATGGCGCTGCGCTTATCCGACCTACAACGCCAAAAGGAAAGACCGATGAAACAAGCCGTATTCACCACCCTGTCAGCCGTCCTGGCCTGGACCTGTCTACCCGTTAATGCGCAACCCGGCGCCTTCAATCCGCCCCTGCTCGACTGCGGCCGTGACGGTGACGTCGACATGATCTGCGGTACGCGCGCGCCGGAGGATTTCGAGATCACACCTGACGGGCGCTACCTCATCATCGCCAAGTTCGGCATGGGTGACGATCACCCGCTCGACCTGTACAACTTTTCAACCGGTGCGTTCTCGCCGCTGCCCATCAGCGCCGACAAGCAACCCGGCTGGGGCGATCCCGCCTGCACCGAGTCCATCGGCGCTGCCGTCGGCCCGCACGGCCTGTCGCTGACACAGCGCAGCGGCGGCGAATGGCAGTTCTACGTGGTGAACCACAACGAACGCGAATCCATGGAGATGTATGAATTGCTCCAGGACGGCAATTCCTGGCGTCTGGCGTGGCGCGGCTGCGTATTCGCCGACGTGCCCTACAACGACGTGTCCACGCGCCCAGACGGCTCTTATGTGGCCACGCGGCCGACTGCATTCCTGACCGAGGGCTCGAACGTATTCAGCGGCGAGCCCACCGGCGACGTCGCACGCTGGACGGCGGAAGGCGGCGAAGTGGTGCTGCCCGGTACGGAAATCGGTTATCCCAACGGCGTGCTCGTGTCGGACGACGGCCGTTATGCCTACATCAGCGGCTGGACCACCAGCGACTTCCACAAGTACGACCTGCAGGAACAGCGCGAAGTGGCGCGCGTCGATCTCGGTTTCATGCCCGACAACCTCACCTGGACGCCAAACGGGCAGCTGATGGCCGCCGGCATCAAGGGGGTCAATGGCAATTGCCCCGCCGATTCGGACGATCCCTGTCTGCAGGGTTTCGAAGTGGTCATCGTGAACCCGGACACAAGCGCCGTCACGCGCGTGTTCGACAACCGCGGCCGTGCATTGATCAACGGCGTGTCAGTGGCCATTGAGCACAACGAGAATGTGTACGTGGGATCGTTCCAGGGAACCCGGATGGTGCGGTTCTCGCGCTAGTTTGCAGAGGGCTGGAATAAACATTCCGGCCCGGAATTTTCAAGCGGCGACGTCGATAAATTCGATGGTCGATGAAGGGGGCGGCACTGGCCGCCCTGCTTTTTTCAGGTCTTCAATATGGAACTCCATGGCTTCCTGGATAAGCTGGATGACCTCCTCACGGCTGTCTCCAACTGAAACACAGCCGGGCAGGTCCGGCACATACGCACCATAACTGGTGGGTCCTTGTTCAATGACCACAGCGTATTTCATCGCTAAACCCTCAATCCTTTAATCCGGCCTGTTTAAGTATGGCATCAAACGTCCCCCGCGGTACATCCACGCCCGGCTTCCCGGCAATAGTTACCGTGCCAGGTTTCTCGGGATGCCTGAATTGCCGATGGCTACCCCGCGTTCTCACCAGCATCCAGCCATCATCCTTCAATAGCCTGATCAAATCCCTGACTTTCAATATCCACTGTTCCGTGTGATTTCGCTGCGGGAGAATCCTTCTCCCTGGCTATTGTCTCTTGCCTCTTGTCTCTGTCTAATTAAAGTCCTGAATTACAATTTCTGCTGAAAATATAGCGAGAACTTCCTTGCCCTCACTGAAAGCCTTTTCCCTGCTCGATCTCGCGCCGATCGTCGACGGCGCCACCGCCCGCGACGCGCTCTACAATTCCCGCGACCTCGCCCAGCATGCCGAACGCATGGGCTACAAGCGCTACTGGATGGCCGAGCACCACAACTCCACCGGCATCGCCAGTGCGGCCACCTCCGTGTCGCTCGGGTTCGTGGCGGGCGGCACCAGCACCATTCGCGTCGGCGCCGCCGGCGTCATGCTGCCCAACCATTCGCCGCTGATCATCGCCGAGCATTACGGCACGCTGGAATCGCTGTATCCCGGTCGCATCGACCTGGGCCTGGGCCGCGCCCCCGGCACCGACGGCAAGACCGCCTACGCGATACGCCGCGACAACTTTCGCGCCGACGAGACCTTTCCCCAGGACGTGCAGATCCTGCAGGCCTATTTCAATGAGGGGTACAACGGCATCAAGGCGGTGCCCGGCAACGGCCTGAAAGTGCCGCTGTGGATTCTCGGCTCGAGCCTGTTCGGTGCCCAGCTCGCCGCCGCATTGGGATTACCTTACCTGTTCGCCTCGCACTTCGCGCCGGACCAGCTCGATCACGCGCTGGCGATATACCGCGAACAATTCAAACCGAGTGCACAATTGAGTGAGCCGTACTGCGGCGCCGCCATCAACATCTTTGCCGGCGACACGCAGGAAGACGGCGAGCGTCTACACAGGGGCATGATGCAGGGATTCATTTACCTGCGGCGCGGACAACCGGGGCCGCTGAAACCGCCCGCCGACGATCTCGGCGCCATCGCCAGCCCGCAGGAGATCCAGATGGCCGAGCATGTACTGTGTGAATCGGCGGTGGGGACAAAAGATGCCGCGAAGGCCTTCATCGACCGTTTCCTGGAACGCACGCAGGCGGACGAACTGGTGCTGACCTGCCACTGCCACGATCATGAGGCGCGCGTGAAGAGCTTCGGCATCGGCGCCGACATTATCAACGCACTCTTGTAGGCCGGATAAGGCGCACAGCGCCGTCA
>CAZVSC010000033.1:23620-28731 GCA_964629325.1 uncultured Enterobacteriaceae bacterium
TACTTGCCCAGGTAATCCATCTTGCCGATCGCCACGCCGTTGTGGCGCAGGATGTTGTACGCCGTGGTGGTGTGGAAATACAGGTTCGGCAGCACGAAGGTGCACAGGTAGCTTTGCCCGGTGAACTCGAGTTCGTACGGGCCGGCCTTGAACTTGATTTCCTTGTCTTCGGTGCCGTCGATGCTCTCGGGTTTCAGGGTTTCCAGGAACGAAACGGTCTTCTTGATGCGCGCCTGCAGCTCTTCAAAAGTGGTTTCGTTGTCCTCATGCTTCGGCGCCTCGGTGCCGGACAGGCGGGCGCCGCAACCCTTGGCCGAATCGCAGGCGATCTGCACCTGGCGCGCCAGCGGAAACATGTCAGGGGCGAGCCTGGCGGAGGTCAGCACCGTACCGTCGATGCCTTTTTCCTCGCAGAAGGCGGCACCCTTGGCCAGGATGGCGGACAGGTTGTTAAGACAGCGAATGGCGGCCGGAATGGACGAGGCATACATGGACATAGGAAACTCCCACTGATAAAGGACGGATTTAAACGGGGGATCGCTGGGATCCGGAAGCGCAGTGTAGTGGGTGGCCGGGTGACTTTCACGCTCTTTTTTTGCACCCGCCAGGCAAGCCGCCACTGACCGGAAATTCAGGGTACACTGCGCCTCGACGCCTTACCCTTCAACCGCCGGAAACCCGACCCATGGCCCTCAAGCCCACCATTTACAAGGCCCGTATCGCGCTGTCGGATCTCGACCGCAACCTGTACGAGTCGCTTAACCTGACCATTGCCCTGCATCCGTCCGAAACGCTGGAGCGCATGGTAGCCCGGATTCTCGCTTATTGCCTGAATGCGCAGGACAACCTCATTTTCTGCAAGGGCCTGAGCGACGCCGAGGAAGCCGACCTGTGGGTGCGCGACCTCAACGACGCCATCGCCCTGTGGATCGACGTCGGCGAGCCTGCCGCGGAGCGCATCAAGAAAGCCAGCCGACTGGCAAAAATGGTGAAGGTGTACAGCTTCAATTCAAAGTCGGACACCTGGTGGACGCAGGGACAGCAGGAGTTCACTCAACTCAAGGCGCAGTGGTTCCAGTTCCCCTGGCCGCAGGTGCAGGCCCTCGCCGCAAAGGTGAACAAGACCATGGACTGGTCGGTGACGATATCGGAAAACTCGCTCTTCGTGTCCACGGACGACGGCGACGTGGAAATCACCCTGATTTCCCTGTAGGCCGGAAGAGGTGCGCAGCACCGTCATCCGGCATGAATTGTCACCGATAGAATTGCGGCGCCTTCCTCAGTGCCCTGTGCGCAAGCATGTCGTGCTCGATCCACAGCGTCGCGTTCTTCCTCTCCAGGAATTCCTCCACGGCGACGCGCGCCGCCTGCGTCTGTGCCACGTCCCAGTCGCTGCGCGGCAGGCGATCGAGCGTGCGCTCTTCCGGGTAATGGTACAGGTCGCCCGACAACACCACGCCGCCAGTCTCCGCGAGTTCCACGTACAGCACCTGGTGGCCGGGCGAATGACCGCGTGCCGCTTTCAAAATCACCTTGCCGTCGCCGAACACGTCGTGCTCTTCATCGGTCACATCGATGCGGTTTGCATCGCGCAGGGCGGCGTACGTCATGGGCCTGGCGCTGTTGTGCAGGGGTGCGTCAGGAAACATCGCCGCGCGCTCCTCAGGCCGCACCAGCCAGGTGGCATGCGCGAAGGTGTTGGCGTTGGCGCTGTGGTCCCAGTGGAAATGCGACAGGGCAAGATGGGTGACGTCCGCCGGGGCATACCCGATGTCCGCCAGCTGCCCCGTCAGCGACGGCCCCAGGTGCACGGGCCGTTCCGCCTCGTCCGAGCGAATGACGATCTGCCGCGCCCCGATGCCCTCCATCACGCGTTCCTGGTCGGGCACGGCGCCCGCTTCCCACAACAACACCCCTTGCGGATGCACGATGAGGAAGGACGACAGCGCCAGCAGGGTGGAGCCGACTTCACTGTCGAGCAGGTTGTAGCTGGACGGGCTCGCCTCCAGTTCGCCGCCGTCGAGTACATACAGGCGCACCTCATCCGCGGACTGCGCCAGGGCAAAAGTCGCCATACAGGCGATGCCCGCCAGCACGAAAAGGTGTCGAACACGCATCAGGATCATCATGGTTGTTTTTCCTATCGATAAAATCATTACACCGCCTCGACGCCGGCGCGCTGGCAGAAATATTCCCAGACCCTGGGCATGGCCAGGGGCGAGAATTGCGTTTCGGCGGACAGGCGGATCTCTTCGTCGCTGAGCAGGACGGGTTCACCGAGCCCCCTCGCGCGGAGCAGGACGTCGGCATTCACCTGCAGGTACACCGCGGTGAGCACCGCACGCTGGACGTCCGCGCCCACGACCACGGCGCCATGGCCGCGCATGAGCAGGCAGGTATTGTCACCCAGCGTCGAAGCCAGGTTGCGACCCTGGTCGATGGAGCGCACCAGCATGTCGGTGTTGCCGTAATCATCGCGAATATCCCACACCGGAATGTCGGCGCCGATGACCGATGCCGCATGCACGACGGGCTTGAGCGGCACATCGGTGACCGTGAACGGCAGCACGCCATAGGCATGGTGGTGCACCACCGAGTGCACGTCGGGCCGCGCAGCGTAGATCGCCGCGTGGATCATGCGCTCGCCATAGGCGGTGCGCCCGCGCAGGTCGAGCGGCCTGCCTTCAAGGTCGAACTCCATCAGGTCGCCATGCTCCACCAGCGCCGGGCTGCGTGAGCGCGACATCACGAACAGGTCGGGATTATCCGGGTGACGGACGCTGACATGGCCGAAGGCATCGACGACGTTCTCGTTCGCCAGAATGCGGTTCGCCGCCACCAGGCGCTGGAATTCGACCAGCAGGGGCAGGTCGGCATCCTGGGCCGCCGCCTGCGCCAGCGGGGTTGCGAGGGAGCCGAGCAGGCCCGTTCCGGCCAGGACGGACACCGTGTGCAGGAGCCTGCGCCGGGACTGGAGCGGCAATAACGCGTGGGGGTGACTCATGGAACTGCCCTTTTGCTGTGTTGAACCGTATGCCTGGTGATAATAGTACGCCCCCCGGCGCGATGCCATCGCTGCCATGCATCCGGCGGCACCGGAAATACGTATACAAGGCATATGAAACACACCAACACAGGCCCCATGACAATGCACATGTTTGCGAGGATACTGCTTTCGACCCTGGCCGTGCTGGCCACCCTGACCGGAGCCAACGCCATGGCTATTGAAGAACCCGCTTTCAGCATCCTGCGCCAGGACGGTGATATCGAGATCCGTGAATACACACCATACCTGGTGGCGGAAACCCTGATCGCCGGTGTCAATGATCGCAATGCCGCCGCCAATGAGGGCTTTCGGCGGCTGTTTCGCTATATCAGCGGCGACAACAGCGCCGCCGGCAAGATCGCCATGACCGCCCCCGTGCTGCAGTCACAAAACGACACAGACAAGGGCGAGAAGATCGCCATGACGGCGCCGGTGCAACAGACGCCCACCGAGGGTGGCTGGCGCGTGGCCTTCGTGCTGCCGGCCGAGTTCACGCTCGAAACCGCACCGGTGCCCGATGACGACCGCATTCGTGTGCGCCAGGTCGCTCCGCGCCAGCTGGCGGTGATCCGCTTCCCCGGCCGCTGGAGCGAATCCAATTACACCCGCCATCGCGACGCGCTGATGGACTTCCTGGCCCGGGAAAATCTCGAGATCGACGGCGACGTCATGTACGCGGCCTACAACGCCCCCTTCTCCCTGCCGTTCATGCGCCGCAACGAAGTGATGGTGGAGATTCGCCAGGCTCCCTGGCACTGACTGCTCAAAGGAGCTTCAGGCCTGGCTGTGAAGACTGATCGATAGCCAGGCCAGGCACGCAGGGAATTGAAGTGCCTGGTTGTGTTCATCGAAGTCCGTTTCCATATTCACACCACTCAACATAGAAGCTGTTATTCCGTTGCGCCAACTTTGTTATGCTTGGTGCCTGTATTGACCGACTTGCCCGCCACAGCCACTGACTGAATGAGCGTCACGATGATCCGACTGTTCCTTGCCCTCACCTTGCTCCTTGCGCCTTGTTCCCCGCTGCTGGCCGCCGACAACGGCCTGTCCGGCACATTGCTCGTGGCCAACCGTACCGGCGGCAGCGTGTCCCTCTACGACCTGGCCACCGAAACCGAAATCACCCGCCTGCCGATCGGGGATAAAGTGCCGCACGAACTCACCGCCTCGCCCGACGGGCGCTGGGCCGTGACCAGCGAATATGGCGGCGGCAGCAATCCCGGCCAGCACCTGGTCGTCATCGATATTCCGGCGGCGGCGATCGTGCGCCGCATCGATCTTGGCCCCGACACGCGCCCGCACAGCATCGTCTTCCTCGACGACAACCGCCACGTGATCACCACCCTGGAGCGGGCCGAGCAGATCGCCCTGGTGGACATCATCGACGGCGAGATCGTGGACACCTTCGCCACCGGCGGCAGCGACAGCCACATGGTGCGCCTGTCGCCGGATAACCGGCACGCCTTCGTCGCCGCCCGCGGCAGCGGCACGTTGTCGAAGATCACCCTGGACGGCAGCGAACTCACTTCCGTCATCGCCACCGGCGCGCGCGCCGAAGGCATCGCGGTATCCCCCGACGGTGAACGCGTGTGGGTGGCCAACCAGGACGCCAGCACCATCACCGCCGTGGATGCGGACGCCATGGAGATCGTCGGCGTCATCGGCAGCATCGCCACCAACCGGGTCGAGTTCCTGCCCAACGGCATCGCCGTGATTCCCGGCGGCATGGAAGACGGCGCGGATGTCAGGCACATCACGTATTTCAACGGCAGCACCCTCGCCGAGGTCGGCCACCTGGCATTGCCCGGCAGCACCGCCTTCGGTACGGGCGTAAGATTGCTGGCCGCCAACAACGCCCTGTTTCTGGCGGACAGCGCCCTCAACGAGATCTCCGCCGTGGTGCCGGCCTTCGTCGGTGAACGCACCGTCATCGCCATCAACCCGGACAACGTCGACGGCATGGCCTGGTCGCCGTTGCGAGTGACCTCGGTCGCAGGCAGACCAAATTGATCCACATCAGCGCCCAAAACATAGAGCGAGACGTTCAGATCAATTAGCTCTG
>CAZVSC010000033.1:28831-30635 GCA_964629325.1 uncultured Enterobacteriaceae bacterium
CCCCCTTTCTTAAGGAAGCCCAAACCATGCCCATCGAAATAACCCTGACCCTCACCGACGAGGAGCTGGTCCGCTTCCAGGAGCGCGTCGACATCGGCCATGAACGGGTTGCCGGTGACGCCCAGGCCAGCGAAGTGGAAACCGCCGCCGCTGCATTCATCGGCATGACCCGCGCCCAGGAGCTGCCCGAATACATCGCCGGGAAGATCGCCAAACTGCAGGTACTGGTCGACATGCTGCAAGATGATGAGTGGCAACTGACCGATGAAGAGCGCCAGTCCATTCGCAGTGCGCTGTATTACTTTGTCGACCCCGACGACGTCATTCCCGACGACACGCCGGGCATCGGCCTGCTCGACGATGCCATCTATGCCGACATCGTGCTGCGGGCCCTGAGTGGTGAAGTGAACAGCTACGAGGAATTCTGCCAGTACCGCAGCGCCGAGGAAGACCGCCGGCGCGGCAAGGGCCTTGACACCCATGTCGGGCGCGAAGACTGGCTGGCCGACCGCAGGGCCGTCCTGCACGCCCGCATGCGCCAGGGGCGCTCACTCAGTCGCAACAACCGCGGCTGGCGCCTGAAATTGCTGTAGGTCGGATAAGGCCTGCAAGGCCGCCATCCGACAGGATGCCATCACTGAATTTCCGTAGATCGGCATAACCCTAAAGAGCGGCTTGCCGTCATCCTCACAACCCATGCAATAATGGGCCGAAATAAGGGGGTACCCATGCAACGCAACCACCACTGCCAGTCCATTTTCACCAGCTTCGTCCTGGCCTCCAGGATGGCGCTGATTACCTTCGCAATACTGCTGTGTGCCCAGGCCCGCGCCCACCACAGCGACGCCGCCCTGGACCTGAACACGGTGCTCAACATCACCGGCACCGTCACCGATTACAGCCTGCGCAATCCTCACGCCTATGTCACCGTCGCCGTCACCGGCGCCAACAACACGGTGGCCGAATGGGACATCCAGATGGCCTCGGGCATCACCATGCGCCGCCTGGGCTGGACACCGGAGTCGCTCGCCATCGGCGAGACCGTCAATGTCGGCCTGTATCCCGCCCTCGACGGCCGGCCGTATGGCCTGCTGACGTCCATCACCCGGGAGAACGGCGAGCCCCTGGTGGCATCCCCGCGCGGCATCACGCGTACGCAACCGACGATCACCCGCGCCAACAGCATCGCCGGGCGCTGGCTGGTGGACCGCGGCCGGCTGCCGGCGGACTACCCGGGCGGGCTCGACCAGCTGATGATCCGCGAGCTGACACTGACCGAGGCTGGCCGCACCATGGAAGCCGCCTACAGCCAGGCTTCCGAGGAAAACCCGGAGCTGTCCTGCATTTCCAAGCCGACGCCGTCGCTGATCATCTACACCGACCTCTATCCCATGGAGATCACCATCAACACCGATGACACGATCACCATCCGCAGCCAGTACTTCGACACGCTGCGCACGGTGTACATGGACGGCCGCGCCCACCCGCCGGCCGGCGAGCTGTTCCACGAAGGCCATTCAACAGGCCACTGGGAAGGCGAGACCCTGGTGATCGACACCACCAACTTCGCGCCCCATCGCTCGCCCTACCAGAACGGCATTCCGTCCGGTCCGCAAAAACACGTGGTGGAGCGCTACCAGCTCATCGATGGCGGCACGCACATGGCGGTATCGTTCATGCTGGAAGACCCGGAATACATCGTCGGGCAAATGAATTACGCGCGGGATTTGCAGTTCGTGCCGGACGCCGACATGTCGCCGTTCAACTGCGACCTGGAATCCACGCGGCGGTTTTTACCGGATTA
>CAZVSC010000034.1:0-29551 GCA_964629325.1 uncultured Enterobacteriaceae bacterium
CCGAATTAAGTAAACTGTCCCCGAATTAGGGAACTGCCCCCATATATTAAGCTGCCGGGGTATAGCCGAGCAGCGATTTGTACTCCAGAAACTCACCGAATGCCTGGTCACTGAACTCCCTGCCGTTGCCGGATTGCTTGTATCCGCCGAAGGGCGCATTCAGGTCGAGACCTGCGTTGTTGATGCTGATATAGCCGGCGCGGATTTTCGCCGCCACCTTGCGCGCGTGCTCGATATCCTGGCTGTGGACGTAGCCGCCCAGGCCGTATTCAGTGTCGTTGGCGATGGCGATGGCCTCTTCCTCGGTGTCGTAGCCAATAATGCTGAGCACCGGCCCGAAAATCTCCTCCCGGGCGATTTCCATGTCGTTTTTGACGTTCCGGAATACGGTAGGCTTCACGTAATAGCCCTTTTCCAGCCCTTCCGGCTTGCCCTCGCCGCCCGTGACCAGCTGCGCGCCCTGCTCCACGCCGCTATGGATCAGGCGCTGGATCTTTTCCCATTGCGGCTGGGAAATGACCGGGCCCATGCGGCTGTCCGCCTTCGGGTCGCCGGGCGCCCAGCTTTCGGCCGCTTCCCTGGCAATGGCGCAGACTTCGTCCATCAGCTTGTTGGGCACCAGCATTCTTGTTGGTGCACGGCACGACTGGCCGGAATTCATCATGATGCCGTTTATACCCCCGGTCACCGCCTTCTCGAGGTCGGCGTCTTCCAGAATGATGTTGGGGCTCTTGCCGCCCAGTTCCTGGTGCACGCGCTTGACGGTCTTTGCCGCTGCTTCGGCGACGGCGATGCCGGCACGGGTGGAGCCGGTGATGGACACCATGTCCACTTTCGGGTGCATGGCGATGGCCTGGCCCACTTCGGGTCCAAGACCGTTGACCAGATTGAAGACCCCGGCCGGCACACCGGCGGCATCCAGGATCTCGGCGAAGATGCCGGCGGAGAACGGCGCAATTTCGGACGGCTTGACCACCACAGTGCAGCCCACGGCCAGGGCCGGCGCCACCTTGGCGCAGAGCTGGTGAATGGGCCAGTTCCAGGGCGTGATGAAGCCGCAGACGCCGATCGGTTCGCGGGCGACCCGGCTGGTGCCGCGGTCTTCCTCGAACGTGAAGGTTTCCAGCACCTTGATGGCGGTTTTGAAATGGTTGACCCCGATGGCGGCCTGGGTGCCGTCCGCCAGCCATTTTGGTGCACCCATTTCCACGGTAATGGCCTCGCCCAGTTCAGGCAGGCGCTTTTCGAATTCGGTGACGATGCGGTTCAGGATGGCCAGGCGCTCTTCGCGGGTGGTCGATGACCAGCTGTTGAAGGCTTTGGCGGCGGCATTCACGGCCTTGTCCACGTCAGCCGCACTGCCCAGGCTGATATGGCCGGCAACTTCCTCGGTCGCGGGATCGATAACATCCAGTGATTTGGGAGTGACGGGATTCACCCATTCGCCGTTGATGTAGAACTGCATGTAATCACGCATCGTAGAAAAAACTCCTGGAATTCAGAATGGATTCAGTTCTGGCCCGTATAGTCGGGGCCTGTAAATTCGGGGGTGCAAGTATAAACATCTGGGTGAAACAAGGCCATGCCCGGGGTCTGCCAGTCATTGGCAGAATCGCCAACTTATGGGGGATACCGCCAGCGCCGCATCGGCTTGCTCAACCAGGTCTGAATTTATGCTTTGTTTTCAGTCAGTTAAATGCAGGCGAGAAGTTGGCAAGGATCATGCAATATCCAGTCAGGTACGCGTGTTTAACACCCTGGCGGGGAATACGCAAAAGACGGACGCTGCTATCAACCAATGGACACGGCCATGCGCCAAAGTAACAAAACCAGCAAGAACATCGAGGCAGGCATCGACCTCGGTTAACGATTTAAGCTTCCGGGGCCTGGTGACATTTCCTACTCCCGCGATCCAGCAAATCATCAGGTCCCGGCGGCTTATTTAACTGTATTTTTTAATCTTTCCCAGTGGCTATTACACCGAGCCATGCTTTGTCAAAAGCCCTGCCGGGACCGGTTCTGGAAAATTTTTTACCGACAGGATGACGAGCGCAGCAGCTACTGCAAAACCAGCATGGCAGCCTGCAAGCAGGCTGCCGCATACAAACCGGCAATGGCGTCGTCGAGCATGATGCCGAACCCCCCATGCACCTTCTTGTCTAGCCAGCCGATGGGCCAGGGCTTGACGATGTCGAAGAAACGGAAGGCCACAAATCCCGCCAGCACCCAGTACCAGGTCAGCGGCACCAGGATCATGGTGATCCAGTAGCCGACAAATTCATCCCAGACGATACCACCGTGGTCATGCACACCCAGGTCGCGCGCCGTTTTGCCGCACAGGTAGATTCCAACAAGGAAGGCAACGACGATCATCGCAATGTAGATCACCAGGTTGAAGGCCACCTGCACCAGCAGGAAATGCAGAGGAATCGCCACCAGGGTGCCGAACGTACCCGGGGCTTTCGGGGCGAGTCCGGCGCCAAAGCCAAAGGCCAGGCAGTGGACGGGATTGCTCAGTATGGCGGCGGGTGCGGGTTTCATCATCAAAAATGCCGGTAGCCGCTGGCAGCAAAGGTGACCGGCTTACCCGCAGCGTCCAGGCATTCAACCGCTCCTCCGTCGGTAATGGCGCCAATCCTGACGAGCGGCACGCCAAGCATCTCGCCCAGGGATACCAGGGCCTGTTCGTGAACGGCGCTGACCGTCAGCAGCAGTTCATAATCATCACCGCCCGTCAGCGCCAGGGCAAGCGCTTCATGCTGCGGCAGGCATTCCTGCAGCGACGCGCCGAGCGGAATCGCCGCCAACGCCACCTGCGCGCCAGTACCGCTGCGCCGGCAGACATGGCCCAGGTCGGCCAGCAGGCCGTCGGAAATATCGATGCCGGCGGATACGACACCGGCCGCGGCATGACCCAGCGCCAGTTTCGGCACGGGCCGGTAAAAGGCCTGTTCGCACATGGCCCTGGCGCTGTCACTCATGTGATCCGTCGCCAGCAACTCGCGGATGGCGAATGCCGCATTGCCCAGCGCGCCGGTGACATACACGGCGTCCCCGGGCCGGGCGCCGCTGCGCAGGATCGCCCTGCCGGCATCATTGAGGCCATGGACCTGAATCGTGATGGTCAGGGGACCGCGGGTGGTGTCTCCGCCCAGCAACGGACACCGGAATGCCAAGGCGGCTTCCTTCAGGCCGGCGCTGAAGCCCTCGAGCCAGTTCTGGTCTGCCGCAGGCAATGTCAGGCCCAGGGTAAAGCCGACCGGTTCGGCGCCCATGGCGGCAAGGTCGCTGAGACTGACAACCAGCGCGCGGTATCCGACCAGCATCGGGTCGGCACCTTCCGGGAAATGCACTCCTGCCACCAGCGTATCCAGTGACATGGCCAGCTCCTTGCCGGACGGAACGGAAAGCAGGGTGCAGTCGTCACCGATACCGAGGCGCACGACATCACCCGGCACGGCGGCCAGGCCCGGCTGGTTGAAGCAGGCCTGAATGATCTCGAATTCGGAAAGCATTTTATCTGCCGGCCTAGGCGCGGGCGCTGATTTCGACGCTGCGGAACTGGCGGGCGAGTTTGTCGAGCACACCGTTCACATACTTGTGGCTGTCGGTGGCGCCATAAGTCTTGGCCAGCTCGATGCACTCGTTGATGACGACGCGGTAGGGAATGTCGATGCGCCGGGACAACTCGAACGCGCCGAGGCGCAGGATCGCCAGCTCGATGGGATTGAGCTGTTTCAGCTCCCGGTCGAGGTGCGGCGTGATGGCGGCATCCAGGTCCCCGGCGCCAAGGGCGATAGCGGTGAAGGCTTCATGGAAATAATCCCAGTCAATCTTGCCCGTGTTGTCTGCCCGGTACTGGGCCTCGATGTCGTTGAGGGGGTAATCGGAGATCTGCCACTGGTAGAGCGCCTGCACCAGCAGGCTGCGAGCCTTTTTGCGGTGGGCGATCTTCGGTTTTGCGTCAGGTTCGGAAGAAGCAATCATAATTTGGGGACAGTGACTTTAATTATCAATTTGGGGCAGTGACCATTAATTTAGAAAAGTCACTGTCCCCATTCAGGTTAATGCATCGAGCTTGCGCTTGAGGCTGACCATCTCCATGGCGGCAACGGCGGCGTCAGCCCCCTTGTTGCCGGCCTTGGTCCCGGCGCGCTCGATAGCCTGCTCGATGGTGTCGACGGTGAGTATGCCGTTGATCACCGGCGTGTCGTGCGCCAGCGCAAGATCAGACAGGCAGCGGGCGCTTTCATTGGACACGATTTCAAAATGGTAGGTAGCGCCGCGGATCACGGCACCAAGGGCGATGACGGCATCGAAGGTATTCGATGCAAGGGCACTGCGGGCTGCCAGGGGAATTTCCAGCGCGCCGGGAACACGGATGATGGTGATATTGGCATCCGCAACGCCATGTTTCTTCAGGGCTTCGATGGCGCCTGCTTCCAGGCTGTCGACGATGTAGCTGTTGAAACGCGACACCACCAGCGCAAAGTTGGCAACGGTTCCGGCAAATTCACCTGCTAGGATTTTCATAATTGGGGTTAGGGACCTATTTCATTCGCAGGGTATGTATTCCACAACTTCCAGGTCGAAACCGGAGATGGCGTATTTCGTGGGGTAGCTTAACAGACGCATCTTGCCCACGCCCACATCACGCAGTATCTGAGAACCGGTGCCGACATTGAGATAGATGCCGTGTGGCGCCGGCGCCGCAATATCCTGGTCGCTCAGTTTGTCGATAGTGGCGAGCCGGGACATCACGTCATTGCTGCCTTTTTCGTTGGCCAATACTACCACAACGCCCTTGCCTTCCTGGTTGATGCGTTCCATGGCTTTGTGCAACGACCAGCTCGGCTGCGCCGGATTGGCAATGCCCAGCAGGTCCCTGACCGTATCGGCGACAAGCACACGCGCCAGTGTAGGCTCGTCCTGGCGGATATCCCCTTTCACCAGTGCCAGGTGCACGGGTCCGCCTTCCTTGATGAGATCACGGTAGCAGTAGACGCTGAATTCGCCTTGCTCGGTTTGCATGGTGTATTCCTGCACGCGCTCGATGGTCCTCTCGTTGGCAATGCGGTAATGGATCAGGTCCATGATCGTGCCGATCTTGAGGTTGTGCTGCGCGGCGAATTTTTCCAGGTCGTCCTTGCGTGCCATGGAACCGTCTTCATTCATGATTTCGCAGATGGCAGAGGCCGGCGTCAGGCCCGCCAGCTTGGCCAGATCGCAGCCGGCTTCGGTATGGCCGGCACGGCGCAGCACGCCGCCGTCGTTGGCCATGACGGGAAAGATATGTCCTGGCTGGATGATGTCCTCGGGTTTCGCATCGGCGGCGACTGCCGCCTGGATGGTGCGTGCGCGATCGGCAGCGGATATACCGGTGGTGACGCCGCTGGACGCCTCGATAGAGACGGTGAAGTTGCAGCCGAACGGCGATCCGCTGGTTTCAACCATCAATGGCAGTTTCAGCTGCCGGCAGCGGTCACGCGTCAGCGTGAGGCAGACCAGGCCGCGGGCATGCTTGGCCATGAAGTTGATGTCTTCCGGGCGCACCTTTTCCGCAGCGATGATCAGATCGCCTTCGTTTTCCCGATCCTCATCGTCCATCAGGACGACCATCTTGCCCTGGCGAAAATCCTCGATGATTTCTTCAATGGAATTCAGTTTCATTTTTTATTGCCTGGAGTATCGGCAAAACCGCAACGCACCAGCTGGTCCATGGTTACCTGTGAGACCGCCTTTTCAGGATCACCGCTCACAAGCCGTTCCAGGTAGCGGCTGATGATATCCACTTCCAGGTTGACCTTGTCGCCGGGATTCAGCTTGCCGAACGTGGTGACCTCGGCCGTATGCGGAATGATGTTCACACCGAAGTGATCGCCCGTCACGGCATTCACCGTGAGGCTTATGCCTTCCAGGCACACCGAACCCTTGGCGGCGATGTATTTTTTCAGCTGCGCGGGCGCCCTGAAGTCGAGGCGCTCGCTGCGGCCATCCGCCTTGCGGCTGACCAGTTCGGCCAGGCCGTCGACATGGCCGCTGACGATATGGCCGCCGAATCGGCTCGAAGGCTGCATGGCCTTTTCCAGGTTGACCCTGGCGCCTGTTTTCAGGGTCGCGAATGAAGTCAGCGATACGGTCTCGTTGGAGATGTCGACGGTGAATCTGTTGCCTGCCAGGGTCACAACGGTCAGGCACACACCGCTGACACAGACGCTGTCACCGATCCCGACATCGGAAAAATCGAGTGCATCAGAGGTGATTTCGGCACGCAGGTCACCGCCGACCTGCTCCAGGCCGGTGATCTCGCCGGTTGCTTCGATGATGCCGGTAAACATTACGGGGCTCTTTTAACGCGGGAGCGCATTCTACAATCTTTTCCCAGCATTACCACATCGCACAACTCAAGTGCGACATGGTCGGACAGCGTGGTTTTACCCCGCAGGTTGAACAGCGGCCTGGCATCGCTGCCCAGCAGCTTGGGTGCAATATAGGTGATCACCTCATCCACAAGCCTGGCATCGAGCATGGCGCCGGCGAGTTCTGCACCGGTTTCCAGCAGGATGTCGTTGCACTGTTTTTCCACGGCGAGGTATCGCAGCAGGGCTTCCAGGTCGACACGACCATCGGTGTTGGCACACGGCACAATCACGACATTGTCCCTCGCCAGCTCCTTTTGCTTGTCGATAAGCAGGTCGTTGCTGGTCACCGCGGTCGCCACCATGACCTCGCCCGGCAGTTGCAGGGTTTTTGCCGCGGGCGGAATGCGCAGGCGCGAATCGACAATCACCCGCAACGGCTGGATGATGCTCACACCTTCAAAGCGTGCATCCAGGCCGGGATCATCGACCAGTACGGTTTCGATACCGCTCATGACCACGCCGCTTTGCGCTCGCAGCTTCTGGACGTCCTCGCGGGCCTCGGGGCCGGTGATCCACTTGCTTTCACCGCTGGCCATGGCGGTGCGGCCGTCCAGGCTCATGGCCAGCTTGCAGCGCACGTATGGCAACCCTTCGCGCATGCGCTTGGCAAAACCCCGGTTCAGGGCTTCCGCCGCTTCCGGCAGTACGGGGCCGTCCACCTGGATGCCGGCAGCACGCAGTTTGTCCAGGCCATTGCCTGACACAGCGGGATTGGGATCGACCATGCCGTACACCACCCGCGCAACTCCGGCCTCGATCACGGCATCGGCACATGGTCCGGTGCGACCTGTATGTGAGCAAGGTTCAAGGGTGACGTAGAGCGTGGCACCCCTGGCGCGATCGCCGGCTTTTTTCAGGGCCATGATCTCGGCGTGGTTCTGCCCCGCCCGTTCATGGAAGCCCTCGGCAATGATCGTGTCGCCGGTCACCAGTATGGCGCCAACCACGGGATTGGGTTTGGCGGTATAGCGACCGACTTCGGCGAGACCGAGACAGCGTTGCATGTAATGAATATCGGCCTGGGACATAATCTGGAGTCGGGGTGGCTGTCGGTTGCATCCCCTGGCGGGGTGGGTTACTTGTTCGCCGAGGCGGCCGCTTCACCTTCCTGGGCGATACGGTCGATCTCTTCCCTGAACTCGTTCAGGTCCTTGAAGCTGCGATAGACAGAAGCGAAGCGGACATAGGCAACCTCATCCAGCTTCTTCAGTTCATTCATGACCATTTCGCCAACCAGCTTGCTGGGAATTTCACGCTCCCCTGTGGCGCGCAGTTCATGTTTGACATGGTTGATGGAGCTTTCCACCAGCTCCAGGCTGACCGGGCGTTTTTCCAACGCCTTCATCATGCCGGCTCGCAGCTTGTCTTCATTGAAGGGTTCGCGGTTGCCGTTGCCCTTGATCAGGCGCGGCATGACCAGTTCGGCGGTCTCGAAGGTCGTGAAACGCTCTTCACAGGTCATGCATTCGCGGCGCCGGCGCACCTGGTTGCCCTCGGAGACCAGTCTCGAGTCAATCACCTTGGTGTCTTCCGCATCACAGAAAGGACAATGCATATGCTGCTACCCGGCGCCGGACCTTACGCCTTTTTATAAACGGGGAATCGCCCGCACAACTCCAGCACCTTGCCGCGAACCTCGGCAATCAGGCTTTCATTGTTAATGTCATCAAGAATATCACACATCCAGTGCACCAACTGCGTCACCTCTTCCTTGCGGAAGCCGCGCGTGGTGACGGCGGGACTGCCGACACGAATGCCGCTGGTAACGAACGGCGGCCGGGGATCGTTGGGCACGGCGTTCTTGTTCACGGTGATGTTTGCCCGGCCCAGGGCCTTGTCGGCATCCTGCCCGGTCACATCCTTGTCCACCAGGCTGAGCAGGAACAGGTGGTCGTCGGTGCCGCCGGAAACTATCTTGAAGCCGCGTTCCATGAACACCGCAGCCATGGTGCGCGAATTCTCCAGGGTCTGTTTCTGGTAATCGATGAATTCTTTTTCCATCGCTTCCTTGAAGCACGCCGCCTTCGCGGCGATGACGTGCATCAACGGGCCGCCCTGGCTCTCCGGGAACACGGCAAAGTTCAGCCGCTTGTTCAGTTCCTCGTCATCACCCTGTGCCAGGATCAGACCGCCGCGCGGACCGCGCAGGGTCTTGTGCGTGGTGGACGTGGTGACATGCGCAATGTTGACCGGGCTGGGGTATACCCCTGCCGCGACCAGGCCTGCGATGTGCGCCATATCGACGACGAAGTAGGCGCCGACGCTGTCGGCAATCGCGCGCATTTTTTCCCAGTCGATGATGCGCGAGTAAGCGGAGAAGCCGGCCCAGATGACTTTCGGCTTGCTCTGTTTTGCCAGGTCCGCAACATTGTCGTAATCGATCTCGCCAGTTTCCGGGTCGATGCCATACTGGACGGCATGGTAGATGCGCCCTGAAAAACTCACCGAAGCACCGTGGGTCAGGTGGCCGCCGTCGGCCAGGCTCATGCCCATGAAGGTCTCGCCCGGTTTCATCAGCGCCATGTACACGGCCGCGTTGGCCTGGGAGCCGGAATGCGGCTGTACGTTGGCAAAGCCGGCATTGAAGAGAGCCTTGGCACGCTCTATGGCCAGGTTTTCCACGATGTCGACGTACTCGCAACCCCCATAGTAGCGCTTGCCGGGGTACCCTTCGGCGTACTTGTTGGTGAGGATGCTGCCCTGGGCTTCAAGCACCCGGGGGCTTGTGTAGTTCTCGGAAGCGATCAGTTCGATATGCTCTTCCTGCCTTTTGGCTTCTTTCTGGATGGCCGACAACAATTCTTCATCAAATCCTGCCAACTGCATTTGATCGTCCAGCATCTTTTTCCTCTTTCGGGCCTATAGTAGAATTCGGGGCTGGCTATTCTACCTTAAAAAAGAAGCATTTAGCCTCCCAAAACAGCCCTTGGCACGTAGCCATAGAGCACGACACATCCCGAACCCAGTCAACAACAAATCCAGGTAAACCGGTATATGGCCCAGTTTGTGTACACGATGAATCGTGTGGGAAAAGTAGTCCCGCCGAAACGCGAAATCCTCAAGGATATCTCCCTGTCGTTTTTTCCCGGCGCCAAGATCGGCGTGCTCGGACTCAACGGCGCCGGCAAATCCACCCTGCTGCGGATCATGGCCGGCGTCGACAAGGATTACCTTGGCGAGGCGCGCCCACAACCGCAACTGAAGGTCGGCTACCTGCCCCAGGAACCGCATCTGGATGAAAGCAAGGATGTGCGCGGCAATGTGGAGGATGGCATCCGCGAGATCAAGGACCTGGTGGATGAATTCAATGCCATCAGCGATAAATTCGCCGAACCCATGAGCGATGACGAAATGAACGCCCTGCTGGAAAGGCAGGGAGAACTGCAGGGGCTCATCGATGCCACCGGCGGCTGGGAAATCGACCGCACGCTGGAAATCGCCGCCGACGCCCTGCGCCTGCCGCCGTGGGATACCCCGGTGAAAAACCTGTCCGGGGGCGAGAAGCGTCGTGTCGCCCTGTGCCGGTTGCTACTGTCCAAGCCGGACATGCTGCTGCTGGATGAGCCCACCAACCATCTCGATGCACTGAGCGTGGCGTGGCTGGAAAGATTCCTGCAGGAATATCCGGGCACCGTGGTGGCCATCACCCATGACCGCTACTTCCTCGATCATGCTGCCGGCTGGATCCTCGAACTCGACCGCGGTCACGGCATACCCTACGAAGGCAACTACAGCGACTGGCTGGCCGCCAAGGAGAAACGCCTGGAAGTGGAGGAGCGCCAGCAGGCCTCTCTCGACAAGGCCATCAAGGCGGAACTGGAATGGGTGCGCCAGAACCCCAAGGGCCGCCAGGCCAAGAGCAAGGCGCGACTGGCCCGTTTCGAGGAGTTGAGCTCGAAGGAATTCCAGACCCGCAACGAAACACTGGAACTGTATATCCCGCCCGGCCCGCGCCTGGGTGAAAAGGTCATCGAGGTCGATCACGTCAGCAAGGGCTTCGACGGTCGCGCCCTGATCACCGACCTGACCTTCAACATCCCGCGCGGCAGCATTGTCGGCATCATCGGCGGCAACGGCGCCGGCAAGACCACCTTCCTGCGCATGCTGGTCGGCAAGGAGCAACCCGACAGCGGCGAAATACGCATCGGCGAGACCGTGGACCTGGCCTATGTGGACCAGAGCCGCGACGAACTCGACGGCAAGAACACCGTGTGGCAGGAAATTTCCGGCGGTGTCGACAATATGCAGATCGGCAACTACGAGATCGCCTCGCGCGCCTATGTCAGCCGCTTCAACTTCAAGGGCTCGGATCAGCAAAAACTCGTGAAGGATTTGTCTGGCGGTGAACGCAATCGCGTACACCTGGCCAAGCTGCTCAAGCGTGGCGCCAATGTGCTGCTGCTCGACGAGCCGACCAACGACCTGGACGTCGAAACTCTGCGCGCCCTGGAAGAAGGCCTGCTGGCCTTCCCGGGAACCGTGATCGTCGTGTCACACGACAGGTGGTTCCTGGATCGTATCGCCACGCACATCCTCGCCTTCGAAGGCGATTCGGAAATAATTTTTCATGAAGGTAATTACACCGACTATGAAGAGGATCTTAAAAAGCGCAAAGGGGATATTGACCCCACGCGTATCAAATATACGAAACTCGCTTAATCTTAATCTTGGTGTGACTTTCTTTTAAAAGAAAGTCACCAAAGAAACCCGCCCCCGAACGCCAGGCCTGCGGCTACCCTCGCTCCAGACTTTTTCCGACGGACACGGCTCACGCGACATCCTGTCGCGGAGCGCCTGAAAAGGCCATCCATGGCCTTTTCGTCCTGGAAAAAGCCCTTCACTCGGCTGGCTCAGGGGGCATTCACCTTCGTTTTACGGCAGGTGGACAATCACAGACGCGACCTTGAGCTGATACTGTCAGCCGAATAGGTCGCTTACAAAAAGAGTGTTGAATCCTTAGAAGAGAGCTTTTATCGAAGCCCCAGGGCCCCGTAAGGCCTGCCGAGGAACAGGGGCATTGCAGGGGCAGCCGGACATGGACGGCCGGCTGAGCGAAGTCGGAGGCAGGAGCCGACTCTCCGCGACCCGTCGCAAGGGTCCTGCGACGAGGGGAGCCGCAGGCCAGGACGCCCGGGGCAGGTTTTCTTGGGCACTTCTTTTTAAAAAGAAGTGCCATCCATCCCGGCAGGGAAAAGCGGAAAAACTCGGGGTTTCTTAGGTGTCATTCTTTTAAAAGAAAGTCACATCCATCCTTCCTAGAAGAGAAAATCTAAAAAACTATTTTTTCAGACTTTTTCTTAACTCTGCCATCCGGCTTTTGTTATCTTCCAGGGAAAGTTTTTTTGCACTGCTTTCAGGAAGCGCCTCCGGTACGTGAATCACGAGTTCCTCCCCCGCCAGCACCCGCTGGCACAACTTCCGGTAGTGGTTTTCAAACAGCGGGTAGATCCTGCTCTCGGGATTGTTTTCCAGTTCAAACCAGCCGATGGCCTTGCCGGCGAGGTAGACAGCCGGATGTGACCATTTGTACTCTGCCTTGGGATGGGCAGCACAGCAGGCCTGGACATAGGCGTCGTGGGCGGCAGGCAGGCCGTGCTCTTCCAGGGCGCTTTCACAGGCCTCGATGATGGTGGCGACACTGGGCAGGTACTGCTGTGTCTTCACGACAATGCGAACAGCCTTGAGGATGATCGCCGGTGCGAACGGCGCCAGGCATTCCAGCCAGTATTTCTTGGCGATGCCGATGCTGCCTTCCTGCGCGTACGCCTTGTGGTACTGGTTGTGGTAGGCAAGCTCCAGCTCGGCAAATACCTGGTTGATCGCATCGACATGGTCATGGCCCTTGCCGCCGGCGCCCCGGCCCGGTGCCGCCGCAGCGGCAGCGCTGCCGGTTTTTTTCACCAGGCCCCTGGTTACGTTGTCGGTTAGTGTATCGGCTTTTTTCATCTGGCTGGAAACGCTAGTGGTCTCGTGAGGTATCATGGGAACGATTCACCGTTCAGGGTAAATCAGTTTATGAGAACAATGCAGGCACTGCAATGGAACGGCACAAACCTTGCCGTCAACGAGGTCCCGGTGCCGGAACCGGCACAGGGAGAGGTGCTTGTGCGCCTGTCCCGTGCCGGCATCTGCAACACCGACCTGGAAATCATCCGCGGTTATTATCCTTTCAATGGCACGCTCGGCCACGAGTTCGTCGGAGTCGTGGCCCAGGCGGAAGATGACAGTCTCGTCGGCAAGCGCATCGTTGCCGACATCAATGCCAGTTGCCACACCTGCAGGCTGTGCAGGGCGGGCCACCCACACCACTGTCTGAAGCGCACCGCCCTCGGCATCAAGGGACGGGATGGCGCTTTTGCCGAATACCTGACCACCCCGCGCGAAAACCTGGTACTGGTACCGGACAACGTTCCTGATGAGCAGGCCGTGTTTGCCGAACCCCTGGCTGCCGCCCTGGAAATCCAGGAGCAGGTGGACTTTTCAGCACACGGCACCGCCGCCGTGATCGGAGACGGCAAGCTGGGCCTGTTGATCGCCCTCAGCCTCGCCCACTCCGGCATCGAAGTAACGCTTGTCGGCCATCATGCTGAGCGCGCACAACTGCCCGGGCTCGAAACAGTTACGTTTTACAGTGAGCCGCCGGACCGGCAATTTCCCGTGGTAATCGAAGCTACCGGCAGCCCCGCCGGTTTTGCCGATGCCATGCACATGGCCGAGCCGCTGGGAACCCTGGTTTTGAAGTCCACCTACAAGGACCCGCTCAGCTTCAACCCGGCCGCGCTGGTGGTCAACGAAATCACACTGGTGGGCTCGCGCTGCGGCCCCATGGACAAGGCTGTTGCCATGATGGCCGCAAACGCCATCGATCCGTCGGTGCTGGTCCAGGAAACCTGCAAACTCGAAGATGCAGTCAGCGCTGTCGACCGGGCCGCCACGAAGGGTACACTGAAAATCCTGCTGGAAATGCCGCGATAGTGCGGCAGCAAGGGAGGATATTTATTCTGGCCGATCGGTCTTGCGCGAGCGACCCTGCTTGACCTCGTGGCCGCGGGAAGAAGAATGCTCCACGGTGGCCTTGCTCGGCACCGAAGAATAACTGATGACATTGTTGCGACCTGCGCGCTTGCATTCGTAAAGCGCATCGTCAGCCTTTTCCAGCAGGTCGAAGACATTGCCCACTTCATCGGGATACGACGCAATGCCGATACTGACCGTTGAGCTGATGGCCTGGCCGTCCACATCGAAAGACGTGTTCTCGACAGCGTTGCGCAGGCGTTCACCGGTTTCCTTGGCGCGGCTGGACGGCAGCTGCGGCAGCAAGGCCACGAATTCGTCGCCGCCGTAACGGCAGATAATGTCGGAGGTTCTCAGGCAGTCTTCAATGGCATTCGCCATGGAAACGATAAGCTTGTCGCCGGCCTTGTGTCCGTACTTGTCATTCACTTCCTTGAGATTGTCTGCATCGATCATCATCACGGACAGCGGCTGGTTGTATTTCATGGCCACCTCAGCCGCCTTGTTGAACATCGGGATGAACGAACGCTTGTTCAGCAGGCTGGTCATCTCGTCGGTTTCCGACAGTGCCTTGAACATCATCTTGCCGTAATGCACATCCGACGCCAGCATGGTAGTGATGTAGGCCACCAGCACAAAGGGAGAGAAATAGATCAGCATCTGGCTGAAACCGGCGAGGTCATAGGCCTGCCCGTTTTTCACGGCCAGGAATACATAGAAGGAGAAGACGAGAACGATTTCGAGCGTTGTCGTCACCTTGTCCAGCGTAATGGCGCTGGAAATGATCACGAGCAGGTACAGGTTGAGCAGGGGGCTGTCGATATTGCCCGTGTTCCAGAGCACCCAGGTGATGAACACGATCATAACCCAGGTCTCGATAGCCAGCTTCCAGGCGTACTGGGGCGTATCGAGGTTGACGTAATTGAATCCCAGCACGAACACCGCGTAGAGCAGCATCGATACTGTCATCAGGAAGGGGTGGACGATTTCGGTGGCGGGGACGACGTAGTAAAGGATGACCAGTATCAGCAGCAGAAACTCGATTTCTGTCAGACTGCGGGAAAATCCTTTCAGCTCGATTTGCTCGATATTCAAATCAAGTGAGGGATCCCTTTCATGCCTTTTCATCAAGACTTCCTTACTTGCCCGTTACCGAAACGACAGCATCACTGCAGAAAAGCGGTCATTTTGTGATAACTGTGTAAAAAGACAGCTACCGGGTTCGCAAAAGTTGCAATTGACCAGTTTCATTACACAACTGTTTTGACCATAAAATACTATTATTGCGAACCTTATGCCATGATTTTATTACAAAAATTAATTATCGGCCCAGGCAGACCACTGGCAATCCCCTTTCTGAATTATTCCCCAATAACCTGCGTCGCAGCGCACGATGAATTCTGTCAGAGATAGGCCCGCAGACGTGCCGGGTAATGGGTTTCCTTTAATACCTTCTGGTAAACATCGCGCTCAGTATCCAGGCAGGGTCGCAACAGGCTCACTTCGCCCTTTTCCAGCACGGCAACCGGCAGCCCGTTCTCAAACAGTATGCGGTTTTTTGCCAGGCAGGGAATTTTCCTGCCAGGCATGATCACGCCGACAAGATTGAGCGGATCGGTGGCATTGATCACCCGCCGGGTCATCACGTGTTCGGGCTGCTCCTGCAAATCACGCGCACAAGTGCGAAGCGCCTTCACGGTTTCAGGCAGGGCGAATTGTTCGCCGCCGATGCCGGCAATGAACCTGCCGCCGCGAATACGGCCCTGCAATTCCATGCGCCTGAGTTTGAGCAACAGGGTGCGCCAGGACGGCGCGGCCTGCTCCTTCTCCAGCACCTTGCGACTGATCACGCCCCAGCGCTCCAGGTAGATTTCGATGAGCCGCTCCAGGTCTGCATCGTCGATGACCGGTGCCTCTGCGAGGCGTGTGTCGATCAGGGTCCAGCGACCGGCATCCTCGATTTCATAGGGCGTGCGGCGACGCTTGCCGGTGCGACCGTTGCGATGCTTGCGGTTAACGGGTGACAACAGCGCGCGCATGCCGGCAAAACTGTCGCTGGTGACAAGTCCCTGACTGACCAGTTCCGCCAACGCGTTTTCCGCCCGTGTACGAATGAGGCCGGTGTGCTCGACGATATCGAGAAAGAAGCTGGCGCCCTTTTCCGCCAGGACCTGCCTGACCAGGCCGGCATCGCTGCTGAGAACCGGCTCCGGCTCATTGCCCGTGCTCGCGAGCCGGCGCCAGAGTTCGGCATTGCCGCGCTGGATGATATTGATCGGCGTGCTTTTCACGGGACCCGTCTTGGGCTTTCTGGTCCTGCCGTCGCTGTCATCACGGACAGCCGATTGCGTCATGAAGCGGCCCCAGGTGATGCGCCCGCTCAGGCACAACAGGTCCAGCCACGCCGGGTCGTAGTTGGCAAAACGGCCGGGCAGGATGTCGCTTTCCCAGGCCGAGGCCGGGGCGCTGCTGCCGTCGAGGCGCTGCAGAACCCGCAGCAGGGATTCATGGTTGGCCGGGGCCGCTGGCGAGGCGCCGGACTGGTCACGCACCTCGTGGAGGCGCAGCAGGAATTCCATGTAGGTCTGCAGGGATACCGGCTTGATGCTGTCGCGATGGGCATCGATGGTGTAACGGTGAATACGCTGCAGCAAGCGGCGTTCGCACCATTCTTCACCAAATCCGTCCCCGCTTTCACCTGCTCCCGGCACCGGTGCGGTGTAATGTCCCCTGAACACAAACCCTTCCGTCTGCAGTGCCAGCAGAGCCTGGTCAATATCGCCCTGCGGCAAGCCGCAGTCGCGGGCAAGCCGTGCAGCGGTGACGGGTCCCAGGCCTTCCAGGCGACCGCGCACCAGCTCCCTAATCGCTTCCTCGCGGGTGGGTGGTGTTGCCAGCAAAGCATCGGTCAGCACCGGCACGGGCTCGAAACTGAAGCCCATAGCCAGTGCGCAGAACCAGGGCTGGCGTTCGGCGGCAATCCATAGATGCGTATCACCCCGCACCGCTTGCGTGACCCGACCATCGGCCAGCAAAGCATCCAGGTAGACGCTGTAATCCTCCCCCTCGGGCCCCTCACGCATCTCATTCTGGGTCAGGAAACCCAACACGAGCAGCGCATCGTGCAGCTCCTCCGGGGACCTGATCCAGGGCCAGGCTTCTTCCCTGACCCGCTCGATGGCGGCCAGGTCGAGGCTGCTGAAGCCCTCGGTTTCTCCGGGATCGATCCAGCTCCGGTTGCGTATGGCATTGGTCCGGCGTTCCTCGAAGGGCGCATCGTCGAGGAAGGCATAAGGACGCGCGTTGATGATTTCCTGGGCGAACGGTGATGGTTCGCGCAGGTCGCGCGCCACCAGTTCCAGGGCGTTGCCCTCTATCGCGGCCAGCAGTTCCTTCAGTTCATCGATATCCATGGCCTCGGTCAGGCAGTCATGGATAGTCTGCTGCACCAGGGGGTGCTCGGGTATCTGCCGGTTGCCGGTGAGATTTTCCTGGCAGGCCAACTGGTCAGGAAACACCTGGGCGATCAGGTCTTCAGCCTGCATGCGCTGGAATTGCGGCGGCACGCGCGAGCCGTTGCGGTTGCGCTGGATGGCCAGCGAGCGCGTGGCATTCCAGCGCCAGCGTGATTCAAACATCGGCGCATCGAGCAGTGCTTGCACCAGAACATCTTCGACAGTCAGTGAATTCAGGTAGCGGTACACGTCGGCCACTTCGAAACTGTGCACGGAACCCAGGGAAATCACGATGCTGTCTTCGTTGGCGGCTGCCTGCAGCTCGAAGTTGAAACTGCGGCAGAAGCGTTTGCGCAGGGCCAGGCCCCAGGCCCGGTTCATGCGGCTGCCGAAGGGCGAATGGATGACTAGATGCATGTCCCCTACTTCGTCGAAGAAGCGCTCCATCACCAGGCAGTCGCGACTGGGCATGACCTCAAGAGCATCGCTGCCGGCCTTGAGGTAGTGCACCAGCTGTTCCGCGGCGGATTCACCGAGACCTATGTCATCTGTGAGAAAGGCGATCGCCTCCTGCACGGAACTGTCGAGTTTCTCACGTATGGTCTTGCGCAGGCGCGATACCGATTCGGACAGCTCCTGGCTGCGTCCGGCTCCTTCCCCGAACCAGAATGGAATGGTCGGCGGCTGGCCCTGGGCGTCGGCGACACGGATCTTCAGGCCATCGACACGCAGCATGCGCCAGCTGTGGTGGCCCAGCGTGAAAATATCGCCGGGCAGCGATTCGAGGGCAAAGTCCTCGTTCAGGCTGCCGACCACAGTATCCTCGGGATCGAGCACCACCTGGTATTCAAACATGTCGGGAATGGCGCCACCATTGGTGAGTGCCGTCAGGCGCGCCGACTTGCGCGGCCGGATGCGGGCATTGATCCGGTCCAGGTGCAGCAGTGCGCCGCTGCGTCCGCGTCTCGAGCTGTAGCCTTCACCCAGCATCTGCACGATGCCGTCGAACTCCTCCCGGGACAGATTGCGGTAGGACCAGGCGCGGCTGAACCAGGTGTAGAGTTCATCGAGATCCAGTCCCTGCTCGTCTTCATCACGGGCGCCGGCTTCGGCCACGATATGCTGCGACAGGATGTCCAGCGGCTTCTCCGGTATACAGAGCGCGTCCAGTTCGCCGCGTCGCACGGCATCAAGCAGGGCTGTACATTCAACCAGGTCATCCCGGGTGAGCGGGAACAGGATGCCCTTCGGGACACCGCCGACCTGGTGGCCGCTGCGGCCTACCCGCTGCAGGAATGCTGAAATACTTTTCGGGGAGGAAAACTGCACCACCAGGTTGACCGAGCCGATGTCGATACCCAGTTCCATGGATGCCGTGGCGACCAGCACGCGCAACTGCCCAGCCTTGAGCTTCTGCTCTGCGGCAAAGCGGTGCTCCTTGCTCATGGAGCCGTGATGAGAAGAAATGGCGTCCTCGCCGATGCGTTCGCCCAGTGACAAGGCCAGGCGTTCAGCCAGGCGCCGCGTGTTGACGAAAATGAGCGTGGTCTGGTGGCTCTCTACAAGCTGCACCAGACGCTCATAAAGCTCCTCCCAGACCTCGTTGCTCATCAGTGCCGTCAGGGGTGAATCCGGCACTTCCAGACTCACGTCCAGGGTCTTGCGATGACCGCTGTCGACAATGACGCAATCGGCAACGCCGGATGCATCCACCTGGTGCTGCCCCACCAGGTATTTGGCCACTTCGGCAATGGGCTTCTGCGTGGCAGACAACCCGATGCGCTGCAGTGGTCTGCCAGTGAGCCTTTCCAGGCGCTCGACGGACAGCGCCAGGTGGGCGCCGCGCTTGTCGCCGAGCATGGCGTGGATTTCGTCAACGATCAGGGTATCTGCGGACCCCAGGATGCGCCGCCCGCCCCGGCTGGTCAGCAGCAGGTACAGTGATTCCGGCGTGGTCACGAGAATATGCGGCGGGTTCTTCAGCATCTGCTGGCGCTCGTACTGCGAGGTGTCGCCGGTGCGCACCGCAATGCGGATATCGGTGCCTTCCAGGCCGGCCTTGCGCAGGCGTTCGCAAATTCCCTCCAGCGGCACCTGCAGGTTGCGGTGGATGTCGTTACTGAGCGCCTTCAGGGGTGAGACATAGATGACCTGCGTGGCAGGTTCGAGTTCGAAGTTGAGCGCCTTCTGTACCAGACGGTCGATGGCTACATAGAACGCAGCCAGGGTTTTACCGCTGCCGGTGGGCGCGGCGATCAGGGTATGCCGGCCTGCGCGTATCGCCGGCCAGGCTTCCTGCTGTGCCTGGGTGGGCTGGCCGAGGCTGGTTTCAAACCAGGCCTGCGTGGCCGAATGGAATCCTTCGAATGACATGGTTTAGCGTGACCGGGAGCCGCAACGCCTGGTTACGTGCGGTTGAAAATAATGGCGTAAAAAATGCCTTAAAAATGCAAAAAGATGCAAAAAATATGAAACGTAACTGGCATTCTGGAAAATCTGTTTAAATGCCTGTGTTAAACAGTTTCTTGCCTTTATAGTAGCCCGTTCGTGGAAGCAGGACTACTTTACGGTTCGGCACAGCCATAAATATCATTGATTTCCAGGGTCAGACCGCCCTTTCAACACCAGGTACATCATCAAAGTCAGCCATGGGCCTGAGCATCAAGTACAAGCTGTTTTTTGCCATACTGTCAGCGCACCTGATCGTATACATGGCGATGTACAGCATTGGGCGCTACAACTTTGACAGGGGGTTCCTCGAGTACGTTTCGCGCATCGAGGAGCGCCAGGTTCCGGCCCTGGTCGAGGGGCTGAGAAACTTCTACAAGCACACCGGCTCGTGGGATCCCATCCGCGAGGATTTCAGCAAGTTCAGTGACCTGATCGCGGAAAGTATCGAAAGCTCCGTCGATCCCGGCCTCGATCTTGCCCAGCCGGGCATCCAGCAGCGCCCGGGGCCGCTGCGTCAGCGCTTTACCCCCAACGACTGGTATTACACCTCCGAATATTCCCCCGCCCGCCCCTACCTCGCGTTGCTCGACGCCGACATGTCGATCATCTGGGGCAGCCAGGATGCATTGCCGCCGGCCAACCTGAATCCGATCACCGTACGCGGCGAGACCGTCGGTTTTCTTGCCGTGACGAGCCGCCAGGTGCTGTCGGAACAGGCCGACATCCTGTTCAGTGAACAGCAGCGGAATACCTTCTTCCTGTTCGCCCTGTTCCTTGGCCTCATCTCCGCGCTGATCGCTTTCCCGTTGTCCACGATGATGGTGCGTCCCATCCGTAAACTGGTTCACGGCACCCGCGCCCTGGCCAACGGTGACTACACGTCACGCATTCCGGTCAGGGGCTCCGATGAACTGACCCGCCTGTCCGTAGACTTCAATTCCCTGGCTGACACGCTGGACCAGAACCGGCAGGCCCGCCAGCAGTGGATTGCCGATATCTCCCATGAGCTGAGGACGCCGTTGTCGATCCTCCAGGGCGAACTCGAGTCCATTCAGGACGGTGTTCGTCCCATGACCGAGGAAACCATCAATTCCCTGCACCATGAAGTCGTCCACCTGAGTGCGCTGGTCAACGACCTCCACGAGCTGTCCATGTCCGACCAGGGCGCCCTGATCTATGAAAAGCAGCGCATCGACCTGTTCGAAGCATTCGAGCAGTCCTGCGACATGAACAAGCACCTGCTCGACAAGCACAAGCTCAGGCTGACCGTGGACGTTCACTCCAGCGTCGGCAACAACGAGATTCCGGTCCTCGGCGACGAGAATCGCCTGTTGCAGCTGTTTGACAACCTGTTTCAGAACACCTGCCGCTACACCAATGACGGCGGCGAACTGGTGGTAAATATTTCCTGCCGCAACGGCAAGGCCGTTATCGAGTGGTACGATTCAGAACCAGGCGTCACCGATGAAAACCTCGACCGCCTGTTCGACCGTCTATACCGGGTTGACGGTTCACGCAGCAGGTCCCATGGCGGCTCCGGCCTTGGCCTCGCCATCTGCAAGAACATTATCGAAGCCCACGACGGCACCATCAAAGCCGAGCATTCCGAACTCGGCGGCCTGAAACTGATCATCCAACTGCCCTGCCTGAGCGCCTGACAATTTATCTATTTGCCGGGTGCCCCTTGGCGTTTTAGACTAGACTCCGTACACACGTAAGGTTGCAGTAATATGAATCAGCACGTATTGATCGTTGAGGATGAAGTCAAGATAGCCTCCCTGTTGCAGGACTACCTGGTCCAGAGCGGCTTCGAGGCGACTGTGATCCACAACGGCAGTGAAGTCGAAGCCTGGCTTGCCGGCAACCAGACCAGCATAATCCTGCTGGACCTCATGCTGCCCGGCAAGTCCGGGGTCGATATCTGCAAGGATGTGCGCAAGAGTTCAAGCCTCCCGATCATCATGATCACGGCCAAGGTGGAGGAGATCGATCGGCTGCTCGGCCTCGAGTTGGGCGCCGACGACTATATCTGCAAACCTTTCAGCCCCCGCGAAGTGGTTGCCCGCGTCAAGGCGGTGCTGCGCCGCTCCGAAAGCACTGAACAGCTATCCGACAAGGGGCTTGTGCTGGATACCGATACATACAAGGCCACCATCAACGGCCAGGATCTCAAACTCACCGCTGTTGAATTCCAGTTGCTCAAGGTACTTTCTGACCAGCCCGGCAGGATTTTTTCCCGCAGCGTGCTGGTGGACAAGATATACAACGACGGTCGTGTCGTCAGTGACAGGACCATTGACAGCCATATCAAGAAACTGCGCAAAAAGATCGCGGAAAAACTGCCTGACGTGGAACTGATCCATTCCCTGTACGCGGTGGGATACAAGTTCGAGTGGCAGTAAACTCAGGATCGGCAGAAGGGACACTTCAGCCCGTCAAACTCCGTTGCAAGGAACAGTCTGCATGAACATCATCCGGTCAGTATTCAGTTCAGCCTGCCTGGTCTTTTCACTCCTGGCCGTGCCAGCGCTGGCCCAGGAGCAACCCTTTGAAGAGTGGTTGCGCGACCTGAGAGCCGAGGCCATGAGCCTTGGCATTTCTGCAGCTACCCTGGATGCAGCCCTTGCCACCGTCGAAGCGCCGATTCCCCGCGTTCTCGAACTCGACCGCAGCCAGCCGGAATTCGTGCAGACCTTTTCCGGGTACATGCGCAACCGCCTGAGCGATGCCCGCATCGCCCGCGGACAGAAACTGCTGGAGGATTATGCCGACCTGTTCAGTCGCATCCAGGCCGAATACGGTGTGCAGCCCCACTACCTGGTGTCTTTCTGGGCACTGGAAAGCAACTTCGGCGATTTCACCGGCGGCTTCTCCGTCATCAATGCCCTGGCCACGCTTGCCTATGATCCGCGCCGTAGCGATATGTTCCGCACGGAGCTGCTCACGGCACTGCGCATCATTCAGGAGGGCCATATCGCCGCGGACAGCATGACCGGTTCCTGGGCGGGCGCCATGGGGCAATGCCAGTTCATGCCATCCACCTTTTACAACTATGCCCGCGACGGGGACGGCGACGGTCGTATCGACATCTGGAACAGCGTGCCGGATGTCATGACCTCGGCAGCCAACTACCTGTCACAGAACGGCTGGCAGGGGGATGAACGCTGGGGGCGCGAAGTTGTCCTGCCGGCAGGTTTCGATTTCACGCAGACCGGCACGGGCGTCAGGAAAACCGTGACCGACTGGAACCGTCTCGGCATCAGGCGCACTGATGGCGCACCGCTCGGCAACGCCGACATGCTCGGCTCCATCGAGCTGCCGGCCGGCGCACAGGGCCCCGCCTTCCTCACCTACCCGAACTACCGCACCACCATGGTGTGGAACCGTTCCACCTTCTACGCGATTTCCGTGGGCCACCTGGCCGACCGCTTTGTCGGCGGTGGCCCCATCGTCAATATGCCGTCCGAGGAAGAACGCCCGCTCAGCCGTGATGAAGTGATAGAGTTGCAGACGTTGCTGAACCAGCAGGGTATCGATGTCGGCACACCTGACGGCATCAGCGGGTCCAGGACCCGGGCAGGAGTAAGGGAATACCAGGCGCGCAGCGGCATACCCACCGACGGCTATGCCAACTTTGAATTATTGGAAAAGTTAAGATCGCTGTAGCTGCTGCGCTCACTCATACTGCGTTAAAAAGAAAAGCCGCACCGCTCTCGTACTACTTGTACTGTTCACGGTCTCGGCTTTTCTTTTTGCCTTGTCTGAGTATCGCTCGCGACGCTACCAAAATTCGGGCTTTAGTGGGAGGCTTGCGCAGCAGCTACTGCCGGGCAGCGGTGATGAGATCGACTAGTGCACCCGGAGTTGCCGGGTTCTGGACGATATCACCGTTTATGAATAGTGCCGGTGTGCTTCGTACACCTGCCCGGATTCCACCCTGCTGGTCGGAAATAATTTTCGCCCGCACTGCCGACGATTCTATATCCGCCCTAAGCTGTTCCAGGTCCAGACCCAGCTGTTCAGCATAGTTGTCGAACAGCGCTGTCGGGTCTGCGACCAGAGTCCACTCCTGCTGGGTGGCGAACAGCATGTCATGCATTTCCCAGAACATGCCCTGGTTGGCGGCGGCTTGCGCATAGCGTGCCGCCTGGAAGGAAAAGCGGTGCGTATCCAGCGGGAAATACCGGTAGACAAGGCGCACATCGTCGCGAATGCGCGGCCAGGCCCGTGTGATGGTCTCCCATTCGCTCTGGCAGGCAGGACACTGGAAGTCGGCGTACACGGTCAGCGTGACCGGGGCATCGGGATTGCCGCGCACATGGTCGGCGTCGCCCACAAGGTCAGGCGGCAGCGCCGGCGGGCCGCTGAATAGTCCCTGATACAGCACAACCAGCACCAGCGGGATAAGGATGACCATCCCGACCTTGAGCGCCAGCGCATTGAATTTTTCCTTGCGCCTTGCGGCCGCCTGTTTTTCTTCCCTTATCTTCCGTTGTTCTTCTTTCTTCGACATAACCTGTTCCAAGCTGGCCAGCTAGTTGGCGGCGCGCGCCGGGGAGTCCTGGCTGACGCCGTACTTCACGATGATGGCGATGGCGGCAAGCACGATCATGCCGGCGATGATGTAGCCGATGTTGAACATGCTGCCATTAGCGGTGGCGATAATGCCATAACCTATGGCACCCGTGAACAGGGCGTAATAGATGAACACCAGCAGCGTCTTGCGGATGACCTCCCCTTCCCGGCCGATCAGGCCGACCACCGCGGAGGCTGCCACGACGTTATGCACACAAATGGTGTTCCCTGCGGCGCCACCCACGGCCTGCAGGGCAACGATCCACGTCGGATCGGCGCCAATACGCTCGCCGACGCCGAACTGGAACAGCGAGAACATCATGTTGCTGACCGTGTTGCTGCCGGCGACAAAGGCACCCATGCCGCCAATGAAGGTCGAGAAGAACGGCCAGGCATTGCCGGCCAGCGCGGCTACTCCCTCGGCCAGTTCGATCGGCATCTGCTGGTAACCGGCGGCGCCGCCATCGGAATTCAGGAACACCTGCACCATCGGCACGGTGAACACCAGGGCAGCGCCAGCGGACAGAATGGTCTTGCCCGAAGTCTTCCAGGCGCTGACGTACGACCCGGCATCCATACGGTGAATAAAGAAGGTAATGATGGACACTGTGATGAACAGGGCGGCGGGTGAATAGAACGGCTGCACCGACTGCCCCAGCGTCGTGCCGAAAATGTTACTGATGGTGAACGTCGCCAACTGGCCACGCAGTATATCGATGACCGGCAACTGCGGCAGACGCGTGATGATCAGGAGGCCGGCAACAATGATGTATGGCAGCCAGGCTTTGACGATACCCATCACCGGACCATCGAATTGTTTTTCCGCCATTTCGACCTGCCCGATCCAGTGGGAATCCCAGGCGCTGCGTTCCGGGAAGTCCCAGATATCCTCGCTGGATGGCATCAGGAAACCGCTCTTTGCGGCGGTGACTACGATGGCAAGGCCGATCAGCCCCCCGAACAGGGAAGGAAATTCCGGACCTAGGTAGCGGGCAACCAGCACGTACGGAATAGTCATCGCGAAGGCGGCAAAAAGGGCGAACTTCCAGATCTTCAGGCCCTCGGCGAAGGACTTGTTCGCGCCGAAGAACTGCGTCATCACGGCAACCAGGATCAGCGGAATGAAGGTGCCCGCTATCGCATGCAACAACGCCACCTTGGCGGCGATGTAAGACACCAGTTCCAGGTACTCCATGCCTTCCTGAGCGGCAAAGGTCAGTACCGCCTGGTCATCGGCCAATCCGGTATAGACACCGGTAAGCATCGGGGTGCCCAGAGCGCCAAAGGATACCGGCGTGCTTTGAATGATCATTCCTGAAACAACCGCCGCCATGGCCGGGAAGCCCAGGCCGACCATCAACGGGACGGCAACGGCGGCCGGTGTGCCGAACCCGGCAGAACCCTCGATGAAGGAGCCGAACAGCCAGGCAATGATGATGACCTGGATGCGTCGGTCGGGCGTGATGTCCGAGAAGCCCTTGCGGATACTCTGTATCGCCCCGCTCTCCTGCAGGGTGTTCAGCAGCAGGATGGCACCGAAAATAATGTAGATCAGCTCGATGGCGTCAATGAGTCCGTTCACGGAAGCGGCCATGACCCTGATAAAAGGCACCTGCCAGACAAACAGGGCGAGCAGGACGGCAACGATGTAGCAGATCGGCATCGCGCGGCTGGCCGGCCAGCGCAGCATGACGAGAAAAATCGCCACGGAAATGATGGGTAACAGGGAAAGTATCGCCAGGATGCCGTTGGACATAACAAAACCTTATTGTTTTACTTATGGAAAATATTGCAGCCCGATATGCTGTTTTTACATCTGCTGTTCGGTCTTGCGGACAATCAAAAGCGTTCAAGCATAAAGCAGGTCTCCGGGAGGCACAAGGATGGAACCCGCCGGTAAATCCGGGCCTGAAAGCGCTCCCGCCACGACCGTGAAAGCGAATTCTCATTGCCTGCACAATCTCCCGCAGGACCTTATTTTTATTAGCATTCTGTACAACTCGGTTGTTATAATGCGCGCCCGAATTTTCGCCCGGGAAAGATTCTCCCCCACGCCCAATGGACCGGATTGTCCAATACCATTAAGGGACGTTGACAATTCATTGAAGAGTGCAGAAATGGAAGAAGCAGTAACCTCAGCACCAGTCGCACATGCCGAGCATACGGTGGACAGCATCGTGGTCCGATTCGCCGGCGACTCCGGTGACGGCATGCAGCTGACAGGCGCCAATTTCACCGATGACACCGCGCTGTTCGGCAATGACCTGTCCACCTTCCCGGACTTTCCGGCGGAGATCCGCGCCCCGGCAGGCTCCACCTTCGGCGTCTCGGCTTTCCAGATCTATTTCGGCTCCGACGACATCACCACCTCGGGGGATGCCATCGACGTCCTGGTGGCCATGAACCCGGCGGCCCTGGTCACCAACCTGGGCGAGGTGGTCCCGGGCGGCCTGATCATCGTTGACACCGGTGCCTTCAACGAGAAGAACCTGAACAAGGCGAAGTACGACGTCAGCCCGCTCGAAGACGGCTCGCTGGATGCCTACCGCATCCTGGAGATCGACATCCAGAGCCAGGTCATCGCCGCGGTCGAGCCCTACAATCTCGGGCACAAAAACTCCCTGCGCTGCAAGAATATGTGGACGCTTGGCCTGGTACTGTGGCTGTTCGGCCGCGACAAGCAGGCCACCGTCGAGAACCTGCAGAAGAAATTCGCGAGCAAACCAGACGTTGCCGGCGCCAACATCGCCGCACTCAATGCCGGCCATGCCTATGGTGAAACTGCCGAGTTGCCCAGCGGCATCGAGGTCTACAAGGTCCCGCGCGCCAAAATGGAGCCTGGACTGTACCGCGACATCAACGGCACCACCGGCCTGGCCTGGGGGCTGCTGGCCGGCGGCCAGCTCGCCGATGTCGATTTGCTGTTCGCGTCCTACCCGATTACGCCGGCTTCCAGCCTGCTGCACACCCTGGCGGCACGCAAGGAATTCGATGTCACCACCTTCCAGGCCGAGGATGAGATCGCCGCGGTCTGTGCCGCCGTCGGTGCTTCCTTTGCCGGCAGCCTGGGCATCACCTCCAGCGCCGGTCCCGGTATCGCCCTGAAAATGGAGGCGATTTCCCTGGCTGTTTCCGCGGAACTGCCCCTGGTGGTCATCAATACCCAGCGCGGCGGGCCCTCCACAGGTCTGCCGACCAAGACCGAGCAGTCCGACCTGCTGCAGGCCGTGTATGGCCGCCATGGCGACACACCGCTGCCGGTCATCGCTGCCAGCACGCCGGCCGACTGCTTCGATGTCGCCATCGAGGCCGTTCGCCTTGCCACCAGATACATGACGCCGGTCATGCTGCTCTCCGACGGTTACATCGCCAATGCCTCGGAGCCCTGGATGATCCCGGACATGGCCGGATACAGTCCCTTCCCCGTGACTTTTTGCACCGCACCGGAGGGCTTCAGGCCCTCAAACCGGGATCCCGAAACCCTGGCCCGTGTCTGGGCGAAGCCCGGCACCCCAGGACTGGAGCACCGCGTTGGCGGCATCGAGAAAAGCTACTCGACCGGCAATATTTCGTATGACCCGGACAACCACCAGAAAATGACCGACACCCGCAAGGCCAAGGTCGACGGCATCAGCCGGGATATTCCCGAACAACAGGTCGCCCTGGGCAACACCACCGGCAAGCTGGCCGTGGTCGGTTGGGGCTCCACCTACGGTGCCATTCACCAGGGGGTGAAGCGGTGCCGGCAGGACGGCCTGGATGTCAGCCATATCCATATCCGCTACCTGTCACCTTTCCCGGCCAACCTGCAGGAACTGCTGTCCGGGTTTGACCAGGTGCTGGTGCCCGAAATGAACACCGGACAGCTGGTGAAAATCCTGCGCTCCGAATTCCTGATCGATGCCGTGCCCCTGAACAAGGTGTCCGGGCAACCGTTCAAGATTCGTGAAATCATCAACGCCGTCAAGGCAGAAATGGCCGGCAACTGACCGGCTCCACTCAACGGACAACACGGATATATAAAGAACCATGAACCAGGCTGTCGACACACTGACCATCGATGATTTTTCCTCGGACCAGGAAGTGCGCTGGTGCCCCGGTTGCGGTGACTATGCGATCCTGAAAACGATCCAGAAGCTGATGCCCGAACTCGGCAAAACCCGGGAAAGCCAGGTGTTTGTGTCCGGCATCGGCTGCTCCTCCCGCTTTCCGTATTACATGAACACCTATGGTTTCCACACCATCCACGGCAGGGCCCCGTCTATAGCCACCGGCGTGAAACTGGCCAACCCGGAACTGGACGTGTGGGTCATTACGGGGGATGGCGATGCCCTCAGCATCGGTGGCAACCACACCATGCACGCCCTGCGCCGCAACGTGGACCTGACCATCCTGCTGTTCAACAACGAGATTTACGGCCTGACCAAGGGACAGTATTCCCCCACCTCTAAAGTGGGTACTCGCTCACCTTCTACGCCAGAAGGCTCGGTAGACAGACCCCTGTCACCCTGCGCCATTGCCCTGGGTGCCGGCGCCCCGTTCGTGGCCCGCTCCATCGATACCGAGATGAAGCATCTCAGCGCCGTGATCACCGAAGCCCACACCCACGAGGGTGCCTCCTTCGTGGAAATCCTGCAGAACTGCCCGATCTACAACGACGGCATTTTCGAGCAGGTGAAGGACAAGAAAATCGCCCCGGATTTCCGTGTGGAAGTGGAGCACGGCAAGCCGCTGCTGTTCGGCAAGGACAAGCACAAGGGTATCCGGCTCAACCGTGAGAAACTGGCACTGGAGGTCGTCACCCTTGGCGAAGGGGCGGAACTGGCCGACCTGTTGGTGCATGACCAGACCAACCTGGCCCAGGCCCAGCTCATCGCCGCCATGCAGGGTCCGGATTTCCCGACCGCCGTCGGCATCCTGTACCACAAGCCTGTGTCCGCCTACGTGGCAGATCTCTCCGACCAGCGCCTGAAACTGCGGGAAAAACGCGGTGCGGGCGACCTCGGCAAGCTGCTGCGGACCGGGCATACCTGGGAAGTAAAATAATCATATATTTCAATATTTTGCCGAGCTTTTAACCCAAACTTTACCTAACGGCCCCGACAGGCCGGATTGTCCTGTCTTGATTCCGGCTTTCTGCACATTCCTGACAGTCCTTTTAAAGGACGTCCCATCCGCTTCCGCTGGCTTGTATCTTCAGATTTATCAATAAGATATCTTCCATAATAAATTTTTATTGAACTTGCACAGGCCTGCCGGGTTGACTATCATGGTCGCCTACTTGTGGCGTCATCACACGTAAAAATCAATACGAGACGCGACCGGTAAAAAAAGGGGATTTCAGCACGCTACATTCCGCAGCCCTCTGCCTGGGTCACGGATTTTCCTGTTTGAACTTCCCGCCTTTTCTCTGTCGATCAATATTCATGTCATAGCCTGACCGCCTTATCAGCCTGTGACACGTCTGTTGGAAACGGGGATTTGTATGTTTTTGTTTTGTAATGCTTTTTATACCATGAAAGGGGAATTACATGAAAAAATCAGTCGAACTGAGCTATAAACGGCTCGCGACAGCTGTTGCTTTTGCAGCTGCCGCAACAAGTTCCGGCACTCTGATGGCACAGGACGGCGACA
>CAZVSC010000035.1:0-7733 GCA_964629325.1 uncultured Enterobacteriaceae bacterium
CCCCTTTTCCTGAGGCTGTTGAACACCCTGCCCAGCACGTCGATGGCATAGTCGATGCCGTCGAGGGTGATCTTGATCGTCGCCCAGAACGCCAGGCGCGTCTTGCCCCACCAGTCCAGGTCCATGAAACCGTCCGAGTAGCGCATGGCGCTGCGGCTGTAGCGGTTGCTTTTCAGCACGAAGGCCAGCGGCGGAAAGTGCCGCGCCGCGATCAGCGCCGCGATGAACAGGAACAGCAGCCCGGGCAGGATCGGCAACAGGATGCCGACGACACCGAGGGCGACGAAGCACAGCACCAGCGCGAAGCTGATCACCTTGCCGAGGGATTGTTTGACTTGTTCAACCATGATGACTCTTTGTACTCCCTTCTTTTGTAGGTCGGATAAGGTGCGAAGCACCGCCATCCGACACGATTGTTCAGATCACTCGTAATAGTAATAATCACTGCGGTAATAATGGCGCACCGGCTTCGGCTTGATCGGCGCCAGGAAGAAATAAAATATCCAGGCGAACCAGCTCAGGAAGATGATGGCCAGGATCCAGCACACCTTCTCACCCCCGGTGGTCTTGTCCGAATCCGCGATGATCAGGATCGGCAGCAGCCAGACGAAAAAAATACCTGCAACGAGGACCAGGCCCAGCCCGAAGGTGATCACGGGAAGGAGAGCGGTGCCTGCGATGACGAGCAGAGCGAGGATGAACAGGGTGGTCAGAAATTTCATTTGTCAGTCTCCGAGCGGCGTTTTCGCCACTTTTCCACGGTTTTATGAATAATGTAGCGAGAATCGTGCCAAAATAAATATTTCATGTAATTCAGATAGTTGCGATTTCACCCTTCGAAATTTCCTCGTGCGTCGCATTCCATTCCCTAAATATTAGTGAAATTGGCCAACCCCATAAAAATTTGTATTTGCCCGGACCTGCGGGTCTAATACAGGCAGTTTTCCTCCAGGGATCCATGATGAAACAGTGGCTGACTGACAAGAAGCAACGCGTGCTGGGCAAGTACCGCAGCGTGATCCGCGAAAAGGCCATCGACCAGGCCAAGGTGGAGATCGCGCTCGCCGGCAAAGAAGTCACCGACTACACCGCCGAGCAGCTGGAGATCATCGTCAAGGACCAGGAAGACAAGATCATCCAGAAGTACCGCAACTCGACCATCGTGGTCTTCCTGCTGGCGCTAGGCATTTACTAAGTGAGCATCTACTGATGTACAACTGGCTTAAAGTCGGCGCGCTCATCGTTACCGGCCGCTTCCTGAAACCGCGCTGGAAGGGGCTGCTCATCCTGGTGGTGTTCTGGTTCATAGTCAGCTTCCTGCACGGTGAGTACCGCAGCTACGTGGCGCTGTCCGGCAACACCGACTACGTCATCACCGCCGCCCTGTCCAAGATCGGCCTCTACATCCTCGGCTTCCTGGTCTACCTCTTCATCATCGAGCGCCGCATCCTCAAGCGCACCGAGAAGGAAATCGAGGCGAAGCAGGTGAAGGAACATCCCGCCGGCGAGGACGACGGCTTCGACTTCCTGCGGCAGAAGAAAAAGCTGCGCGGTTCGGCCGAACAATTACTGAACAAGGAGTAAACATGAGCTGGCAACTGGCAGAACTCCCCGACTGCACCGAAGACGGTTTATGCGAACCCGTCGCCCTGGTGCTCAAACCCCGTGCGAAGGACATCGGCGCCTTCGAGGTGAAACGCGCCCTGCCCTCGCGCGAACAGCAGATGATCGGGCCCTTTATCTTTTTCGACCAGATGGGTCCGGTGCATTTCGAGGGTGACGCCGCCATGGACGTGCGCCCGCATCCCCACATCGGCATCTCCACCATCACCTGGCTGTTCGAGGGCGAGATTCACCACCGGGACAGCCTGGGCTCCGACCTCGTGATCAGGCCCGGCGAGGTGAACTGGATGACCACCGGTCGCGGCATCGTGCATTCCGAGCGCTCACCGCAAAGCCAGCGCGGCGTGGGCGCCCGTCTCGGCGGCATCCAGGCCTGGGTGGCGCTGCCGGTCGACCAGGAGGAAATCGAGCCGGCCTTCTATCACTACCGCGCCGACCAGATCCCGCAATTCGACGAGAACGGTGTGCGCATCTCCCTGATCGTCGGCGAGGCCTTCGGCCAGAAATCCCCGGTCATCACACAATCACCCACGCTCTATGCTGAAATCAATCTCGACAAGGGCAAGACCTTCATCGTCGACGATGTCGCCGAGGAACGCGGCATCTATATCTACAGCGGCGAGTTGTCGATTGCGGAGAGTACATTCGGTGACGGCAGCATGCTGGTGCTGCATCCTGGCGTGAAGGTCGCCATACACGCCACCACGGATACGAAACTGATGCTGCTCGGCGGCGCCTCCATGGGCAACAAGCGCCACCTGTACTGGAATTTCGTCTCCAGCAGGAAGGAAAGGATCGAACAGGCGAAAGACGACTGGCGCAACGGCCGCTTCGCCATGGTCGCCGGCGATGACGAATTCATTCCGCTGCCGGAAGACCAGAAGTAACACGCGAAAAAACCCGGGGCGGGGTATACGAAAAGCCTAACATCGCAAGCCCAGCCATGGCTGCCGTACCTGCCTGCCCCTGTTATCGCTTTAGCGCTTCCTGCCTTTCTTGTCTTTTTTACTGCTTGCGTCCTTGCCGTCCTTCGCATCTTGAGGCTCAAGGTCGATATTTTTTTCAATAGCGTCACACAAGGTTTTCAGTATCTCCACGCGGGCGACTTTCTTGTCGTTGCCGGATACCAGGGTCCAGGGGGCATACTGGGTGCTGGTATGGGCCACCATGTCATTGACCGCCGCCTTGTAGTCGTTCCATTTTTCCCGGTTGCGCCAGTCCTCGTCGGTGATCTTGTGCATCTTCCAGGGCGTCTTCTCGCGTTCCTTGAAGCGGCGCAGCTGCTCGTCCTCATCCAGATGGATCCAGAATTTGACGAGCACGATGTCCTTTTCGCACAACTGTTCCTCGAAATGGTTGATCTCGCTATAGGAGCGTTGCCATTCATGTTCCTGGGCAAACTTTTCCACACGCTCCACCAATACACGCCCGTACCAGGACCGGTCATAAAGGGACACGTACCCCGCCAGGGGGACGTGCCGCCAGAACCGCCACAGGTACTGGTGGGCCTTTTCCTCGTCGGTGGGTGCGGCCACGGAAATCACCTTGTACAGGCGCGCATCGATGGCGCGGGTGACACGCCGGATGGCGCCGCCCTTGCCCGAGGCATCCCAACCCTCGAATACGGCCACCAGCGATTTCTTCGCATGGTGCGCCTTCCAGGCCAGGTCGAACAGGCGTGCCTGGTATTTCTTGATCTCGCTGTCGTACTTTTTCGCCGTAAGCGTCTTTTTCAGATCGACATGGTCGAGGATTGTGAGTATGTTGGCGTCCAGGTTGTCGGTCAGGTGAGTGATCTGCACCTCTTCTTCCTGCGCCTTGACCTGATGACCATCCTCCAGGCGCGCCTCGATGGCATTGAGCAGCACCTGTCCGGAGGTGATGTCGCGATAGTGCTTGTCCGTGGCCTCGATCAGGTGCCAGGGCGAAGCGCCCTTGTCAGTGATGCGAATGGCCTGCTCGGACACCGAGGCGAACTCGTCGTACTGCCGGGAATACTTGTCCATCAACGGGGACTTCTTGATCTTCATTTCCAGGATTTGCTGGTCTTTCTTCACCCGCTTCAACACCTCATCCTTCGGCAGGTGATACCAGAACTTCACGATCAGGGCGCCGTCGTTGACCAGCATGCGCTCGAATTCCACGATACGCCTGAGCTCCTGCTCGAAATGCCCGTCGTCGATATTGCCGAAGACCCGGTCGATGATGGGCCGTGTGTACCAGGACCCGAACATGATGCCCATGGTGCCGCGTGCGGGCAGTGCCCGCCAGAACCGCCAGTAGGTCGGACGCAGGCGCTGGTCGTCGGTTTCATCCCAGAAGGCGCTGGTGCGGATGCCGCGGGTATCGAGCCACTCGCTCAGGCGGTTGACCACCTCGCCTTTGCCCGCGCCCTCGACACCGGAAACGATGATGATGACGGACGTATTGGATTCCCTCAGCCGCTGCTGCACTTCCAGCAGGCGGGTATGCAGCTGCGGCTCTATTTCGCCGAAGGCCTTTTTCGATATTTTCCTGCCCAGTTCTGCCGCTTCAAACATGGCGCACTCCTGCAATGCTCTTCATGGTCCCAGACTACGATGACGCCAGTGTTTCACCTTGATTCGCATCAAGTACGGGGCAAGCCGGGGATCAATTGTCTTTCTTGAGCAGCGAGCTGAAGATATCGACCGGCAGCGGGAACACGATGGTTGTGTTGCCCTTGCCCTCCCCCGATATTTCAGTCAGCGTCTGCATATAGCGGAGCTGGATGGCCTGGGGCGATTTGGCCAGCTTGTCCGCTGCCGCCACCAGCTGCTCAGCCGCCTCGTATTCACCGGCAGCGTGGATGACCTTGGCGCGGCGTTCACGTTCCGCTTCGGCCTGCTTCGCAATCGCCCGGATCATGCTTTCATCGAGATCGACATGCTTGATCTCCACGTTGCTGACCTTGATGCCCCAGCCGTCGGTCTGCTCATCAAGAATCTGCTGGATGCCGATGTTGAGCTGTTCGCGGCTGGCCAGCATCTCGTCCAGCTCATGCTGGCCGAGGATGGAGCGCAGCGTGGTCTGGGCCAGCTGGTTGGTGGCCTCGAAATAGTTTTCCACGTTGATGATGGCTTTTTCCGGGTCGATGACGCGGAAATACAGCACCGCGTTCACTTTCACCGACACGTTGTCCCGGGAAATGACGTCCTGGGTCGGCACATCGAAGACCACAGTCCTGAGATCCACCTTCACCATCTGCTGGATGATGGGGATGATGATGATCAGGCCCGGCCCCTTGATGGTCTGGTATTTGCCGAGAAAGAACACCACCGCCCTTTCGTATTCGCGCAGGACGTTGATCGCCGCGAACAGGAACAGCAGTACCAGTACCAGTAAAACAATTAAAAACTGACTCATGTTGCCTCCTTCCCCATGCCGCGCACGGCATCGGTGATTATCAAATTTTCGTGACGACCAGTTCCAGGCCGTTGACCTGGTCGATCCTGACCTTGTCGCCTTTCGCCAGCGGTGTGTCGGATTTTGCCCGCCAGATCTCGCCGCTCACCTTCACCATGCCGGTGCCGGTAAAACTGTCAAGGCTTTCGCCGGTCATGCCGATGTAGGTTTCTATGCCCGACACGGCGGCCTGCTTCCTGACCTTCGTGAAGATACGCAGCGTGACGATCAGTGCGGCGGCCGCTGCCGCAGTAACGGCGGCAATCAGTGGCAGTGATACCCGATAAATGCCAATCTGCGTATCCACGAGAATGATTGAGCCGATCACAAAGGAAATCACGCCGCCTATCCCGAGTATCCCGAAACTGGGCATGAAAGCCTCCGCCAGCATAAGGATCAACCCGAAGATGATGAGACCCAGGCCGGCATAGTTGATCGGCAGCAGTTGCAAACCGTAGGCGGCCAGCAGCAGGCAGATGGCGCCAGTGATGCCGGCAAAGCCGAAGCCGGGATTGTAGAACTCGATGATCAGGCCGTAGGCGCCCAGCATCCCCAGGATCAGGATGAGATTGGGATTGGTGATAACGCGCAGGAATTCCGTCCGCCAGTCGGGCGTGTCGTATTGCACCGCTCTGCCGTCCGTCTCCAGAACCATGGCCTGGCCGTTGACCCTTACGGTCATGCCATCCATTTGCGCAAGCAGGTCGTCCATGTCTTCTGCCACGATGTCGATGACATTCATGGCCAGCGCCTCCGAGGCCGGCAGGTTGGCCGCTTCGGTCACGGCGGTTACCGCCCAGTCGCCATTGCGGCCATGCAGTTCCGCCAGTCCGCGAATATAGGCCACGGCGTCGTTGATGATCTTTCTTTCCATGGCGGAGCTGTTGGCCTCGGTCTGCTCCGCCGCTTCATCGTCACCTTCTTCACCCGGCATGTCGGGCACCGAGGGCATGCCGATCTGAACCGGCGTTGCCGAGCCCAGGTTGGTGGCTGGAGCCATCGCGGCGATATGGCTGGCATAAAGAATGTAGGTGCCGGCGCTGGCGGCGCGGGATCCCTGGGGGTAGACATAGGTGGCCACGGGAATTCTGGATTCGAGGATGGTCTGGATGATGTCGCGCATGGCAAGATCGAGTCCACCCGGCGTATCCATGGTGATGACAGCCATATAGATGCCGTCATCTGCAGCCTGGTCGAGACCACGCATCAGGTAGTCCGAGGTGGCGGGACCGATGGCACCGTCGATGGCGAAGACGCGCACAGCGCCGGACGAAGGCTGGAGGGCATCCTGCAGGCGTGCCGCGGCGGGCAGGAGCAGGACAAGCAGTGCCATCAGGATCGGGATCGCCTTGCGGAGTGTATTACTGCTATACAGGCTCATGATCAGACCTCCCATTCTCCAACAGAATGCCATGGAAGCTTGCCGTGCGACCATTGTCTATGGCGATCATGGGCGTCGGCATTGACCTGGATCAGTCCATGTTTGACCAGGGGAAACCATGTTAACAGCTTTCCCGGTGCGCGGGTAAAGGCTTATCGGGTCCGGGCGCGGTAGCGGGCGAGCCAGCCGATGGCCAGCAATATCAGCAGTAGCGGCGGCAGCACGCCCTTGTTGATCGCCTGCCAGCCGAAGGCGTTTTGCAGGACGCCCGATGACAGCGAACCCAACGAAACAGTGGAGAACACGATGAAATCGTTCAGTGCCTGCGCCTTGTTGCGCTCCTCGGAACGATAGGTTTCGGTCAGCAGCGTGGTCGCGCCGACAAAGAGGAAGTTCCAGCTCAACCCGAGCAGGATAAGAGCGATCAGGAAGTGGATGAATTCAGTGCCTGCCAGGTTGATGCCCGCACAGGCAAGGCCAAACACGGCGCCGGCGGCCATGATGCGCAGGACGCCGAAACGCAGGATCAGCGAACCGGTGAAAAACGACGGCGCAAACATGGCCATGACATGCCACTGTATGACGATGGCGGTATCGTCGAACATGAACGCGGCATGGTTCATTGCCAGCGGCGTCGCCGTCATGACGAAGGACATGATGGCGTACCCGAGCATGCCGCAAATCACGGCTACCATGTAATCGGGCTGTCGGGCGATCTCGATGAGCGGGCGCCCACCTGTCCTGCCGCGTGTCCTGCCAAAATCCTCGTTCTCTATATGGAGAAAGCAAAGCGCCCCAAAGATGCCGAGGTAGAGCACGATGACGGATACGTAGCTGCCGGCGAACTCTGCCGAGGCGATCCACTCGCGCGACCAGCGCGCCAGGGTAGGCCCGGTGATGGCGGCTACCACGCCGCCGAGCATGGTGTAGGACACGGCCTTGCTCTTGTAGGCCGGCTCGACGCTATCGGCGGCGGTGAAACGGAAGTAGTTACCGAAGCCGTTGAAAATACCGAAACAGACGACACCGCCGACAAATTGCCAGAAGTTGCCGGCCAGGATGGCGGTGCTGGTGAGGATGCCGCCGCCGACACCGAAGAAGCAGGCGATGAGAAAGGCCTTTTTCCTGCCGATACGCTGCATCACCATGGCGGCCGGAATACTGGTGCACATGACGGCGATGAACTGGGCCGCCAGCGGCAGTGTGGCCAGGGACTTGTCCGTGGCCAGGTTGTTGCCGACCAGCGCCGCGGTGGCGACCATCAGGGAATTGCAGCTCATCATCAGTGCCTGGGCTACTGTGAGCA
>CAZVSC010000035.1:7833-16482 GCA_964629325.1 uncultured Enterobacteriaceae bacterium
CCAGGCCGCGGGATTGCCATGTCGGTCATGACCAGTGGTGCGCCGGGTTCGGCCAGGAGCATGGCCTGCATGTGGTGATGTCCGGTTGAAGGAATGAAGCGGGTTACGATACCACTGCCGCCAGTTCCCGCCTAGCGGTCGGCAAGTCTTAAAAAAACCGAACACGTCCGCCCGGGGAATGGGCGGAGCGTGTTCGCAGTCAGGGGATCATTACTTCCTGAAAGTGAAGAACATGCCGATTTCATTCCGGTACTGGCGATACTTGTCACCGAACTCCTCGATCAGTCCGCCTTCTTCGTGGCGTATGCCTTCAAAGATATATATGGTGAACAACAGTGCCAGCGTGAATCGCGTAACCGTCATTTCCGCGCTGCACCAGAAGATGAACAGGAAGCCCAGCATCATCGGGTGACGGCTGTAGCGGTACATGAGGCGCTGCTTGAACTCCAGGGGCGTGTAAGGCCTGTTGGTGAAATACAGCCAGGCCTGGCGCAGCCCGAACAGTTCAAAATGGTTGGTCACGAATGATGATGACAGCAGATACGCGATACCGAACCAGTACCCAACCTGCAGCGCGACCGCAGCCAGCGTGTTTTCAATGGTCCACACCGTGGTGCCGACGTTCTGCCACAGGGCGATGATCACCAGGGTCAGTACACCGGATACCAGCACGAACGTTGACCGTTCAAGGTGCGTCGGGATATACCTGACCAGTTTCCTCTTGAATCCTGAACGCGCCATCACGCTGTGCTGCACGCCGAACAGCAGCACCAGCACGACATTGACGGCGAGTCCAATGAATCCGTTGCCGTTGCTGATTTCAGCAAATCCCAGCGGAGCCAAACCGCCGGCTGCAAAGATCAGCCAGAACAGCGCACCGGCGCCGATGGCATAGGAAAACAGGGAATAGCCCAGGGCGAATACACGATCACCCAGGCCGTGTTCTTGCATACTTACGTTTTCGATAATTTCCATTTCAGAGCCCCCTCTCGTTAGCTCTCTGCGTTATGCAGTCTTCTTGGTGTTGTTGACAAACCTGACGTTACGGTGCGCCTGCTTGGATGAGGAGATCACCTCGACAGTCTTTGACTGCCGGGCGGTCCACACATCCACCAGGAATCCGTAAACAACCGCCACGTCCTTCTTTTCCTGTTCTGTCATGTTGACGTCCAGCATTGCCCCTCCTTAACAGATAGACCGACCAGTCGGTCCAAACAGGCTTTTTTAAAAAAGGGCTTATGCCCTTGGTTCTTTTCTACTGCTACTGCTTTGTTTACTGCGTTACTTCCTTACCACCTTTCAACACTGGTTACCTGTTGGCCCCTCAGCCTTCCAGGATATAGTCCAGGTACTTGATGAAATGCCCGATCTCCTGATCAAGGTATTCCGGTGTACTGTGTGACTTGGAGACGACGATCCCGCCTTCGATGATCGCGAGAAAATGTCTGCCCAGTTCCTTGCCGGTCACTTTCTTCACCTTCCGTGCTTTCAGTGCCGGTGTAAAAATTCTTTCGCCGCCGTCCTCGAGGTTGTTGAACAGCATGTCGATCTTCTTGATCAGCTTCGGGTTGCTTTCCGCAACCTCGAGGGCGATGGCCCCAAGCAGGCAGCCGTGTTTCCAGAGCTCGCCGCTTTTTGTCCTGACATGTTCGACAAAGGCCTTGGCGCGCTTCACCGGGTCCTCGATATTCCGGTATTCGCCGTTGGCGACGATTTCCCAGCCCCTGTTGCCGTAGACCTCCATCGCCGTCAGGGCCAGCTCTTCCTTGGACTTGAAGGCATGATAGAAGCTGCCCTTTGAAACCCCGGCGTGGGAGATGATTTCATCGACGGTGACTGCCTGGTATCCACGCCCCTTCATGAGGTCGAGGGTGGACGCGATGATCTTGTCTTTTGCCGTAACTTTCGCCATTGGATGCGAACTTTAGACCGACTGGTCGGTCTAGTCAACAGATTTTGATGCATTTTTCACACATGATTAAAAAATCTGTGGGAAATATCGCATAACCGGGGCGGAAGGCCCGGATTTAGCGGGTTTCAGGCGGTCGGCAAAGAATCGTCCGGCTCAAAGCAGGAACTGCGTGGGCTCGGTGTAACTGAGATCATGGGCCCTGGCGACAGCCTCACAGCAGACGTGGCCGGCATGTACGTTGAGGCCCGCCATGAAGCCCTCGTCAGCGGCCAGGGCCTGTTTCCAGCCCTCATCCGCCAGGCGCAAGACATAAGGCAGCGTGGCGTTGTTGAGGCCGAACGAGGAAGTGCGCGGCACCACACCCGGCATGTTGGCGACACAGTAATGCACGACGCCGTCGACGACGAAGGTGGGATCCGAGTGGGTGGTCGGCCTCGATGTTTCGAAGCAACCACCCTGGTCGATGGCGACATCCACCACGACCGAGCCAGGCTTCATGCCGCTGATGATGCTTTTGGTGAGCAGCTTGGGCGCCGCCGCACCGGCAACCAGCACCGCGCCGATCACGAGATCGGCTTCCAGTGCATACTTTTCGATGCTGGCCTTGTTGGAAAATACGCAGTGCACACGGCCGGCAAAATTGTTGTCCAGTTCCCTGAGGCGCGGCACGCTGTTATCGAGAATGGTGACCTGCGCACCCATGCCCTTGGCAATATAGGCGGCGTTTTCGCCGACGATGCCGCCGCCGATGATGAGCACGTGGGCGGAATCCACTCCCGGCACGCCGCCCAGCAGGATCCCGGCCCCGCCGTTGTCTTTTTCCAGGCAACTGGCGCCGGCTTGCACCGCCAACCGCCCTGCCACTTCGCTCATGGGGGCCAGCAGCGGCAGCACGCCGTCGGGCGTGTGCACAGTTTCATAAGCGATGGCGGTTACGCCGGACTTCATCAACCCCTGGGTTTGCGCCAGGTCAGGTGCAAGGTGCAGGTAAGTAAAAAGAACCTGGTCCTTGCGCAGCATGGCGATCTCGGCCGGCTGCGGTTCCTTGACCTTCACCACCAGCTCGGCGCTGGCGAATATCTCAGCGGCGCTCTTTACGACAGTAGCGCCGGCACGGCTGTAATCGGCATCCGTGACGCCGATGCCGGTTCCCAGCCCGGACTGGACCATGACTTCGTGGCCATGATGTACCAGCTCCACGACGCTGGTCGGCACCATGCCGGCACGGAACTCGTTGTCTTTAATTTCCTTCGGTACACCGACGAGCATGGTTGTCTCCTGGCGGGTTAAGGTCTGCCAATGTTTTAACACGACAGCCTTCGGGTGGTGAAATGATTTGTATCAAGCAGGCATCACCTGCGTATTTTATGCCTGTTCCTCGTCGATCCAGGCGAGCGCTTCATCGAGCGTAGGGAAAATGCGGTACGCCACCGAGAGGTTTTCCAGGCTGGCGTAGGCCTGGAACATACGGCCGATGCCGTAATCGAGGTCTTCGGGGCCCACGAGACCCGTCTTGCCGCCGGCCCGCATGCCATGGCCGGATTTCAGGAATTTGGCGATACTGCGAATATCATCCTTGCCGATGGTTTCCACGGTGCCGCAGGAGGCATCCCAGATCACATGCCTGGTCCGCTGGCCAGGCTTTAAATTAATGACAATGTTCAGCAGATCATCGCGGCTGGCGCTGCCTTCGATGGTGTAGATGGACAGATCTTTTTCCGGAAAGGTTTTGCTGGTTATTCTGGCCATCACGGATTATCGAACTGTCTGTCGCTTCCTGTCCTGGTCATCGGGAAGAACCCACTATACCGGGGCTGGTACAGGGGATAAACCGGATCACAACAAAATTTTTTTGTTGACCGGAACACTTGATATGCACTGGTTGAATAATGACAATACTCACGGCGTGGGAGCCAACGTGAAAGGGAGCTTGCCTATGCGTCTGCTGATCCTCATTGCCGGGCTCCTCACCGCCTGTGCGACTGTCCCAGTCCTCGCCCAATCCGACGCCGTACCTGTCGAGATCGTCGTCACCGGCAAACAGCCCGGCCCGCCCTTATGGCGTGTCAGGCACGGTGACAACACCCTGTACATCTTTGCCAGGCTGTCACCGATCCCGAAAAACATCACCTGGGAATCACAGCGCGTGGCGCAGGTGATCGCCGAGGCTGATGAATTCATCAGCGAGCCGGACGTGGACGTGTCGGTGTCACCTCTGGTGATGTTCAATCCCATCAACATCTTTCGCGGTATGAGCCTGGGCAAGCGGGTGATGCGCAATGAAAACGATGCCGCACTCAAGGACGTGCTGCCGCCAGAACTGTACGCGCGATTCTCGGCACTCAAGGCGCGGTATTTCCCGAAAAACAAAAAAATCGAGACGTACCGCCCCATCGTCGCAGGCGGCCAGATGACGTCCGCCGTCCAGGATGCCGCAGATCTCATTCCCGCCAATGATGTCGACAAGCAGATCCGGCGGCTGGTGAAGCGCAACCGCGATATCCGCACTACGGAGATCATGTATGACATGAAAATCGAGGGCGGCTTCAAGGTCATTGCCAGCCGGGTCGAGGAGCTGATGGACAGTATCCCGCCGGAACTCGAGCGGTCCTGCTTTGAACGCATGCTCAGGCGCATGGAAGAGAACATCGAGGAGATGCAGTATCGCGCCTCGGCCTGGGCCCAGGGCTATATCCAGGAATTCAAATACATTCCCCTGCGGGGAGACGAGGACGACGACTGCACCAACATGATGATGGTGAGCAGCGAACAGGAAACCATCAGCGAGATCATGGCGATCATCTCCAACCAATGGCTTGACGCGGCGGAACGGGCCCTCAACAACAACAGGACCACATTTGCAGTACTCGACATAAGCCAGCTGTTGCTCGCTGACGGCCTGCTCGCGCAACTCGGCTCACGGGGCTACGAAGTCATCGAACCGTGAGGCGATAAATAGCCGGCGGCTTTATCAGTGCAGCCGTTCGCTGCCCGCCAGTTCAATACCCAGCGCCTGCAACTGGCGCTGCGCCATCACATCCCCCGTTGACTGCCAGCGCTGGTATAACGCCAGCACGTCTTCCGTGGTCAGCGGCTCCCGTCTCAGGCAGGCATCGGCCACCATTTCCAGGATGCGCGCAAAGGTGCGCGCCAGCTCGGCGAAGATATGCCGGTTCTGCCGGGCATTGTCGCCCAGGTAATCATAGGCGCTGCCGCCCATGCCGATGAAGTAGTCCTTGTTGATGCCATAGCGCGCAAGACGCCGGGGAAACAGGGCGCCAAGAAACAGGGCCATGTCACCCAGGCGCTGCAGCAGCAGGCAGCGTTCATACTCGCTGCCGGCATGCAACGCGTCGCTGTACACCAGCGCAAGCGGCTGCAGGTTCATGCGGCCTTCATTGTAGGTGAAGAGATGTTCGCTGCGTCCGTAGCGGTCGAGCAGGTTGCCGAGATACCAGCAGGTATCCTCGTGGGGTGGCGGGTGCAGTGACTGCGCGTAAGTGGTCAGGCGTTTGCGAAAAAAATCAGCCAGGGAAGACTCCGTGATCGGCTCCTGGCGGGCATCCAACAGCATGGTCACCTCCTTACCGCGGACTGGAAAAGCACTTGGGGAGTTGCCGGCATGATGACCGGCTGCTCCAGTCTTGCCGATACTATATGACAATCGCTCGCAATCGGGCAATTTGTTATGTCCGGAATTTTTTCTGTCCGTGTCGGCGGACGCTTTATCCTTTTATCCCTTTATCCTTTTATCGCATTGTTAATATCTAAAGGTGTAACTCAGTTTCGCCGTGATGGTGGAGGCCGCGGAATGGAAACGATTGTCGCGATCGTAGTCCTGCATGTTGTGGTTGATGACGAGGAAATATTCCTGCCCTGCTTCGGGAATGTAGTTCAGGCGCATGTTGATGCCCAGTGTCTCGCTGACATTGTCATACTGCACCAGGTTCACCAGCGACAGCTTGTTGGAAAACACAAAATCGAAACCGGCTGTAAGCAGCCGTGTGATGAAGCTGCCTTCGGGCAGCCTGGCGTCGGTGATATTGAACCCCATGTTCGCGCGCACGCGCGGTGACGGGGTCCAGGTGACATTGCCGAACACGCGCTGCTGGTGGCCGCTCCAGAAGGTGCCTTCCAGGTAGGCGATACGGCCGCTGACCTTGCGGTAGTTGGCGCTGCTGACTTCGATGCCATGGTTCTCGAAATCATATTCACCCGGTTGCAGGACTACACCAGGATAAATTTCGAACGGCCGAACCAGCACTTCCTTGTCCAGGTTCGAACGAATGAACAGGCGGTCACCGAGGGTAGTGGTGATATCAACGGGTGTCAGGGTGATGCCTTCAGACTGCAGGTTGCCGGCGGAGTCGTCAAAGCGCTCCCAGGAGGCACTCCAGTACAGGGACTGGAACGGACTGTTCTCAGGGCGCCAGTTGTAGTTGATCGCCGCCACGGACTGGTCGACGCCGACCCGGTTGGCGAAACCCAGCGCCGGGTTGAAATTGTCCTCGAAACGGTTGAACTGCACTTCCCCAGTCAGCCCTTCCTGGCTGGGAAATGCGATGCTGATGCCGCCGGCGCTGTCGTCACTGTTGATGCCTTCGGTATCCGATTGCTGATACCAGCTCGACACCTCGAAGATACGGCCCTCACCGATATTGGAGTTGCGGTACAGAAAATCCACGCCGGCAAGCGAGTTGTCCAGGTTGGATGTCGGGTTGCCGTCGGTGAAGATGGCGCCGATCTGGGATTCGCTGAACAGGCCTTTCTTGACCCGGATGACCGACAGCGTATCGGCAGCAACGGCACCCGCCTCGTCCTGGCGAATGGTCAGCGCACCCAGTTCCCAGTCGCCTATGCGCCCGCTGATCTTGCCACCCACTTCCAGGTCGATGGCCTGGCCTGCACGACTGAGGCCAATGCGGCGCGAAAAGAACGGTCGCCCGTTCTGGTTGAGACGCCCGAACTCGAAGATATCCGCCTCGCGCAGGAAGAAGTCGCGTTTCTCCGGAAAGAACAGGCTGAAGCGTGTGAGATTGACCTGGCGGTCGTCGATCTCCGTGGCGGAAAAATCCGTGTTGGCGGTCAGCGAGGCGTTCAGGCCCGAATTGATCTTGTAGAAAACATCGACAGAGGGCTGCACATCAGTGCCGGAAGTGCCGCTGATGAAATTCCGGTCACTGGTGACACTGGTCGACGGCACAATGTCCAGTCCCAGCCCCTGGTTCATGCCGGAGAACCCGGTTGCCAGGCCGGCACTGCTGGGGTCATAGCGGCGGTCGTTACTGACCCAGACCACCTGTTCATTCTTGTACTGGATGCGGCGGGAAAAATTCAGGCCCCAGGTATCGGTGTTGGGATCGAAGGAAATGGACTTGAACGGAATTTCGAATTCCGCGATCCAGCCTTCGTCGAAACGGCCTGTCTCTACGAAATAGATGGTGTCCCAGTCCACGTAGAACTGGGAAATATTGCGATACAGGCCGTCAGACCTGACGCCGTTCGGATTCACCCCGAAGAAATAACCGCCCCGCTTGGTATTGAAGGAATCAAACGAGACGGAAACGAAATCATCGCTTGAGAAGATGGTGGTGTTCTGCTTGAGGATATTGGCGGTGATCTGGTCGGGCGGGATGAACATCTTGACGCCGACGTACAGCGCGTCATCGTCGTACATCAGGTAGGCTTCGGTGCGCTCGGTGGGCATGCCGTATTCCACCGGGATGATCTGGTGGAAATCATCGATGTAGGCCGCAGCCTGCCAGGCAGGTTCATCCAGCACACCGTCGATGACCGGCGGCGTATCGGTGCGCACCATCGCGATGGTTTTCTGGTCCCGGCCCTGACCGATCTGCACGGATTGCGTCTCGCGCGCGGTCTGCCCGAGCGCGGCCATGCAAACTATCGCCAGCGAGATGAATGTAAGGAACGCTTTGATCATGATGTTTTTGTTTTGTAGATTATCACGGCATCGGCCGGGAGTGGGAAGCGTGCTAATGTGGAAAGAATATGAATGCCCCGTGCTCCCCAGCGCAAGCTTTTCCAGGGCAAGTAACGGCCGCATAATGATTGCCTTTCTGTTCGAGTACGTGGAAAAAAATAGATTAACCACATACACTGCCTGCTGGCACCTGTTATCCCTTTTCATACCCATGACGAATCAGGCGATTACCGGCAAACCCGTTCACCGGGAACAAAAACAGATTAACCTGTGCTGTCCTGGCATGTTATTGGGCGTGGTAATGCTCTCTCTTTGCGTACAGGGTTTCGCTCAAGAATCTGCACCACCAAAACTGCCTGAAGAAATTATCGTCAATGCCCCTGAATCCCTGAAGCGCCTGCAGACTCAGGTCAAGCTCGCCCAGAAAAGAATGTTCAACGTATTCAACAAAATCAATGACGACGATCAGTTTGATGTTCACTGCACCTATGACAGGCGCTGGCAATCAAAAATTCGCGAGCAGGTTTGCACGCCAAATTACATAAGGACCGTCCAGGAGCAGGAGGTCCAATTGATGCTGGGGCAATTTGGTATGGTTGGTGCCGAAAAAGGGTTCGCTGGCAACACGCAGATTGGTACTTTTAACGCGCGTTTCGAAGAGATCATGAAGACCCAGTTCATTGCCAATCCGGAGTTTCGCGAGGCCCTGCTCGAATACCAGTCACTGACAGAGCAGCTTGATGGGACGATGGGCGCACGGCTCGGACGAAAAGATTAGTGATCTCTTGTGGCAATA
>CAZVSC010000035.1:16582-28358 GCA_964629325.1 uncultured Enterobacteriaceae bacterium
CGCCCAAAAAAATACCCCTCTGCGAGGGGTATTTGTTTGGCGCGCCCGATTGGATTCGAACCAATGACCTTTGCCTCCGGAGGGCAACGCTCTATCCAGCTGAGCTACGGGCGCTTAACTTATAGCTACGGGTGCTAAAGGCGGCCATCATAGTCCAAAACCCTTCCACTCTCTAGGGCCAAACTAGATATAACGTGGACATTCCCTTATCATCGCGCACCTTCCCGATTCATTCATCCGCACTACCCTGCATGTCAGAACACGAACCGACACAGTCTGCGTCCGCCAGGCCCATGCCCCGGGCGTTTGCCGCGCTGGAATCGATTCCGTTCCGCTGGCTGGTGTCGAGTCTCGGCACCTTCTTCCTGGCCATGCAGGGCCAGTTGGTCGTGCGCTCCCTGCTCGCCTACGAGCTGACCGAAAGCCCCTTCGCCCTGGCCATGGTCAACCTGGTCATCGCCACGCCCATGTCCATCGGCCTGCTCTTTTCCGGCGCCATCATCGACCGGGTCGAACGGCGCGGGCTGACCATCATCAGCCAGACCGTGGTGCTGCTCAATGAACTTGTGGTGCTGGTCCTGCTCGTCAGTGGCGTCCTGGAATTCTGGCACCTGCTGGCCACGGCCTTCATCCTGGGGGTGAACTTTCCGTTCCTGATGCCGACACGAACCGCCATGATCTATTCGCTGGTAGGCCGCGACAAGCTCGGCAATGCCATGGCGCTGCAGGCAACCTCGCTCAACATCGCCCGCATCGTCGGCCCCGCGGGTATGGGCCTGCTGATTCCGCTCATCACCATGGAAGGCGCCTATACCGCGTCGATCCTGCTGTACGGCTTCTCCATTTTCGCCATGCTGATGCTGCCGAAGTCCTATCCGGAGAACAAGGAGCGCAAGGGCTTCCTGACGGACGTGATGTATTCCTTTACCTACGTGGCGAAAAACCGCGCCATCCTGCTGTGCCTGTGTTTCGGGTTGTTTCCCATGCTGCTGGCGCTGCCCATCATCAGCTTCCTGGTGGTGTTCACGGAATCGGTGTGGGGTGTCGGTGAAACCGCGCTCGGCATCATGATGGGCAGCGTCGGCGTCGGCGGCATCATCGGCTCCCTGCTGGTAGCACGTCTCGGCGACACCATGCGACGCACCCGCGTGATGATGATAGCGGCCATGATCTTCGCCGCCTTCCTGGCCGGTTTCAGCATCAGCCCCTACTACCTGCTGGCCCTGCCCTTCCTGCTGGTGTCCAACATCTTTGCCAACATGAGCCAGACCCTGAACCAGACCCTCGTGCAGCTGCTGGCGGACAACGAAGTGCGCGGTCGCATGTCGTCCCTGATGATGCTCACGGTCGGGCTGACGCCCCTCGGCGTGCTTCCGGTAGCCTATTTCGCCGAGATCTTCGGCATCGCCAACACCATGTTCGTGGCCTGCATCATACTGGTACTGGTGGTGATCGCCTTCCTCGCCCTGTCACCCACGCTGCGCCATCTCGACAAGGATCCACGCCTGACCGGTATTCACGAAGTGGAAGGCTGACGGGAACCGCCGCAAGATAAGTTACAATCAGCCACCTTATTCACTGGAATACCGGGGTATGTCACCAAACGCCGCAACAAGGCCTTCCATGTCGCCCTGGACACCACTCCGGAACAACCCGGTATTCTTCCAGCTGTGGATCGCGACACTGGTCTCCAACATCGGCACCTGGATGCACGATGTCGGCGCCGGTTACCTGGCCACGGAACTGACCACATCGCACTTCGTGGTCGCCCTGATGCAAACGGCCACCTCCCTGCCCGCCTTCTTCTTACTATTGCCGTCGGGTGCGCTGGCCGACATTTTCGACCGCCGCCTGTACCTGCTGACCGCAATCATTGGCCAGACCATTGTCGCCGCACTGCTGGGCTTTCTTACCCTCACCGGCCTGGTCGAGGTATGGTCACTGCTGTTCCTGACCCTGTGCATGGGCATCGGCACCGCCATGGTCATGCCGGCCTGGCAGTCGATCATCCCGGAAGTGGTGCAGCGCTCCGACCTGGGCGGCGCCATCGCCCTGAACACCATGGGCATGAATATCTCCCGGGTGATCGGCGCCCTGATCGCCGGCATCATCCTGGCCGCCCTTGGCCCGGGCGCCGTCTTCATCACCAACGCCCTGACCTTCATCTTCATCATCATCGTGCTGGTGCGCTGGAAGCGCGATGTGCCCGAGACCACCTTGCCACCCGAGCCCCTGGTGCCGGCGGTCAAGACCGGCCTGCGCTACGCCCGCCATTCTCCTGCCCTGCTCTCCACGATCTACCGCAGTATCGGCTTCTATTTCTTCGCCAGCGTGATGTGGGCCCTGTTCCCGGTGATCGCGCGCGACCTGCTCGGCGCCGACGAATTTCGCTACGCCCTGCTGTTTGCCTTCATCAGTGTCGGTGCCATCATCAATGCGCTGTTCATTCCGCGCCTGCGCGCCAGTTTCTCCAGCGATACGCTCATCACCGGCGCCTCGCTGGTCTTCGCCACCGGCATGATCATCACGGCCTTTGCGAAGATCTATGTCGTCGCCCTGTTCACCCTCGCGTTGTGCGGCTCCGCCTGGATCACCGTGATGACCACCGCCCAGACGGCGGCGCAGACTGCCCTGCCGAACTGGGTGCGCTCACGCGGCATGGGCGTTTTCCTCACCTTCTTCATGGGCTCGCTGGCCATCGGCCCGGCGGTTTGGGGCGGCCTGGCGGAGGCCACGACTATTCCTGTTGCTATCTATACCGCCTCTTTCTGCCTGGTCATTGCATCCCTGTTCACTCAACGATGGCCGGTCAGCGGCAACGAGGCCCTGGACCACACGCCGTCGAAACACTGGAAATTGCCGGAGCCTGTCATGGACATCAGTCCCGACCAGGGTCCTGTCATGATCTGCGTGACCTACCGGGTGAAAGCCGAAAACCGCGAGGCGTTCCTGGCGGCGATGGAGCAACTGGGCAAGGCGCGGCGCCGGGACGGCGCCTGGGACTGGAACGTCATGGAAAACATCAGCGCACCCGGCACTTTCCAGGAGTATTACCTGGTCTATACCTGGCTTGATCATTTACGCCAGCATGAGAGAATCAGCAAGCAGGACGCCATGGTCCAGGCGAAAATCCGCGAGCTGCTGGTTCCGGACACCTCTGTGACCATTAATCATTTTATAAAAAGCGGGCAATAGCGCCGCTAAAACACGCACAGACTTTCAGCAGGAATTCCCGATGAGTAACAACCCCAAGCTGCACTCGGTAGCGCTCAATTTTTTACAGGCCCTCCTGGACCGCGGCATCGATACCGTCTTTGCCAACGCCGGCACCGACTTCGCACCGATCATCGAAGGGCTGGTGGCTGCCCGGCAGGCCGGGATCAAGACTCCGGAATTCATCACCGTACCCCACGAAAACGTGGCCATCTCCATGGCCCACGGCTACTTCCTGGCCACAGGCAAACCCGCGGCGGTGATGGTGCACGTCACCGTCGGCACCGCCAACGCGTTGTGCGGCCTGATGAATGCCTCGCGCGACAACGCCCCCATCCTCTTGATGGCAGGACGCACGCCGAGCACCGAGAAAGGGCATATCGGCTCCCGCAACGCCAGCATCCATTGGGGCCAGGACAGCTTCGACCAGGGCGGCACAGTACGGGAATACGTGAAATGGGATTACGAGCTGCGCCCGGGCCAGCCGCCGGAAGACATTGTCGGCCGCGCCCTGGACATCGCCATGACCGAACCCCGTGGACCGGTCTACCTGTGCATGCCCCGCGAAGTACTGGGCGACCTTACCGAAACCACCGCGGTCCCGCCGCGTGACCGCCGCCTCGGCGCCTCGATCGCTGCGCCGTCTGTCGAGGGCGTCCGCCAGGCCGCCGAGTGGCTGGCCGATGCCAAATTCCCGCTCATCATCACCTCGTGCACCGGCCGTGACCGGGCCAACGTGGCCCGCCTCACCGGCATCGCCGAGGATTACGGCATCGGTGTTTCTGTACCGGGCGAACCGGGTGCCCGTGAACTCAACATCCCGCTGCAGCATCCCATGTTCCTCGGCATCCATCCGGCCGAGGCCATCGCGAAGGCCGACGTCATCGTCGCCCTGGAATGCGAAGTGCCATGGTGGCCCAGCGCGGTATCACCCCCGGCCGGCGCCAAGCTCGTACAGATCGGGCCCGATCCCTTCTTCAGCAATTACCCCGTGCGCGGCTTCCAGATGGATCTCGCCATCAGCGGTTCCTCCTCCATTGCCCTGAGCATGCTCAATGAGGAACTGAAAACGGCGCACGATCCTGAATTCGCCGGCAGCCGCATCACCATGTTCAAGGAGCTGGCGGCACAGCGCAAAGCCGCCCGCGACAAGGCCGTCGACGCCGCCAGGGGCTCCTCGCCGGTAAACCCGCTGTGGGTCGCCCATTGCATCAACCAGGTCAGGGACGAGAATACCGTCGTATTCAACGAACTTGGCGTACCCCTGGAATTTCTCGATCTCGCGGAGCCCGGCAGCTACCTGTCCAGCTCGCTGGCGGGCGGGCTTGGCTTCGGCCTCGGCGCCTCCCTCGGTGCCAAGAAGGGCGCACCCGAGAAGAATGTCATCCTCGTCGTCGGTGACGGCTCCTACATGTTCGGTTGCCCGACCGCCGCGCACCACGCCGCGAAAATCAACGGCCTGCCCACCACGACCATCGTCATGAACAATGCCCGCTGGCACGCCGTACACCGCTCCACGCTTGGCATGTACCCGGACGGCCTGGCCTCGAAGGAGGCCGTCATGCCGCTGGTGTCACTGGGCGACTCGCCGGAATACGACAAGATCATGGAAGCCTGCGGCGGCCACGGCGAAAAGGTCGACAACGCCGACAACCTCGAAGCCGCCCTGCGCCGCTGCCTGGAAGCGAACAAGAACGGCAAGGCCGCACTGATCAACCTGATTGCCAGTTTCTAGTAAATGAAGCAGCAAGGATGAGCCCGGAAAACATTATTGCATTTACCCTGGCCTCGACTTTGTTAAGCCTGGCGCCGGGGCCGGATAATATTTTTGTCCTGACCCAGTCAGCTCTGTACGGAAGGCGTTCCGGCATCCTCATCACCCTGGGCCTGTGCACCGGCCTGATCTTCCACACCACGGCCGTGGCCCTCGGGGTCGCGGCCATCTTCGCCGTCAGCGTCACCGCCTTCACCCTGCTGAAACTGATCGGTGCCGGTTACCTGTTGTACCTCGCCTGGGGCGCGTTCCGGGCCTGCGCCAGTAACCTCGACGATGGCCCCCGCGCCAACCAGCCCGCCGCCGGCGCCCTCTACCGGCGCGGCATCCTGATGAACATCACCAACCCCAAGGTGGCCATCTTCTTTCTGGCCTTCCTGCCCCAGTTCGCCGACCCGGCCGCCGGCAGCCTGCCGCTGCAGATATTCCTGCTGGGCGCCATCTTCATGGCCGCCGCCCTGGGAGTGTTCATTGCCATCGCCTGCATGGCCGGCTTCATCGCCGACTGGCTCAAGGGCTCGGCGCGGGCCCAGGTCCTGCTCAATCGCCTGGCCGGGCTGGTGTTTACCGCCCTGGCGCTGCGCCTGGCGACCGCCACTCGCTGAGCGTTTCACCCACACGACCTGTAAGGTCTTTCTTCGGTACCCGGCTGTGTCTCTGTACGGGGAGCTGTCAATTTTGTGCTCCCCCATGAATAAAATTCCCCCAGCCACTATAATGGCCGACCGCGCTGCAGTTTCTCAGGGGAAGAAAGCGCCTGATTGCCCGGAACAGGGCAACGATAATGCCGATATCCATCATCGGCATCCTCGAACACAACAACATCTTGATAAAGAAATAAGGATCAATATGGCTAGTGCAAAGAGCGTAAAATCCAAACCCGTTAAAGAACAGAATGAAGACTTTACCCGCGGCAAAATCGATGACCAGGTCGCCGCATTCCTTGCCTCAGGGGGCAAAATCCAGCAGATTCCTCTCGGTGTCAGCGGCCAGGTCGCCACTTCAGGACCCAGGCACATCACCCTGGGCAAGCGTCACGCCAACTGACGGTTACCACCAAAAACTTTTCCAGGCTTGTGCCTACCCGGCGGAAGACCTCCAAGAAAAACCTGGACCACCAGGACACCCATAAGGCTCGTTGAACACGGGCCTTATTTGTTTCAGCACAAGACGTTGCCGTCACCTCCCTCTATAATTTCACTGCCCGGTAACCTGTGCCGGAAATGACACGTGACCAAGATGACTGCCATCCCACGCAAAATCGACTACGACACCCTCAAGCACCAGCTGGCGAAGCGTCAGCGTGACGCCCACAAAGGCGACTTTGGCCATGTCCTGGTGATCGGCGGTGACAAGGGCTTCGGCGGCGCCGCCCTGATGGCAGGCATGAGTGCGGCCCGCAGCGGTGCCGGCCTGGTATCGGTGGCCACGCACCCATTCCACTGTGCCGCGTTCCTCGCGCGCTGCCCCGAGCTTATGGTGAAGGCGGTGGCGGCAAACGAGGACCTGGCTGCCCTGCTGCCGGCTGCCTCGGTCATCGTACTGGGCCCCGGCCTTGGCCAGAGCGACTGGTCGCGCCTGTGCCTGAAACTGACCCTGGCCCACCTCGCCACACAGCCCGTTCCCCTGGTGCTGGATGCCGATGCCCTGAATTTCCTCAGCCAGGGTCTTGGACTGAACGAAGTCGGTCACGTGAAAGAACTCATCCTCACACCGCATCCCGGTGAAGCCGCGCGCCTGCTTGATGTCAGTTCCGCCGACGTGCAACAGGATCGGGTCGCCGCCGCCGCAAAACTGCAGGCGGCCTACGGCGGCGTCAGTATTCTCAAGGGCGCAGGCACCCTGGTCTGCTATCGTCAGGGTGCGCGCGTGCAGATCGACCAGTGCGCCCACGGCAATCCCGGCATGGCCAGCGGCGGTATGGGCGATGTGCTCAGCGGCGTGCTCGGCGGCCTGCTGGCCCAGGGCTTTTCCGCGGCGGACAGCGCACGTCTCGGTGTCTGCATTCATGGCTGCGCCGCTGACAGGGTGGCAGCCGAACACGGCGAACGCGGCATGCTCGCTACTGACCTGCTTGATCACATCCACCAGCTGGTCAATCCGTAGCCCCCATGGCAGATTCATTGTTCCTTGCCGATGAAGAGGCCACAGTTGCTTTCGGCAGCAAGCTGGCCAATGCCTGCCAGGGCCGCGGTCTCATCACCCTCAGCGGCAATCTCGGTACCGGCAAGACCACACTGAGCCGCGGCATTATCCGGGCGCTGGGCCATACCGGCGCCGTGAAGAGTCCCACCTTCACGCTCGTTGAACCCTACGAGCTCGGCGACAACCGCATCTACCATTTCGATCTCTACCGCCTCGAAGACCCGGAAGAACTCGAGTTCATCGGCCTGTGGGACTACCTCGATGAAGACGCGCTCGTGCTGGTCGAGTGGCCGGAAAAGGCCTTCGGCGTGCTGCCGCCGGCCGACCTGTCGCTCGATCTGGCTATCCAGAATCACGGCCGCACCGTCGCGTTCGCGGCGCACACCCCCCACGGCCGGGATATCGCCAGGGCCCTGGCCAGTACCTGACCCTCTCAGGAACCCCAAAACCTCATATTTTTTGTAGAAATTGCCTGTAAATACCTGTAAATTATGGTTTTTGCGGGTTTTGATGCAGACAAAAAAGCCTTATGAGGCATTTCGCACGCGGATTCATAGCTGTCTGTTGCTGGGTCGCGATAAGCGCCACCCAGGCCGCTGTCGTTGAAAACGTCCGCTCTTACCGCGCTCCCGATTACACCCGTCTGGTCTTCGACCTCAGCGACAGCGTCAGCCACCAGGTCTTCAGCCTGGAAAATCCGGACCGCATCGTGGTCGACATTGCCAATGCCGACCTGACCGCCGATTTCAGCGCTCTCGATCTCGCCGACACGCCGATCAGCAATATCCGCAGTGCAACGCGCAATGAACACGACTATCGCATCGTTTTCGACCTGCGCAGCAAGACGCAGCCCCGCAGTTTCCTGCTCGAACCCAACGACCAGTACGGCGCCCGCCTGGTGATCGATTTCTACGATCAGGAAACGTCATCCCGCGAGCCGGTTGCCAGGCGCTCCACCGATGACCTTGCCGACACCAGGCGCGAGATCGTCATCGCCATTTCCGCCGGCCACGGCGGCGAGGACCCGGGCGCCATCGGGGTCGGCAAACTGCAGGAAAAGAAGGTCACGCTGGCCATCGCGAAGGAAATCGAGAAGCGCGTCAATGCCACGCCCGGTTACCGCGCCGTCATGGTCAGAAGAGGCGACTACGGCATGTACCTGACCGAACGCACGCGTATCGCGCACGAGAACAACGCCGACTTTTTCGTCGCCATCCATGCCGACTCCTACAAGAACAGCTCGGCCCGCGGCACCACGATCTACGCCTTGTCCCAGCGCGGCGCCACCAGTGAGCAGGCGCGCCTGCTGGCGGAAAAGGAAAACGCCGCCGACCTCATCGGCGGGGTCGGCAAGGTGCGCCTGGACGACAAGGACGAGATGCTGCGCAGCGTGCTGCTCGACCTCAGCATGACCGCCAGCATCGCCTCCAGCCTGGAAGCCGGCAACAGCATCATCACCGCATTGAACGGCACCACCCACCTGCGCCGTACCAGCGTCGAGCAGGCCAACTTCGTCGTGCTGCGCAGCGCCGACATTCCGTCCCTGTTGGTGGAGTCCGGCTACATCACCAATCCCATTGATGCTAAAAACCTGGCGTCCCCGGTCTGGCAGCAACGCTTCGCCGGCGCCATCGTGAGTGGCATCACGAACTGGTTCTACAACGCGCCCCCGCGTGGCACCTGGGTGGCCTGGCACAAGGAGAACGGCGGCAGCGCGCCGGCACCGCTGGTGTCCAGCTATGAGGTTCGCCGCGGCGACTCGCTGTCGGAAATCGCCGACCGCTTCAGCGTGTCGGTGGCCGACCTGAAGGCGGCCAACAACCTGAAATCCAATACCATTCGTATCGGGCAGGAACTGACCATCCCCAATGGCTTCAGCCCAATGGACATCACCTTCGTCGAGCACACCATCGCCCGCGGCGAGACCCTGTCGGAAATCGCCGAGAGCTACAGCATTCCGCTCGATCGCCTCCGCGAAACCAACGCCCTAAATAGTGATACCATTCGGGTCGGACAAGTAATTCGAATTCCCTCCTCCTGAGCCGAGGAACACCCGAAGAAGTAACCCATGCCCGCCAGCAGCAGCGCACCTAAGCGTGCCCGCATACACCTTCTCAGCCAACGCCTGAGCAACCAGATCGCCGCCGGTGAAGTGGTCGAGCGGCCCGCCTCGGTCGTCAAGGAACTGCTGGAGAACAGCCTCGATGCCGGCGCCAGGCGTATCGACATCGACCTGGAAAAAGGCGGCATCAAGCTCATCCGCGTGCGCGACGACGGCAGCGGCGTGGAAAAGGACGACCTGCCCCTGGCGCTCAACCGCCACGCCACCAGCAAGATCAGCGAACTGGACGACCTCGAACACGTCGCCTCACTGGGGTTTCGCGGCGAGGCCCTGGCCAGCATAGCCTCCGTGTCACGGCTGGTAATGATCTCGCGCACGCCCGATGCCAGTGAGGCCTGGAAGGTGGAAACGGAAGGGCGCGACATGGCCGCTTCTGTCAGCCCGGCCGCGCATCCGCCGGGCACCAACGTGGAAGTGCGCGACCTCTTCTTCAATACGCCCGCACGGCGCAAGTTCATGCGCACCGAGCAGACCGAATACAAGCGCATCGACGACATGATCCGGCGCATCGCGCTGAGCCGCTTCGATGTCGGCTTCAACGTCACCCACAACCAGCGCGTGGTGCACCGCTACGAGCCGGCGATCAGCGAGGCAGAACAGCGCCGCCGCGTCTCGCAGGTGTGCGGGCCTGCCTTCATCGACAATACGGTCAGCATCGACATGGAAGCCAGTGGTCTCAGGCTCTGGGGCTGGGTCAGCCTGCCGACCTTCTCACGCTCCCAGGCCGATCTGCAGCACTTCTATGTGAACGGGCGCGCCATCCGCGACAAGCTGGTGACCCACGCCATCAAACAGGCCTACCGCGACGTGCTGTACCACGGCCGCCACCCGGCGTTCGTGTTGTACCTGGAACTGGACCCGGCGCTCGTCGACGTCAACGTGCATCCCACCAAGCACGAGGTGCGTTTCCGTGACAGCCGCCTGGTGCACGACTTCCTGTTCAGCGCCCTGCACCGGTCATTGGCCGACGTGCGCCCGGAAGACCGGCTGGAAGCGGCCGTCGCTGAACCCGAATCCGCATTCGCCGGCAGCGGCGGCTTTGCTGATACCGCTTATGCATCACCCCGGCAGCAGGGCTTCGGGCTGTCGCGCACACAGATCGAAGCGCAAATCGCCAGCTTCGCCGACTTTGCCGCACCCCTGGGGGAGCGCCCGGTCATGCCGGCGCAAACGGACGACGAGGAAATCCCGCCACTGGGTTACGCCATCGCGCAATTGCACGGCATCTACATCCTGGCGCAGAACGAATTCGGGCTGGTGGTGGTCGACATGCACGCCGCCCACGAGCGCATCACCTACGAACACATGAAGGCCGCCATGAGCGAGGACGGCATCCGATCACAGCCATTGCTGGTACCGGTATCCGTCGCCGTCAGCGAAAGCGAGGCGGACTGCGCGGAAGAGAACCGGGAAGCACTGGAACAGCTCGGCTTGTCACTGGAACGACAAGGTCCCGAGACGATCAGCATCCGCCAGGTGCCGGTGATCCTGAAAAGCAGCGACGCCGAACAGCTGGTGCGCGATGTGCTGTCGGACTTCCTCGAGCACGGCACCAGCGACCGCATCGAGGCGCACCGCGACGAGATCCTGTCCACCATGGCCTGCCACGGCTCCGTGCGCGCCAACCGGCAGCTCACGATTCCGGAGATGAACTCACTGCTGCGGGATATGGAGCGAACGGAGCGGTCGGGCCAGTGCAATCACGGCCGTCCGACGTGGGTGCAGATGTCCATGAACGAGCTCGACAAGCTATTTATGCGTGGCAAGTAATCAAAATGCCTGTACGGTGACGCTGGCACCCCAGCAACGTGAAACCAACTTACTTTGCCCTTCCGGGTTACCACTGGAATAAAAAACCACCGCACTGTCGACATCTGCTTCATTCAACAAGGCCTTTTCCTCGAGCACACTGGACAGCCTTCTTGCCACGGCATCGTCCGTATCGATGACCGCCACAGTATTTCCGGCCACCGCCTGCACCTGTTTTTCGATATAGCTGTAGTGCGTACAGCCGAGCACCAACGTGTCGACACCCTTATCCAGCAGCGGCGGGATGTATTGCCGCAGCAACCTGTCGATGACTGCTTCATCGGGTTCGAGTTTTTCAATTTCCTCGACCAGCCCAGGGCAGGGTTGGGTGATGATCTCGACCTTGCCGTCGAAGCGGTTCTTCAGTTCCACAAACTTGTCGCTCGCCAGCGTGCCCTCGGTGGCCAGTACGCCGATGACGCCGGTTTTGCTTTTTTCCGCCGCCGGCTTGATGGCCGGCTCCATACCAATAATGGGAATGGCATATTCCGCGCGCAGCTGTTTCACCGCGGCGGCGGTGGCGGTGTTGCAGGCGACAACGATCGCTTTTACGTCCTTGGTGATGAGGAAATCGACGATGGCGCGGCTGCGTTCGAGAATGAAGGCGTCCCCCTTCGGACCGTAGGGAGCATGCGCCGAATCCGCGACATACAGGAGCGATTCGTGCGGCAGCAGCTGGTGGATGCGGGCAAGGATGGACAGACCGCCGACGC
>CAZVSC010000036.1:0-7187 GCA_964629325.1 uncultured Enterobacteriaceae bacterium
GTCAGGTCCGGATGCGATGTCATGGCCACGTCACCCCATACGCCTTCGCCTCCTTCTATGATGCTCTGTACCAGTCGACGGATGGTGTCGTCATTGGCATCGTAGCGCGCAGCGATTTCCGCAAACGACGGCCCCACCAGGCGTTCGTTCACCCGATGACAGATCATGCAGTCACTGTCGATGAACGAACCGGGTTCGGTCAGACCCTGGCTGATCAGCTCCTGTAACTGTGCCTGTTGTTCCTCGGCACTGGTTTCGACAGGCTCCACTTTCACCAGGACGCCGTCCGTGTGATCCGTCAGCAGGTACAGCAGGCCATCAGGTCCCTCGGTGACGAAGCGGATGCGCTGGCCGAGTTCCCCGAACATGGATTCGCGGCGAATTTCCCCGTTCCCGTTGAACACGATGCGCTCCACGTGACCTGTCCCCGGAATCCTGCCGACCATCATCGACGTCACGAACAGGTTGCCCTGCCAGTCGGGGAAGGCGTCACCTGTGTAGAAATCCATGCTGGCGACAGTGATCGCGGGAACCCAGAACACTTCCGGGGGTTCGGTGCCGTCCACCCAGGGTACGTCGTTGAAGCGTGTACCGTCGTAATCCCGGCCATAGGTGACGACCGGCCAGCCGTAGTTGGCGCCCGGCTTCAGGATATTCACCTCATCGCCGCCCTGCGGGCCGTTTTCGAGTTCCCAGACCGCGCCGGTTTCCGGATGGATGGTAAAGCCCATCACGGAGCGGTTGCCCCAGCTGTAGATTTCGGGCAATGCGCCCTCGGTGGCGTAGAACGGATTGTCCGCCGGCGCCGTGCCGTCATCGTTGATCCGCAAAGTCTTGCCGATATGGCTGTCCAGCCGCTGGGGTTTTTCCAGCTCTATGCGATGGGACGAACCGAATATGAACGTGCCGTCAGGCAGGAACAAGCCGCGGGTCGAAGCGCCGCCGATATGGGATGCCCAGGCATCGGCGACAAACACATCCTCGATGTCGACAATGCCGTTGCCATTCCAGCGCCCGCGGGCGACGGCGGTGGTCAGGCACAGGTCCTCGGTGCAATCAGGGTGTTCACCTGCCTTGACGTAGGTGAAATACAGAAGCGCATTATCTGCAAAGCGGGGATGGAGGTTGATATCGAACAGTTGGCTAAGGGATAGGGGGGGGTTCAGGTCGCCTGCCGGTTCTGCCTGCAATACACCATTGCGCACGAGACGTACCTGGCCGCTGCGTCGTTCGGTCACGAGAATGTCACCCAGGGGGTTATCCGTCGTTGCCGTACCCGGCACGAACACCATGCCGATGGGTTCGTTGATGCCGCGCGCGATGACGGACAGTTTCACATTGTCCTGTTCGAAGGTATTGAAGACCCAGGGACCGCTGCCGAGCGGTGCTGGGAAAAACTGGGCGCTCGCCAGCGGCGACAGCAGGGTGAGGAAAAAGGCGAAATGCCTGAAGCGGGGTAATCGGATATTCATGGCTGCTCCACGCGTTGCCGGATGATGGAAATTATTCTGCCTGGTTGGCTTCGGTTACCTGCCTGACCAGGGTGTCCAGGAAAATCTGTTCGAATTCATTGACGTGCGCCACGTAACCGTCCGGATCGTAGAAGGGATTCGGATCGTTCGGGCCGCGGTTCGCCAGTTTTGCATACTTGCCATCAAGGCCATAGAAGACACCGTGCGAGCTGACCCACACTTCGGCGGGAATCTCCTTCGCCTGCCGGTAGGTGCGCTGGATGTCGCTGGCGATTTCCGGGTAGTCGGTGTTGCCGACGTAGCGCAGGAACTGGCCGTTCAGGCTGCACTCGATGAAACCGTAATAGGTGCGGTCGTTTTCTTGCAGCGGCAGGCTCCAGGCCAGGCAGCCATTAGTGTGACCGGACTGAACGTGGGCGGTGAGTGTGGTGCCGCCCAGTGAAACGGTGTCGCCATCATCGACGATACGGTCGATGGGTTGTTCCTTGCCGCCGGGAGTATCGAAGGCTTCGTGGTAGGGCACTTCGAGGCGACCGACAACAACCTGTGCGCCGGTCATTTCCTTGACCAGGGCGTCGCCCTCGATGTGGTCAGGGTGGGCATGGCCGCTGATGAGGATTTTTATGTCATCGAAGTTAAATCCGAGTTGCTCCACAGCCGCCTTGATCACCGGTACTGAGGATTCGTAGTTGCTGGCCTGCAGGATATGGCCCTCGGGTGTGGTTATGAGAAACGAAGCCAGCTGGGCCGTTCCCACATAGTAGAGGTTGTCCATGACCTTGTGGGGTGGAAAGGGATCGTTCCAACCGGGCGGCTGTGCGCCGGTTTCCATGCAGAAAACCGACAGCAGTGCAACGGCGGGCAGGGCGCCCGCCAGGCGTGGAATGGTCATGCTGATCCCCTTCACCGGGTCCCTGCAGACGCCCGGATGTCGTTATGTTGTTACTGGCGGCTGCCGCCCAGCTCCAGGGTGCGGCCGTCAGGGAATTCGATACCCCGTGAATTCATGCGCCGCGATCCGTCCTTTGCCTGGAAACCGGTGACCCGGATACGGGTGCCCGGCGGCAGGGAGTCGCGGTTCCAGCCCAGGCGCATGAGTACGTTGGGCGATCCGCCTTCCACCTGCCATTCTTCCATTTCGCCGTTATCGTTTTCCACGGCAAAGCTGAGCCAGGAATGCGGGTTGACCCAGTGCATCTCGATAACCTCACCCTCCAGGGAAACTTCCTTGTTGGAATCGAATTCAGCGTAGAAGGAGTGGTGGGCCTGGGCTGGCAGGGAACCGGCCAGTAATGCACCCGCCAGGATCGCTTTCAGGGTATTCATCGCGCTTTTCATGTCTTGTTTCTCCTCGGTCACGTTTCGAGACTGAAGCAGTATCGTATACAACTTATATCGGGTTATTGACCTGGGTCATCAAGCCCCCACAGATCCCAGTACAGCAGCTTGTCGGCAAAGGGCACGCACTTGTGCTCGAGTATCTGGGCATTGTCCTCGACCAGCCGGTACAGGGGCATTTCGATGGTCCAGGGTTCGGCAAAGGTCTGCGGGTCTTCCAGGGTCGCCTCGTACCAGATGTGATTCGGTCCAAGCAGGGTGAAGCGTTCGGTGACCACCAGATTATAGCTGGCGTGGTTGCCTGCGCGGTCGAGCCACGTCATGCCGTTCTGGTTAAGAGTCGTCACGACCAGGGTGTCGCCTTCCCAGCGACCATTGGATTTGCCCATCCAGGCATCCAGCGGCAACCCGGTGGTTTCGTTCATGTGGATGACGCGTTGGGAAGCCGCAAATGGATATACCATCAACATGTCGTCATTGCGGGCTCCCTGGAAAATCTGGAAGGGAATGTCGTGATAGGTGGCGCGGGGAATGCCGAGCATGTAGCACTTGGCTTCGGGGTCTTCCTGGGGCCAGCCGGCGCGGTTGGCGTCGCGTTGGGCGAGGGCATCGGGCAGGTAAGGGATATCGCCGCCGCCTTTCAATACACTCTTGCCGGCCGGAATGGCGGCAATAGCGCCCATCTGCCAGAAGCGGTCCAGGCCTTCCGCGGAATGGGCTTCCAGGTTCCAGTGTGCGGTGTTGATCGCTTTCCAGACGCCGTTCAGGTTGGGGCGGCCGTCGAGTGTTGTGTCCCGGTCAAGCTGCTGGGCCTGTACGGCAGGCACCGTTGTTAATGCGGCAACTGCCACGGTAACCAACACAGTAGCTACAGCCAGTAACTGACTGCTAACGCGTTTTCCCATTCTCCGCTCCCCTTTAAGTGTTCTGAATAAGCGTCGGATTGGAGTGGGAGAGTAGCATAATCGCGCCGGGACAGGGAACATAAGCCGGGCCGGCACAGCGGGCCAGTTGATCCAGGTCAGCCGGTGTTTACATGCCTGTCACTGCACAGGATAATGAAATCAAAGCCGGTGTAAGATGTACACCGGAACTTGTTGCAGGGGATCACAGATGAAACTTCGGGAATTGAGCTGGGCAACCTCCCTGGTCACCTTGACGCTGGTGCACGCTGTTGCGTCCGCCGCGGAATACGAGCCACCGAAAACACCCTGGGGTGAGCCCGACCTGCGTGGTACCTGGCCCATCAATCACCTGATCAGTACCCCGCTGGTGCGCGATACCCGATACGGCAACAACCGTTACCTGTCCGATGAGGAGTTTGCTGAAAAGGAGGCCAATTCGGCCGCCCGTGACGAACGCTTCCAGGGTGGCGCCATACCAGTCGCTGATGCCGGTGGCCGCGCCATGCGCCAGACCTCCCTCATCGTCGACCCGCCCGATGGGCAATTCCCCGAATTGACGGATTACGGCAAGGAATTGCAGTCCCGCATGCGCGGCTCCTACCATCCCACACAGACGGTGTTCGACACCATCGAGGACTTCAGTCCCTGGGACCGCTGCATCACCCGTGGCATGCCGGTATCCATGCAGGCGCGGAACTACAACAACGGCATCCGAATTTTCCAGTCACCGGGTTACGTGGTCATCCAACTGGAGATGGCCCATGAGGCCCGCATCATACCCACCGGCGATGTGCCGCCGCTGGATGGCGACATCAAGACCTGGCTCGGTGAATCCCGCGGGCACTGGGAAGGCAATACCCTGGTGGTCGAGACCACCAACTTCAACGGCCTGACCCAGAAAACCAGTGCCGGCAACCCGGGCTCACCGAGACCGCTGCAACCAACCACTACCAATCAGCGTATCGTCGAACGCTTTACCCGCGTGGCGGAAGATGAAGTCGAATTTGAAATGATGATCGAGGATCCCGAGGTATTGGCGACAGGCTCCTATACCGTGGCGTATCCCATGTACCTGGATAACGATTACCCGATCTACGAATACGCGTGCCATGAAGGCAATACCACGGTGCGCTATTACATCGAGACTTCCCGGTTCGAGCGCTCCCAGGACCAGTAACCGTTCTCTAGGGAGCGGCCTGGCTCAGAGAGCGTTTTCAGTGACGAAGGTGTTATAGGCGTTCGTCAGATTCTGCATCTCCGCGAGCAGGGCATTGCGTTGGGCCAAATCACCCTCTTTCTGCAGCTGCTCATAAGCATCACCAATTGACCTGCGGATATCCTGCAGGTTGCTGCTGATCTCCTGGTTTTTCCGTGCCGACGGATTCAGGTAGTAATCAATGTTCGGGATTTCCACGGTTTCACATTCCTGCCGCACGCTGCCATTGGGCAGCAACACCATGCGGCAGACTTGCGTGGTATAGGACTGCTGGCCAGAAGTGCCGAAATCCCCCAGGGGGCGGTCCAGGATTTGCTGTGCAATGGCGAGTTTCGCCTTGGCTTCACCGAGGTGGAGAACAGCCAGGTGAATTCCCTTGTTGTCATAATCCGGCATGGCTTCCAGCAGCTCCCGTTCGCTGGAGTACATGGTGATGGTGTCCCTGACGAACTGCTGGTACCTGTCGGTCAGCTCATCGCGCACGGCGCGCAGTTTCCATTGACCAAGCTCGTCCAGTGCCCTGACGCGGTGTTCGTCGCCGATCGGGAAATTGCGCCGGGTGATATGGAAGGCGAGGTTGGAGAAGCGATCGACCTTTTCCCAGTCCTGCATGGCAATGCTGTTTTCCTGCAACTCCTCGAGAATCGGGATCTGCTCCATGCTGTTCAGGCCGTTGTTGATGCGAATAGACTGCAGTGCCTTGTCGTACACGGTTCCCGCTTCCTCGAGCATACCAAGGACTTCCAGCGTCCCGGCGAGATTGAGATAGGCTTCGGTCAGTATGGGATTGTAGGAACCCACGGAATCGAGTTCCAGATCGGAGATCACCTGTTCGTACCGGGTCCTGTCAACCTGCGCCTGCAAGCGGATGGCCTCGAAGTCGATCTCAGGTAAGGGTTCGGGCTCCGGGTTGGCTTTCGCATACTGTTCAATCGGGCCAAGGACTTTTTCGACAAGCGCGGCCGCCGCCGCGAGTTCATCGGCAAGGTCCTGTTCCTGTGCAGCAGCTGCTCCTGCCACTAGCCAGCCAGCCAGCCAGGCGGTCAGGAAAATTGCAATGTTATGTGATTTCATGAAATTGTCGTCAGCCAGCCTGCGAAGAAAACAACCTCTTACGGGGGAATTGACTATAGCACAATCGCGCTCGGCGGGAACACGCAGTCAGGCAGCCCGTGCCTTCGCGGCAAATATTGCTTACACTTGGCGGCCTTCCATTCCAACAGACCGAGTAACACTCAGATAATTTAAGGAGCTGCAAAGTGAGCAAGAATATCGCGCTGATTGGCGCCAGTGGCAAAATCGGCACCAAGATTACCCAGGAGCTGCTCGATCGAGGATTTGCCGTGACCGCGATCGCCCGCAATCCGGAAAAGATAGAAGCCCGGAAAGGAGTGACACCGGTAGCCGGCGATCTCATGGACCCGGACAGCCTGGCTGAGACCCTGAAAGGACATGATGCCGTGATTTCGGCAGCACCCTTTATTACCGATGCGTCAGAAAAACTGTTCGAAGCAGTCCGCAAATCAGGTGTCAAACGCTACCTGATGGTAGGGGGTGCGGCATCCCTGTTCAATGACAAGGGCGTAAAGGTCTGGGAGACCCTGCAGGGCGTAGGCATTCCTGATGCCGTACTCGCCAATATCGCCGAGGGCATGCGGGCATTCGAACTGCTGAAGAAAGATGAGGGGCTCGACTGGACCTTCTTTTCCCCGGCCGTGATGATCGGTCCTGGCGAGAGAACCGGCAAGTTCCGTCTCGGCAAAGACAACGTTGTTGCCGACGCCAATGGTGACAGCAAGATTTCCTACGATGACTATGCCATCGCCCTGATCGATGAACTGGAGCAGGGCAATAACATCAGGTCGCGTTTTACTATCGGCTATTGATCGGCCTCGAGGGCCGAACCGGCAAAGGCGAGTGTGAACTGCTTGGAAGTTTTTGTGGGCAGGACTCCGGCTTTTTCGAGCTGATTCACATTCTCCGTAATTCGGGAATGACTCCTGTTGCCAGGGTCGTATGCTGTACCCATGAATCTGGAAACCGGAAGGACGGGGGAAGAATCATGGGCAGACTGATCCAATTACTGGAAAAACTGGTGTTTTTTGTTGCCGGCCTTGTGCTGATTTTTATCGCCCATGTGTCCCGGGGTCAGGCGGCTACGCTTGAATTGGCCGAGTTTGATGCCGGGTTATTGCCAGAGATCGTGTATGTAGTAGGGCAGGAAAACTGAAACACCTTCTATTATACGTATACGGG
>CAZVSC010000036.1:7287-16506 GCA_964629325.1 uncultured Enterobacteriaceae bacterium
TCGTGTATGTAGTAGGGCAGGAAAACTGAAACACCTTCTATTATACGTATACGGGCGGTTTTGCCGTCTACTACCTTGAGTAGATGATGGTGCCCACTCCCCAGATAGCGGCACCGGTAACGGCATTGAGCGCACAGACACGCCCGGTGGTGCCGAGGTTCCCGCCACACCCCGGCAGCAAGCCGGCAATGAGAAGCACAGGCAGCAAAGCCGCTCTTCTGGCGGCCAAAGTGAAGTTCAACATGGTATCCCCAGTCAGGCAGGAAAATCGCTGTTGGTATTGGTATTGATGCTGGTATTCGGGTTGCCGACAATTTAATCAATTTCGCCGCTCTGCGGCAAAGCCCGATGTTGGCGCATCGCAAAATGGCAGATTTAGCACTGACAAAACAGGCGTCTGACCATCGTATATTCATGAGTGCCGCCAGCGCCAAATTGCTGTAAATAATGACCGGTAAGTCACCATTTTTCCTGTATTTTTCCGGTCTGACGAAAAAGACTTCGAATAACGAAATTTTACTTCCAATCAGCTTGTTAGCTTGCTAAGGTCACGTCTCCGGGAGCTATTTCAGCTTCCGGCTTCTATTCAGCTGAACAAAAAATCAATAGGGGGTTTTCAATGCAGCGTAAGCAACACCTGCGTAAGAAAAATCTAGCCCTGGTCGTTTCCGCAGTCTCCACGATGCTGGCCGGGGGAACAAGCTCCAACGTCTTTGCACAAGACACTCTGGAGGAAATCACAGTAACCGGTTCGCGTATCGTACGACGCGACCTCGACGCACCCAGCCCGATCATTACCGTAGGTAGTGAGAATCTCGAGAATTCGGCCACCACTTCCGTGGAATCCGTGCTGAACCAGATGCCGCAGTTCGTACCAGGCGGTACCCAGTTTTCCAACAGCATCCAGGGTGGTGCCACAAGCTCACCGGGTGCCGCCACCCTGAACCTCAGGGGCATGGGCGCCAACCGTAACCTGGTGCTGGTAAATGGCAAACGTGCACAACCTGCCAATGCTTCACTGGTTGTGGATATCAATACCATACCGGCATCCGCCATCCAGAGTGTGGAAGTTATCACCGGCGGTGCTTCTGCCGTGTATGGTCCGGATGCGATGGCAGGTGTTGTCAACTTCATCCTGAAAACCGACTTCGAAGGTCTGGAGTTCGACTACCAGATGGGTGAAACCGCCGAAGGTGATGGTGGTGAAGAAAAGTTCAGCATGCTGATGGGTATGAACTCCGCCGACGGCCGTGGCAATATCATGCTGGGCATCGACTGGACCAAGCGTGACCCCGTTTTCCAGGTAGACAGGGAATTCTACCGCAACGGCTGGGCTGACACAGGTAACCCAAGCGGTAACTTTATCGTAGCGCCTGCCTTTGCTGGTAACGGCAACAGGAATCCGGCTTCGCAAGCAGCCATTGATGCCCTGTTCCCCCAGGTGGCTCCCGGGACCATCGGTCGCTCAACTGACATTTACTTCAATGCGGACGGTTCGCCCTTTATCGTAGCAGGCGGCCTCGGTTACAACGGCCCCTTCAATGCGTATGACAACTGTTCCGATTATTGCGGTATCAAGATTCTTGATAATGGCAACCTGGACCAAAACGGTCGCCAGCTGGACTTCTACATGTCCTCACCGCTCGAAAGGCACTCGCTGTTTGTGCGTGGCAACTACGCCGTATCGGATAACATTTCTGCATTCGCCCAGGTGAACTACACCAGGGTCGATGTAAACCAGACCGGCGGTGTTCCACCGGCCATTACCGTCTGGCAGGCGCCTGAAGTACCGAGAGATGGCCGTGCACTCCCTGCTGTCCTCGAGGGTCTGCTGGATTCCCGCGCAACTCCGGATGCTCCATGGCCACTGTTCCAGGTATTGTCCTATAACGGCAATATCCGGACTGAAAACAAGAACGATGTCTGGCAGTTTATGCTGGGTCTCGAAGGCGAGCTGAGGGATGGCGACTGGACCTGGGAAGCCTACGGTTCACGCGGTGATACCTACATCCAGGCGGTCAATAACAGGCTGCCTTCCTTGCAGCGTTACCAGAACCTGGTCTATGCACCGAACTTTGGTCAGGTCACCGCCTATAGCCCTGGCGTTGTGGCAGGTATTGCCCCGGGCAGCGGTTACAACCTCACCTGTACCAGCGGCCTGCCGGTATTCGAAAAATTCCAGGTCTCAGAAGACTGCTTGGATAGTATAGATACCAGGCTGGTTAATCGTAACCAGCTGACACAGGAAATCCTGGAAGCCAACCTTCAGGGTGGACTGGGTGACTGGTTCGAATTGCCGGCCGGTGAAGTGCGTTTCGCAGTCGGTGCTTCCTATCGCGGCAACTCTTACAGCTTCAACCCTGGAAACCCGGTCAATTTGCTCCAGGAGAACCCGATCGGCCTGTTCGCATCCAACGCAACTGGCGGCAAGATCAACGTCCGCGAGTACTATGGTGAGGTGCTGGTGCCGATTCTTGATAACCTGAACGCTGAGCTTGGTTATCGTTATTCTGACTTCAGCACCGCGGGTGGCCAGGATACTTACAAGGCGATGTTCACCTGGAATGCTACTGATCAGGTAACCTTCCGTGGCGGTTATCAGTTTGCAACTCGTGCGCCAAACATTGCCGAGCTGTTCGCTGCACCCACCCAGAGGGTAGTTGGACATCCGGACCAGGACAACTGCTCGGCGACAACCCGGGCGCCTCATGGCAACGTGCCGGGTAACCCGAACCGTGCCCAGGTAATTGACCTGTGTCGTGCGATTATCGGCAACAGCACATCGCTCTTTGACACCCAGACCTATTCAGTACTGGGCATCACCGGGCCTGAAGGTTTCCACAGGCAGAATCCTCCGTTCTTCCCGCTGGAAATCGCTATTGAGCAAGGTAATCCCAATGTTGCTCCAGAGCAGGGCGAGACCTATACCCTGGGCGCAGTTATCACTGATCCGTTTGGCGTGGAAGGTCTGAATATCACGGTCGACTACTATGATATTTCATTGACTGATGCCATCTCACCGGTTTCAGTGCAGATTGTTTACAACAACTGCTTCAACTGGAATGGCTCCACCAACCCGAGCTACGATGTCAACCATCCTTCTTGTCAGAGGATACGTCGTAACGATGTCACTGGTGACCGTGCGCAGGTGGATACTCCGTTCGATAATCTGGGAACCCTGGAAACTCAGGGCTTCGACGTGAACATCAACTATTCCATGGATATCGGCCCGGGTACCCTGGGTATCAACAGCAACATGAACTTCCTGGATAGCTTCGAGTATCAACCGGCGCCTGGCGATCCGATCATTGATGCGACGGGAACCCTGGACCAGGGTGGTATGTTCGAATTCCAGCATTTGACACGTCTGACCTATTTCTGGAATGACTTTAATGTTGGATTGAGCTGGCGTTATCTGGATAGTGCGGAAGCTCAAGCGAAAGCGCAGAGCCCCAATACCACTATCCTCGGCCCAGGCTCATATCAGACATTCGCCCTGAACGGTGGCTGGAATTTCAGCGACAGGTACAGTCTGAGATTCGGTGTGGATAACCTCTTGGATGAGGATCCTGAACTCACCAACTCTAATCCGGCTGGTGGTGACACCAACTCCGACCAAACTGTTCCGAACCTGTATGATTTGCTGGGACGCCGCTACTATGTGGGCTTCAAAGTCAGCTTCTGATTACAGAGCAAGCAAGATAAAAAACCCCGCCTTCGGCGGGGTTTTTTTTTGGTTCTTAAAAATGCTGCTGCCTATTTCAGGTAAAGCTCATGCAAGCCGCCGATTTCACCTCTCACATATACGTTGAAAGGCAAGCACCATCTTTCTTCAGTTGACATATTCACACCCACCGAATGCATGGTGACAGAAGGGAATAAACAGATCTGGTAGGTTTTTGGCGTTACATTGAAATGTTTGCAGTTGAAGATGTTCTGGGAGTCCGTCTCAATATCGAGTGAAGGCGGAAAAGGAACAAGGCTGAGAATATCCCTGTAAAAATACAGGTCGCCGCAGTTATTTGGCACCTTAAGGTACAGCACGCCGGATATCAGAGAATTGTTATGGGTGTGAGGGGGACACTGGTCCCCCGGGCGATTGATGTTTACCCATGAATTCGTGATATAGAACTCTAACCGTTTGCTGGCACACAGGGTTCCCTTGGCGTAGGTGTTGATTTCCCTGAGGACAAGGTCGCGGATATTGGCAAATTCGGGTTTTTCCAGGATGTGCTTGTCGGTCGATGTCAGGAACGAATGTGTTCCACCGCCAGGAAGCCTGGAAGTAAATTCCAGTGAGGCAATATCCGGGATATCGAAAGTGTCCAATACCCGCGTATAAACGGGAGAAGAGAACAGCGGATATACCATGGGCTGATTGGAATTGGGGGTGTTCATAGTTCCGTTAAACTTAAGAAATGTGCTTTGGAATAGTATAAGTCCAAAGGGGCTAGTCCAGTATGTATTTTACTTCACGGTTACGTATGAACTGGGACAGGATCCATTTTTCACCCGAGGTCGGCGGGGTCCCGGAATGCCGGGTCCTCGTGTCGGAGGAGCCGTCGGACAGGGAGTTCGCAAAGAAAATGCCGTCACCGGTTTTTCCCTTGAAACTGAGATCCAGCTCGGTGAATACCGTATCGCCGCCTTCATATTCCTCATTCAGGTATATCAGGAAGGTGATGATGCGCTGCCCGTTGGTGGCAATTTCCTGGTCGTAATTCGGCATTTTCGGGTCGACGAAATCGAAGTGCGGTGAGATCTCCTCGCCGGGCTGGTAATTGAGTATGGCCGTGCCTTCGAACTGCACCATGGGGACATTGCACGCGGAGCTCATTTTCTGCTGGATCAGGAAGTGGAGTAATTCGTTTTCCACCAGGTTGAATTCGGCAATCGAGTTTGTCCGGGTCTCCGAGGCGTAGTTGCGCCGCTTGGCAGCATCGTAGACCAGGGCCCGCTTGAGCCTCTGCGCAGACAGCCGCACCAGCCAGCGGCAGATTTCCTGAGACAACAGGTGCTCGAAGGTCTTGATCAGCGGCTCTTCGTTCAGGACCTTGCCTTCCATGGGGGCGAGCCATTCTTCAGGCCGGATGCGTTCCCGCAGTTGCAGCCAGTGTTGTCTATCTTCGTTGTCCAGCAGGCCCGGTGTGGCGGCGGGCTCGCCGGTACCAGCCAGCAGCACCAGCTGCTCGCGGGCGGATGCTGAGCCGAGCGTGGCGGCATGGGTGAGCGTGTTCAGGGCGTGTGCCCAGTTTTTTTGCTGGAAAATGCCTGTGGCCTGAAAGACGGCGACCAGGGATACCGCCTCGGCATTGCCGGCCTGGGCGGCTTCCAGGATGAAGCTGGCGCCTTCCCTGGGCAGGTAAGGACAGCGGTCACCCACCAGCATGCGCTTGCCCAGCCGGGTTTTGGCTGCCTGGTCGCCCTGTTGTGTTGCGCGCGCGAGGACATTGATGGCCTCGTCGTGGTTGCCGCTAGCATCGTAACGGTCTGCTTCGGCCAGTGCTTCTGAATTTGTCGGGCTGGTCATTGATAACCTGCTCCCTGCAAGATTGTTGTTTCCGCATTATGCAGGCCGGAATTATTGCACGGATGGGCGCCAGGTGCAGGGCAAAGCTTGTCCTGAAATTGCCTTTCCTTTACCCTAGGTCTCCCGACAATAAGAGCATTCCCCCGAGTTTTACCATGCTGAGAATCCCTGCTTTTCTTGCCCTACTGGCGGTGTCATCAATACCGGCCAATGCACAGGAGGCTGATGCCTTCCTCGCCTGCGCTGACATCACCGACAGGGTGGAGCGGGTCATCTGCCTGGAAGAGGCCCTGGAGTCTGCCACCGCCACCCAGGCAGCGGATACTGCGGTAGTGGAAGATACGCCCGAAACCGAAGTCGAGGATTTTGGGACATCCCCTGGCGCAGTAACTGAAACGGCCAACGTGGTGGAAAGCGGGGCTGGGGAAAGACGTTCGTTTTTACGCTTGCCAAGGCTGCCCAGCCTGTTTGGCGGCGGTGATGATGCACCGGAATCCGAAGCCGTGGATGCCGAACCGGGCGAAGAGAATGCCGTGGAGAGTTTTGGCCGGGAAGCACGGGTCGTCGTCAATATGGAAGGCCAGGACGAGCTGCAGGACGAGATTGTCGAATTGCTTGAAGCCAATCCCAACATGTGGGTCTTGCGCCTGGCCAGCGGCCAGGTCTGGCGCCAGACGCATCCGAAAAGGCTGAATCTGAGGGAGGGGGATGCCGTGCGCATCTATCCTTCCCGCTGGGGCGAAAATTTCCGCCTGCAGACGCCAAGACTGTCGGGCTTTATCCAGGTTCTCCGCGTCGAATAAAAGCTGTTATTTTCCCCGGACTCGCGCCAGGCGCTCAAAGCGCGCCTTTTCCCTGGCCCAGGCATTGGCCTGTTTCAGCCCCAGCGCATAAACCACGGCCAGGAATACCAGGCACGCGATGCCCACGCCGATGTGGATGTTGAACAGTGACTCCCATTGCCACAGGTGAATATTGATCATCTTCCATGAATCTGTCGGAATGCCGCCGGTAAGGCCGTAACCGATTTCCGAAATATTCTTCTTCCACCAGGGGGCATAAATATTCATGAAGGCCGCCGCCCCGATGCCCAGGAAGCCCCAGCGCAGGCTGCCCTTGTACAACTGGGTATCCTTGCCGACATAAAAAATTCCCATCAACAGGGTGGCCAGGATCATGCCGACAAGATCGCCGCCAATGGTGATGAACATATCCGCCTTGCTTTCGGTGATGGCCAGGGTGCAGTAACCCTGTACAAGCAGGGCTATCCCGATTCCTGCCAGCCACGCAGTCTGTTTGTGCTTCAGGCCGTACCTGGCTATGGCGACGAACCCGATGATCAATAATATCGAAGAAAGGTAGCCGCGATCTTCAGGCGTAATGGTTTTCCACAGTGTCGGAATGGAATTGAAGCCGCATAGCCATCCGGTCACTGCGTGGCCGAATTCATGGACGGGCATGGCAAAAAAGATACGCTGCATGCCGGCCAGGAAGCCGGTGACCTGGACCAGCAGGGCGAACAGCAGCATGCCGGGAAGGGCGAACAGGCAGAGGGCTTTTTCCCAGGCTGGATCCTGGACCGGTATGGCTGGCGCGTCGGGCTCGATATCTGCCGTGTTCTGGACATCCCTCGATTGCTGGCCGGCTTCGGGTGCCACAGACGCCTTGCCGGTTTTTCTTATGGCCTCGGCCTTGGCGTAATCTGCGCCGCATTGTGGGCAAACGGCGCCGGATACTCTGGGAGCCTCACACCAGGCGCAGGCGGCTCCCATGACTTAGCTTGCACCTCTATTCAAAACTGAAGATGTCCTCGCTCTCTTCCGGCCTTTGCATATCCTGCTCGAAGTAGGTCTTCCAGAGGTGATCCCAGGGCCGCCCGTACATATCGGGAATTTCGTACTCGATCACGTCGCCCGGGTTAACCGGAGTTGCCACGCCATCGATCGGGAAAATGGTCTGGATGCATTCTATGAAGGTATAGGGTGTGGCATCGGCATCATCGAATTCATTCTGCTTCTCGTAATTTCGCACAATACGTACAGGTTCGACCAGCGCTTCCGGATCGTAGAAAATTGCCTCATGGTTGAGCCCGATGAAGTTGCCTTCGGCGTCACGGTTCGGTGAGTAGATTTCGATAGTCTGCAACAGGTTGGAATGATCGGGTGCCGCATGCACTTTCCAGCCCTGGATGTTGGAGGTCCAGGTGATCAGGACGTCGTTGTCCCAGAATCCGATCGTTTCTCCATACCAACGCGGAACGTCCGCACCCAGCCTGGGCACCAGGCCGTCCATGTTGAACTCACGCCCGATGTGGATGTTGGTGATGAAATTGCGCGCCACGCCGGCCAGGATCTGCACCATGTTCGGTGTGACCATGATGTAGTGTTCCCAGACTGCAGCTTCGTGCCAGCGGCGCATGAATCCTTCCGGCCAGCAGTACTGTGAAGGCCATTGGGCCGCATTGGTATTGGCGTGGTGGTAGGCTTCCTGCACGAACCGGGTCTGGTATTCGGGCGTCAGCAGGGACAGGATGGTGGGGATCTGGTTATGCCGCATGCGGTACCAGTAATAGTTGTTGGGTGTGCGTCCGGGATGGGCGTAGATGCCGTTCATTTCGGCGGGGACGGTGGCATAGGTATGTTCGGTCGGGCCGCCGCGTGACTTTGTCTCGGTCATCAGGGCTTCGTAATGGGCCTGGGCGGTCTTGAACGGATAGGGACTGACGATGGCTTCCCTGGGATAGTCCCGGTCGCAGTAGCCCCATGCCGCTGTAGCAGGCGGGTTGTCGCCAATCAGCGGCCGGCGGTTGCCGCCCCAGATGTCTTCAAGGGCACCTGACGTGTTGCAGCGGAAATAGCGGGGGTCCATCCACAGGTCGCGGTCGGCATAGAAATCATCGGAAGTGAACAGATCGCGTGCCAGCGGCTCGATGCCAGGGGGAGTTTCGCCGGGCTCGGCACCACCGGTGAATTCGCGCGGACGTTCATTGAAATTGCCCACTGCTCCCATCACTCGCATGGTGGCGCCGGTGAACGGGTATTCATTGATGTCAGCCGCCAACGGGGCGCCTCGCCCGACACTGGTGAAATCCATCTGCGCAGTCTGTTGCGCGCTACCCGCCTGGCCGGCCAGAACGGCCGATACTGCAACTAACAGCTTCCATCCCTTCATTTCAGTGCCCCCGATTGAATTATTGTTATTTTTAATCTGCTGCGGTCACCCGTCCGATTTCCTCGCCGTCCGGAGTACGCAGGGCGGTGACGTAGCCGCCGTCCTCGCCATTGCGCATCGGGGCGATTCGAATGGTCACCATATCGCCCACGGTGAACATATCCGGCATAAGGCCCTGGCGGCGCATGTTGTTGCGGCTGTGGCCCTCAAACTCGATGTCACGTGTGCCCCTGGCTGCATCGGTGACTTCCAGGACCAGGCGCATATGCGGGTTGGCAAAGCGGACTTCCTGGACCTTGCCGGTTACCAGCACGGTGTTACCGAAATCGAATTGTGCGGCGGAATGATGGGCTGTTGCCGGCATTGCACACAAGGCTGAAAGCAGCGCCATGTTTATAAATATAAATATTTTTTTCACTTCAAATCCTCATCTAAAAATCTGGAATTCCAGTTGAACCAGTTAATCAGTTGCATGCTTATTCTTGGACCATTTCGAGGTCGGCAGCCTCGTACAATCC
>CAZVSC010000036.1:16606-28331 GCA_964629325.1 uncultured Enterobacteriaceae bacterium
ATCAGTTGCATGCTTATTCTTGGACCATTTCGAGGTCGGCAGCCTCGTACAATCCTTCCATCTCATCCAGCCAGAGCGGTTCCGTGCATTCGTAGGTCAGGACGTGGTAATCCGACATTGCCTGCCAGCGCTTGGTGGTGACAAAGGGCTCTTCCAGCCAGAGCGGGTCGGTCATGACCATATCGGCTGCCAGCACGCGCGTGCCATCCGGCAGCGGCGTGTCGAAATAATATTCCTCGCGGATGGTGGCCTGGTTGCTGTGCGGATAGCGGGAATCCACCTGTGTCTTCAGGCGTGTGGTCTCTACGATCAGGCGATCGCCTTCCCAGCGTGCAGTCGAGTAACCATTGCGTTCCGGGAAGAACTCCTCGGGATCGCCGGCTTCGTCACCGATATAGATGCGGCGGATTTCGTTATGGGCCTCGTAGATGACAAAGAGCTGCTCCGGGCGCTGGATGATTTCCATCGGATAGCCGCCTGACCCGAGCATGGAGCTGGGCATGCCGCCGCCGACACAGGAGTTGCCTGCGCCGTGGTTGGTGCCTTCAGTGACTGAGATGAAATCCTGGCGAGCCTTTTCGGCATCGGGTGTGAGTTTTAGCTGGCCTCCTGGTGCCGAGAATGCGCCGGCACCGCCATTACCGCGGTAGGTGGCCCATGCTCCGGTAAAATCCGGCCGCTCGGCAGCCTGGATGGCAACGGGTGCCAGTGTGCATAGTGCTGCCATGAGCGCGCTGCATTTCAAAAAGGAATTCGACAAGGATACAAATACTGGCATTACTTCCCCCCTGGTATTCTGGTAATTGTTTAAATGCCGACAGTTATTATAGACAGATAGATCTCGTTAACTGCAGAAAGTGTAGTGAAAATATTAAGGAAATTTATTGGGTTGGAGCAGAAAGAAAAACTCCCCTGGCAGGGGTCGCCTGCGAGGGGAGTTTAAAAGCTTTTAACCTTGGAGACGGGTTATAAGCTTGGAACTGGAATACGCCTTACGAACCCTGGGGCCAGACGAAGTCCGGGCGCAGGCCTTCACATACCGGGCGGCCGTCGCTCGGTTGCGGGGCGCCAGAAGCCGGATCGTAGAACGCATGGTAAGAGGCAGCCGGGAAGTCAGACGGATACCCCATCAGGTTCGGGACAACCACTCGAATCCTGTGCTGCTTGTCATCCAGCATGATTGGCGTGCCGCATTCCGCGCACACACAGAGTTCCAGCGGGCCATTCGGATTCTGGTCATTGAAGGGCATGCGATTCAGGCCGCCTTCGTTGTCCACTTGCAGGTCGCCGTGGTTGAAGAAGACCACGTGGGTGGTGTCCTGGCCTGTCACTCTCTTGCAGACTGAGCAATGGCAGGTGTGGTTGTCGATCGGATCGCTATTGGATTGGGTGTGGACGTGATCGCACCCGCCGGCATATTTAGACATGATTAATCCCCTAAAACAGATGGTTATTATTTTGTTGTCGCAAAAGTATAAAAACGCGCGGGCAACTGACACAACTGTTTTTATGTGAATATTTTTAAAAGGGAGCAGGAATCACTGTTTGGCTTTTCTAAACAGGGTGAAATTGTGTTTATAACCACGGGGTTACGAATGTGTCACTGTACACGGGTTGGCAACAAATTATTTTCCAGCTGTATGCCGGCCGGCTGGCCGTTTGCCGTGAAATGGCGGCTGAGCATTCCGGCTGGACGCCCGAGACGGCTGTGTTTATGCTTGGCGCTCCTGAATTCCAGCCAGAGGTTATAGCTCAATGAACTCATTATTCCGTCCTTGCCGGGTTGCCCTGGTACTCCTGGGAGCGATGTGCCTGTCGCCATCACTATTGGCCGCCGAGCCTGAATATGTCTCCATCGAAATGGAGATCGACATCAACAAGCCGGCTGCCGAGGTCTGGGCAGCGGTAGGGGACTACTGCGACATCGAAGAATGGGGCGGGCTGGCATGCAAGATCACTGCAGGCAATGGCGGCATGGGTACAGTGCGTGCGCTGACTGCCGGGCCGCGCACCATCATCGAGATCCTGGTGGCACAGACAGACCTGTCCTATGGCTACACGCAGCCGGTACAGGAAGGCCAGTTCTACAACCTCTACCATGGTTTCATGGAAGCCAAACCGGTGACTGCGGGTACGTCCAAGATGCTTTACACCCTGGTGTATGATGTCTCCAACCTGGAAGACCAGGCTGCCAAAGACGCCGACGTGGCAAGACGGCGCGGCATGTTCGAGAATATGCTGGTCAACATGAAAAATATTGCGGAAGGCAATTAACATTCACCAATCATGCAGCCCGGAGTTCCTGAATTTTTCCGGGCTGATCCGGGCCGGGGCCAGTTGTATGCAAACAGCTGGCACCTGTAATCTTTCGCTCATTTGCCTGTAAACAACATACCAATCTCAAGGGGGAAATCATGATTCGCATGCGTTCTACTGCACTCCTGCTGCTATTGGCCACACTGGTGTCCTGCGGCCAATCGGACAACGGGGGCAACCAGCCAGGTACGGTTTCATCCCTGCCGCAGGCTGCTGCCACTGCCGGAGGCGGCTCCTCAAACATCAAAGCCGCCAATGTAACCGATGAGCGGCTGCTGAATGCCGAAGACGAACCAGAGCAGTGGATGATGGTTGGCGGTACCTATGAGGAGCGGCATTACAGTCCCCTCGATGAAATCAACCGTGACAATGTCGAAAACCTGCAGCTGGCCTGGCATGCGGACTACGCGGTCAACCTGTCGCAGCAAGGCACCCCCCTGTACATTGACGGCGTGATCTATGTTTCCACAGCATGGAGCATGGTGAATGCGTTTGATGCAGCGACCGGCGAGCTGCTCTGGCACTACGATCCCCAGACCCCGCGCGAGATTGTCACCCGGGTCTGCTGCGGCATTGTGAACCGCGGTATCGCCGCTTATGAAGGCAAGATCTACCTGGGCACCCTGGATGGTTACCTGGTCGCCATCAATGCCGATACCGGTGAGGAGGAGTGGCGCAAGCTGACCATCGATCCCAGCGGCCCGCAGACCATCACCAGCGCCCCGCGCATCATCAAGGGCCAGGTGCTGATCGGCAACTCGGGCAGTGAAAAGAGCGCCCGGGGTTATCTCGGCGCCTATGATGCGCGGACCGGCGAAGACCGGTGGCGTGTCTACACAGTCCCCGGCAACCCGGAACTGGGATTCGAAACACCGCAAATGGAAAGCGCCGCGGCCACCTGGAGCGGCAACTGGTGGGAGCTTGGCGGTGGTGGCACCGTGTGGGATGCCATCGTCTACGATGAAGTGAACAACCTGGTCATCTTCGGCACCGGCAACGGCACGCCCTGGGACCAGCGCGCCCGCGACCCGGAAGGCGGTGACAATCTGTATATCGCATCCCTGCTGGCTGTCGATGCCGATACCGGCGAATACATCTGGCACTACCAGACCACACCGGGAGATACCTGGGATTACGATGCCATGAGCCCGATGATGCTGGTCGACCTCGAGGTGGACGGCGAAATGCGTCATGTGGTCATGCAGCCGAACAAGAACGGCTTCTTCTACATGCTGGATGCGGCGACTGGTGAATTGCTGCGCGGCTATCCATTTACCGAAGTGAACTGGGCAACCGGCATCGACATGGATACCGGCCGCCCCATCGAGGTGCCGGAAGCACGCTATGACCATGAGAATATCTGGAACCTGGCTCCCGGTGTTCAGGGTGGCCACGGCTGGCATGCCAATGCCTGGAATCCTGAAACCGGGCTGATCTATATAGCGACGCAACGCGCCTATTTCGCCATGCAGAGCCTGGAGGATTTCACGCCCAATACCGATCCCACGGCGAACAACCTGGCCATCGACATGAGCGCCAACTTCGTCTACTACCGTGACAACCCCGATGCGCCCCGCGAATTCGTCGGTTACGTATCGGCCTGGAACCCGGCTACCGGGCAGGAAGTCTGGCGCAGCGAGGAAAATCCGGGACCCACGGGTGGCGTGCTCAGCACGGCTGGTGGCCTGGTCTTTTCCGGCGGCGGCAACAACACCAACGAATTCCGTGCCTATGACACCGTCACCGGTGAAAAACTGTGGTCCTTCGATACGCAGACCGGCATGGTCGCCGCACCCATCACCTTCGAAATGGACGGCCGCCAGTATGTGGCCGCCAGCGTCGGTATCAACCAGGCGGGTAATTACTTCGCGCCGAACAATTCCCGGTTGCTGGTCTTTGCCCTGTACGGCGGCAACGAATTGCCGGAACAGCTGACCTATACGCCACGTGAACTGAATCCGCCCGAACTGCTGGCCAGCCAGGATGTCATTGATGCCGGCGGCGAACTTTACAGCCAGCACTGTTCCGTCTGCCATGGTATCGGCGGGCAGCAGCGCGGGGCCAACTTCCCGAACCTGCTGGTGACACCGCTGTTGCATAGCGATGTCGGTTTCAATCAGGTGGTTATCGACGGTATCCGGGCTGACAAGGGCATGGTGTCCTTCGCCAACCGGATCGATGCCGAAGGCAGCGATGCAATCCGCTGGTTCCTCGTGGCCCAGGCCATCGAAGCGCAAAACGCCACCCCGCTGGCGCCGCCGGAAGACGTGGATACGCCGGACGATATCCATACTGACGAGGAATAATCCGCCGACCAGAGCACGCCATCGCTGCCCTTGCCGGGCAATGGTGGCGTTGTTGTTTGGTCCACCCGGCAAGCTTGAGCTTGATCAGGCGCAAGTGAGCGGGCTATGACCGGGATTAGAATACAGTCGGTAAAGGCCTCAACTGGGGGGCGTGCAGTGGACAAAGTCCTTGTTCTGCCTCAGAATTTCACGCGCGAAGGAAACTTCCACAATATTTGGGTTTTTCCGCCCTAAAATCGGCCCAATATACAGAAAACACGGGCCCAGCAACCGGTTTTAACAGCATGCTCAAAACTGTCAGAAAAATCATGATCTCCTCTCTCTGCGCCACGGCCGCTGCAGCCGCTTCGCAGGTGCTGGCTGCCGACGAATGGAGTGTCATCGAGGGTTACTGCTACCAGTGTCACAACGACGAGGACTGGGCCGGCAGTGTCGCTTTCAACCTCATGTCGAAGGATGGGGTGCCCCACGAGGCCGAGATTTTCGAGGAAGCCATCCGGCGCCTGAATGGCGGGCATATGCCCCCGCCGGGCGCCGAACGTCCACCCGAACGGGAGCTCAAGGCCCTGGTCGCCTGGCTGGAAAACACCATCGATGAGGCGGCAGGTACACCCCCTGCCGGCAACGTGCCGCTCAGGCGCCTGAACCGGCGCGAATATGAAAATGCCGTTCGTGACCTGCTGGCACTGGAAATCGATGCTTCCGCACTTTTGCCGGAAGACGATATCGAGGGCGGTTTTGACAACAACGCGGCTGCCCTGCAGGTGTCACCTGCATTTATCGATCAATATCTCAACGCAGCAAGAACGATTTCCCATGAGGCCATCGGTTCCACCCGCCCGATTCCTGTCCTGGAAACTTTCGGCAGTGTGGCGGACATGATCATTTCATTGCCCGCCAGGGGTACACCGGGCACCGGCATTCAGCGCCAGCACCAGGCGGGCATGCCGTTCGGTACCCGTGGTGGCATGAGCGTGCGTTACAACTTCATGGCGGATGGTGTCTACGAGCTCAATATCGGAGATCTGGCCCTGGGTCGCGAAGTGCCCAACATGGAATTCAAGAACACCGTGATCGCACTTCTCGACGGCAGGGAGATTTTCCGCACCGAGATGGGTGGTGATGAAGATCACGAAGCCATCGACCAGGAACAGGCCGATGCAGTGTCCCGCATCAATGCGCGGCTGAAAAATATCCGCTTCAATGCCACCGCAGGACAACATATCGTGACGGTGACCTTCCTGCATCGCAGCTTTGCCGAGAGTGATGAGCGTACTCCGGAAACCGCACTGGAAGGCGGGCAGAGCAGGATCCATAAAGTACATGCCCTGCAGGTACGTGGCCCGCTGGAAGTCACCGGGATGAGTGAGTCGGCATCGCGCAAGCGCATCTTTGTCTGTTACCCCCGGGAAACCGCCGAGGAAGAAGCCTGTGCCGAGGAAATCATTACGAACCTGGCAGAACGCGCATTCCGCCGTCCGTTGACCGACGAGGATCTCACCAGCCTCACCGGCTTTTTCACCCGCAGCCGCCAGAACAATGATTTTGAAGCCAGCATCAAGGAAGCGGTGAGCGCCATCCTGGTCAGCCCGCATTTCATCTACCGTGCCGAGGGTGGACCTGCAGAGGGTGAAAGCCTGATGCTGACAGACCTCGAACTGGCGTCACGCCTGTCATTCTTCCTCTGGAGCAGCTTGCCCGACGAGGAATTGCTGACACTGGCCAACAACAACGAGCTGGGTAAACCGGATGTGCTCCGGGCGCAGATCTCCCGCATGCTGGCCGACGAGAGGGCAAGAACACTGGTCGATGACTTTGCCTTCCAGTGGCTGCACCTGTCCAAGCTGGATGAGATCAATCCGAACGGATTCATGTTCCGTTACGCCAGCCGCTTTCTGGATCCGCGCCCGATGTTCAAGGAAGAGCTGAGCCTGTTCATCGACAGTGTGTTGCGCAGCGACCAGTCCGTGGTGCGCCTGCTGGATGCAGATTACTCCTACCTCAATGAAAGACTGGCCATGCACTACGGTATCGATGACGTGAAGGGCAGCAATTTCCGCAAGGTGACCCTGGAGGACGAATTCCGTCACGGCCTGCTCGGCAAGGGCGCCATCCTGATGCTGACCGCCAACCCGAACCGGACATCTCCCGTACTCCGGGGTGCCTGGATACTGGAAAGACTGATGGCTTCACCGCCACCACCGCCGCCACCGAACGTGGAAACCGATTTGTCACAGAAACCCGGGCAGAAGCCCAAGACCTTGCGTGACAGGCTGGAACAGCATCGCGCCAATCCGACGTGCTACAACTGCCATGGCGTCCTGGATCCGCTGGGCTTTGCCCTCGAGAATTTCAATACCGTTGGCCAGTTCCAGGAAATCGACCGCGAAACCCTGAGCGTGATCGATGCTTCAGGGGTGCTGCCCGATGGCACGCAGATCAAGCGTCCGGAGGACCTGAAGACGGCACTGGTCGACCGTTCTGAATTGTTCGTGCAGTCACTGACCGAACACCTGATGACCTTTGCCCTGGGCCGGGTCGTCGATTACCAGGATATGCCGACAGTACGCAGGATCGTTCGCGATGTGGCGAAAGAGGGCAACCGTTTCGAATCCATCGTTTACAATATCGTCAGCAGTGATGCTTTCCGTATGCGTTCAGGCATGATCAGCGCCAATGAAGCCACTGCCAGGCAGCAGGCTTCACGTTAACTAACCGACCAGACAGGACACCCAACATGTTTATCAGCAAGAAACATCTTTCACGCAGAACACTGTTGAAAGGCGCAGGTGCATCCATCGCGCTGCCGATGCTGGATGCCATGACGCCGGCCCTGGCACAGGCTGAGGTTGGTTACCCCCGCATGGGCTTCATCTATTTCCCCCATGGCGCGGTGATCCATGAATGGCCGCCGAAGCAGACGGGCACCGATTTTGAGTACTCCAGGATTCTCAAGCCCCTGGAGTCCCTGAACGACTATGTCACCGTAATCTCAGGCTTGCGTAACAAGGCTGCCGAAAACGGCCCGGCCCCGCACTCAATAACAGAGGAAACGTGGTTGTCCTGCGTGGCCCCGGGAGATCGTGATCGCAGTCCCGAAGGCATCAAGGGCATGACCGCCGACCAGATCGCCGCCAGGATCATCGGGGAGACCACACCGCTGCCTTCCCTGGAACTCTGTGGTGAGCCTGGCGGGGCGATCAACTACAGGACGCCGCAGCAGCCGCTGCCGCTGGAAGGCAATCCGCGCAAGGTGTTCTACACCATGTTCGGCCAGGGAGACACCTACGACGAACGCATCCAGATCCTGCAGCAGTCAGAAAGCCTGCTCGACTATGTGCGCGAAGCCACTGCCAGCCTCAATCGCAAGCTGACCCCCGCCGATCGTGTTCGCGTGGATGAGTACCTGTCGTCCGTGCGTGAAGTGGAAACACGTATCCAGAAACTGGAAGAGGGCGCCCGCGAACTGACCGGACTGCCCGATGCACCGCTGGGCCCGCCCGATGATTTCACCGAGTTGCTGGATATCCAGTTCGAGATGATTGCGCTGGCGTTCCAGAACAACCAGACCCGCATCGCTTCCATGCGCATGATCAAGGAAGCCAGTATGCGGGTATTCGACAACCTGGGTGTGGCGGAATCCTTCCACCCGCTGTCGCACCACCAGGAAGACCCGGCCAAGTGGGAACTGCTGGTGCGCATCCAGCGCCACCAGACCGAGCGTGCCGCGAAATTCGCCCAGCGCCTGAAGGAAATGGAAGATGTCGAAGGCAATATCCTGGACAACTCCATCATCCTGTTCGGCAGCAACATGGGTAACAGCGACCTGCACGACGCCAACCTGCTGCCGTCGGCGCTTATCGGCAAGGGCGGCGGCATCAAGGGTGGCCAGCACCTGCATTATCCGCAGGACACGCCGCACGCCAGGCTTTTGCATACCATGCTGGAAAAAGCCGGCATTCCTCTCGAGGAATTCGGTGACAGCACGGGGACATTCGCCGAAGTCTGATCCGCGCAATTCTGCCAGTTTTTCAATGGGGGCTGACAACCAGATGAACGTCCGTAATCGGCGAGTTATTCCGCTCCGTTTGATATCTATTTTTGCATTGTCCTTTTCCCTGGCAGGTGTCAGCCAGGCCCAGAATTTCGAGCCGTTGAAAGTACCGTCGCCACTGGGCGACATTGTCAGAGGACTCGATGTGGATGAACGCGGTCCCGATGGCAGTACACCGTTGCAGTGGGCCGTGTATGACCAGGACGTTGACCGTGTCCGTGATCTGATCCGTGCCGGTGCCGACGTCAATGCCGCCAACAACTATGGCGCCAACGCCATGCAGCTTGCCGCCGAAGTTGCCCATACCGAAATTCTCAAGATGCTTCTCGATGGCGGCGCCGATGTCGACTCGGCGAATCCCGAAGGGCAGACAGCCCTGATGCTGGTCGCCCGGACCGGGAATATAGAAGCCGCACGACTGCTGGTCAGGCACGGTGCCACCATCGATGCCCGTGAACAGTGGGGCCAGCAAACCGCGCTCATGTGGGCAGCGGCCCGGCGTCATCCCGCGATGATGGAACTGTTGATCCGGGAAGGGGCAAATATCAACGCTATTTCGGCAGTACGTGATTACAACAGCCATGTCACCGCCGAAGGGCGCGCCAAGCGCCTGGACAGTGGTGGCCTGACGCCGTTGATGTATGCGGTGCGTGAAAACTGCAAAAGTTGCGTGGATTTGCTGGTAAAAAACGCGGCTGACCTGGACCAGACGGATCCCGATGGTGTTTCCCCGTTGTTGCTGGCGGTTTTGAACAGTAACTGGGATATTGCCAAACGCCTGATCGAGGCAGGTGCCAACGTCAATCAGTGGGACATATTCGGGCAGGCGCCGTTGTTTGCGGCAGCCGGTAGGCGCACCGAATCAGGACTGACCGTAGACGGCATCATAAATGATACCGACGGGCTGATCGTGGTCAGGATGCTCCTGGAAAAAGGGGCTTACCCCAATATGGAACTGTTCTACCGACCGGCACGTGAGCGGGGTGGTCGGCAGGCCGCGGTCGCTCCAATCTCCCGGGGTACGACTCCGCTGATCCAGGCTGCCAGCAACGGCGATGTCGAGGTGGTCAGACTGTTGCTGGAACATGGTGCAATCGCGGACAAACCCCAGGCAAACCTGGAGACGCCGGTGTCGGCAATCGCCGGTACCCGTGGCGACCAGGATGACCTGGTGGCGGGATTGCAATTACTGGTTGACGCCGGCGCCGACCTGAATGTCCTGGCGACTCCCCATCACCTGCAACGTGCCAGGGGTGGTACGCCACTGCATTATGCCGTGAGGGCAGGCAACGACAAGGTTGCAGCAGCACTCGTGGAACTGGGCGCTGACATCAACGCCAAGGATTTCGACGGACTGACCGCACTGGATTACGCGGAAGCCAGGGGCTACATAGGATTTGGCGGACCGCGCCAGCGTGCCAATACCGAAATGGCACAGTTTTTACGCAGCCTGGGTGCCACTGAAGAACTGGATGTTATGCCTTTCTGGCCAAACATCGGTCCACCGTTCTTTTATCCTGGCAGTATTTACCCGCTCGATGCGGAACAGGAACGGCATGCACTCATTCCGGGTTCCGTCGATCATCAGTAATTCATTGCAGTTATAAGAAGTCATTCATGAAAAATAGCTTTTCCCGCCGGAAATTTCTCACTACGGGTTCCTGTGCACTGGGTGCCGCGGCATTCGGTACTTCCATCCTGCCTGAAGCGCATGCACAGACAGATGAAATCACCCGGGTGGACCTAAATCATGCCTGGGTGTTCCAGGGCGGGGGGTGCAACGTCTTTGCCATGCCGGGAATCAATGAAGGTGGCGTGTTGATGATCGACGGTGGACTGGCTGCCCATTCCGATACATTGATCAATACCGTCTTGAATACGTTCGGCCAGGACCGGGTGCATACCCTGGTCAACACGCACTGGCACCCTGAGCAGACCGGCTCCAATGAACGCCTCGGTGCCACTGGAACGACGATCATCGCGCATGAAAAGACAAAGCTGTTCCTGGAAAATGCCGTTGAGTCATCCTTGTTTGATGGTCGCTATGGCCCACTGGCGAAAGCCGGTTTGCCGACACAGACGCTGGGCAGCAGCGGCTCCTTCAAATTTGCCAGCCAGGAGATCATTTACGGTTATCTGCCCGCCGCACATTCCGAGAGTGATATCTGGCTCTATTTTCCCATCCTCGACACCCTGATCACCGGGGGACCGGTCACCACGGGGCAGTGGCCCATACTGGATATTCGCCATGGCGCCTGGATCGGCGGTCTGCTGCGTGCTTACGAAACTCTGGGCCAGGTGGTGAGTGCCGATACGACGGTTATTCCCGCTCACGGTCCCATCATCAGCGGCACTGACATCCTGCGGATGCGGGCGATGTACACCAATTTCCACCTGGACCTGGCCGAACAGCTCAACCTCGGCATGGGTCCCAAGGACACGGTAAAGATGGGGTTGCTGGACCCCTACGTGGATGAGTTCGGGGATCCCACGCTGTTCATCGATCATGCCCACCGCAGCCTGCAACGGGCGTACGTACCGGACTGAACTGAACCCGTCCCGTACCCTTAACAGCGGCAGCAATCCTGCGCGGGTGCCCGGCAACTGTGAATCCCTTCACAGCTTGCGTAAAAAGCCACCAGCCGGCTGTCGAATCTGATAGCACCGTCACCGCATTGCTTGCCAACCTGCTATATCTTGGTGGTGCGGGTAGGCTATTGATATCCAAGGAAAATACCTGATACCGGAATGCTGCATTTGTCCACGCCACGGCAAACCCCTGCACTTCGTCGACGCTTGACGGAAAAAACAGGAATTTTTCTCACTTGCAGCCTGTAATATAGGTGCAATAATAACTGCAGTACGTTATAACCTACCAACAAGTTACTGTTATTTATGAGTTTTTTATGGGCCTGAAAATGCTCAAAAAGCCCCGGCAGCGGGGAGTCACCTTGCTCGAGCTGATGATTGCCACGGCGATCCTGGCGATCGTCATTACGGTGGCCATTCCCAGCTTCTCCGACATTGGTGATTCCCAGCGCGTCATCGG
>CAZVSC010000037.1:0-26082 GCA_964629325.1 uncultured Enterobacteriaceae bacterium
CCGGGGCAGGTTTTCTTGGGCACTTCTTTTCTGAAAAGAAGTGCCATCCCCTCCTGGCAAGGAAAAAGCATTTAAAACCAGGGAGTTTCCTTGGTGACTTTCTTTTAAAAGAAAGTCACAACAAAACAAGATTATCGCGATGGATAATCTCATGATCCCCGTCATAACCCAGCAGGCTGATAATCTCATCGGTGGAATGACCGATTATCTTGGCGGTTTCCTCCGAATCATAATTCACCAGCCCGCGGGCAACCGGCTTGCCCGCCTCGTCCTCGCAGCTGACCACCTCCCCGCGCTGGAACTTGCCTGAGGCCGACTTGATGCCAACCGGCAGCAGGCTCTTGCCGGAATTTTTCAGGACCTTCACCGCGCCTGCATCCAGTACCAGCGTACCCTTCACCTTCAGGTGACCGGCCAACCATTGCTTGCGCGATGCCAGGGGGCCGCTTTCGGGCAGCAGCAGCGTCCCTTTTGCCTCACCGGCTCGCAATTTTTCAAGAATGCCGCTTTCACGTCCGCTGGCGATGCAGGTGTAGGTGCCGGAACGGGCCGCCAGGCGGGCCGCCCTGACTTTGGTCAGCATGCCGCCGCGCCCGAGCGCTCCCACCCCTGACCCGGCGAAATCGAACAGGGAATCGTCACTGGACTTCGCCTCGCTGACAAGTCTGGCATCCGGGTTGGTCCTGGGATCGGATTCATACAATCCTTCCTGGTCTGTCAGGATAACCATCACCTCGGCATTGATCAGGTTGGATACCAGGCCCGCCAGAGTGTCGTTGTCTCCGAAACAGATTTCATCGGTCACGACGGTGTCATTCTCGTTGATTACAGGAACGACACCCAGTTCCAGCAGGGTCTTCAGGGTGGTGCGTGCGTTCAGGTAACGCTTGCGGTTGGACAGGTCATCGTGTGTCAGCAGGATCTGGGCCGTATGCAGGCCGAATTTCTGGAACTCGGATTCGTAGGCCTGGATAAGGCCCATCTGGCCCACCGCAGCCGCGGCCTGCTGTTCCTGAATGGAAGAAGGACGCTTTTTCAGGCCCAGCCGCAATACGCCTTCGGCGACGGCACCTGAAGACACCAGCACGACGGAAATGCCCGCCTGGCAGAAACCGGCAACCTGGCCGACCCAGGCCGCCATGCTGGTCCGGTTCAGCCCCTTGCCGTCGTCGGTCAGCAGGGATGAACCGATCTTGATCACCCAGGTTTTGGCGCTTGTCAGAGTCTGCCTGTTACTCACGTTCAGTCCCTTACGTATTCCACTTCCACATCATCATCGTAATCGCCGTCATCACCGCTGTAGCCCTTTTTCGCTTTCCAGGCCAGATGGGCGGCGGCGATACTTTCACGCATTTCAAATTCCATCTGCTGCTGGCTCGCTTCCTGCTGTTGTACATATTCCTCATCCTCGGCCAGGCGGGAATTTATGGCATCGATCTCCTGCATGATGGCCTCACACAAGACCCTTGTGCCCTTGCCGGACACGGCGGAAATCCGGAACACGGGACCCTGCCACTGCAGTTTTTCCACGATATCGTCGCACACTGCCGCTGCCTCTTCCTCTGGCAGCAGGTCGGTCTTGTTCAGCACCAGCCAGCGTTCACGCTGTGCCAGCGTGGGGCTGAAACTTTCCAGTTCTTTGATAATTGCCTGGGCGGCGGCAGCCGGGTCAGCCTGGTCCAGCGGCGCGATATCCACCAGGTGCAGCAGGACGCGTGTGCGCGCCAGGTGCTTGAGGAAACGGATACCGAGCCCCGCACCCTCGGCGGCGCCCTCGATCAAGCCGGGAATGTCCGCCATGACAAAGCTGTGTTCATCGCCCACCCGCACCACGCCCAGGTTCGGCACCAGCGTGGTGAACGGATAGTCGGCAACTTTCGGCGTGGCCGAGGAGACGGCGCGGATCAGGGTGGATTTGCCCGCATTGGGCATGCCCAGCAAACCCACGTCGGCCACCACTTTCAATTGCAGCAGCAGGCGCCTGGATTCTCCAGGCTTGCCTTTCGTGGTCTGGCGCGGGGCCCGGTTGGTGCTGGATTTGAAGCGGGTATTGCCGAGCCCGTGCTTGCCGCCCTGGGCCACCAGCAGGCGCTGGCCAGCCGTGACCAGGTCGCCCATCAGTTCGTCCGTTTCCACGGCATAGACGCTGGTGCCCACCGGCACACGTACCTCGAGATCGCTGCCGCCGGCACCGGTGCAGTTGCGGCCGCGGCCCTGCTCGCCGGATTCGGCCCTGTAGCGGGGCTGGAAACGGAAGTCGACCAGGGTATTGAGCGCTGCATCGGCCACCAGCCACACGCTGCCGCCGTCGCCGCCGTCACCGCCGTCCGGGCCGCCCTTTTCGATGAATTTTTCTCGCAGGAAGCTCAGGCAGCCATTACCGCCCTTACCTGCCTCTACGAGGATTTCTGCTTCATCGACAAATTTCATATGGTGATTCCGCAAATAAAAAAGCCCTGTCAGAGACAGGGCTTTCTTGAATGCTTTTGCTTACTACTTCAAGCCTGAGGCTGAATCAGGCAGTCGCTGTCTCGATACTGACAAAACGACGGTTTTTCGGGCCTTTTACCTGAAATTTGACGACACCGTCAGTCTTGGCAAACAGTGTGTGGTCCTTGCCACAGCCGACATTGGCGCCGGGGTGGAAATGGGTGCCACGCTGACGCACGATAATATTGCCGGCACGAACCACTTCACCACCGAAGCGCTTGACGCCAAGGCGTTTGGAAATCGAGTCTCTGCCGTTACTGGTGCTGCCGCCTGCTTTTTTGTGAGCCATGATGTACTCCCGTCAATCTGTGTTGGGTAGCGTTACCCGGTTATTCCTTGTCTGCCTTGGCCTTGGCCTTGGCTTTCGGCGCAGCCTTTTTGGCCGCGGCTTTTTTCTTCGGTGCCGCCGCTTTCTTGGGGGCGGCGTCGTCAGCGGTGGCTGATACACCGTTGGCGGAAATACTGGTGATCTTCACTTCAGTAAACCACTGGCGATGACCCTGCTGCTTGCGGTGGTGCTTGCGGCGACGGAACTTGATGATGGTGACCTTGTCGCCACGGCCATGGCTGATCACTTCAGCGGTGACCTTGCCGGCCTCCACGTACGGAGTGCCGATCTGGACGTCAGCGCCTTCACCAACCATCAGGACCTTGTCGAAATCGACCTTGTCGCCGGTGCTGGCTTCGATTTTTTCGAGCTTCAACACTTCACCGGTGGTAACCCGGTGCTGCTTGCCGCCACTTTCAATTACCGCGTACATATTCCTCTCCAATAGCCCCATCGCTATTCAGGATAAACTGTCAGTTGCCGGCCATTTTCCCGCATAAAACTCACCCCTTTGTCACGCCAATTCGGGAAATCGGGTGGCAAATCTTCTGGGTGGAGATGGGCCGGTCGTTACGAGGGCGGGAATTGTACGGTAACAGCCGGGCTTGCGCAACCTGAAACGGCCATTTTTTGGGGCCTCCAGGCGCCCCCCGGGACGGCTCCCGGGACCCACTGGAAGGCCCGTAATCCCTGGACATTGAGCGGTTCGGCCGGGCCGGGCTCCGGCAGCCCGGTTACCCTTTACTTGGCCGGAGCCTGCCTCTAACATTCGAGGCTGTTTTTCAGGGCAGTTTATGGTTGCACACATCCAACAAATCGTCGCAGGTGATTTCGCCGCGCTGAACGAATCCGTCGTCTCGCAGCTTCATTCCGAAGTCCCCCTTATCGAAAGCATCGGCCACTACATCATCGATGCCGGCGGCAAGCGTATGCGCCCGGTACTGGTACTTCTGACAAGCCGCAACCTGGGCTACACCGGCCAGGACCATATCGGTCTCGCTACGGTGATCGAATTCCTGCATACCGCCACACTGCTCCACGATGATGTCGTGGACATGTCGGAAATGCGCCGGGGCCGCCCCACGGCCAACACGCGCTGGGACAACCCTTCCAGCGTCCTTGTCGGTGATTTCATCTACTCCCGCGCCTTCGAATTGCTGGTGAACATTGGCGACATGTCCATCATGGACGTGATGGCAAGCACCACCAACCGGATTTCCGAGGGTGAGGTGCTGCAACTGGTCAACCAGCGCAACCCGCGCGCCACCGAAGCAGACTACATGCAGGTCATTCTCAACAAGACTGCCATCCTGTTCGCCGCGGCCTGCAAGTCAGCCGCCATCCTGGCAGGGGCCGATGCCCATATCCGGGAAAGCCTGCACCAGTTCGGGCTGCAGGTGGGCCTGGCCTTCCAACTGGTGGATGATGTCCTGGACTATTCGGGCTCCAGCGCCACCATGGGCAAGAACGTGGGTGACGACCTCGCCGAAGGCAAGCCCACCCTGCCCCTGATCTACACCATGCAGCACGGCACCGATGCCGACCGCGCACTGATCGAAAAAGCCATCACCGGCGGCGGACTCGAACAGCTGGACGCCATCATGGAAACAGTCATTCGCTCCGGCGCCCTCGACTATACCCGGCAAAAAGCCGGCGAATGCATCGACACTGCCCTGAAATGCCTGGACTGTCTGCCCGACAATGAATACCGCACCGGCCTCGCCCAGGTGGCGGAGGCGGCGTTGAACCGGGATAGCTGATCCCTTTTTCCCCTTTTCCCTATTTAACAAAGTCCGTTTTCCGCGCCCTCTCCAGTGAACCCCCCCGATTCGAGGTAGTGCAGCACCTGGTCGATCACTTTCCTGTTGCGCATCATCAGGGCGTGGGTCACAGGCATCTCGATGAAGCCGCACATGCCCTCGACCCGCGTACTGGCCACCGACACCTTGCCGTCGTCCGGATTGTCGAGGAACCGGGAGAGGATGAAATTGATGGTGCGGTTGCCGGCAATCACCCCGAGATCGAAATCCACCGGACCCAGTGCCAGCGGCACACTGTCGCTATCAGTGCCCAGTTGCAGTCCAGCCGGCCCGTTGAGCAACTGGTATCCCGGGACGTGGCGATACACATCCACCACCTTGCTGCCCTGGTTTGGCGGCGCCAGCATGACCACACGGTGCAATTCACTGACCTCGTGGTTTTCCAGGTATAACCTGACGAGAATGCCGCCCAGGGAATGGGTCACGACACTGATGTGTTCAGCGGACTGCGCACGGCAACGGGCCAGGCCTTTCTCGACCGCCAGCGGTGCCAGCACCTCGATCACATCACTGCGGGACGGGTAATCGATATTGGCGACCAGGTAACCTTCGAAGGCGAGTGCGGCTTCAATCCTGTTGAGCGAGGCTGAAGTCCTGGCCAGTCCATGCAGCAGAATCACGCAGTCATCAGCACTGGCCTGGGGAGAAAGCAGGGTTAAAAACAGAAACGGCAGAATGACGCGCGGGACGCACATGGCAGCTGGCTGGCGGTCAGTCCAGGATATCGACATTGTCCCCGGTCTGGATATTGCCGCTGCGCAGAATCCTGCACACCACACCGCCACGCCAGCCCGTCAGCAGCGCCTCGTAGAGGACGGGGGCCTGGCCTTCCAGTGCGGCAAATGGTGCGTGCTCCCGGGCGATCTCCAGTTCGACGTTTCCGATGCGCAGCATGCGTCCGATATCGGTCGGCAGGAACTCGAAACCCTTGATCAGCAGGTGGGCGCCGTGGGCCAGCCAGGGCAGCTCGATATCCGTTTCGTGGCATGCCTTGACCCAGGATTCCTTGCTCAGCACTGCAATCTCACCATCGCGGCAGAGCGCTGAAAAATCACCTTCCAGGCCATCGGATGTCGAGACTTCGGCGGCAAACAGCTCCTCCATGTAGTCGTGCTCGCCAACCTGCCGGGCAATACTCTGTAATTTGATCATGGTGTGAAATCGGGCCGATCTTTGCAAACGAGTGGTTCTGGTTGAGGTCTTAGTCTATTGTAGCCACTGAGTGAAAAACAGGAATTAAACGTCATCTTATGAAAAAACTGCTCGTCATCATTCCCGCTGCCCTGCTGCTCGCCGCTGGCGGCATCTGGTTTTTTGCCAATCAGCAGGTGAAGAACCTGGTCGACACACGTATTGCCGAATTCATCGAGAACGGCGACTACCAGGCCCTGGATTACGGGAAGGTCACTGTCGACCTGCACGGCGACATCGCGCTTGCCAACCTGCATGTGGTGGATGCTGCGGGGTTTGAATACATCCTCGAGGATATCCGCATCACTGACTTCGACTATGCCAATGAACAGCCCCAGCACCTGTCCCTGGCTGCCAGGGGCATTCGCTTCCCCGGCGGCCTTCCCCGGTTCGGTGATTCACCCAACCCGGCCCTCAATGCCTACCTCGGCACCGTCATGGACGCAGATCAACTGCCCGTGACATTCAACTATCAGTACAACTACCAGCCTGAGGATGACAGGCAGCTGGACACCACGTTCAGTATCGCCCTGCCGGGTTCCTTCCAGATCAGTTCCGACTCGGTGATGCGCAACGTGTCGCCGGAACAGTTCGGCAACCAGGCACAGGCTGCCGGCAACCCGATCGGCTACTCGATGATGATGCAGGATGCCGATATCCCGTCTGCCAACATCGCACTCCTTGACCTGGGAATTGTCGATGCCGTGATGGCGATCAACGGCGGCAATGCAGGATTGAGTGCCGACGAATACCGCATGCAGCTTCTCGCCCAGCTGCAAACCATGCTGCTGTTTGCGCCTCAGCAATTACAGCCGCTGGCGCAACGCTTACTGTCCGGCTTCGCGGAATTCCTGGAGGGGGGAAGGACGCTGAGACTCAGTATCGCCCCTGAATTCGGCGGTAATATCCAGCAATTGCAGGGAGAGATCCTCGGGGCCTTCTATATCGGCAACTTCAACCGGATCGAGGAAGTGCTCAATCTGACCATAGAGACGTATTAGCCGCTATGGTCGCTTCAGGCATTGCGCAGGCAAGACCTGAAGCCGGTTTTGGCAAAGCGCAGGATTATTCGGCCGGTTCAATGACGAGCAACGCGCCGTCCGTTTCTTCCGTGAGCACATAGATCAGGCCGTCCGGTCCCTGCTGGACGTCACGCACGCGCTGGCGCAATTCCCGCAGCAGGGTTTCGCGGCGCTGCTCCCCGTTCTCATTGAAATTGATGCGCTCGATATGACCGGTGCCAGGCATGCGCGCCGTCATCAGCGAGCCGACGAACAGGTCGTTGCGCCATTGCGGGAATCGGTCGCCGGTGTAGAACATCAGGCCGGACGTGGCGATGGACGGCACCCAGAAAATTTCCGGCTGCAGCATGTCCGGCTGCCAGGGCTGCGGAGAAACACGTGACCCGTCGTAATCCCTGCCATAACTGACCACCGGCCAGCCGTAATTGCCGGCCGGTACGATGATATTCACTTCATCCCCGCCCTGCGGGCCGTGCTCGCTGGCCCATAACTCCCCGGTAACCGGGTGGAAGGCGAGCCCTTCCATGGCGCGGTGGCCGATCGACCAGATTTCCGGCAGGTACCCTTCCCGGCCGACAAACGGATTGTCCCGGGGGATGGAGCCGTCGTCGTTCAGGCGCAGCAGTTTGCTGATGTCGCTCATGGGATCCTGGGGCTTTTCAAAATTACGCCGGAACGGCGAACTCATGAACACGGTGCCGTCCGGCGCGAAACGCAGGCGCGAGCCGTGGCCGCCGGGTGTGGGGTCCCAGGCATCGGCAACAAATACGTCCTCGACATTCTCCAGGGCGGTCTCTGCCTCATTCAGGCGCCCGCGCGCCATGGCGGTAGTGGCGTAGTAGCCTGTGCCCGACGGCGGTTCGGCGTTTTTCACATACGTGAAATACACCAGACGATTGCTGGCGAAATCCGGGTGCAGCACCACATCCATCAGGCCGCCACCGGAAGCCACCTGGACCTCCGGCGACCCGGCGACGACATCGGGCGTCATCTGCCCGGGGCGAATCAGGCGAAAGCCGCCGGGTTTCTCGGCAACGAGAATATTGCCGCTCGGCAGGAAGGCCATGCCCCACGGATTGGTGATGCCGCGGGCCACCACGGACACCTTGATGCGCCCCGAGGGAGCATAGGTATCGAAATACCAGGGACCGTCGCCCAATCCGTCCTGGGCCAGCACCGTGAAAGAAGCAACGAACAGCAGAGCACTGCAGATGAATGATTTAATGTGAAACACCGGAAACCTCGTGTGACTTGTTTTTATGTGACGTAAGCCTGGCATACACCTGCCTGAGATCGCTCTTCAGGCGCACCAGGCCGAACCAGAGTCCGATCAGGCTGACCGCCAGACCGCCTGCCAGCAGGATGATCACGCCGGCGTCCCACAATGGGCGCCGGTGATACCAGAAAGCAAAGTCCAGGCTGTGCAGGCCGCTGTAAAGCCAGCGTTCGACACGGCTGTACTTGTGAATGAGACTGAGCAACTCGCTTTTTTGCGGATCGACATAGATCCAGCTTTGCGCCGGATCATCGAACTTGATGCGCAGTACCGGCAAGGGCAGCTGATTGCCGCGTGAATAATAGTAATCGTCGTACTCGGGCAGGAGATCGTAGCTCGTGACATTCGCATCCTCGACGCTGGCATCGAGCTTCGTTACCAGGGCATCGATGTCAAAGCCGTCCTGCACGCGGAATTCCCTGGCCTTGACCAGCAGGCTGCCCGCTTCGAGCTGGCCGATGATGTAGTACGGCTGGTGCAGGCGATCACGCTTGCTCATGTCGAGGCTGCTGGTGTGGCTGTAGCTCGCCAGGTAATAGGGTTCGCCGCCTATCCAGCGAAACTCCACTTCCTTGATGTCGCCGCTAATGCCTTGCTCCTCCGCCAGGGACTGCCACTGGCCGGCATCGGCGGATGGAAAGGATTCCAGTTCGAGGATGCCTTCCTGGTACACGCCTTCGTCGACCGCCAGGCCGCGGGCGTTGGTCCAGGCAAAAGGCTCCATGGACAGCAGGCCGCTGAACGCCCAGGTCAGGATGAAGATGCCGAACACGGTGCCCAGGATATAGTGCCAGCGCATCATGCCATGGTAGGGAATGGCCCTGCGCAGGTTGAAGGGCCTGACCTTGCGGAACTGGGTCACGCTCATGACAAGCCCGAGCAGTGCCAGTACGCAGCCGATGCCCGACGTCCATACGACAATGTCATACCACAAGGGCTGGTTCGCGCGCAGGCCGGTCAAATAAAACCAGTGCGGAATGGTGCCGAGCCAGGCGAGGATGCGGCTCTGGCGAGTAGTGTAGACGGTGACCTCGGCGCGCATCGGCGAGACATAGGCTTGGGTACCGTAGGCGTCAGCAACCGTGTACTTGTAGAGCGGCAGTTCATTGGGCGTGGCGATGGTCCACTGGTCGGGAACGGTGACCAGGCCGGTGTAGGTGAAGTCGGCAACCGGGATGCCGAGGAAATCACCGGCAATCTGTGCGCCCTGCTCCGGCGTCATCTCATCCAGGAATTCACCAGTGTCGGCCCAGATGAAAGTGCTGGGCGCGCGGACTTCGGGAAATTCATAGACAGGGCGATCGAGCAGCGTACGCAGTTTCGCCTCGAACGGGGAATAGCCAAGCAGGCCGACCGCCTGCCAGGGGGATACCTTCACCTCCTCCATGGCCAGCGGACTGGCACCTTCGATGCGCATGGCCGGGGTCACCCGGGGCATGCCGCCGGCATAGATCATGACGAAGGCGGAGGCAAACCAGACGACGAACAGGAAACTCAGCGGTATGCCGATGTAGCGATGGCTGAGGATGAGCAGGGTCTTGAATGCCCGCATGTTACTCCTGGCGGCTAATGGCTAATAACTATTTAAAAAGTGTACCGAAAACCGGTCACAGCATACCAATGAAACTATTCACCAAACAGGCTGATTACGCCCTCGAATTGAGGAAAATCCATGGATATTAAGCACCTGCGTAATTAATTGCCGACGTTGAGGTAACGCTTCAGTACGCGTCGGTACCAGAGTACAAAACCGGAGATGAACATCACCGCCGGCAACAGCCCCAGCACCACCCAGATATAGGGCAGTCCCGGCCAGGACCCGCGGAAACGCCCGAAGTGCAGGTTGACCAGGAAACGCAACCAGCCGTCGGGGCGTTCGAAGTCCTCCAGATCGTTGTCCATGGCATCGACGATATAGTCGAACGGCTCCGGAAACGCGAAGTAGATCGCCGTGACGCCCCAGACCAGCATCAACAACAGTGTCCAGAATCCGAGAAAGCTGTGCAGCTGCCACATGAAAGTGTGCTGACCGGCACGTTTGATAAGCAGGCCGTCGACCCAGCGCCGCCTGCCCTGCCACCATATGATGACACCGGTCAGCACCATCGCCAGCAGCAGCATGCCGCCAAAGGCGTTGATCTTCCGGCCCAGGGTGCGATCCAGCAGCAAATCGTCATGCAGGCGGGTCAGCCACTCCACCGTGCGCACCTGCCAGGGATAGGTCTCGCCCAGGTCCGCACCGATGTAGTGGTCGAAGTAGCGGCTGCTTTCGACGCCATTTCTTTCCAGCGCCACATACACCGCCCCGTTTTGCCTCCGGGGTGGCACGATATTCCTGACGGTGTAATCGCTGTAGATCACTGCAACCGCCCTTTCCAGCGCCGCGCCGGTCAGCGCGACACCTTCAGTGGATGCGACCTGGTTGGACACGAACCAGCGATTGATCTGGGGACGCAGCACCACGGCGGAACCGGTGACGCTGATGACGAGAATGTACAGGCCGAGTCCGATACCCAGCCACAAATGAACCTGGAACAGGAAGCGTCGAAAGCGTGTTGTTTGCGGGGCCTGGACCCAGCGCTGCCAGCCGTTCACCACGAATACCCATTCAGGTGAAAGCAGTGATTATAGGTGGCTAAAGTGAACCGGGACAATTTCAGAAGACGCTGGTTAGTGCGGTACCGATCTTGTTCCGCACAGTTTTTTCCGCCTTCAGCGCCAGCGGGCTCTCGGTGTAGAACAAAGCCGCAGGGTCGATATCTTCCTGCTCGATGAGGGCCGCCTGCCTGCCCATCAGGGCGCTGTTGTTATGCCCGAAGGCAATACCCTGCTGCAGGATCACCAGCCCCGCCAGGAACAGCACCAGCTTGGCGGCCTTTGCTTTCATCCCTGCAGGCTCGCGGTGATATCCGGGAACACGACATAGAACATGAGCCAGGCCATGAACAGGGTCAGGCACAGGTTCAGGGTCTGGCCGCACAGGTACAGCACCAGCGGTTTGCCGCCATGGAACTGGGATTTCAGTTCGCGGAAGTTGGCGGACAGGCCGATGCTGGCGAAGGCCAGGCAGAACAGCCAGCCGCGCATATCGGACGTGAAATCGAGAACGCCGTTTTCCACCAGTATGGTAGCGGTATTGGTATTGAGTATCTCGATCAGCAGGGAGAACAGGATGCTGGCGCCCAGGAAGCCCAGCACAAACTTGGGAAAACGCAGCCAGATCTCGGAGGCACCGACGCTGCGTCCCTGCGCGTTGTCCACTTTCGTCGCCCAGTACACGGCGACACCGAAGGCCAGCACGCCGATGAGGATGTTCTGGATCATCTTGATGGTGGCCGCGACACTGAGCGCGGTGTCACCCAGGAAGGCGCCGGCTGCCACCACCGCGCCCGTGGCATCGATGGTGCCGCCAATCCAGGCGCCGCCCAGCACTTCCGGCATGCCCACCGCGTTGATGAACGCCGGCAGGGCCACCATCATGACGGCGGTAAAGATCATCGACAGGCCCACTGCCGTGGTGAGCTCTTCCTTGCTGGCACGGCACGCCGCCGCCGTGGCGATGGCGGCGGAGACCCCGCACACCGACATGTCGGCACTGATGGTGATATTGAGCGTCTTAGAGGAAATCTTCAGCACCTTCTGCCCGAACCAGAACGTACTCAGCAGCACTATCGGGGTGACGATCCAGGCCACGAAAATGCCAGGCAGGCCGATGGCCAGCAGCTTGCCGAACAGGACTTCGGCGCCCAGCAGCACCAGGCCGGTCTTGATATACAGTTCCGGCTGCAATGCCGGCCTGACAAAGGCCGGGATGCCGAACACATTGCTCACCAGCAGACCGATCACGATGGCCCAGAGTTCGTACCCCAGGCCGATGCTGCGGAACTCGACCTGGTTGGCCAGCAGGTAGGCGAGGATGCCTGTCGCAAAAATGAACACGAAACCCTTGAGGAATTCATCGGCCCGGCGCCGCATCAACAGTGCGGCACCGCCGAACAGGATGGCGAGAAAGAAAAAGAAGACGATGGCGGAAAACAGGAAATCGACGGAAACGGCGCTGACCGGATTCAGGGCCCAGCGGCCCGGCCTGGCACCGTTGACGGTGTCCACCAGGAAGGCGGTGACGGCGTTGCCGCTGTCGTTGTCCGCTGACCAGGCGTCCACGCTGAACCCTGAATCGAGCTGTGCCGCAACGATACTCTCATTGACGCTTGAGAACGGTGCAACCAGGAAAGCAGCCAGGGCCAGGGCGATGATGACGAATCCCAGCAGGATTGCCGCTGTGTCTTCGGTCCATTTAGCCATGCAGCCACCCCCTCCGGAGACCGTGGTCAGAATTCGAAATCGTCGATGTAATAGCGCTCGAAGTGAATGGCTTCCTCATCCAGTTCGCCCATGAGGATGCTTTCGACGTCGTTTTCGACGCGGGTGATGTAATTGTCGAGATCATCCTGGCTGATGGACTCGATCAATGCATCCCGCCATACGGCCGCGTTGCGGGTATTCAGCAGGCGCACTTCATTGGTTTTCGCCCATTCACTGCCGATACGTCCACCCAGATGATAAAGCCTTTCCATGACCTGGGCGGCATACGCCGATTCGGGATCATCGAGTCTGTCCAGCACCTGCCCCTGCAGGTTCAGCCAGCCCGGGGCGAGGCTGTACCCGTTGTAGAACCGAGTTACCCATAACAGGTAGTCATCGCGGGTCTGGTACATCTGGGCCATCTCGTCTTCCATGAAAGCCGTCTCGAAATAATCCCGCGGGTAGGCGCCTGCAGGCCACTCGATATCATCGATGGTGGCGCATCCTGCCAACAACAGCAGCGTGATTACTGTCAGGACTCTTGCAGACATGCCTGTTCCGTATAAATTCCGGTAACCGCTACTCAAACAACCGGTCCACCACGAAGCCACCAACATCCCGGATCTGTTCGGGTGACAGGGCGCCGGTGAAGTTCGGCATGTTGTTGCGGCCGCTGGACACGATGGTGATCACATCCCGAATATCGGTCATGTTGTTCAGCGGCATGGCATTGTTGTGGCCGCCCATGCCGTCCTCACCATGGCATGGCAGGCAGGTCTGCTGGTAGAGGGTCTCCCCAGCCGTGTAATCGGGATCACCCTCCGCAAACACCACCTGCTGGCCTTCCCCGGCGGCATTGGTCAGCGGCAGGGTGTCGCCGGGCGTGGTTTCTTGCATTTGCCCTTCGAGTGAGAACAACCACAGGCTGTCTCCGCGCGGGGAGCCCTGGAACAGGTTGCCGCCTGAATAGGCAGCAATGTACTGGGTGCCGTCCCGTTCGAAGCTGATGGCGGGCGCATTCATACCAGCGCCGGTCTGGAATTCCCAGAGCTGCATGCCGGTATCGGAATCCAGTGCGGTCAGGCGGCCATCGCTGCGACCGACGAACACGAGATCGCCGGCGGTGGACAGGAAGCCGGAATAACAGGCGTCGTTCCAGCGGTACTGCCACACCAGCTTGTTGGTGGTCATGTCGATCGCTGCCACGATACCGGTCGTCCTGCGGCTGGAGCCGCCGAAGTTACCGCCGGTCCAGGTTTCGGTGCCGTGTTCTTCCAGGACCTCGGTTTCTTCCATGAACAGGGCAACCGAGGATTCAGACGCACAGACGTACATGGTCTGGCGTGCGGGATCGTAAGCACTCGGAGCCCAGTTGGCGCCGCCGGCCAGGCCGGGCTGGACCAGGACAGGTTCATAGAGGAAGGGGGTGAATATGCGGCCCTGGTTCACCAGTTGAGTGCCTTCCGGCGCCACGTCGATGAACTGGGGAATGAACGCGTCGCCGACCGGATGGGGCTGGGTCGGTGCGGTGAACTGCTCTGCCAGCTGCGGTACCGGTTTTTCCTCGATGCCGATCAGCGGCTCTCCGGTAATGCGGTCGAGGATGTATACCCAGCCGGTCTTGCTGGCTTCGGCAACGGCCTGGCGGATTTCGCCGTTCAGCTCCATGTCAAAAATGATGACGGGGTTCGGCGCATCGTAATCCCACAGGTCGTGATGGACCTGCTGGAAGTGCCAGCGGTATTCCCCGGTGCGGACATCAACGGCAACCATAGAAGTGCTGAACAGGTTGTCACCGGGGCGGATCTTGCCGTTCATGTCGGGACCCGGGTTGCCGGTGGAGAAATAGATCAGGCCCAGTTCGGGATCCAGGGCCGGCGTCTGCCAGACAGTACCGCCGCCGTAGCGCCAGGCATCGTTGTCCTGCGGCCAGGTGTCATGACCGAACTCGCCAGGACCCGGAATGGTCCAGAAGGTCCATACCTCTTCGCCGGTGGCGGCATCGAAAGCCTGTACCAGGCCGCGTACACCCTTCTCGGCGCCGGAGTAACCGGTAATGACCAGCCCGTCGTAGTAAAGCGGCGCGCTGGTGATGCTGTAGCCGTCTTCCCAGCGCATACCCTGCGCTTCCCAGGCGATCTCGCCGGATTCCTGGTCCAGCGCCACGAGTTTTGCATCGAGCTGGCCGACAAAAACCTTGCCTTCACCGATGGCGACACCGCGGTTGTCCCAGCCGCAACAGACCTGCTGGCCCATGCCTTCCGGGAACACCGAAATGTAATCCCACAGTATCTCGCCGCTGTCGAAATCGACGGCAAAGACATCGGAATCACCGGTGCTCATGTACAGCACACCATCCTGGTAAATCGGCGTGCCTTCAGCCGAATGTTTGGTTTCCATGCCGGAGCCGTTGAGATGGGCGCGCCATACCGCCTTGAGATTGGCCACATTGTCGCGGTTGATCTGGTTGAGTGGTGAAAAGCGCTGGTTGGTGAAGGAGCCGCCATTGGTGGGCCAGGCTGCAGTCTGCGGCTGCGCCATCGGGTCGCTGTTCAGGGGACTGCCCTGTGGCGCGGGGGTCCGGGCCGCGGCCGGGGCGGCGGCCTGGGTGGCGGCTGCAGGCGTTTCTGCGGATTCTTCCTGGCTGCAGGCAGCCAGCATGACTGTCAGTCCGGCAATGAGTATGTGAATTCTGGACATGGTTTTCCCCTGTACCCGGCGTCTGCGCCGGTGTTTTCATGGTAAAGGAAGGATTATATAGAGTGACCGGGATTTTTTTCCACAAACCGCTGGAATATCAGGCCACGTGGAAGGTCCGGCGCAGGTAGCGCAGGCCGAGAAAAATGAAAGGCCAGACCACAGCGCTGGACAGGGCCGAGATCATGAAAATCAGGTTGGGGGCGGTGTTCTGGTTGTTGGCGGTCAGCACCCAGAAGGACAGCAGCTGATGTATGCCCACCAGGATCAGGATGGTGCTGCTTTGCTGGATGGCGGTGAACATGCGCATGCGCTGGTAGAGGCTCAGCGCCAGGTACGCAACGAGTGCCAGTGCCAGCGCATTGAGACCAAGCAGCGAGCCTTCCAGGACATCGAGGAAGAAGCCGGCGATCCAGGCAGTGAACAGGCCAATGCGGTGCGGCAGGGCCATGACCCAGTAGATCACCACCAGCGCGACCCATTCGGGTCGATAGGATTCCAGCCACTGCGGCAGCGGGAATACCGTGAACAGGGCCGCCATCGCGAAGGTGGCGAAGATGATCCAGCCGCCATGGTGTTTGCTGAACTTGACGGCCATTACTCGGCATCCCCACGAAATACGAGCAATACGTTCCGGCTGCGATCGAGTTGCGCGGTGGGTTCGACGCTGACGGTGGCAAACGGTTCGCCCGGGTCGTGCACGACGCTGGACACCACGCCGACAGGATAACCCGCCGGGAAGCGGCCGCCGAATCCGGAGGTGACGAGGACATCCCCGGTGACGATATCGAAGGTGTCTGAAATATTGTTCAGGGTCAGCCGGTGCAGGCTGTCCTGGGTGCCAGAGGCTATGGCGCGGTTGCCGTTGCGGTTGACCTGTACCGGCGTCAAATGCTGGGGATCGGTGATCAGCAGCACCCAACTGGAGTAGGGTTCCACCTCGACCACCTGCCCCAGCAAGCCAAAGGCATCGAGCACGGGCTGGCCGATGTAAACACCGTCCGCGGATCCCGCATTGATCAACACCCGCTTGATGAAGGGATCGGGGGACTCACCCGTAACCTGCGCCAGCACCCCCCGCTCATCGACGATGCTGGAAGCATTAAGCAGTTCATTGAGGCGGTCATTTTCCGCCTCCAGGTGCTCCAGTTTCTGCAGACGGTACTGCTGGGTCAGCAACTGCTCCTTCAATCGCTGGTTTTCACCGATCAGGTAGCTGCGGCTTTGCAGGTTGTTATTGACGGAATCGGAAATCGATCGCGGCGTGTCAGCCAGCCAATGCAACGGCGTGACCAGGTAGGAAGCGTAGAAGCGAACCTGGTCCAGGTAGTTGAAGCGGCTGTCCGCGAGCATCATGATCATGGACAGCAGGGCAAGGCCCAGCAAACGATAGCCTTGCGAAGATGTTTGGATGAATAAGGACTTGATTGCTTTCTACCTCTGCCGGGCGGAATAGCGATTTATACTAGGATAAAAAGAAGGACCGATAAAGGGATAAAACGATAAAGGGATAAAGCGTTCAATCAAACCAGCAACTTCTAAGTTTTCAATTGCTTAAAGGCCGTTAGAGCCATGAATCTGCAGGTTTCAATTCGACTTTTCTGTATACGCTTTATCGTTTTATCCCTTTATCCTTTTGTCGATATCGGGAAAGTTTCTCTCATCTGTCCGAAGTCGCTGGTTTTCGAAATTTAATCGATGGTCAGCAAATCAAGATCATGCGCATCCATCAGTTCCATCGCCTTGCCGCCGCCGCGTGCAACACAGGTCAGGGGATCGTCGGCCACGATAACGGGCAGGCCGGTCTCCTCGCTGAGGAGCTTGTCGAGGTCGCGCAACAAGGCGCCGCCACCGGTCAGGACCAGTCCGCTTTCGGCGATGTCCGATGCAAGCTCAGGCGGCGACTGCTCAAGGGCGCTTTTAACCGCCTGCACGATGGCCGACAGCGGCTCCTGCAGGGCTTCGAGAATCTCGTCGCTGTTGAGCGTAAAGCTGCGCGGCACACCTTCCGCCAGGTTGCGGCCACGGACATCGATCTCACGGATTTCGGGGCTGTGGAAGGCGCAACCGATTTCCTTCTTGATGCGTTCCGCGGTAGCGTCACCGATCAGGCTGCCGTAGTTGCGGCGTACGTGAGTGGTGATCGCTTCATCGAAGCGGTCTCCGCCGATGCGCACGGATTCGGAATACACCACACCGTTCAGTGAAATGATGGCGATCTCGGTGGTGCCACCGCCGATATCGACCACCATGGAGCCGCTCGCCTGTTCGACGGGAAGGCCGGCGCCGATTGCCGCCGCCATGGGTTCCTCGATAAGGCGCACTTCACGAGCACCGGCACTCATGACCGACTCGCGGATCGCGCGCCGTTCCACCTGCGTGGATTTGCAGGGGACGCACACCAGGACGCGGGGGCTCGGGCGAATAAAGGAATTCTCATGCACCTTGTGAATGAAGTGCTGCAGCATTTTTTCCGTTACCTGGAAATCGGCAATAACACCGTCCTTCAGGGGACGGATCGCCGTGATGTTGCCCGGTGTACGGCCCAGCATGCGCTTGGCATCGGCGCCAACGGCGGTCACGGTCTTCTGGCCATTGTGTATGCGGATGGAAACTACTGAGGGTTCGTTCAGGACTATGCCCTGGTCACGGACATAAATAAGGGTGTTGGCAGTTCCCAGGTCGATCGACAGATCATTGGAGAACATGCCACGTAGCTTCTTCAACATGGGATTCGGTTTGCCCTCAAAAAATAATAATAAAGCGGGGGGGATCGGCTCTTAATGTATCCTGCATTGTAGTTATTCGAGCAGTACTTCCAGTATAATCACCGGTCTCAGCTCGGGCAACTCTAGCAATCACAACAACTTAGAGCAAGATTTAAATCTGAATTGTCAGATTTGTGTCACTATTTTAGCCGGTTTCTGCCCCTATTTGATACAGGAGTTTTGAATGTCAATCGAGCTTGCCGATGTGGAAAACATAGCCCACCTCGCCCGCCTGCACCTGAGTGATGCCGAAAAGCAGGAAGCGGCCAAGAGCATGTCCAATATTCTCGGCCTGATCGACCAGATGCAGTCGGTGGATACCGCCAATGTCGAGCCACTGGCCCATGCCTTCGATGCGGTCCAGCGCCTGCGCGAGGACGTGGTCACCGAAACCGACCACCGGGACGAACTGCAGGAGATTGCCCCCGAAACCGAGGACGGCCTGTTCCTGGTCCCCAAGGTGATCGAGTAGCCCCGGCTTCACGCTTCCAGCCGCTTTTTAAACCAATACTTCATGATTACTTGCATTTTAACTGCATGCACCGGTACCGCTAACGATGATTGATTCAGGCCTTGCCCAGATTTCCCGCGCACTTGCCGACGGCAAGGTCTCAAGCACCGAGCTGACGCAGGATTACCTCAAACGCATTGCCACCGAGAACGGCGACCTCAATGCCTATATCACCGTGTGCGAGGAACTTGCCCTGTCCCAGGCAAAGGCGGCAGACGAAAGACGCAGCAAGGGTGAAGCAGGTGCCTTCACCGGCATTCCCATCGCCCACAAGGACTTGTTTTGCACCCAGGGTATCCGCACTTCCTGCGGCTCCAGGATGCTCGACAACTTCATCGCGCCCTACAACGCCTCAGTGGTGGAACGTTTCAATGCCGCGGGTGCCGTCACGCTTGGCAAGACCAACATGGACGAATTCGCCATGGGGTCTTCCAACGAAACCAGTTTTTACGGACCGGTCAAAAACCCCTGGGACCGTTCACGTGTGCCCGGCGGTTCTTCCGGGGGCTCAGCGGCCGCGGTTGCCGCCCGACTGTGCGCCGGCGCCACCGCCACCGATACAGGCGGCTCCATCCGCCAGCCGGCGTCCTTCACCAACATCACCGGGCTGAAGCCGACCTACGGACGCATCTCCCGCTGGGGCATGGTGGCCTTCGCGTCGAGCCTCGACCAGGCCGGCACCATGACCCAGTCCGCAGAAGACGCCGCACTCATGCTGAACGTGATGGCTGGCCTGGATACCCGCGATTCCACCAGCAGCGATGTCCCGGTCGAGAATTACAGCGCGACCCTGGACAGGCCCCTGGACGGGCTGAAGATTGGCATCCCGGTTCAGCACTTTTCCGAGGGCCTGGAACCGGCCGTGGAACAGGCCATTCGCGACGCCATTGCCGAGTACGAAAAGATGGGCGCGACCGTGAAGGAAGTCAGCCTGGACAACAGCCACCTGTCAGTATCCGCCTATTATGTCATCGCGCCGGCCGAGGCTTCCGCCAACCTCTCCCGCTACGACGGCGTCCGCTACGGTTACCGCTGTGCCAATCCAGTGGACCTCGAAGACATGTACAAGCGCACCCGCAGCGAGGGTTTCGGCGCGGAGGTCAAACGCCGCATCATGGTCGGTACCTATGCCCTGTCCGCCGGCTACTACGATGCCTACTACATCAAGGCGCAGAAGATCCGCCGACTGATCAAGAACGATTTCCAGAAGGCATTCGGTGAAGTGGATGTCATCATGGGTCCTACCTCCCCGCACACGGCATTCCCCATCGGCTCGAAAAACGATGACCCGGTAAAGATGTACCTGGAAGATATCTACACGATAGCGGTCAACCTGGCAGGGCTGCCCGGCATTTCCGTACCGGCGGGCATGGTGAACGGCCTGCCCGTGGGGCTGCAGATCGTCGGCCGCGATTTCGCCGAGGCACAGCTGCTCAACGTGGCGCACAAATTCCAGCAAATCACCGACTGGCACACGCAGGCGCCGGGAAAATAACCCGGCAGGATCACGATATGGAATGGGAAACAGTCATCGGTCTTGAAGTGCACGTGCAGTTGTCCACGGCCTCCAAGCTTTTTTCCGGCACCAGCACAGAATTCGGCGCCGCGCCCAACACGCAGGCCAGCATCTATGACCTGGCAATGCCAGGCACCCTGCCCGTCCTGAACAAGGAAGCACTGAAGATGGCTGTCAAGTTCGGTCTCGCCATCGATGCCGAGATCGGCCGCATGTCCATCTTCGACCGCAAGAACTATTTCTATCCCGACCTGCCCAAGGGCTACCAGACCTCGCAGCTCGACCACCCCACCGTGGGCAAGGGCAAACTGGTCATCGACATGGAAGACGGCACACAGAAGACCATCGGCGTGACCCGCGCGCACATGGAAGAGGACGCCGGCAAGTCCCTGCACGAGGATTTCCACGGCAAATCCGGTATCGACCTGAACCGGGCCGGCACCCCGTTGCTGGAGATCGTCTCTGAACCGGACCTGCGCAGCGCCAAGGAAGCCGTCGCCTACCTGAAAAAGCTGCACTCCATCATTCTCTACCTCGGCATCTCCGACGGCGACATGTCCCAGGGCTCCATGCGCTGCGACGCCAACGTGTCAATCCGCCCGAAAGGCGCGACCGAATACGGCACGCGCACCGAGCTGAAGAACATCAACTCATTTCGTTTCGTGGAAAAGGCCATCAATATCGAGGTCGAGCGCCAGATCGACATCATCGAGGACGGCGGCAGGATCATCCAGGAAACCAGGTTGTACGATTCGGACAGGAACGAGACCCGCTCCATGCGCAGCAAGGAAGTGGCCAACGATTACCGATACTTCCCCGAACCGGACCTGCTGCCGGTGGTCATCGACGACGCCTTCATCGAAGCGGTGCGCCAGACCCTGCCGGAACTGCCGGACGTAAAAAAGGCCCGCTTCCAGGAACAGTATGGCCTGAGCGAATACGACGCCATGGTTCTGTCGAGCGACCTGGCCACGGCTGACTACTTCGAAGCGGTCACCGAAGCCAGCGGCGACGCCAAGTTAAGTGCGAACTGGGTCATGGGCGACCTGCAGGCCGTACTGAACACCAGCGAGCTGCCGATCGCGAACAGCCCCGTAAGTGCCAGGGCGCTTGCCGGTCTCATCACCCGCATCAAGGATGACACCATATCATCCAAGATCGCCAAGACCGTATTCGAGGCCATGGTGGCCGGTGAAGGCGATGCCGACAGCATCATCGAGAGCAAGGGCCTGAAGCAGGTCACCGATACCGGCGCCATCGAGAAACTGGTCGACGACGTCATTGCCGGCAACCCGGCTCAGGTGCAGCAATTCAAGGAAGGCAAGGAACAGGTGATCGGCTTCTTTGTCGGCCAGGTCATGAAAGCATCCCAGGGCAAGGCCAACCCCGGCCAGGTCAACAGGATGCTGAAGGAAAAATTGGCTAAATAGCGCGGGTCAGACCAACTTGATCCATCGCTTGTTCTGAACTGGGTATTATTATCGGGATCAAGTTGCTCTGACCCCATTGATCATTTAAACGAGTTAATTAGATGAAATCAGAAAAGAAAACCGGCGCCGACCGCGCACAACCATCCGTCACCAATGAATGGTGGAGCGATGAACGGGTGAGAACCTACCTGGATTTGGAGACCGCTGGCGATGAGGCCAGGGATTTCCATGTCCTGCAAAAAGCCTATCGCGGCATGGTGCCGGAAGCCTTCGGGCGGTTCATCGGGTTTTTTATCGAGGCAGGCAGGAACCTGAACGAGACCAACAAGTATGGTGAAACCATCCTGTCGATCGTGTCACAGCATCGCAACTCGAAGGAATACGCCGAAATCCTGAAAAAGGCCGGCGCCAGGTAATCAGTGCCGGGGCCGTCCCCGGCCGCCTCCAGGTTTGCCGCCCCGGCCGCTTTTCCCACCGTGACTCTTGCCCTCGGCCTTGAACTTTGAGGGTCGGGAAAACGGCGGCGGTGTTGCCAGCAATGTTTCCGGGGGGTGCTCACACGGCAGCTTCATACCGATGGTCTGTTCGATCTCCGGCAACAGGAACGAATCATCCTCGCACGCGAAACTGATGGAAGTGCCCAGCGCACCGGCCCGGCCCGTACGACCGATCCGGTGTACATAGTCCTCAGCTTCTTCCGGCAGGTTGAAATTCACCACGTGGGTGATGTCGTCGATATGCAGTCCCCTGCCCGCCACGTCGGTGGCCACCAGCACCTGGATCGTGTCGTTCTTGAATTCTTCCAGGGTCTTTACGCGCTTGGGTTGTGAAATTTCTCCCGACAACAAACCGACGCTCACCTCGTTACGATGCAGGTTGTCGGCAAGGCGGCGGGCCTGGTCGCGCCGGTTGGTGAATACGATCACGCGTTCGCCTTCATCGCTCTGGATCAGGTTGTAGAGCAGGCTGTATTTCTGGTCCGTGGTGACCAGGTAGACCAGCTGGTTGACGTTGTCCGTGGTCAGCCGCGGCGACTCCACTTCAATCCTGATCGGATCCACCGCCCAGCGATCGGCAAGTTCCAGGATATCGTTGGTGAAGGTGGCGCTGAACAACATGGTCTGGCGACAATCCTTTTTCGGTGTGGCGGCCACCACCTGGCGCACCTGTGGAATGAACCCCATGTCCAGCATGCGGTCGGCTTCATCGAGTACCAGCAACTCCACCATGCTCAGGTCTATGTTGCGGTTGCGCACGAAGTCGAGCAACCGTCCCGGTGTGGCGGCGACGATGTCGACCACTTCATTATCGAGTACCTTTTGCTGTTTCTGGTAATCGATACCACCCACCAGGGTGACCACATTCAGATCGGTGTATTTCGTCAGTGCCACGGCATCCTTGGCGATCTGCATGACCAGTTCCCGTGTCGGGGCGATGATCAGCGCACGCGGCTCCCCCACGAAGCGTTCACCTTCGATGGGGTTCTTCAGCAGGTCGTTGATGATGGTGGCCAGGAAGGCAGCTGTCTTGCCGGTACCGGTCTGCGCCTTGCCGGTGACATCATGGCCTTCGAGGGTGTAGCGCAGGCTCTGGGCCTGGATAGGTGTGCAAAATTCGAAACCCAGGTCATCCACTGCCCTGAGCAGCGGCTCCGGCAGGTCGAATTCGTTGAATTTCACTTTCCCGGTGCTGTCCCCTTCCTGGCCGCTGTCATTGCCGGCCTTCTCGTCGTTATTGGGTACAGGGGATTCGGGATTGTCGGCAGTGGTTTCTGTCTCTACTGTTTCACTTTCAGACTGCATGCAGCGTTTTTCTTTATAATTCAGAATATTGGGCCGGTATCATAGCGAAAAGCAGTAAGTGTTGAAATGAAATTCTGTGAACAATGCCAACAATCCTGGCCGGAGCATGCCCGTTACTGCATGAATTGCGGCAGTGCACTGGTCAGCGCCCCGTCCGGGCAAGGCGGCCGCGAGCGGCGCAATGTCCGCGGCTGGCAGGTGTTCTGGCTTACCCTCGGCGGCAGCCTGGTGCTGTCCTGGCTGCTGGTCGCGGTGCTGCACCTGCCGGTATTTATTATCGGCGCCTTCCTGCCGCTGCTGTGGTATTCCCGCAAGTAAGCCCGGTAATCAGCTGCGGCAGCGATAAATGGTGAACGTCTGTTCGCCGTCCTCCACGCGCGTCGCCGGCACGATGGCGTCACCGCGATCGGCGGCACGGTTGCGAGCCAGGGTACGCAACTCCAGCGCCACCTTGTCCATATCGCGATCCAGCACCACCTTGTCCCGCACGGAAACCGTCGTGGTGCCGGTGCGTTCACAATTGGCGACTTCGGCCGCTGTCAGTACCGCCACATTTTCACCCGCTGCGGTCAGCTTAACCCAGGTACAGGACGTGAGCAGGAAGACAGCGATGACCGGGAGTGTTTTCAGGATGGGTTTCATGGGTTCCTCACTTTGAATGCAGGGATCAGTCCCTGTTGAATTTCACATTGATCTCTAGGCTGACCAGATCCTCGGCCATGTTCAAGTACTGGTCGAGACCGAAATCGGTCCGGTTGAAGCTGCCGGTGGCCAGCATGCCGATACTCGATCCTTCCAGCTTGCTGTCCGAACCGCCATAAAACTGCACGTGCAGGGTCCACGGCCGGGTGATTCCCATGAAGTTGAGTTCGCCGTGAAAGTCCGCCGTAGTTTCACCGGTGACATCAACACTGGTCGTGGTGAAGGTGGACTCGGGATAGAGCGGGGCATTGAACCAGGCGCTTGAATTCACCAGGGTTTCCACCACGTCGCCGTCCGCCATGTCGAGACTGCCCATCTGCACGCTTGCGGTCAACCGCGAATTCGACAAATCATCGAAATCCATGACCAGGGTGGCGGCATAATTGTCGAAACGCCCGACCAGGTTGAGATACTGCTGCTGCATGACCCTGAACAGCACGCTGCCATACTGGCGGGTCAGGGTATAGGAGACTGTATTGTCCTCGGCGGCACTGCCTGACAGGGGCAGCAGGACCAGGAGGAGGATGGTTGTGATACTTCTGGAAAATTTTGCCATGACTGCAGCGGTTAGCTCCTTGCGAATTGGCCGGTAAGAAGCCGCCAATTCTCACAGGCCAGCAGGAGCAGGTCAATTAAAGACTCCCGCTGCCAGTTGATCCGGGCAGGAGGAAAACCACCTGCCCGGTTGCCGCACTTTACTTGATCGGGATCTGCTTGCGCGCCGGTGGAATATCGCCCTTCGGGATATCCAGGGTAAGCACGCCGTTATCAAAGTTCGCCTTGATTTTCGACTCATCGATATTCTTGCCGAGATTGAAGCTGCGCGAATACTTGCCGTAGCGACGCTCCTGGCGAATGATCCGACCCTCTTTCTTTTCCTCCGCCTCGTCCTTGTGCTCGGCGGCAATGGTCAGGACATTGTTATCCACGGAAATATCGATTTCCTCTTTCTTGAGCCCCGGGAAATCCGCTTTCACGGTATAACCGGCATCGGATTCCTTGATATCAACCGCGATATTGCCGACCTCCATGCGCGTCTCGGGCAAGAGCCTGAAGGACGGCAGATTGTCATTGAAGAAACTGTCGTTGAAAAAACTGTCCAGCGCACCCAGGCCTGAACGTTTCGGAATAAGGTTCATGGTTCTCTCCTGTTGGCCCCGTCGGGCATCCTGTTGAATGTTGCAGCGGGCGTTTCCGTCCTCTGTTGACAGGTATCTGCGGGCGGCTCCGCGCTTCTTCAATAGCCCACCGCGCCCTTTGAGCGGGTTGGTTGACGCAGATCAAACGGGACGCGGGTGTTTCAGCCGCAACAGGGACAGGCAGGGTTTTTCTTCAGTTTCATTTCGCGAAACTGCATGGTCTGGGCATCGAGGAACAACAGGCGCCCGGTAAGGGTGCTGCCGATGCCGGTGATGAGCTTGATGGCCTCCAGGGCCTGGAGCGTGCCGATAATGCCGACCAGGGGGGCCATGACACCGCTTTCCGAACAGCTCAGCTGCATGTCGTCACCGTCCTGGTAGAGGCACTGGTAACAGGGATTGCCGGCATCGCGGACATCGAAGACGCTGACCTGCCCTTCCAGGCGAATGGCGGCACCAGACACCAACGGCACCTTGTATTTCACTGCCGCGGCATTGATGGCAAAACGGGTTGAGAAATTGTCGGTACAGTCGAGGATCACATCAGCGCCCTTCACCGCTGCGTCGAGGGCATCCCCTTCGAGGCGCTGGTCCAGCTTGGTGACCCTGACGGTGTCATTGAGCCGTGCAATGGATTCCGCGGCGGAGGCCACTTTGCTCATGCCGATATTGCCAGTGCCGTGGGCGATCTGGCGCTGCAGGTTGGTTAAATCCACGGTGTCGGCATCGGCCAGCACCAGGTGACCGATACCACTGCTGGCCAGGTACATGGCCGCGGGACAACCGAGACCGCCCAGGCCGATGACCAGAACCGTGGCATCGAGCAGGGCTTGCTGCCCGGCCACATCCATCTGGGGGAGCAGGATATGCCTGCTGTAGCGGAGTAACTGGTCGTTGTTCATAAATGCGAGAACATCATACTTCAGTGGATTGAACCGGTCTTACGATAAAGGGATAAACCGATAAAGGGATAAAGCGTCCGTATTCGGATACCAGTGTCATGTTTTGTATTAATCGCAGTGGATAGTTTCATGAAGTTTGAAGGTTTACCTAGAATAGCAATGGTTAAGCTTTATCCCTTTATC
>CAZVSC010000038.1:0-5646 GCA_964629325.1 uncultured Enterobacteriaceae bacterium
TCGATATCACCAGCCAGGAGCTGATACACCACAACCGCTCCGTCGTGGCAGTTCCCGTGGAAGTGTGGACCTATAATTTCGGGCCCCGCGTATTCATGCGCGAAATCACTTTCGTCGATGGCCGTGTGGATCGCATCCGTACCCTGGGCTACGGACACTAGGCACTTATTGCCCATTGCTCCAACCAGTTCCCCAACTCCTTCGTGTTGTGATACTTTCGTGGAAAACACAGCGAGGGGGACTCCATGGACAAACCACCCGGTGAAGACGGTCGGCAGGTCAGCCGACGCAACTTGCTTAAATCCGCAGTCTCGGCGTCATCAGTCACCCTTATACCACTGGCGACTTCCTCCTGCTCCACACCCATCCAGCCTTCGGGCCTGGTCATTTCCGCCGAAGCCAGGGTGATTCTCGAGACCTTTGTCGACCGCATCATCCCCGCGGATGACAACGGCCCCGGCGCACTCGATGCCGGCGTCATCTTTTACATCAACAATGCACTGGCCAACTGGAACAGCAACGAAACCGACATGCTGGTGGAAGGACTGTTCAATCTGGCCCGCGCTTCCAGGCGCCGATACGACAAGGAGTTCTCCCTGTTGCCGAATGCGAACAAGGATGCGTTGCTGCGTGACATGGAGGACGGAAAAATCGAAGGGTTTGCCAATTCGACTCAGGTTTTCAACCGGCTTCACCGCCTGACCCTGGAAGGCATGTTCAGCGACCCGTATTACGGCGGCAACCAGGATTATGCCGGCTGGGACCTGATCGGCTATCCCGGCGCCGTCATGTCAAGCACACCCGACATGCAGCGCATGGGCTCACGCCTGCCGCCGCTGCACACTTCTGCCTACGGGAGCGACTACGATGGCGATTAACCTGCCGGAAACCGATGTCGTGGTGGTCGGGCTTGGCGCCGCCGGCGGCGTGGCGGTTCTGCCGTTGACCCGCGCCGGCCTGAACGTGATCGGCCTGGAGGCCGGCACCTGGATGAATCCCGGCACCGATTATCACGCCGATGAAATCCATAACAACGTACGCGCGCTGGTGACCACGGGCAACAAGGTGGCCGGGGAGATTCCCACCGTGCGTCGCTCGCCGACCGAAACCGCTGTGCAGCAGGCGCGCCATCCCATGATGAATGCGGTCGGCGGCACCTCCATCCATTACCACGCCCAGAGCTGGCGCTTCAATCCCTGGGATTTCCGGGTCCGCAGCGCCACCCTCGAGCGCTACGGCGCCGGTTACCTGCCCGAGGGGACTACGCTGGAAGACTGGCCGGTCTCGTATGATGACCTGGAACCGTATTATGACCTCGTTGAATACGCCGTGGGCGTCAGTGGCGTTGCCGGCAATATCCAGGGCGTGATCAACCCAGAGGGGAATATTTTCGAGGGCCCGCGCCGGCGTGACTATCCCATGCCGCCGCTGCGTTCCTGCGACTTCCTCGACCGCATGGCGGAGGCGGCCAGGGCAATCGGCTATCACCCGTACCATGCGCCCGCCGCCATCAATTCCGGGGTTTACGACGGCCGTCCCGGCTGTCAGTTCCACGGCTACTGCGACCGCGGCGGCTGTCACGTCAGGGCCAAGAACTCCACCGATGTGTCAACGATTCCCAAGGCGCTCGCCACCGGCAACCTGACCGTCACCGACAACGCCAACGTGCGCCGGATCGAATCAGACAACACAGGCAAAGTGACCGGTGTCACCTATATTCGCGATGGTGAGGAATACTTCCAGCCGGCACGCGCGGTGCTGCTCGGCTGTTATACCTACGAAAACATTCGCCTGTTGCTGCTGTCCCGTTCCGGTTTCTACCCGGATGGCCTTGGTAATAACCGCGGCCAGGTCGGCCGGCATTATTTCGGGCACTGGGACGTCCAGGCCGGCGCCAGTGTCACGGCGCTGTTCCCCGTCGATCTCAATATCTGGTACGGCGCCATCGCCCAGAGAGTGATCGTGGACGATTGGGCCGATGACAATTTTGACCACGCAGGGCTCGGTTTCATCGGTGGCGCCACCATCAGTGTCTCCACGGAAAAGCATCCCATCGGCTCGGCTGCCATGAGCACCTTCGACAAGATGGAACGGCGCTGGGGCAGCGCATGGAAGGCCTTCATCCGGGAGAATGCCGGGCGCACGGCATCCACCTACATCCAGACCAGCACCTTCCCGTATGAGCATACCTGGGCTGATCTCGATCCGAATGTGCGCGACCCTTTCGGCGACCCGGTCCTGCGCCTGACGCAAGGTGCCAAGCGCAACGAACCCATGGCGGCGGCCTACGCCGGGGAAAAGATGGAAGCCTGGTTCCGGGCAGCCGGCGCGACGGACATCATCAACACCGGCGGCGGGCGTGGACCCAGCCTGTCTACCCACGCCCATGGCGGGACACGCATGGGGGACGATCCCGGCACCAATGTCTGTGACAATTACGGCTTCTCGTTCGAGGCAAGAAACCTTGGCATCATCGGCGGCTCGGTCATGCCCACGGTTGGTGCGCGCAATCCCACGCAGACACTCCAGGCACTGGCCTGGCGCACGGCGCAGCATCTGGTGGATGACTGGAACGGAATCACCGCCTGATGAAAGGCATGCTGTTGCTGGGTTTAATCTGCGTGTGCGTTAATGGGCTGGCAGCCGAGGAAAAAAAGGAATTTTATGAACCGGGCATCATGCTGCCCGATGACAATGGCAAGGCACTGGTTCTCAGGTCATGTACAAGCTGCCATACCCTGGAAGGAGTGCCTGCCTACAGCAAGTACTGGGGTTTCGAGCACTGGCTGGCGATGGTGGATAACATGATCAAACACGGTGCCGTTCTCGACGCAGATGAAAAGATCGTGGTGACGCGCTACCTGAGTCGTCATTACGGTACGGATAAGGAATAAGGGAAAAACGAAAAGGGGGTACGCAGTGAAGATACAGGGTTCATTTCTGGCGGCGCTTTGCATTGCATCGCTTTCTGCCAGCGCACAGCAGGCCGTCATCGTGCAGACCAACTCGCGGGATGAGGTGGTGCACCTGATCGATGCGCAAACACGCGAAATCATCGGGCAGATCGATGGTATTCCGGTCAATCACGGCGCCGCAGCCGCGCCCGACGGCTCAGAGCTGTATTTCTCCAGCGAGGCCAAGATCACCCTTGATGTCGTCAACGCCGCCACTTTGGAGATCGAAGCGGAGATTCCACTGACCGCACGACCCAACAATATTTCGATCGGCAAGGACGGTCGTTATGTCTACGTGGGCATCATGGCCGGGGAGGGCGGCATCGACGTTGTCGACACCGGCGCCCGTGAAAAGGTCCATCACATAGACACGGGCTCGCGGGTCCACAATACCTATGTCACGCCGGACGGTCGATATGTCGTGGCCGGCACCTTTGGCGGCGAGGGCAATCTCGATGTGTTCAGCGCAGACACCTGGGAGCGCGCCTTCCAGATCTATCCGCCGACCTCCAGTGACGCCATGGACGGGATTCGCCCAATCGCCTTCGATACGCACCCGGACGGCTCCACGAAGAACATGTATGTGCAAATTTCCAACGTGCACGGCTTCGCCGTGGTGGATTTCGACACCCATGTGGAAATCGGCCGCGTTATCCTGCCCTCGGTGCCGGACGACCAGATGGACCCGCCGCCCTATAACGCGGCACCGGCGCATGGTATCGGCGTCGCGCCGGACCAGCAGACCATCTGGGTCTGCAGCCGCTGGAACGGCACGGTCTATGCGTATTCCCTGCCGGAGATGAAATTTCTCGGCGGTGTGAAAGTGGGCAGTCATCCCGACTGGATTTCCTTCAGTCCCGACAGCAGGTATGCGTTCGCCGCCAACGGCGCCAGCGACGATGTGTCGGTGATCGATATCGCCACGCTGACAGAAGTGGAAAGAATCAAGGTGGGCAGTGCGCCGAAGCGCAACATCAGCGCCATCCTCGCACGCTGACACCGGAAAAAATAAAAGAACACCGCACAACAAAAACAGGAGTAATGCAGTGAAACGCTTGTCCCTTTTTCGCCTGCTCGTTGCAGGCATGCTGATCGCCCCCGTCATCGCCAATGCCCAGGTGTCCTGTACGCGAGGTGGGCTGAAACGTGCAACCGACATGTATATCGAGGCACAGACGAGCGGGGATATTTCCGGGCTGCCGCTGCCGGCAAGCGTGGGTTACTGGGAAAATGAAACCCTGATGAACATCAGCGAAGGGGTCATCAACACACCCATGACCATCAACCACCATCGCAGCCTGCTCGATACCGACACCTGCCAGACCTTCACGGAAGTGATCGTCACCGACAAGGACAACCCCTATGTCCTGGGCACGCGTCTGCGGGTCAATCATGAAATGATCGCGGAAATCGAGATACTGTGGACCACCACGGGCTACTGGCTGTTCAATGCGGATAACTACCTGCAGTACTCCTCGTCCGAGGACTGGGGTCCAATCCCGGCAGAGAATCGCGATTCACGCGCAACACTGGTGAAAGCGGCGAACGCCTACCTGGATGCCTTCCTGGAGGGCAAGATCGATCAGGTGCCCTGGGGATTCCCCTGTGTGCGGGTGGAAGGCGGCATGTACACGGGCAAGGGGCGTCCTGATGACAGCTGCGAGGTCGGTGTACCCGCTGGCGTCAATATCGCCAACCGGCGTTTTGTGGTGGATGAAGTGACCGGTGCTGTGGTGGTGTACTGCACCTTCGGCACCGGCCGTCCTGGCGGCGGCAGCGGCTCGCCGGACACGCACCTGTTTCGCGTGGAAAACGGCAAGCTGCGCTACGTGCATACACTGACGCACCTGTTGCAGTCGGCATTCCAGGGCGGCAACAACTAGATTGGATTTCAAAGCATAAAAAGGGAAGCCAGAGCTTCCCTTTTTTATTTCTGTCGATTGGTGTCAGAAGAGGCGGGCCGGGCCGCGGATATGGTCGACGTCCTGGTTATTTTCGTTGCACACATATTCCATGATGTCCCAGTCGGCAGGCTGCAGCCGGGCGGTGAAACGGATGGTGAAAGGCTGCGTGTAGGCCGCGGGATCGATGACGGTGGTGATGTTTTCCAGCGTGTTGTAATCGATGCGGGTGTAGCGCTCGATGGTGTGCAGTTCCGTGGAATGGGGGTTGCCGAGGAAATCGAACCAGGTGCGGTCGTTGAATCCGACGGTGTCGATGACCAGGGTGTCGCCTTCCCACCAGCCGATGGAATGGCCGTACCAGGTGGGATCGAGTTCCTCTTCCGGCGGGTGTTCCCGGCCGTCCATGAAGATCTGCCGGAAGCTGTGCACGTTGCCCTCGAAAATGAAGTACAGGTGCGTGGCAGGGCCGTAGGCCGGTGTCTGCAGCATGCGCCAGGGGTAGGGGGCGATGCGGGGTACGCCGGTCGGCAGGCAGTTGGCCTCCGGGTCATCGGCGGCCATGCGGCCAGCCTTCACGGCGGCGTATTCCTCGGTCAGGAGCATGACTTCACCCGGCATCAGGCCGCCGGCGATGTCGCCGACGGGGCCGCCACCGGACCAGATGCCGGAAAAATCCGGTGTGCCGTCGGGCAGGCGGGGCACGGGACGCATGTCGGCATCCTGTGCCTGGACAGATGCACCTAACAATATAAATAACAGTGGCAAGAATTTATGCATTTGAATATCCG
>CAZVSC010000038.1:5746-21415 GCA_964629325.1 uncultured Enterobacteriaceae bacterium
CAAGGGACAAGGAAAACGACCAGCGGTTAGTTATTGTCGGCTGCGTTTCTGCCAAACACCTGTTTGCCGTTGCCGAGAATAACACTTTCGGCATTGGCCATGTCGGCGCCGCTGCGCGCCATGGAGCCGCTTACGGTGACGTCATCGCCGACCTGCAGGTCGTTACGTGACCAGCCGGCGCGCCTGAGGAAGTTGGGGCTGCCCAGCTCGATATTCCAGTTATGCACATTGCCGGAATCATCGGTGACATCGACATAGAAGCGGGCGTGGGGGTTGGTCCACTCCACTTTGGTGACTTTGCCCGTCAGGGTAATCGGCTGGTTGATGTCGTATTGGGCGGCGAATGAGTGGTGCGCTGATACGGACAGGCTGCTTGCCGCGCCGGTCAAAGCCAGCAGCAGGCATACGGCTCTTTTCATGATCTTCCCCTGACGGTGTGTGGTTGCGGGGAAATGGTAATACCACGCCGGAAGGGAGTAAACCGGTATTACCGACCGGTTTCTCCTGGCTAGCCACCCTCGTCAGTTCAACCTGACGCTGATATCGCCTACGCCGACTTCCACATTCATCCGGTTGGAACCCTTGCCTTCGGCACGGATACTCTCGGAGATGAATGCGGAATCCCTCCGGATGACTTCGCCGCCGCGGACATCGGCATCGCCTACGCCGGCATCCAGGTCGATACGGCCGACCGCATTTTCCGGTGCGTAGACATCGATTTCACCGACGCCCAGTTCAACATCCAGTTCGGTGGCGCCGATTTCAAGGCGGACCTCGCCGACCCCCATTTCCACCGAAGTGCGGGCCACTGCAGGCATTTCCACCAGCCATTCGGCGCTGGCATCCTTTTCATCAAAACTCAGGTAGAGGGTGTCACCTCGCTCCTTGACCTTGATGTCCATGTCGTCGATGTCAACGCTGCGGCGGAAGAAACCACGCTCACTGGCCTCGATATCCACGGTAATGCGCATTTCCTGATTGTCGGTAGGGATGATCTCGAACCTGCCGACGCTGTTGCTGAAAACCACGGTATCGATGTCATCCAGCTCGAAGGTGTGGCGACGGGTGACTTGTTCATCTGCGCGGGCGGTGTCGACCAGGACCATCATCAAGGCGACGCCAAAGCTCATCAAGCACAGTTTCTTGAAAAAAATCTGGCTGTTAATCATGTTGAATACTCCTTTTGTTCTTTATCTGTTCGGTACTTGCCAGTACGGCGTTGCCGGTTTCGATGCTGCTGCGTGTAGCTGCCGCGAGGTCCGGGGCTTCAAAGCCAAACTGACCTGGTCTTTCCTATCTTTCCTTTTACTTCAGCAAACACCGTGCCAAACCTTATAAAACTATTTAAATCAATAAGATATGGTGATCTTGTGGCGTTTTGTCGCTTGCCAGTCTTGGTGACCGGAGCTAAGAATCGGCGAAAACGCCTAACTGGTATTTCTGCGTGCTTACTGGGTATTATTAGACGTTCATAAAAACAAAAAGGATTAAACCGGGCGTATCCGATTCCGGTTTCCAGGTCTATCAACAGGGGACTCACCATGTCGGGGGATATTCTCGATCGAGCCTTGGCCGCTAAGGCCGCGATGACGATCGTTGCAGCCCTGCTGTTGTCGGGTTGCCAGCAGGAGGGTGGTGAAGAGATATCGCCGACTGCACCGGCATCTGTTACCGAATCTCTCGAACAGGTCACGATCAAAGCCCTGGATGCCATGGGCATGGCAGGCGTTGGCAGGATCGAATACACAGCCGATGGCTGGGAAGCCTGTCTTGGCCAGCCCTGGAATATTGCCGATGGCTGGGCGCGCTGGGCGATCGCCGACTACAGCCGAGTCATCGATTACGATACCTTCAACTCTGTCCAGACTGCACAGCGTCAGTCCGGCATGGATCCCGACAAGCTTGGCGGCTGCGGTGCCCAGCCGGGAGCGGCCGCCCAAACCCAGCGCTCATCCGTCAATGCGTCTTCGCCCTGGCTGCAGCAGTTACAGGTACACCTGACGCCACCTGGATTCCTCAGGCTTGCCGGGTCGGTGAACGCCGATGTCATGCGCGGCGATAGCGGGTTGCAGTTGACGATGGATGTGGACTCCGGCGGTATCAAGTATCACCTGGTCGGGAGCTATGGTGACGACTATCTGCTGGACCATGTTCTCACCCGGGTCGATGACAGCGTCTTCGGTGACATGCTCTTTGAGGCAGAATTCAGTGATTACAGGGAATTCAACGGCGTCGTATTTCCAGCCCATATCGTGCAGAAGCAGGGCGGGTTTGCCACGCTCGACCTGGTTGTGAACAGCGTCGACCCGGCCACCACCGCAAGTGCCGAGCCCCCCGAAGGCGGCAGTCGATTTGGCGGTGCAGAACAACCGGATTTGCCCCCGTACGAGAGGATCGGAGAGGGCGTTTATGCCCTGCATGGCGCCTACCAGTCCGTGGTGATGGGTTTTGCCGACTTCACTGTAGTTCTGGATGGGCTGCAGAATGATGCCCGCGCGGATGAGATCATTGCCCTGTCAAAAGAGCTGTTCCCGGGCAAGCCCATCGGCTACGTACTGACCACGCACAACCACTTCGACCACGCCAGCGGCCTGCGGCAATTCGTGGCGGAAGGCGCGACTATCGTGACTCATGACACCAATGTCGACTTCTTCGCCAGGGCTCTGGCCAATCCGCGCACGCTGAACCCGGATGCCGTCGATACGAGCGGCCTGCCGGTCGATATCCTTGGCGTTGGTGACTTTCTCGCCATCGATGACGGCAGCCAGCGCGTGGAATTCCACAAGCTCGATGGCAGCACCCATGCCGACGACGCATTGATCGCTTTCATTCCGGCCATACAGACCATCGTCGAGGCCGATTTGCTGCAGCCCTGGATCAACCCGGTGTTCGGCGGCGGCGGTCACCCATTCCTGGTGTGGTTTGCCGGTGAGTTGGACCGGCTTGGCATCGACTACGCGCAATTCGTGCCCGTGCACAGGCCGGCATCACCACCGCTGATGACGAAGGCGGAGCTGATGGCCGCGGTGGGGCGCAACTGAATTCCATTTGATATACAGGTAATCCGGACAACATTATGAATAGATACTCAACGGCCATCGCGGCTACAGGACTGTTATTCTGCGCGCATGCGCTTTCACAGGTGGATGATGAAGTTGCTACCGCGGTCGAGATCGAAGCGCAGGCCAGTTTCACCGAGGAGCAGGTCGCTGCGGGTCTCGCCGCTTACCAGGCCAACTGTTCTCAGGGTTGCCACCAGAACGATATGTCCGGCAATGGCCCGATTGCTTCGCTACGCGGCCCGGCATTCACCAGTGTCTGGAACAACCGCACCGTCGCCGAACTGATTGATGCCATGCGTTCCGCCATGCCGCCCACCAATGTCGGCGGCCTGCCGCAGCAGACCTATGTCGACCTGGCTGCCTTTATCCTGTCTGCCAACGGCGGTGCAGCGGGGGAAGCCGCACTGCTGGCCGATTCCGCGGCACGCGTCAGGCAATTCACCACCGCCGGCGCACCACAGAATTTCCAGGCCCCACTGGCCGGTCCCGAGAACGAGGGGCCGACCGGCGTCACCATCGCCGGCGAAGTGCCCAATTACCGGCCGGTCACCGAAGCCATGCTGCGTAATCCGGACCCTGCCGATTGGCTGGTCCATCGCGGCAATCGCAAGGCGTGGAGCTACAGCGCGCTGGACCAGATCGATCGCGACAACGTCAATGGTTTGCAGCTGCAATGGGTGTGGGCGCTCGGCAATCAGGGCGGCAGCCAGCTGTCACCGATCGTGCACGACGGCATCATGTATATCTTCAACCCCGGCAACAAGATCCAGGCCCTGGAAGCCGCTACCGGCGACCTGATCTGGGAGCACAGCCTCGGCGGTCGCACCGGCACCATGCGCGGCATGGCCATCTATGAAGACAGGTTGATCGTGAATACGCCCGATGCGCGCATTGTTGCGCTCAGGGCCGTGGACGGCGAACAGATCTGGGAAGCGCTGATCGGTGAGGGATTCGGCAATTCCAGCGGACCGCTCGTGGCAGACGGCAAGGTTTTTACCGGCATGGGGAATTGCCTGCGCTTTCGTCCTGAGAAGTGCTACGTCAGCGCCTACGACGTCAACGATGGCCGCTTCCTCTGGAAGTTCGAAACTGTAGCCAGGGCAGGAACCGAGGAAACGGATTCCTGGGGCGGCATCGACGACATGTTCCGCGCCGGCAACGACACCTGGATCACGCCCACCTACGATGACGAACTGGGCATTCTCTATATCGGCGTGTCCCAGCCGAAACCCTGGATGCCGGTCAGCCGCGGCATGACCGTGTTCGACGACGCGCTCTATTCCAACGCCACCCTGGCACTGAATCCCGATACCGGCGAACTTATCTGGTACTACCAGCATGTGCCGGGTGAAGTGTTCGATCTGGACGAGGTGTTCGAGCGCATGCTGGTGGACATCGACGGCGAGAAAGTCGTGTTTTCCGTTGGCAAGCACGGCATTCTCTGGAAACTCAACCGGGAAACCGGCAAGTACATCGGTCATGCCGAGACCGTCCTGCAAACCGCTTTCGATTACTTCGACCCGGAAACGGGCCGGCCGCAGTATCGCGCCGACGTGATCGAATCCGGCATGGGCGACTGGCTGGAAGTGTGCCCGTCATCCGCCGGCGGCAAGAACTGGCATGCCATGAGCTACCATCCGGGCACTTCCCGATTGATCATTCCGCTCAGCCAGAGCTGCCTGCGCCAGCGCGCCACGGAGCTGGATTTCGTGGAGGGCGGCGGCGGGGCCGGTGTGAATCGCGACTGGTTCCCGATGCCGGGCACCGACGGCAATGTCGGCAAGCTGGCTGCCTATGACGTGCGCACGCTGGAAGAATTATGGTCGGTGGAGCAGCCGGCGTCCTTCATGACCGGCATACTCAGTACCGCCGGCAATATCGCGTTTGCCGGCGATATGGACCGGCGTTTCCGCGCCTTCGACGTGGAAACGGGCGAGGTGCTGTGGCAAACCCGTCTGGGCACTTCCGTGCAGGGTTTCACCATCACCTTCAGCATCGATGGCCGGCAGTATATAGCCGTGCCGACGGGGCTGGGCGGCGGCAGCCCGCGTATCGTACCATCGCGGCTGACACCCGAAATTCACTATCCGGATACCGGCAACGCGCTGTACGTGTTCGCATTACCCGAATAAACCGGCAAGCAGTACCAGCCTTATGAAATTTTCCAGTTTTGGCGAAAAGTACACCGGCCGTTCCGGCATCGTCGATCTCATGGCGGACCTGGGCGAAGCCCTGCATACCCGGCCCGACATGATTTCCATGGGCGGCGGCAACCCGGCCCGTATTGCCGCCGTCGAGAACATCTATAAAGAGCATCTTGTACAATTGCTTGAAGCGCCGGATGGCGCCTACGAAATACTGGGCAAATACCAGTCGCCCCAGGGGGACGAGCGCCTGCTGAAACAGCTCGCCGCACTGCTGCGGGATGAATACGGTTGGCCGGTGACCGACCGCAACGTGGCCATCAGCAATGGCGGGCAGTCCGCATTTTACGTGTTGTCGAATTTGCTCGCCGGGCGTTTTTCCGATGGCACGCACCGGCAGATACAGTTTCCATTGGTGCCTGAATACCTGGGTTATGCGGACGCCGGGCTGGAAGCCGATTTTTTCACCGCGACCAAGCCAGCCATTGATATCCTCGACGACCACCTGTTCAAGTATCGCGTGGACTTCGACAACCTGGTGTTGCCCGACACCACGGCGGCATTCTGCGTCTCGCGCCCGACCAATCCGACAGGCAACGTACTGACCGACGCCGAGATCAGCCAACTGGACAAGATCGCGGTGGCAAATGATATACCGCTGATCATTGACGGCGCCTACGGCACGCCGTTTCCGAATATCATCTTCAATGAGGTCAGTCCTTACTGGAGCGAGAACACCATCCTGCTGCTGAGTCTGTCCAAGCTGGGGCTGCCGGGCGTGCGCACCGGTTTCATCGTGGCCTCAGAGGCGCTCATCCAGGCCTACGCCACGGCCAACACCATACTCAACCTCGCCTGCGGCAACGTCGGGCCTGCCATCGCCGGCCGTCTGTTTGAAAATCGCGAAGTATTGAGAATAAGCAGCCGGATGATCATGCCGTACTATCGCGATCGCGCACTGAAGACCATGGAGCTGTTCATCGAGGCACTCGGCGATATTCCCTGCTATGTGCACAAACCCGAGGGTGCCATATTTCTCTGGTTATGGTTTCAGCAGTTGCCGGTAACCAGTGCCAGGTTGTACGAGATACTGAAAGAAGCAGGGGTGCTGGTAATTCCAGGCTATGATTCCTTTGCCGGACTGGCGAACGACTGGTCCCATGCCCATGAGTGCATCAGGGTGTCCTATGCGCAGGATGAGGCCCAGGTTAGGCAGGGTGTGGAAATTATCTGCAGGGAAGTACGGAAGCTTTACGACAAGGCCTGAGGGACAAGGGTTATACTTATAAAACATGAGTCATTATTAAAGGGGAATTATTCACAATGCAGAAACTATTACGTGTGTTCAGGGGGCTCATTCCTTGTACCTTGTTCCTTGTCCCTTGTTCCTCTCTGTGGGCGCAAGAGCATTCTTATGCCCCCTCCGACATCGAAAACGGCCGCGGTCTCTACCAGGCCAACTGCCTGGGTTGCCACGGTGACAACGGCGATGCCGTGGAAGGCGTCAGGTTCACCAGCGGCCGCTTCCGGCGCGCGAGTTCGGACGAGGACCTCATTCGCCTGATTCGAGAAGGCATTCCCAATACATTGATGATTCCGAAAACCAACCTGTCCTATGGTGACACCCGCGCCATCGTCGCCTTCGTGCGCTCGTTGCCGACCGGCGGGGGGATGGCAAGGGACGACCGCGAGGTGCGCATTGGCGATGCGGCGCGGGGGGAAGCCCTGTTTTTCTCCAATGAGACGCTGTGCAGTGAATGCCATGGCGTCAATGGCGGCGGCAACCTGGTCAGCCCGGACCTTGGCAATATCGGCGCCATTCGCACACCCGGGGCCCTGGAGGAGTCCATGCTTGAGCCGCTGGCGGAAGTGCGTGCCGGCCAGCGCATGTACCAGGTGACGGACCTGGAGGGACGGGTCACTGTCGGCCTCCTGCTGAACCAGGATACGCATTCCGTGCAACTGCTCAATGAAGATCAGCGCCTGGCTGCTTATATGAAGCAGGACCTGGCCAGTCATGGATTCATCCCGTCACCGATGCCTTCCTATCTGGATGTGCTGTCAGACGATGAGGTGGCTGACCTGGTGGCCTATATGATTTCGTTGAAAGGGGAACAATAATGAAAAGCATGCTGAAACCATTTTTTTGCCTGTTGCTGGCAGCAGGTTCCCTGAACATTTATGCACAGGTTACACCTGCCCGCATTCTCAATGCCGAGTCAGAACCACAGAACTGGCTGCTGTATGGCGGTGACTATGACAGTCAGCGGCATTCCGACCTTGAACAGATCACGAAAGCCAATGTTGATACCCTGGAATTGAAATGGGTCTGGCAGAATCGCGGCCGTGACGGTGCCGCGGAAAAATTCGAGGCAACGCCACTGGTCGTGGACGGGGTCATGTATACAGTAGCGGCGCCCAACACCATGGTCGCCATCGATCCGCTCACCGGCCGCCTGTTCTGGCAGTACGCCTATACACCGCTGCCCGAAGCGCGCGTGTGTTGCGGTCGTGTGAACCGCGGTCTCGCCATTCACGGCCACAGCCTGTTCATGGGTACCATCGACGGCAAGCTGGTGAAAGTGGATTCGCGCACCGGCAAACCGGAATGGATCATCGATGTTGCTGATCCGGAACTGGGCTACGCCCTGACCCTGGCGCCATTGATCATTGATGACAAGGTCATCGTTGGCCCTGCGGGCGGGGAATACGGCATCCGCGGCTACATCGTTGCCTACGATGTTGACAGCGGTGAGGAGCTGTGGCGATTCCATACCGTCCCCGGCCCGGGGGAACCCGGCTTCGAGACCTGGGAAGACCCCGAGCAGGAAGCCTGGAAGATCGGCGGTGGTTCCATCTGGCAGACCGGCTCCTACGATCCCGACCTGAACCTGACTTACTGGGGTGTCGGCAATCCCGGCCCCGACTGGAACGGTGATTCCCGGCCTGGCGATAACCTGTATACCGAATCGGTGGTCGCCTTGAACGCCGATACCGGTGAACTGGCGTGGCACTACCAGTTCACGCCGCACGATGAAATGGATTATGACTCCACCCAGGCCGCCGTACTGGTGGATCTCAACTGGCGTGGTGAAGACCGCAAAGTGATGTTGTGGGCGAACCGCAACGGTGTGTTCTATGTGCTCGATCGCGCCACCGGTGAATTCCTGCACGGTTCGCCGTTCGTGGAAGTGAACTGGATGAGTGGATTCGACGACAATGGTCGTCCCATCCGCGCGCTCTACCCGACGGAAGAGGGCACCTTCATCATGCCCAACAACCAGGGCGCTACCAACTGGTACCCGCCGTCCTATTCGCCGGTAACGGAGCTGTTCTACATGCCGGCCTGGCTGGATACGTATTCCGTCTACACGAAACGGCCAGTGGCATACACACCGGGTCAGCAGTATGTTGGTGCATTCCCCACCATGGCCATGCCGGCACTCGGCGTGAACCCGGTCAACCAGCGCACGCCGGAAGAGGGCCTTGGCGCCATCCAGGCCATCAATCCCCAGAACGGTGAAATTGTCTGGCGTCATGTCATGAGCAACGTTACCGACAGCGGCGTGCTCAGCACCGCCACCAACCTGGTGTTCGCCGGCGGCCGTGAAGGACATTTCTATGCCCTCGACGCCGAAACCGGTGCGGAATTGTGGCGCGCAACCCTGGGCGGGCAGATCGCCAGTGGTCCCATGAGTTACGCCATCGACGGCAGGCAGTACGTTGCCATCTCGGCGGGTGCGGGATTGTTCGTGTTCGGCCTGCCAGACTAGGGGCAACCATATGTACCGGGTGCTGAGCTTTCTCGTTTTATTCTGGAGCGGTAATTTGCTCGCTGACCAGAAAGATCCGCAACTGGAAGAACTGTTCACGGAACTGAAGGAAGAAACAGACGTCTACCGCGCCAACAGCATCGCGAACCGCATTTGGGATATCTGGGTGCGCCACGAGGATCCCCAGGCCGCAGGGCTGATGCAGCGTGGCATCTCCCAGATGAACGCCAACGACCTGTATTCTGCCCGCGACACCTATACGCGCCTCATCGCGATGAAACCGGATTTCGCCGAAGCCTGGAACAAACGCGCCACCATTTACTGGCTGCTGGGTGATTTCGATGCGTCTTTAAAAGATATAGTCGAGGTCCTGAAACTGGAGCCCTGGCATTTTGGTGCCTTGTCGGGCAGGGGGCTGGTCTACATGGACCGGGGTGATTACTTCCTGGCCCGCGGCGCCTTCCTCACACTGCTCGAAGTGTATCCTGCCATGCCCGGGGTGAAAGACACCATTATGCAGCTTGAGCAGGTGCTCAGGGATAGCACTCTATAAATGTGGAAACGTCATCTTGCGTTTTCAACGCGCAATAAAAAACCCGGCAGTTGCCGGGTTTTTTATTGCGACTTGTGCCTTACATGGGTGGCGTGGATTCATCCTTGCCCATGTGCAACCCAACCTTGCTTGGTGCGGTTTCCACCATGAACAGGGCCACGATGAAGCCCAGTACCAGTCCGCAGGCGGCGAAGTAGATCGCTGACCGCAAACCGTATTCGCTGGCCAGGCCGCCGGCAATGATCGGGCTGATACCACCGCCGATGAATTCACCGGCGAAGATCACGAAGCCCGCCATGGAGGCCAGCATGCCCGGGGGTGCGGCTTCCGCGGCCACCGGTCCAGCCAGGATGGCCAGGGCGGCGAAATTGAACAGGGAAGAGAAGAACAGCAGGATCCATAATACCGTGGTGCTTTCCGGTCCGGTCTGCGAGAAGGTATAAAGGAACACCGCCGCCAGGATGTACGAGGCCAGGGTGGTGATCTTGCGACCGAGGATGTCGGACAGGGCCGGCATGGCGAACTGGCCGATACAGCCTCCAACACCCACAGCTGAGAAGACGTTTGCTGCGGTCAGGGCATCCAGGCCCAGGCCACCGGCGACTTCAGGGGCGGTCAGGTAGGCAAAGAGCAGGGCTGCGATCACGAATATGCCGCCCATGGCGCAGATGAGTGTCAACGGCGCCACTTTGGCGTTGCGATGCCCGAACATGCCGAACACCGCACTGAATCCCAGCGATTCGTTGGCGCCACCCTTGCCGGCTTCGGCGGCCTGCTTGAGCGGCTCACGGATGACGAACCACATGATGACGGCTATCACGATACCCGGGGCGCCAACCAGCATGAACACCACCGGCCAGTTGTAGCTTTCCAGCAGGTTGGCCGCGATGATCGGGGCCAGGGCCAGGCCGAACAGCGAGATCATGCACTGGAAGATGCCGTTGTTGAGGCCGCGACGTGAGGGCTTGGATGCTTCCACCGCCACCGCGACACCGGTCGAGGCGACCGGGCCTTCGGCGAGACCCATGATCACGCGTACAATGACCAGCATCATGACGGAAGTGGCCAGGCCGCTGAAGGCGGACATCAGCGAGAAGATGATGATGGCGGGTACCAGGACGGCGCGGCGTCCGAGTTTGTCAGCCATGAAACCCATGATGAAGGCGGAAACACCCCAGGCCATGCCGAGATAACCCGCGAGCTGACCGCCCTGTTCAGGCGTCAGGCCGAGATCCATGCCCATGGTGGAGTTGGGTGACTGCAGGATCACGGGAAGAATGAAGCGGTCCAGACCGACCAGGCCGAAGGTCAGGCTGAGCAGCAGGATGATTTTCCACTCGTAACTGGTATCCCAGTTGCCGTTGCTGTTTTGCGACATAGAGGAGCCCCCTGTTGGAATTATTATTGGTAGTGGTAGTGTGGATTTTAGTTATTATTTTCCAGGCTGTTACCCGGATTTTTCACTGCTGAGTAAATCATATCTCGGCATGAAAAACACTGATTTATTTGGTCTGGGGACGTGCAAATCACCGGTTCCTGGGTACGCATTTGCATCGCCGCCACGGCCTTTACTCCTTGATCAATCTGGTTAATTTTTTTAGGCTTGCGCTCTTGTAAAGCCACGGTACAAGAAGGCTGCCGAACAGCCCGCTCCAGGCTTTTGCCATATTGCTCACCAACGTACCTGTCCGAGGAAACCACGTGGGAAACCTGATGCCGCTCGCCTTCGCCGGCCGCCTGTGCAATAGCAGAGCGGGAATAGCCGTCCTCTTATGCCTTGTTTCGGGTCTTCTGGCGGCCCAGACCACGGAGCAGACGCGGGGCAATTTCGATACCGGTACCGGCAAGTTGTGCCTGCCCGTTGAATTGAGTGAAACCGGCCAGCAATACGATGTCTGCCTGCGGCTGCAGCAGTCAGGGGATATCGTTTTTCGCGTCTCGAGCGCCGTCAAGCGAACCGCAGCGCTCGGTAACGCGCCCACATACAGCCAGCAAACGGGCTTGCATATTCCCGTAGTGCGTTTCAGCAACGGCAAGGTATTTTCGGATGTGACGCTTGTTGCCTCGCTGGACAGCAGCAGCGGCGATGTGGTTTTTCGGGTCACAGGCGGTGAGGCGGCGAAGTTGGATACAGAACACAGCATCGCCCGCATCTGGAGCGAGGAGTTGCTGAATGGCATTCGCAACGACCTGGCCAGACCCACGGTGCATTCGCGCAATCTCTTTCATACGTCCGCGGTGATGTACGACGGCTGGGCGGTATTCGATGGTGTGGCGGACACCTATCTCCTGGGCAAGAGCCTTAACGGGTTCAACTGTCCCTACGAGGGCATGCCATCACCTGCAGATGTCGCCGAGGCGCGCCGCCAGGTCATTACATTCGCTGCCTACCGCCTGCTCAGCCATCGGTTTGCCAGGGCGCCCGGCGCCTCGAAGGTGACAAAGAGTTTCAACCAGACCATGGCGGCGCTGGGTTATGACAAGAACTTCACATCTACGGATTACAGTGGCGGCAATGCGGCGGCGCTTGGCAACCATCTAGGCCAGTGCATGATCGACTACGGCCTGCAGGACGGTGCAAATGAGGCCAATGGCTACGCACCCCTTCATTACCAGTCGGTCAATGAGCCCATGGCTCCGACCGAAAAGGGGAATCCCAACCTTACCGAACCCAATAACTGGCAACCCCTGTCCTTTGACGTGTTCAGGGACCAGAGCGGCAATATATTCCTGGGTGACACGCCGCCTTTTGTGGGTCCTGAATGGGGCAGGGTCGAGCCGTTTTCACTGACAGTGAACGATCTGACCATTTATCAGCGTGACGGTGCACAGTGGTACGTTTACCACGACCCGGGCAAGCCCCCCTATATAAAAGACGTCATACTTGGCCTGCCCAGGGGCGAATACTACAAGTGGGGTTTCCAGCTGGTTGCCCAGTGGTCCGCCCAGCTGGATCCGGATGATGGTGTCCTGTGGGATATCTCGCCCGCCAGTATCGGCAACATCCAGGAATACCCGACAAAGCTTTCCCAGTACACGAATTTCTACAAAGTGGAGGAGGGCGGTGATCCTTCCCCAGGCTACGAGGTCAATCCTGTCACAGGAGTACCCTACGAACCGCAGATTGTCCCACGGGGCGACTATGCACGTGTGCTTGCCGAATTCTGGGCGGATGGCCCCGATTCCGAAACGCCACCGGGCCACTGGTTCACCATCCTCAATTATGTTTCCGACCACCCTCTGCTGGAAAAACGCTTCAAGGGTGAAGGCGATGTACTCGATGACCTGGAATGGGATGTAAAGGCCTATTTCACCCTGGGTGGGGCCATGCATGACACGGCGGTGACAGCCTGGGGTATCAAGGGCTGGTATGACTACATCAGGCCGGTTTCCGCTATCCGCTACATGGCCGACCTGGGCCAAAGCAGTAATCCGAATGCCATGAGTTATGACCCGGACGGCATCCAGCTGAAGCCGGGCTTCATCGAACTGGTGCAGCCGGGTGATCCGCTGGCAGGTGCAAACGATGAAAATGTCGGCAAGATCAAGCTTTTTGCCTGGCGCGGCCCGGATTATGTCCCTGACCCGGAGGTTGACTATGCGGGGGTTGGCTGGATCCTGGCCGAGGACTGGTGGCCCTATCAGCGCCCGTCGTTCGTGACACCGCCTTTTGCCGGCTATGTTTCCGGACACAGTACGTTTTCCCGCAGTGCGGCGCATGTCATGACCCTGCTGACGGGCTCGCCCTACTTCCCCGGGGGTCTGGGGGAGTTCCATGCGCCGAAGAACGAGTTCCTCGTCTTCGAAGAGGGCCCCAGTGTCGACGTGATCCTGCAGTGGGCCACCTACCAGGATGCGTCCGACCAGACCAGCCTCTCCCGGATATGGGGCGGTATTCACCCGCCGGCGGATGATATTCCGGGGCGCCGGATCGGCGATATGGTGGGGCCGGAAGCTTTCGCCAGAGCCGAGCAGTACTTCTCGGGTACCGCGGGCGAGTGACATGCGTCCAGGTAACTGGCAGACTGGGGCTGTATTGCAGAGTTTTACTGGCCTGCAGCGTGATGGCGGGTATACGGGCAGCGAATTGACCCGGTCACTCCGAACAGCCACAACTCTGAACAGATTACTTTAACTATACCGCCTAATTACCTGTAAATATAAGAATTTCCTGAAATTTCTACGACCAGGCGCCTTAAAGTAATTTTTCCACGGCGTAAAGTGAATTGATTCACAAATATTAAAAAAACATGTGTTTTGGTTCACAAATTTCCAATAACCTACTGATATTCAACATTGTTAGAAAATTAATATACGACTTATGCCAAGGGTCCGAACACCGGCAAGAGGCATGGAACAGCTCCGGCAGCGCGGAGCACTGCAGTTCAACCGGGACAAGAACAAGGTCAAAAAATGAACAGCGCAACCAGCATCAGATCACTTGCTAGGTCAGTACTCTTACTGACCCTAATTTTTTGTGGAGCAGTTTCAGCCCAGGAAGAGGAGGCTATCGGTAATATCCTACTGACCCGGGGTTCGGTGACAGCCATTGATGCCAATGGGGATTCCCGGATGCTTGGCAGGCGTTCACAGATTTTCGCCCGGGAAACCATTATTACCGGCCCTGCCGGTTTCGCCCAGATACGGCTGGTGGATTCGGCGATCGTTGCCCTGAAAGAAAATACGGAATTCCGCTTTGACGAATACAACTACGATGGTGAAGGCGGAGATGCTGACCGGGCCATCATGAACCTGGTACAAGGCGGATTCAGGACCATCGACGGCCTGATTGGCAACGAGGATGGCGAGGAATACCGGGTAGATACCCAGTATGCGTCCATCGGAGTTCGTGGTACTACCCACGAAGCGGTAATAGACAATGTCCTGGATGCCCTGTTTACCGGTGTCTACGACGGCGGCACTACCGTAACCAACGACAACGGTGAAATTGAACTGGGCCTGGGCGCCAATTTCGATTTCAGCCGGACCAATCGTGGCCAGGCGCCCGTGGGCCTCAACCAGGTACCGCAGCAGCTTGGCAATATCAATTTCGCCAACGTGGCTGATGATGAAGAAGATGATGCCGACGATGAAAATGATGGCGGTGATGGCACCGATGATGGTGACGGAGCAGCCGATGATGATGGCGGGGCCGCCGACGATGATGGTGGCGCTGCAGGCAACGATGGTGATGACGGCAACGATGTAGCAGACGCTGACGGTGATGCAGGCACTGAAAATACTGAAAGTGGCGAGACAACCACGCTTGCGGCAGCCCCTGCCAATAATGGCAGTAACAACGGTAACAATGGTATCGGCGATGTAGTTACCGCTGCGGTTGGCCAACGTCTAACAGAACTTTCTGATGATCACCCGTTCGTGGGCAGGGGCGTTGTCCAGAACAACGCCGCCCAGTCAGGTACAAACGAAACAGGTGATACCGGGGAAGCGGTCGTCGATGAAGAAGAACTCAGCAACAATGCCCCTGTCAGGACTGTTGCGGCGGTTCGGCGACCTGCCAACCCGCCCGGACTTGTTGATAATCCCAATACCAACATCAATGTGACTATAACCAGTAACCTCGGTTCAACCAGCACAAACGTGGATGTCCAGATCAACCCGACCAATAACATCAAGCAGGAAGATATTGTTGTTAATAAGAACGAAGTAGCCAAGTTTGCCGACAGTGACGGTGACGGTATACCCGATGAAGAGGATTTTTATCCGAATGACCCGACCAGGAACACTTTTATAGACTCGGATGGTGATGGTATCGATGACCGGGATGATGCCTTCCCGAATGATCCGACCAGGACCACGTTCATTGACTCGGACGGTGATGGAGTTGACGACCGTGATGACTTCTTCCCGAATGATCCGAATTGCTCCCTGGCGACGGACTGTGCACCTGAAGAAGAACCGCAAGACACCGATACTGACACTGATACCGGTGGTGATGACAATAAAGGCCATGGTAATGATGAAGATGGCTTTGACGAGGACAACCCTGGCAACGGTAACGGCAATAGCAATTCTGGCGGAAACAATGGCAATGGAAATGGTAATTCCGGCGGCAACTCCAACAGCAACGGTGGCGGCAATTCCAACAGCAATGGTGGCGGCAATTCCAACAGCAA
>CAZVSC010000038.1:21515-24563 GCA_964629325.1 uncultured Enterobacteriaceae bacterium
ACAGCAACGGTGGCGGCAATTCCAACAGCAATGGTGGCGGCAATTCCAACAGCAACGGTGGCGGCAACAGCTCATCCAACCTGGTGCCGAGCAATCCCGATTTGAATGTCCAGCAATGTGAGCGTGAACCGAGCTGTCAGCTGGTTGATCCCAACCTCGTCCCGAGCAATCCGGACCTCACCGTACAGCAGTGCTTGGTGGACCCCGATTGTCGACTGGTCGAGCAGGGCTCCAGCGGCCTGCGCCAGTCCGAAGGCGGAGTAGTGCGCGACCTGATCACTTCAGTCAGCAACCTGGTCACCGAGCCCGTCGGCCAGGTGGCTGTCGCCGAAGTCGATGGCGCCACAGTCCTGTTCGCTTCCATTCCGGCCAATGCCGAAGGTGGCGTCAGTTCCTCCGCCAGCGTCGGCGACCTCACCGTAGACTGGGGCTACTGGAGCCTGCCAGGCCTGCTGGATGGTTCGCAGGAAATCAGTGGCGCGGACTTCCAGCGCGTGTACCTCGCTGTCGTCGATCCCGCCAACATGGATGACCTGAAGTCCACATCCGGCAACTGGCGCTACAGCTCCGTGCCGAACCAGTTCACCGGTGCCGGTACTGCAGGTACCCTGACCGCTCTGGATGTCGGTTTCGACGTCGACCTGAATTCCGGCTCGATCACCAGCGGCAGCTTCAGTGCTGACGTGGGTTACGGTGCCGAGCAGTGGTCCATGAACTTCACCGGCAGCGTCAACGGCGCCACGGCCACTATGGGCAACTTTACCAATGCGGTCGTGATAAGCCCGGCAGGTATCACCAACGGAATTGAAGGCGGCCTGGGTGGCGTATTCACCGGTGCCGGCGATACCAACGGCTTCGTCACCGGCTTCTCGCTCGGCAGCGGCGCATCCGCGCTGGGCGGTATGGGTCTACTGGAAGGTACGCCGCAGTAAGACAACCGAAAGCAAGCATGAAAAAACACCCGGCAACGCCGGGTGTTTTTTTATGGAAAGGACAATTACTGGATATCGAGTTCGAGCAGTACGGGGCAGTGATCCGAGCCGGTCACCTGATCGAAAATTTCCGCCTGCCGGATGTTGTCTGCCAGTTTGCAGGACGCCAGGAAGTAGTCGATTCTCCAGCCGATATTCTTGCCGCGGGCGCCCGACCTGAAGCTCCACCAGCTGTACTTGATGGTGTCCGGGTGCAGATGCCTGTAAGTATCGATGAACCGCTCATCGAGCAGCCGGTCCATGCCGTCGATTTCCGGCTGGGTGTAGCCTGCTGTCTTGTTGTAGTTGGACTTGGGCCGCGCCAGATCGATTTCCCGGTGTGCCACGTTGAGGTCTCCGCAAACCACGACGGGTTTATGCTCTTCCAGGCTTTCCAGGTAGGCGAGAAAATCCCGGTCCCAGACCTGGCGGTAGTCGAGCCGCTTGAGACCGTTGCCTGAATTCGGTGTGTAGACCGTCACCAGGTTAAATGCCGGGTACTCTGCGCAGATGACCCGGCCTTCCTGGTCATGCTCGCTGATCCCGATGTCACAGGTGACTTGGAGCGGTGCCTGGCGCGAGAGTATGGCGGTGCCGGAATAGCCTTTCTTGACGGCGGAATTTGGGAACACATGAAAGCCATCCATGCCTTCCAGTGCCGTGATGACCTGGTCGTCCTGGGCCTTGGTTTCCTGGAGGCAGATGATATCGCAGTCCAGGTCAGAGACGGCTTCAACAAAGCCTTTGCCGACAGCCGCCCGTATACCGTTAACGTTCCATGAAAGAAGGCGCATGCGCAGTCTCTTGCTCAGTTGAACATGTTGTGGGAATGCTGCACGAAAAAGCTGTTGCGATCGATGGTGTCCAGGACGACCTCGCGGGTGCCATCACCATCCTTCAGTGTCAGCGGGATGCGGGTGCCGGCAGGACCGAAATGCCACAGGGTCCTGAAAAAACCCGCCATGGAAGATACCGGCTGGGAATCCACCGAGAGGATGATGTCGCCGGTACGCATACCCGCGCGTGCCGCCGGGGCGCCCAGGTAAAGACCCACTACGCAAAGCTCTGATTCATGTTCCTCGATGAGTGTGCCGAGCCAGGGACGCAGCTTGCCGGGTTTTTGCCCATGGGCAGTCATGTAGTCCAGATAGGGCATGACCAGGTCCGTGGGAATGAACAGGTTGCCGGGCACGATGTCACCGGTGGGTCCTTTCAGGCCGAGCGCCAGGGAGCCGATGCCCACCAGTTTGCCCTGCTTGTTCAGCAGGCCGGCACCGGACCAGTGTTCGCATAGGGGAACCGTATAGAAAGCTTCCTCCAGCAGGTATTCCCAGCGGCCGGCGTATTCCTCCTTGGCGAAGATGGCGGCATCCATGGCCTTGGAGTTCTCACTGGTGACGATTTCGACGCGGTCACCGATATTGGCTGTGGATGCTCCGTCAGTGTCCAGGTAGGCCTTGCCGAGACTGGTCGTGGGTCGAATCAGGGCAATGCCCGAATCATAATCCTGCGCGAGCACGATGCCTTCGGCCGTCTGGCCGCGGCGGTTGGTGATCCAGACCTCTTTTGCTTCCATTATCGAGTATCCAACCGTCAGCATCAGGCCGTCCGGACTGATCTGGATGGCGTGACTCTGGCGCTCGGTGCCGAGGAAGTCCGCTGTCATGGCGGTCTCGGGAATCAGGCTGTGAACAGACATCACCGCTTCGTTGCGGGGCAGTTCAAAGGGAAGAATGGTTGCAGACATGTGCAGAAAATCTATAAAACATCTGTCCTTGGATATTAATCAATATCGCAGGAAAAATCAGGTTTGCGATTAAAAAAACGCAGAGACAACAAGTTATGGAAACAAGGGATGGGAATATGGCGCTTCGGGCTGAAGCTGATTACAGGCGATCTGCGAAATTTAACGAAGTTTATCCTGGAAATTGGGATAGGAATATTTGGCGCTCCGGGCAGGATTCGAACCTGCGACCTGCCCCTTAGGAGGGGGCTGCGCTATCCAGCTGTGCCACCGGAGCATGATTGAGGGCACTGGTCGTAACCGGGCCGCATGGTATCACACAGCGCGTGGGCA
>CAZVSC010000039.1:0-24467 GCA_964629325.1 uncultured Enterobacteriaceae bacterium
CCGAAGCCTGCTCCCGACAGGACGATCACCAGGCTGATACCCAGGACGCCGAACAGCGGGGCAATGCCCGCGAAAGGCGAATTCACATGGGCGGAGCCCACGTAGAGCCACGGGAAGCCGGTGAGAAGCCAACCGCGGAACCACTCCATCAAAATCCATAGCGCGGCAAAGCTGAACATGTAGAAGGAGCGATTGAAGAAGCGCTGGTTGAGCCAGCCCTGCAAGGCGAAAAACAGGGCCATTGCCGCGACGAACAGAGCCGTGATCAGCCCGGCGAGGAAGGCGCCGGTATTGCCGTATACGCTGATACTGACGTAGATCCAGGACGCACCGACCCCGAACAGGCCGAGCCCGTAGCACCAGCCTGCCAGTGCGCCGGTTTTCGGATCGGCATGCTTGAGTGCGAGATAGAAGCCCATGATCGAGATGAATCCCAGCAGCCACATGTGGAACGGGCTGAAGGCGAGGGGACCGATGGCGCCGGCCACGAGGGCCAGGAACAGTCGGGTTGCCGTGGACGGCCTGAAATCGGCACCAGGATTATTGGCGGAGTTGCCAGAGGCCATCAGCCGGTCTCGTCGGTGTCCTCGGCAAACACCGTGGTGACCAGAAGCAGGCGGATCTGCCGGCTGTCAGCGTTCAGCACCTTGAACACGTACGGGCCGATACCGACGGTTTCATCCCGTTCCGGAATGTGTCGGAACTGGTCGAGCACCAGTCCGCCGATGGTATCGTACTCGTCATCCGGCAGGTTGCTGTGGAAAAAGGCGTTGAAATCCTCGATTGGCGTGAGCGCCTTGACGGTGTAGCTGTCCTTGTCCACCTTTTTGATCTGGTCTTCCTCGTCGATGTCGTATTCGTCCTCGATCTCGCCAACGATCTGCTCGAGTACGTCCTCGATGGTGACCACGCCGCCCATGCCGCCGTATTCGTCGATGACGATGGCCATGTGGTTCTTGTTCTCGCGGAATTCCTTCAGCAGCACATTAAGGCGCTTGGATTCCGGCACGAAGATCGCGGGCCGCAGGGCATCCTTCAGGTTGAAGCGGGAATCGGAATCCAGCACCAGCGGCAGCAGGTCCTTGGCGAGCAGAATGCCCACGACGTCGTCCTTGCTTTCCCCGATAACGGGAAAGCGGGAGTGGCCGGCCTCGATGACCTTGGGAATGATGTCGCGTGGTGAATCGGTGATGTCGATGGTGGCGACCTGCGACCGCGGGATCATGATTTCACGCACCTGCATGTCGTTGACCTGCAGGGCGCCCTCGATGATGCTGAGGCCGTCGGCATCGATGATCTGGTTCTGTTCCGCCTGGCGCAGGATGTTGACCAGGCTTTTGGTGTCATCCACCGATTCAGTGAACAGGTTTGTCAGTTTACCGATCCAGGAACCGCTTCCCGAATCGCTGCCAGGTTGGTCTTCACTCATTGCCAGTGTCATCCAGGTGATAAGGATTGTCGAATCCCAGTGTTTCAAGAATCTGAATTTCCAGTGCTTCCATCCGTTCTGCCTCTGCGGTCTGTTCGTGGTCGAAACCGCTCAGGTGCAATACACCGTGCACGGTCAGGTGCGCCCAGTGGGCCTGCACGGATTTGTGCTGTTCGGCGGCTTCCCGTGCAACGACGGGTGCGCAGATCGCCAGGTCCCCCAGCAGGTTGATATCCGTACCCGGGATGATTTCGCCAGGAAATGAAAGGATATTGGTGGCGCCCTGTTTATGCCGGTAGTGACTGTTCAGCTCCGCCGACTCCGCCTCATCGACAAGACGGATACTCAGTTCGGCTGCGCTGGCCAAGGGCTCCTCGCCATCCTCTGCCAGTACCGCCAGGGCGGCCTGCGCCCAATTCTGGAAATCTGCAGCTGGGGGCGTGGATTGTGTTGAACAGGCGTTCACGATCTCTACCGTCACATCAATGGTCGCGTTCATTGAAACGATCGCTGTCCCGTGTCTTGTCTGAGTTGAGCTCGGTTATGCTGTGGCGGTCATGTTCGTCGTAGGCGTCAACCACTTTCTGCACGATGGGGTGGCGCACCACGTCCTTCGACTTGAAGTAGGTGAAGCTGACACCGTCGACTCCGCTGAGGATCTTGCTGGCCTGGACGAGGCCGCTGCCGACGCCGCGGGGCAGGTCGATCTGGGTCACGTCACCGGTAATGACTGCGGTTGAACCGAAACCTATGCGTGTGAGGAACATCTTCATCTGCGAGGTCGTGGTGTTCTGGCTTTCATCGAGAATGATGAAGGCATTGTTCAGGGTGCGCCCGCGCATGTACGCCAGCGGCGCTACCTCGATGACATTCTTTTCGATCAGGCGGCTGACCCGTTCGAAGCCGAGCATTTCATAGAGTGCGTCGTACAGGGGGCGCAGGTAGGGGTCAACTTTCTGGCTGAGATCGCCGGGCAGGAAGCCCAGTTTTTCACCGGCTTCCACGGCGGGGCGCACCAGCAGGATGCGGCTTATCTGCTCCTTTACCAGGGCTTCCACGGCGCAGGCGACGGCCAGGTAGGTCTTGCCAGTGCCGGCGGGGCCGATGCCGAAGTTGATGTCATGGCGCACGATGGCGCGCACATAGTTGTTCTGGTTGCGCCCGCGCGGCTTGATGGAGGCCTTGGGCGTGCGCAGGAGGACGAAATCATTGCCATGACCATCGTCATCGTTCGTGTCTGTTGGCGCGATTTCCTCGCCTGCCATGTTAATACCCTCCTGGATGGCCATGTGGATGGTGTCGGGTGCCAGGTCCCCGGCGTTGCGGGTCAGGGCATAGAGGCTCTGGATGATGCCTGTGGTGCTTTTCACGGCTTCAGGGGTGCCCGTGACCATGAATTCACTGCCCCTGTTCTGGATTTTCACCAGCAGGCGTTTCTCGATCTGTTTCAGGTGTTCATTCAGGCGTCCGCACAAGCTGGCGAGACGTTGAGGATTGTCAGGCTCCAGCACCAGGCGCTGGGAGAGGGTTTGACTTGTCATGTAGGGAGAAAACAGGCCTCCGGGGGCTGCGAACAAGGGGGGAGTATACCAATTGAGGGCGGAATTGGTATCAATTTTTCCGCGGAAAAAGACCGCCGAATGTTAATAACCTATTAATAAATATGACTATTTTATCAGGCGAGTTCGCCGCGCAGTGAGTTGGGCAGGGCGTCGACGATGGTCATGTCCACGATCTGGCCGATCACGTCGGCACCGTCGGCCCGGAAGTTCACCACCCGGTTGTTTTCGGTGCGGCCCTGCAGTTCGCCCGGGTCCTTTTTCGATACGCCGGTCACCAGGACGGGTTCGATCGTGCCGACCATGGCCGCGGAGATGCTGTTGGCGTGCTGCAGGATGCGGTCCTGCAGGATGGCCAGGCGCCGTTTCTTCACATCCATCGGTGTGTCGTCCTTGAGTTCCGCGGCCGGCGTGCCGGGGCGGGCGCTGAAGATGAAGCTGAAGCTGTGATCGAAGCCGATGTCGTTGATCAGGTTCATGGTGTCCTCGAAATCCCTGTCTGTCTCGCCGGGGAAGCCGACGATGAAATCCGAGGAAATACTGATGTTCGGACGTATGGCGCGCAGCTTGCGGATGATGGATTTGTATTCCAGCACCGTGTGGTTGCGCTTCATGAGGGCGAGAATGCGGTCGGAGCCGTGCTGCACGGGCAGGTGCAGGTGGCTGACCAGCTCCGGCACGCTGGCGTAGGTGTCGATCAGGTTCTGGTTGAACTCCACCGGGTGTGACGTGGTGTAGCGAATGCGGTCGATGCCATCGATGGCGGCCACATAGGTAATCAGGGTAGCCAGGTCGATGAGGTCGCCTTCATGACTAAGGCCCCGGTAGGCATTGACGTTCTGGCCCAGCAGGTTGATCTCGCGCACGCCCTGGCCAGCCAGGTGCACGGCTTCCGCCAGGATGTCGTCCAGCGGGCGGCTGACTTCTTCGCCGCGGGTGTAGGGCACGACACAGAAGGAGCAGTACTTGCTGCAGCCTTCCTGGATGGTGAGGAAAGCCTGGCATTCGGACACCTGGGGCTCAGGCAGGCGGTCGAACTTCTCGATTTCGGGAAAGCTGATATCCACCACGGGGTTGCCTTTGCCTGAGGCATCCAGCAGCTCAGGCAACCGGTGCAGGGTCTGCGGCCCGAACACCACGTCCACGAACGGCGCACGCTTGCCGATCAACTCGCCTTCCTGGCTGGCCACGCAGCCGCCGACGGCGATCTTCAGGTCCGGCTTGAGCACTTTCAGCTCGCGCCAGCGACCCAACTGGTGGAAGACCTTTTCCTGGGCTTTTTCCCTTATGGAACAGGTGTTTAGCAGGAGAACGTCGGCTTCCTCAGCGGTCTCGGCCCGTTCCATGCCCCGGTATTCCTGGAGCAGGTCGGCCATGCGCGCCGAGTCGTACTCGTTCATCTGGCAGCCATGGGTCTTGATGAAGACTTTTTTGGTCATTGTGCTAAGTTGGCAGTGATTCAGGGCAATGCGCTGAAAAAAAGAGGCGCGATTATAGCGGCTTCCCCGGTAACACTCTATAAAAGCAGGAAGTTTGCCCTTGAAAACGGCCCAATAACCCCGATACTTACGGCGTCAACAGCCCCAAGGTAGTCATCATGGCCAAATCCAGACCCGAACCCATCTACAAGGTCACCTTCCTCAACAAGGGGCAGGTTTACGAAGTTTTTGCCAGGCAGGTGTATTCAAGCGACCTGTACGGTTTCATCGAGATCGAGGATTTCCTGTTCGGCGAGCGCAGCCAGATGGTGGTGGACCCGGCCGAGGAAAAACTGAAGGCTGAATTCTCAGGCGTCACCCGCAGCTTCATTCCCATGCAGGCCGTTATCCGTATCGATGAAGTGGAGAAGGAAGGCGTCAGCAAGATCGAAAGCGGTGACAACATCGCTCCCTTCCCGACATTGCTGTCGCCGCACGGCAAAAGCAAGGGCAGCTAGCACTCCCCGGCTGCTGCTCCGGACCGGCGTGCCTGCCGGTTCTATACTCTTCCTGGCGCGCCTCATCCAGCCAGCCGGTGACGCTGTGTTTTTTCCGGCGAACACACTGGCAAGGCCACCGTCTTTCCTGAACAATGGCCAGTATCAGAACGTTGCCAGTGTATTACGCAGGGGGTTAAGAGCATGGCAGACAAGCTTCCACAGGAAATGGCCTCTAACAGCTGGGTCGGCGAGATGGGTGACAAGTGGAATACCTACTTCGACACCTTTGAAGGCATGATCGCCCCGGTAGGGGAGGCCGCCATCGAACACGCCGGTTTTACCGACGGTGAACGCGTCATCGATATCGGTTGCGGCGCCGGCGTCACCTCCTTTGATATCGCCCGGCGTGTCGGCAGCGGGCATGTCACCGGCCTGGATGTCAGTCCCGTGCTGGTGGCGACGGCCAATCGTCGTCTCGCTGATACCGGTCTGTCCAACGTGGATTTCGTCTGCGCGGATGCGGCCACCGCAAGCATGCGTGGTTACGACGTGCTGTTTTCCCGGTTCGGGGTGATGTTTTTCGACGATCCCGTTGCAGCATTCAGCAACATGCGCGGCTTCCTGCGCCCGGGTGGCCGTCTCAGCTTCGTCTGCTGGGGCCCGCCCGGGGAACAGCCCTGGGTTGGCCAGCTCATGGCCATTGCGGCGCAATACGTGGACCTGCCGCCGCCGGTCCCCAATGCCCCCGGACCTTTCGCTTTCGGCGATCCGGATTACCTGCGCGGGATTCTCGCGGAGTCGGGCTTCAGCAATGCCAGTCTCACCCGATGGACAGGGAACCAGCAGCTTGGTGGTCCCGGCGCCACCCCTGAAAGCGCCGCTCGCTTCGTCATGGATGCCTTGTTCCTTGGTGACGCCATGGCGGAATCCAGCGCAACGGCGAAGGCCAGTGCCTATGGGGATACCGTGAACCTGCTGAAGGATTTTGTCGTGAACGGCAATGTCGAAATGCAGGGTTGCGCCTGGCTCGTCAACGCGGATTGCTGAGGGGCCTGGAGGCGGGACATGGCACGATTTCTGGTCACGGGTGGTACAGGATTTATCGGCAGCCAGCTCGTACGCGGGCTTGTCTCGGCCGGCCACACCGTGGTCGTCCTTACCCGTAACCCTGCCCGGCACAAGGCCAGGTACGGTGACCAGGTGCGCTACATCGCGGAATTCGACGCCATTGCGAACGACACGCATTTCACCGCGGTCATTAATCTCGCCGGGGAGGGCATCGGAGACAAACGCTGGAGCAGGTTGCGCAAACAGGCGCTGCGGGACAGCCGCGTCAAGCTGACCGGCAGGCTGATACAACTGCTGGAGCGTCTTGAAACGAGGCCCGCCGTCATGATCAGCGGCTCCGCTGTCGGCTGGTACGGTGCCCACGATGATGCGCCGCTGACGGAAACGTCGGCGTTCAATCCTGAATTCACCCACGACCTGTGCCAGGCATGGGAAGACGAAGCCGCCAGGGCGAAGGTGCTGGGTATCCGCCTTTGCATAGTGCGCCTGGGTATCGTGCTGGGCAGGAACGGCGGTGTCCTCAAGCGCCTGTTGCCACCGTTCAGGTTCGGATTGGGCGGACGTATGGGAACCGGCCGCCAGGTCATGTCATGGGTGCACCTTGATGACGTGCTCAAGGCCATCAATTTTCTCGTCAACCGCACTGACCTGGACGGTGTGTTCAATTTCACGGCGCCCCGCGCCGTCAGTAACGCCGACTTCACTCGCGGCATCGGGCTGGCGATTTCCCGGCCGACCCTGTTGCCGCTGCCAGGCTTCATGGTAAGGCTGTTGTTCGGGGAGATGGGAGACAGGCTGCTGCTGCAGGGCCAGAACGTGGTGCCGGCCAGGCTGCAGGCTGCGGGCTTCATTTTTGACTATCCGGTTGTGGAAGAGGCGTTCGCAGATATCCTGATTCGCTGATATCAGTGCGCAACCAGTTCACATTTTTGACATAGCGGTTGACGAAACCTGTGATACAGGTCATTGTTTTTCAGGCGCGCGATAGTGAGTCAGGAGTCCACACACCTACAATTCGCCTGTACGTTTACCGAATGATTCTGCACAAGAATGATGAAGGGCATTATGAAAGAAAGACGCGCATTTCCCCGGTACCCGATCACCTTTCCGGTCACCATCGGCCTGAAGACCGGTGCAGGCTCACAGCAATTCACCACGGAATGTGTCGACGTTTCCAGGTCCAGCATACAGATCAGCTGTGAAAGCCAGGTCATCGAGGTCCTGCTGGCGCAGGACGAGTATCCACATACCGCGGAACTGGAATTCAGGATGCCGGGCGATCGCTCGACGATCAGCATTCTTTCACAGGTCGTCACCCACCGGCGGCTGGCGCAGAACCATTACTACCTGGTGTTGGTCTTCAGTGATTTCCATGAAGGTTCGGACGAACAGCTTGCCGAAGACCTGAAGGATTTCGAGCCAAGCGGATTCAAGCTCGACGCCCGGTAAGACCGGGTCTTTTACAGACGCTTAAAAGAGGGTTCAGCAACGTCTTGCGCTGAGGCGCTCTCCGGCGCCTCGATCCATCCCGTCAGCGTTTTCACCCAGGCCGGGTGATCATTCAGGCAGGGCAGCAGCGTCAATGACTCGCCCCCCGCTTCACGGAATACCTCGTCACCCTGTATCTCGATTTCTTCCAGCGTCTCCAGGCAGTCCGTGATAAAGGCCGGGCACAGCACCAGCACCCGTTTCACACCTCCGCCGGCAAGGTTCTTCAGGGTTTCCTCCGTGGCTGGCTCCAGCCACTTCGCCCGTCCGAGGCGGGACTGGAAAGTGACCGTGTAGCGGTCCGCGGGCAATCCTGTACGCTCGACAAACAGCCGCGTAGTTTCCAGCACCTGGTGCCTGTAGCAGGTGGCGTGGGCGGGTGAGGGCTTACTGCAGCAGTCTGGCACTTTCAGACAATGGCTGCCGGTCGGGTCGGCCTTCGTGATGTGCAGCTCTGGCAGGCCGTGGTAACTGAACAGGACATGGTCATAAGCATCGCTGTGCGACAGTGGTTCCGCAGCACTGGCGACAAGCGCGTCCAGGTAATCGGGGTGGTTGTAAAAGGGCGTGATCACTCGCAGCCTGATATTGAGGTTATGCCGGGCAATAACACGCTCAACTTCCCGCACGGAAGTGGTTACGGTGCTTTCGGCATAATGTGGATACAAGGGGATGTAGAAAATTTCCTCGATATCCGGCCTGGCGGCCAGTTCGAGCAGGGCGCTCTCGATGGATGGGTTTCCATAGCGCATGCCCATCGCCACCGGTACGCTGGTTTTGGCAGCAACCGCTGCCAGCAGGTCGCGGGACAGGGCGATCAGCGGCGAACCGCGATCAGTCCAGACGCTGCGGTAGGCTTCAGCCGAGCGTTTCGGGCGGGTCGGCAGCACGAACAGACTGACTATAAGCCGTCTCAGCAGCCAGGGCAGCTGGATGACATAGGGGTCCATGAGGAACTGGTCTAGGTAGCGCCTGACTGAGGGTACATCGGGATTGTCCGGTGAACCCAGGTTCGCCAGGAGTACGGCATGTTTGCTCATTGATCTGCTGTGTGTTCCGTTGCGTAATGACTGGAAGGAATGCGCGATAGCGCGGTTCCGGACGTTTTCAATCAGCCGCGCATTATATGCCAGAAGTATACGCAATGGATGTTCATACAGATTCCTTCAAACGCCAGTTGATCCTGCTCGCCCATGGCAGCCGCGACGCCAACTGGTGCGCCACGTTCGAGAGGGGCCTGGCCGTCATCAACCGGCATCTTGAGGCCGGCGCCTGCCTGGCCTACATGGAAATGGCCGCACCGGGGCTGGACACCGTCATCAGCAACTACTACCTCAGGGGTGAACGCAATTTCGACATACTGCCGCTATTCTTTGCTGCAGGCCGGCATTTGCTTCATGATGTGCCCGGGCAGATCGAGACCCTGCTACTGCGTTTTCCCGGCATCGACATCCGTCTCCTGGAAGCAGTGGGCCGCCAGGACGTATTCTGGGAGGCGCTGGGTGCCCTGATCAGCACCGAATACCAATAATGGACAAGCACAGAATCAATCCAGTGATCCCGAATCAGGCCAGAATACAGGTAGGCATCAGCAGTTGCCTGCTGGGCGAGGAAGTCCGCTATAACGGCGGACACAAGCATTCGACGCTTTGCACGCGCGACCTGGGGCGCTATTTCGATTTCGTCTCCGTCTGCCCGGAAGTGGGCATCGGTCTCGGTGTGCCGCGCAAACCCATTCGCCTGGTCGGCGACCCCTCGGATCCCCAGGTGGTGGGCACCGACAATCCGGACCAGAATGTCACGCAGGCGCTGAAGGATTTTGCCCGGGAAAAAGTCAGGGATTTGACTGAGCTTTGCGGTTATATCTTTATCAAGGGCTCCCCCAGCTGCGGCCTGTTCCGTGTGAAGGTCTACAATGACAAGGGTTACCCGCAGGAAGAAACAGGTCGCGGCGTCTACGCCAGGGTGGTTACTGATACCTACCCGCTGCTGCCCGTGGAGGAAGCCGGGCGCATGCAGGATGCCGTGCTGAGGGAGAACTTCGTTACGCGGGTGTTTGCCTATCACAACTGGCAGCAGCTCGTGAAGGATGGCCTGACCGCGCACAAGCTCATCGAGTTTCATTCACGCTACAAATACACCCTGATGGCGAACAACCCGCAATCCTATACGGATCTCGGCCGCTTGCTGGCCGATGCCGGCAAACAGGATGTGCATGCACTTGGGGAAACTTATTTCAAAGCATTGATGGAATCCCTGACGCGCAAGGCGAGCCGCCGCAGCAATACCAACGTGCTCATGCACCTGCAGGGCTATCTGAAGAACAACCTGTCGGCCAGGGAAAAGGAAAAACTGGGTGAAGCCATCGAGCAGTACCGCAACGGCATCATTCCCCTGATCGTGCCCGTCACCCTGCTGCGCAGCCACTTCCACACCTGGCCTAATGACTACATCGCAAAGCAGTCTTTCCTGCAGCCCTATCCCGACGACCTGAGCCTGCGCAACCAGATATGAGCCTCACCCTGTGCTGGTTTCGCACCGACCTGCGCGTGCATGACAACCAAGCCCTGGCCGCGGCCATGGCTGAAGGCAGTGCGGTTGCCCTGTATATCGCCACGCCTGGGCAATGGCGTCGACACGACGATGCACCCATCAAGCTCGATTTCTGGCGCCGCAATCTTGAAGCACTGGAAGCCGCCCTGGGAAAGCGGAACATCCCGCTGGTGTGCTGCGAAGCCAGGGACTATGCGGATATTCCCCGTCTGATCGCAAGCCTGATCGATCAATGGCAGGTTACCTCGCTGCACTACAATGCCGAATACCCGCTAAATGAGCGGCAGCGCGATGCCGCGGTGAGTGTGCTTTGCCGGGAAAGGGGCGTGAGGGTCTGCAGCCATGATGACGGTGTGCTGATCAGGCCCGGCGCCATTCTCAACAAGAGCGGCGAGCCTTTTCGCGTGTTTACTCCGTTCGCGCGTACAGCGAGGCAGATCATCGGCAATGTGGGTGAAGCATGTTCCTTGCCCTCCCGGTGCAAATCACCCGCGACGGCACTTGCGACCTTGAAACAGCAGAGGTCTATCGCCGAGCTGTCCTGGCCGGCTGCCGGAGCGCACTGGCAGCAATTATGGCCCGCAGGCGAATCGGCGGCGCGCAAGCGACTCGAGAATTTTTGCCGGAATGGCATCCAGGAGTACAAAAAATCCCGTGATTTTCCGGCCATTGAGGGCACCAGCACCCTGTCGCCGTGGCTGGCGGCCGGGGTCATTTCCATCCGTGAATGCTGGCGCCAGGCTTCAGCCTGGCGGGACGGTGACGGCGTGGAGACCTGGAAGAACGAACTGCTGTGGCGTGAATTCTACAAGCACATCATGTTCCACTATCCGCATATCAGCAAGGGAGAGCCGTTCCGCCAGGACCTGGTTCACGTGCCCTGGCGTGACGATGAAGCGCAGTTGCGGGCCTGGTGTGAAGGTCGTACCGGGATACCAATCGTTGATGCCGCCATGCGACAGCTGCTTGAAACGGGCTGGATGCACAACCGTCTGCGCATGGTGACAGCCATGTTCCTGGCGAAACACCTGCTCATCGACTGGCGCAAGGGCGAGCAGTGGTTCATGCAGCACCTGGTGGACGGGGATTTTTCCGCCAATAACGGCGGTTGGCAGTGGAGCGCCTCCACGGGCACCGATGCGGTGCCATATTTCCGGGTGTTCAACCCGGTCACGCAATCACAGCGTTTCGACAGCCATGGCGAATTCATACGCCGCTACGTGCCGGAACTGGCCGGTCTCGATGCCAGGAACATTCATGCCCCGGGGTTACTCAAGCCGAGTGCGTATCCCGTCCCCATCATTGATCTGAAGTTTGGCCGCGAGCGCGCCATCGCGGCGTTCAAGGGCTAAGGCAAGGCCGGTTTTCAGCCCGCCGCAGTCCTGTTCAGGAACGGCGTAAGTAGGCGGTAAAACCAGTTGTTCATCACGATCGGCGCATCCAGTGTCGCCAGACACAGACAGTCCTCATCCTGGGATGCGACAGGGGTGTGGGTTTCACCGCTGGTCCTGACGATGTAATCACCAACGTGATAGCGGTCCTCCTGGTCGGAGAAGCTGCCCTTGAGCACCACGGTGATCTCGTCACCGTGGTGATGATGCTTCGGCAGTTTGCCGCCCGCCCTGATATGCATTAGTGAGGTTTCACGCTTGCTGTCACCCATATTGATGGTGGCATAGCGGAATGCCTTGCCGATATGGCGCCAGGACAGGCTTTCCAGGTTGCCGTGCGTCAGTTTCCTGATGGCCGAGGGCATGCCGTCTTCCGTATTGCCGTGTTTGGGTTGCCTGGCGTGGGTAGTCCTGCTGCCGGCGCCGGCATCGATCATTGCCATGGTGCGTTCGAAGCAAGCCGCATCCGTGGCCACCGGTTGCTGGCCGATGAACAGGGTAGTACCCAGTTCGGTCAGCTCGCCGACCTTGACCCGGCATGCAGGGCAGTAGTGAAGGTGTGCGGCAACGCACAGCGCCTGTGTCTCGGGCAGTGAGCCGGCGACATAGTCTGTCAGGAATCGTGTGTCAGGATGATATTTAACCATTGCTGTGTTCCGTGCGGGCGTCTCTATGGTTGCCCGCTGGTTTGGTTCCTCTTTTCTGTATCTGTCTATCTTTCCACGCCCAGGCGCAGCTTGCTCAGCGCCAGGCGAACTCTAGATTTCACGGTGCCCAGCGGTAATGACAGTTCCTCGGCGATTTCGCTGTGGGACTTGTCCTCCAGGTACGCCTTTTCCAGTATGAAAGACTGCTCCTCTGGCAGTTCTTTCATGGATTCTTTCAGCATTTCAGCCGTGCGCTGCATGGCCAGCTGGTTAAAAACATCCTCGTCCTCGTTTTCCACCCAGATGTCCTCGACATCGAAGCCGTCCTCTGAATGGTCGTTGGCAATACGGTTGGACTGGTGACGGATGTTTTTCCGCAACAGGTCGATGCGTGTATTCCTGGCGATCGTGAAAATCCAGGTGCTCGCGTTGGCCTTTTTCGGGTCGAAAGACTCGGCCTTCTGCCAGACCTTGATCATGGTTTCCTGGACGAGATCCTCGGCCATGCCGTCATGCAGCTCACCGGACAACTGGCGCCCGGCGAAGGCCTTGATCAGGGGGGAGAACTTGTCGAAAAGACGCCGGAAGGCCGCGCGATCGTTATCGCGTCCCACCTTTACCAGGCACTCGGACCATTCCTGCATCGTTGCATCCACGGTCTGTTTACCTGCATTGTACTTGCTGATAGCGGCCAAGTTCGGTCCCGAGTCCATAACCATATCCCCTCCGGAGGGAGGGCTTGTGGCGAATATGTACGGGAGATTCCACTGTGCAGATCAACAATTGCATGAATTTTTTCAGCCATATTGCATGGCTGATCTGATAGTCCGGGATGTGCGTATATAAGCCCAATTGTGGTGATAACCACCTAATCTGTAAAGAAAATTATGAACGCAGCCATTGACGCCAAGGGTAATAGAGTTGTCAGCAACCTGATGGCATTCTACGAAAATTTCAGCGCTGAGCGCATTTCCGCGCTGGATTCCCTCTATACACAGGACGCCGAATTCGTCGATCCCATCCACAAGGTGGAGGGCATACTGTCCCTGAAAAACTACCTGAGGAAGATGGCGAAGAACCTCGTCCACTATCGCATACGCTACCAGGATGTGCTCATAGGCGAGAACAGTGCCTACCTCACCTGGGAAATGGAGTTTGCCAACAAGCGTATCCGAGGCGGCGAAGTCATCACGGTACGCGGCATGTCCTGCCTGAAGTTTACCTCTCGGGTCTACTACCACGAGGACAGCTACGACCTCGGGGCGCTGCTCTATGAGCACCTGCCTGTGCTTGGCGGCATCACCCGTTCGCTGAAACACCGCCTGGCGGAACAGGACAGCTGAATGGCTGGCGAACTCAAGCGCCATTACTGGATTACCGGTGCAGGTTCCGGCATCGGGCGGGCCCTGGCTGACCGTCTTGCAGGTGAAGGTCATCGCGTGTACGTCAGCGGCAGGAATCCAGACAAGCTGGAATCCCTGGCCCAAAGCCTCGGCGGTGACGTGATTCCCGTGGTGTGTGATGTCGCTAACGACCAGGAAATGGCTGGCGTACTCGCTGCTCACAACGTGGAGCATCTGGACACCGTGATCCTCTGCGCCGGCATCTGCGAATACATCGACATGCCCGCGCTCGATATCGACACCATTCGCCGGGTCACCGAAACCAATTTCCATGGTGTGGTGAATTCCTGTATTGCTGCGTTGCCACTGCTGAAACGACAAGCCGGTGCAAGCCCTGGCGAGCGCCCGCACATCATCGGGGTGGGCAGCATGAGCAGCTACCTCGGCTTTCCCCGTGCGGAGGCCTACGGCGCCTCCAAGGCAGCTATGGCGTATTTTCTCGATGCGCTGCGCACTGATCTTGTCGGCAAGGTCGATGTTACCGTCGTGTATCCCGGTTTTGTCAGCACGCCCATGACAGACAGGAACGATTTCCCCATGCCGTTCCTGATATCTGCCGAAGAGGCAGCAAGCATTATAATCAGGAAGGCAAGTCGTCGGCCTTGCAGCATCGTATTTCCGCTGCGGCTGCATTGGCTGCTTCGGGTGTTGTCATGGTTTCCCGGTCTCTGGTATTCGTTTATTTCCCCGCGGCTGAGCCGCAGTGCAGGAGCAGGTTCATGAAAATAGCGGTCATCGGCAGCGGCATTTCCGGCATGGCTGCGGCGCATTACCTGGCGCCGGAGCATGACATCACGTTGTTCGAGGCGGGCAAGGTGCTTGGTGGCCACACCGCCACCATCGATGTCCACCACAAGGGCAGGGACTATGCCATCGATACCGGTTTCATCGTCTTCAACGACTGGACCTATCCGGAGTTCATCCGCCTGATGGATGAACTGGAGGTGAAGAGCCAGCCGACGCGGATGAGTTTCAGCGTCAGCGACCGGGAAAGCGGAATCGAGTATGCCGGCAGCGGCCTGGATGCGCTGTTCGCCCAGCGTCGCAATCTGGTGTCGCCGCGTTTCCTGTCGCTGGTGAATGGCATCCTGCGGTTCAATGCCCAGGCTTTGAGGCACCTGGCGGAGAATCCGCTCTGTGAAGCGATGACGCTCGGTGAATACCTCGAACACTATCGTTATCCCGCTGCTTTCAGGGATCTGTACCTGCTGCCGATGGGGGCGGCAATCTGGTCTTCCGGAACCGACGGCATGCTCAGGTTCCCATTGCGCTTTTTCGTCCGTTTTTTCCATAACCACGGCTTGCTGAATATCCGCAACCGGCCCCAGTGGCGTGTCATCTGCGGCGGCTCGCGCAGCTATATCGCACCGTTGACGGCAAACTTTCGCGAAGGCATAGAACTGGGCAATCCCGTCAGGCGCGTCACCCGCGTGCAGCAGTCCAATGGCAGGGGCTATGTACTGGTGGAAAGCGAGCGGTTCAGCGCCACCTATGACCAGGTCATCTTTGCCTGCCACAGCGACCAGGCCCTGCAGCTGCTGGCAGATGCCAGCGGCAAGGAAAAAACCATCCTGGGCGCCATACCCTACAATCGCAACCAGGTGGTGCTGCATACCGATGCCAGCATGCTGCCGCATAACCGCAAGTGCTGGTCCAGCTGGAACGTGGCCATGAATGGCAATGCCATGACGGAATCCACGCTCACCTACAACATGAACATACTGCAGGGCCTCGAGTCGGACGATACATTCTGCGTTACGCTCAACCAGACCGGCGCCATCGATCCCGCGGCCATCATCAGCGAGTTCGAATACGACCACCCGGTATTCACCGAAGCGGGCATACTGGCGCAACAGCGCTGGCATGAAATCAACGGCACCAACAACACCTGGTTCTGCGGTGCCTACTGGCGCAACGGCTTCCACGAAGACGGCGTCTGGAGCGCACTGCGCGTTGCGCGCGGCATCGGCAACCTGCCGGTGGAGGACGCGGCTCCGGTCTTGCTGGCCGAGGCCGTGTAATACCCATGCCGGCAGCTTCTCTGCACAGGTTTGCCAGCGGCATCTACGAGGGGTTTGTCAGCCACTGCCGCTTCAGCCCATCGCGCCACCGGTTCCGTTACCGTGTTTTCATGATGTACCTGGACCTGGCTGAACTGGATGCCGTGCTCGCACAAAGCCCCTTCTGGTCGACCAGCCGGTTCAGCCCGGCCCGTTTCCGGCGTGAGGATTATCTGGGTAATCCAAATGAACCCCTGCCTGAAGCGGTGAAGCGACGTGTGCTGGAGGAAACCGGCGAGTATCCGGCCGGTACGGTGAGAATGCTGACGAACCTGCGTTACTTTGGCTTCATCATCAACCCGATCACCTGTTATTACTGTTTCAACGCGCTTGATGAGTTGCAGTACATCGTGGCCGAAGTCACCAACACACCCTGGGGAGAACGCCACAGCTACGTGATCCCGGCGACCCCCGGCAACAACCGTACTCAGGCGACCTTTGGCAAGGATCACCACGTGTCCCCGTTCATGCCCATGGACATGACCTATCAATGGCGCAGCAGTGTGCCGGGCGGGCAGCTTTTCGTGTACATGGAAAACCACCGGGAAGGAAATCGCGTATTCAATGCCGCAATGCATCTGAAGCGCCGGGAAATCACCGCGTCCGCCCTGAATCGTATCCTGGCTGCCTACCCGGTCATGACGCTGAAGGTGGCATGGGGCATTTACTGGCAGGCCATGCGCCTGTGGTGGAAGAAAACGCCTTTTCATCCGCATCCGCGCCGCCGTGGGGCGGCCAAAAGCGAAGAAGGGCAGGTTTTGGCAAGCAGAACTGAATGATCAGAAATCGCAGTAAATAGTCTAAAAGAGAGGAAGCTGAAGTGAGAATTACCGCAGTCAACCAGGCCAGGTCGATCCTGCCATCCATCACCATGACCGAAATTGCCCGTCGCGGCGTACACGCCATGCTTGGCCGGTTGAGTATCGGCTCGCTGGTCCTCGAGGAAAATGGCCAGGTTACCCGTTTTGGCAACCGCCATGATGACACTGTCAAGGCAGTCATCCATGTCAACAGCCCTGACGCGTGGCTCACCGTGCTGCGTGATGGATCCACGGGTGCCGGTGAAGCATATATGCTGGGATACTGGGAAACGCCGGACCTGCTCGAAGTAGTACGCCTGTTCGTCCTGAACATGCAGACACTCAATGCCATGGAAAAGAAACAGCCTTTGTGGCGCAAGGCGGCAGGGCGCCTGTTCCATGCCTTCAGGGCCAACTCGACTGAAGGATCGCGGCGCAATATCTCGGCGCATTACGATCTCAGCAACGACTTCTTTTCACTGTTCCTCGACCCGACCATGGCGTATTCCTCGGGCATATTCCGTACGCCCGGGGATTCGCTGCATACGGCTTCTCTCAACAAGTTCGATCATATCTGCACCCGCCTGCAACTGAAGCCCTCCGACCACCTGCTGGAAATCGGCACCGGCTGGGGTGGCCTGGCCATACATGCCGCGAAACACTACGGCTGTCGGGTCACCACCACGACCATTTCCCATGAACAGTATGTCCATGCATGCGAATGGGTGAAACGCGAGGGCCTGCAGGACCGGGTCACCTTGCTGGAAAAGGACTACCGGGAACTGGAAGGTCGCTACGACAAGCTGGTGTCGGTGGAAATGATCGAGGCAGTAGGGGCCAAGTACTACGATACGTATTTTGCAACCTGCAACCGGCTGCTGAAAGATGACGGCCTGATGCTGATCCAGGCCATCACCATCTCGGACCAGCGGTTCGAGCAGTCCGTGCGCAATATCGATTTCATCAAGCGCTACATCTTCCCCGGCGGCCAGCTGCCATCGAATGCTGTGATTGCGGACAAGGTGGCCACACAGACCGACATGCAGCTCATCGGCATGGAAGACATCACCGCGGATTACGCGCAGACCCTCAGGCATTGGCGGGTGAATTTCTGGCATGCCATCGAAGAGGTCCGTAACCTCGGGTGCGATGACATCTTCATCCGGATGTGGGAGTACTACCTGTGCTTTTGCGAAGGCGGCTTCCGGGAACGGGTCATCCACACCGGGCAGTTCCTGCTGGCAAAGCCAGGCTTTCGTGACCTGCCGGTCATCCTTTGAGCCCGGGGCGGCTATCCCGGGCCTCGAGCAGCACTGCCTGCCAAGTCAAAGCATATAAAAATCAATAAGATAGCCCGCGGCACCAGGCTGCACGCGGGGCTTTCAGTCTGATGGGGTCTTGTGGCATTATCTACGCTGACTTTGGGAGTAAATAAAGTCACAGGATTCGCATTAGCGATATGGAGTTATCTGCTGCAGTATTGCGGACTTCCTGACTGCTGGCACTATCTCATTCACCTTGTTCCAACATGATAGTGCTGCCGGTCATGGCATCATGAAGAGCCGTATTCAACATTGGGGGACAACGTATGAGGGGCTTGAATAAGGGAGCTATTGCGGGGGCTATTTCCAGGGCAGTCGTGGCGCTAGCCATGGTCTGGTTTGCCCAGACTGCCGTCGCTTCCGGCACACTGGCGTCTTCAGCACGCCTGGACGATCTGGACGAGGCGCGTCAATTCATCGAGGCCGGCGCCGATATCAACCTGCCTGAACCTGATGGCACCACGCCGCTGCTGTGGGCCGTCTACAACATGTCACCGGACCTCGTCGCGCTGCTGCTCGATGCCGGTGCCGATCCGAACATAGCGAACAAGCTCGATATCACGCCCCTGCTGCAGGCGAGCCGTAACGGTGATGCCCGTATCATTGCCGCCTTGCTTGCCAGCGGCGCCCGCCTCGACCCGCAGGGTCTCATGACGGAACCCGCGCTTCTGGCGGCAGCACGCTCTGGCAATGTCGACGCCGTAAAGCTGCTCCTGGACGCCGGTGCCAACCCCAATGCCACTGAGCCGTTCGAGGACCAGACCGCCCTGATGTGGGCTGCAGCCGAAGGGCACCTGGGCATGGTAACCGCGCTCCTGGATGCCGGCGCCAATCCGGACATGCGGGCGCGAATTTCCAGCCTGACCGAGCGCAAGAATGCCGACTTCCCTTCAGGGGGCTTTGCCGCGTTGCACTGGGCAGCACGCAACGGTGATGAGCCGATGATGAGCCTGCTCGTCGATCGGGGCGCAGACATCAATATAAAGAACGGTGACGATTCGACACCGATGATGCTGGCCATCGTCAATGATCGTTTCGACACTGCCGCACAACTGCTTGTGATGGGTGCCGATGCCAATGACGGCTCTCTCTTCTATATCACCGAGATGCGCGATGCCACGACTGACTGGCGTGCCCGTGACGGAACGATTTACCGCTGGGATCATGACAACGAATTGCGCGCGATTGACCTGACCCGGATGTTGCTTGATGCCGGTGCCGATCCGAACAAGCCCATGCAGATGCAGATGCACAACACTTCCATGTGCTGCGACACCAAGGTCGATTCCACACCGTTCTACCGTGCAGCGAAAGCCGCGGATCTGGCCGGTATGGAACTGATGCTCGCCCATGGTGCAGATCCGAACTGGAAGCCGGCGTCCGAAACACGGCCGGTGGGAATCGATGGCGAGGAAGAAATCGTCAGCCGTTCGGCCCTGATGATGGCTATCACCGGCGGCAAGGGAGTGGGTGTTGCAGGTGGTCCCAATGACCTGCGCAACGGCCCGCCGGATTTCCGCGAAGAGGGTGTACGTGATCCGGTGGGTGCGGTGAAGCTGCTGCTGGAAGCCGGTGCTGATGTGAACGTTCTCGGGCCCGACTCGACCACAGCCCTGCATGTGGCGGTCAGTGCCCTGCAACCGACTATCGTGCGCGATCTGGTAGCCCATGGCGCGGCCATGGATGCCAGGAACGAGAAGGACAAAACACCCCTGGAAATGGCCGAGGAAATGGATCCGCCCATGCCGACGCCCGGCTTCTACTTCAAGCCACCACCTGCACAGCCGGTGGAAATCGTGGCGATCCTGAAGGAACTGGCCGGCAACTAGCCGGCCAACGGGGGGAAGCAGCAGGTTGTTTGCACAACCGGTAGCGATACAGGTAAAGAAGAAGTAGAAGGGTAAGAGGGGACAGAAGGGAATGAAGTTGATGAAGAAGTGGGTATTTGTTACCGGCACAGGCCTTGCCGCTGTTGCCGGCGCAGCACAGATGGCAAATGCACAGGATTTCGGGTTGGAGGACCAGTGGTCGCTGCTCGACAAGTACTGCATGGAGTGCCACAGCTTCGATGAATTCCGGGGCGGTCTCGCCCTCGAGGGGCTCGGGCCCCAGGATATCCACGACAACGCGGGTACTTTTGAGGAAGTCCTGCGCAAACTGAAAATCAACGCCATGCCGCCGCGCGAACAGCCCCAGCCAAGCCGGCAGGAACGTGCACGTTTCGTCAGTGCCCTGGAGCAAACCCTGGATTCGGCGGCCATGGCCGATCCCTATGCCGGCACTACCACCATTCACCGCCTGAACCGGGCTGAATACGCCAATGCCATCCGCGACCTGCTCGGCGTGGACATCGACCTGACCGAAATGCTGCCCAGTGACGGCGGCGATTTCGGGTTCGACAACATTGCCGAACTGCTGCGTACCTCGCCCATGCTGCTCGACCGCTACATGACCGTTGGATTGCGGGTAGCCGACCTGGCACTTGGCAATGAGGAGGCGGCCGAAAGCACCACCACTTACAACATTTCTTTCGACACTACCCAGGAAAAACACCTGAAGGGTTTCCCCCTGGGGACCCGCGGCGGTGTCACCGCCAAGCATTATTTCCCGGCCGACGGTGAATACGTCTTTTCCGCACGTCCGCTGCAGGGCGTGGCCGAAGGCTATTTCGGCATCGAGGGCCATGACAAGCCCCATGAATTCCTGGTTTACATCGATGGTCAAATCGTTTATTCCAGCGAGGTCGGTGGCGCCGAGCAGCACGAGATCAGCGTAAAGGAGTTCAATGACGTGATTCCCATCGTCAATGAGAAGCTGACCTCACCGCGTATTCCGGTCTCAGCGGGCCCACACGAAGTGATCTTTACCTGGCGTGAACGCGTGGCCGCCGAGCAGAATTCCTGGCAGCCATCCATGCGCGATTCCCTGGAAATCCACAATCCTTCCGGCATGCCGCGCCTGGAAAAGGCCATGGTATCGGGTCCCTACAATGCCACAGGTGTGAGTGAAATGGCCCCGCGTGAGCAGATTCTCGTGTGTCGGCCTGAGTCCGCTGCAGAGGAAGATGCCTGTGCGCGCGATATTCTGAAAAACCTGGCGCGCAAGGCCTTCCGGCGTCCTGTCACCGATGCCGACATAACGGCGCCGCTGGCTTTCTATGAAGATGAACGCGCCAACGGCGGCAATTTTGACGAAGGGGTCAGGTCTGCCGTTGCCCGCCTGATCGTCAGTCCGTTCTTCCTGTTCCGGGTCGAGACCGACGCCGATGACGCCGCACCGGGTTCCGACAGCGCGGTCGACGGTATCGCCATGGCCTCACGTCTGTCCTTCTTCCTGTGGTCATCGGCTCCCGATGAGGAGTTGCTCGAACTGGCAGAGAACGGTGATATCGAAGCCGCGGATGTGCGCAATGAACAGGTTCGCCGCATGCTGGCGGATAGCCGTTCCGACGCCTTCGTGGACAATTTCGTCGGTCAGTGGCTGCAGTTGCGCAACCTCGACAAGATGGCCCGCCCCGATCTGCTCATGTTCCCGGATTTTGACGACAACCTGCGCCAGGCTTTCCGGCAGGAGACCGAAATGCTGTTTGCCCATGTACTGCGGGAAAACCGCCCGGTCCACGAGTTGATCAGCGCCAACTACACTTTCGTCAACGAACGCCTGGCACGCCATTACGGCATCGAGGGCGTCTATGGGCCGCGTTTCCGCCGTGTCGAGCTTACCGACCCGAACCGCTTCGGCCTGTTTGGCCATGGCAGCCTGTTGGCTATTACCTCAGCTTCAAGCCGAACCTCGCCGATCATGCGCGGCAAGTTCGTGCTGACCGAGTTCTGGAACAACCCGCCACCGGCAGCGCCGGCCAACGTACCCTCGCTTGAGGAGAGTGCACCGGCTGACAGGCCGTCCACGGTCCGTGAACAACTCGAGCGCCATCGCAATGATCCGGCCTGTGCCATCTGTCACAATGTCATCGATCCTGTCGGCTTTGCCCTGGAAAACTTCGACGTCGACGGTTCCTGGCGCAGCCTTACCAAGGATGGCCTGAACATCGATACCACCGGGATACTGCTGGATGGCACCCCGGTGGACGGTCCGCAGGCGCTGCGCGAGGCCTTGCTGAAGGACCCCGAGCTGTTTGCCACCACGGTGACCGAGAAAATGCTGGTTTACGCCCTGGGCAGGGGCCTTGATCCCAAGGACATGCCGGTAGTCAGGAGCATTGTCAGAAATGCTGCAGAGCACAACTACACGTTGATTTCGATTGTGTTGGGCATCATAGACAGCTATCCTTTCCTGATGCGGACAAACAGTTCCGCGTCAATGATCAACACCATTGCAACAACGGGGGAATGAAGGAATGTTTATATCGAAGAAGCATTTGAGTCGTCGCACACTTTTGAGGGGAGCCGGACTTGCTGTTTCTCTGCCTTTGCTCGATGCAATGGTGCCCGCTGCTACCGCGCAGTCGCAGACTGCCGCTGGCCAGAGGCTTCGCTTCGGCTCAGTGTATGTACCTAATGGTATATACCCGGCTGACTGGCATCCGGAGAAAGTAGGCAAGGATTTTGAATTCAAGAAGGTCATGAAGCCGGTCGAGAAGTACCGCGACTACGTGACCACCATCAGCCGCATGAAATCACCCGAGGGCGCCCAGGACATGGGCGGCATCCACATGGGTGCGAGCTCGGCCTTCCTGAACGGCGCCGGCCCCCTGAGTGAAAACGGCAACTTCAACCAGCTGAGATCGAAAAAATCCCTCGACCAGTACATCGCCGATGCCATCGCCGGTGATACCCCGTTGCGCTCCCTGGAAGTCGGTACCGAAGACATGGGTACATCTGCCGGTGCCTGTGACAACTATCCATGCCTGTTCTTCAATACCATGGCCTGGTACGACGATGAAAGCCCGTTACCTGTGGCAATCAGCCCGCAGGTCACCTTTGAACGCATGTTCGGCGACCCCGGTACGGCTGAGCAGCGCCTGCGCAGGCTGGCCACCAAGCAGAACATGCTCGACTCGATTCTTGATGAATCCAAGCGCCTCGAGCGTATGCTGGGTGCCGGTGACCGTGCACTGCTGGATGAATACCTTACCAACATTCATCGCATCGACGACCAGATCCAGAAGCTGTCCACCCGCTCAGGAGTAATCGCCAACACCACCGGCGGCCCTGTCGGCATCCCGGAAGACTTCGACGAGCACATGACACTAACCTACGACCTCATGCACCTGGCCTTCCAGGGTGACATGACCCGTGTATTCAGCTTTATGACCGGCCATGAGGCTACCGGCCGCAGCTATGCCCACATTGGCATCAATGAGCCGCATCATAACGTTTCTCACCACAAGAACACGGATGAAAGCATAGCCAAGTACTCCATGATCACCAACTACCAGATGCAGAAGTTCGCCCAGTTTGTGGACAAGCTCTACAACACACCGGAAGCTGACGGCAACCTGCTCGATTCGACACTGCTGTACTTTGGTGCCGGCATGAGCAATGGTCTCCTGCATGACAGGCACAACGTACCGGCCCTGCTGGTCGGTGCTGCCGGCGGACGCCTGGAAGGCAACCGCCACATCCAGGCGAAAGAAGACGAACCGACTTCCAACCTGCTGCTCGGCATTGCCGATATCATGGGTGCGGAACTCGACACGATCGGTATCGCTACCGACCATTTCGTCCTCTGACCGCAGCCGCAAGAACGTCTCCGACCAGAGCGCCCCGGGCATACCACCCGGGGCGTTTTGTTTTCAAAGCCGCCAAGGCCTGCTGGGCGCGCGTGCTACCATAGGCGCAGAGCAGTTATCGCACCGGAGTCCTGATTGATCGATTCCCATCCCTTCGACAGCCTGACGCCGGACGTCGTCATCGATGCAGTCGAAAGTACAGGCATCCTGTCCGATGCCCGCATCCTGGCCCTGAACAGTTACGAAAATCGCGTGTACCAGGTGGGTGTCGAGGACGGCGAACCGCTCATCGCCAAGTTCTACCGTCCGGGGCGCTGGAGCCTCGACCAGATTCTCGAGGAACATCTTTTTACCCGGGAACTGGCCGATCTGGATATTCCGGTGGTGCCGCCACTCAACCTCGGCGAAAGTACCTTGCGTGATTTCGCCGGATTCCACTTCGCACTCTTTCCGCGCCGGGGCGGGCGCAGTCCCGATCTTAACCTCGACAACCTGCTGATCATGGGCCGCTTTATTGGCAGGCTGCATAAGGCAGGTTCGATAAAGCCCTTCATTCACCGGCACAAGATGAGTATTCGCTGGTTTGCAGAAGACAGTGCAGCATTCCTGCTCGAAAACGATTTCATCCCTAAAGACCTGCGCAAAGCCTACAGTTCGCTGGCCGAGGACCTCATCAGCCGCATTCATGCCATGTTTGCCGCCACCAGCACACCTGCGCAGATCCGCATACATGGCGACTGCCACATGGGCAACGTGCTGTGGCGCGATGACACGCCGCATTTCGTCGATTTCGATGACACGATGACGGGCCCGGCGATCCAGGATCTGTGGATGTTGTTGTCGGGCGATCGCCAGATGCAGCTGTCACAGCTCAGTGAACTGGTGGACGGTTATAATGAGTTCCATGATTTCAATCCCGCAGAGCTCAATCTCGTCGAGGCCCTGCGCACCATGCGCCTGATGTATTACAGCGCCTGGCTGGCCCGACGCTGGGACGATCCGGCGTTTCCCCAGAATTTCACCTGGTTCAATACTGAAAATTACTGGGCCGGGCATATACTGGAACTTCGCGAGCAGTTGTCCGCGCTGGATGAACCGCCCCTGGTTTTGTATTAGAGGTAAGAGGTAAGAGGTAAG
>CAZVSC010000040.1:0-24315 GCA_964629325.1 uncultured Enterobacteriaceae bacterium
AGAAAGGGGCGATAAAAGATACAGGGCTGTTCCGATGATCCTGGCCGTTTCGGTCCGTTATTCTGACATTTGGTTGGCTCCCGGTCGTTACTGAAAGCCCAAGGTGTTCTTCCCTGTATCCTGTATCCTGTATCCTTTATCCCTTATCTAAATCCCCTTCCAGTCGTAAGTCCTGTCACCGATGGCAAAGAAGAACGGGTTGAGGATGTCCTCTTTCTGGTTGTAGCGGTAGATATTGAAGTCGGTGTCGGTCAGGATGCCGCCGGCTGCCTCCAGTATCGCCTGAGCGGCTGCTGTGTCCCATTCGGAAGTCAGGGCAAGGCGCGGATAGATATCGGCACGACCTTCCGCCACCAGGCAGATTTTCAAGGAGCTGCCCATGCTGACCAGTTCCATCTGCGGAAACCTGGCTGCCGCCCGCTCCAGCCAACTCTCCAGTTCATCACCCTTGTGGCTGCGACTGGCCACTACGGCGATGGTGTGCTGGTTGTCTTCGATCCTTGCTGTCTGGATCGCTTCCGTTTTGCCGCCGGCTTCCTTGAAGGCGCCATCGGGACTGCCGTAATAGACGATGTCCTTCACGGGCACATAAACCACACCGAGCATGGGCCGGCCGTTGTCGATAAGGGCGATATTGACGGTGAATTCGCCGTTGCGGCTGATGAATTCCTTGGTGCCGTCCAGCGGGTCAACCAGCCAGTAGGTCTGCCAGGATTGCCTTTCCTGCCAGGAAACCGCGCGCGACTCTTCCGACAATATCGGCAGGCCCGGGGTCAGCTCGCGTAATGCATCGACGATGATCCGGTGCGCGGCAAGATCCGCTTCCGTCAGGGGCGAGTCGTTTGCCTTCGTGGTGATATCGAGGTCCTCATCGCGGTCGTAGACCTCGAGGATGGCGGCCCCCGCTTCCTTGCTGATGCCGATGGCGGCTTTTGACAGTGACTGGTAGTTCATTTTTGCAGGCCGGTTGCTGTAATACTTGGCTGGACAATCAGGCCCGGTGAAATATTTCACCGAAAGGGCCTATTCAAATAACGACTTCATTATAATGGAACTTCATCAGGGCTTGCATGCCCCCGATTTTGGCAATTTTTCCGAGAACAATGATTAACTGGTCAACCATCGACAATGTGCTGCTCGACATGGACGGCACGCTGCTCGACCTCAGTTTCGATAACTACTTCTGGCAGCAGTTCCTGCCTATGAAAGTGGCCGATGATCGTGCGATGACGCTGGAGGAAGCGCACATGACGGTGCGTTTGCTCTCGGAATCCACGTACGGCAGCCTCAACTGGTACTGCCTCGATCACTGGTCCGAGAGGCTCGGGATGGATGTGGAGGCGCTGAAGAAGGAGGTCCGCCACCTGATTCGCATGCGCCCGCATTGCGCAGAATTCCTGGCGTGGCTTAAAGGCATGGACAAGCGCGTCGTCCTGGTTACCAATGCCCACCCAAAGGCGCTGGCCATCAAGGTCGAGGCTTCCGGCCTGCATGCGTATCTCGAGGAAATGATCTCATCCCATGAATTCGCACTCGCCAAGGAGAACGACGGCTTCTGGGAACAGCTCGGAGACCGGGAGCGTATCGACCTGTCACGCTCGCTCTTCGTGGATGACAGCCTGCCGGTTCTCGAGTGCGCCCGCCGCAGCGGACTGGGCAGCCTTGTCCAGGTGCTGCACCCTGACTCCGGCAACCAGCCCAGCGATCCGACGCATTTCCCGGGTATCGTCCATCTCGATGAACTCATGGTTATGGGCCGCTAAACCGCTATGGCAGCACAACAGGACAACAGCGGCAAGGTGCGTCTCGACAAGTGGCTGTGGGCGGCGCGGTTTTTCAAAACCCGCTCCATGGCCAAGCAGGCCATCGATGGCGGCAAGGTGCACTGCAATGGCGCACGCAGCAAGTCCAGCCGTGATGTGGAAACCGGCATGATCCTGGAAATCCGCCAGGGCTGGGACGAACGCACAGTAGTCGTTAAGGCGCTTTCAGACAAGCGCGGCGGTGCGCCCCAGGCGGCCCTGCTCTATGAGGAAACGCCGGAAAGTATCGCGAAGCGTGAGCTCGAGGCCGAAAAGCGCAAGGCACAACGTGCCATGAATCCCATTACAGCGGGGCGGCCCACCAAGCAGGACCGGCGCAAGATCCATCGTTTCAAACAGCAGCAACTTGAAAAATGAAGCGGCAGCTTGCCGTTCAAAATTCGATTATCCAGAGCCTTGCAACTGTGGCATAATCGGCACCCACTACCTTCGGGGCATGGTTTTTCGGCAGTAAATTCCTAATAATAACAATGCGATACTGTCTCCATAAGCCGGCGTTTTTGTTGACAGTAACCGGAAATATTCCGCTTCAGAATTCAGGAATTTTGCTTTGTCGGAACAGCTAAAGCACCGCCTGGGCCTGCTCAGAGACACATCCCGCACAGACTGTTTGGCCGATACCTGCCATGGTATCGAAAAGGAAAGTCTGCGCATCGATCCCGATGGCCATATTGCCCAAACACCGCACCCTGCCGGTCTCGGATCACCGCTCACCCATCCCAACATTACCACGGACTTTTCCGAGGCCCTGCTCGAGTTCATCACACCTGTCTTCAACAAACCGGAAGACAGCCTGTCCTACCTGGTAGACCTGCACACGTTCCTGTTCACGCAATTGGATCGCGAGGAGCTGATCTGGACCTCCAGCATGCCCTGCGTGCTCGACGGTGACGATCACATTCCGTTGGCACGTTACGGGTATTCCAATATCGGCAAGCTCAAAACACTGTACAGGTCCGGACTGAGCTTCCGCTATGGCCGCGCCATGCAGACCATCGCTGGCATCCATTTCAATTTTTCACTGCCTGACAGTTTCTGGACGCTCTACCGGGACCTGTTTGGCAGCGACCAGTCGCTGACCGATTTCAAGACCAGCCAGTATTTCAACCTTATCCGCAATTTCCGCCGCTACTCCTGGCTGCTCCTGTACCTGTTCGGCGCCTCGCCTGCGGTGTGCAAGAGTTTCGTGCGCAACAATCCTGATCATGGGCTGGAGGAATACGACGATCACTCGCTGTACATGCCTTATGGCACCTGCCTCAGGATGGGGGATCTCGGTTACACCAGTGATGCCCAGCGCTCACTGTATGTCAGCTATAACAACCTGGAAGAATATGCCCGCGACCTGACCAGCGCCATCAGGACGGCCTACCCTCCCTACAGCAAGTTCGCTCCGGAAAACGGCAAGTTCAAGCAGCTCAATGACAGCATCCTGCAAATCGAGAACGAGTTCTACAGCACGGTGCGCCCGAAACGCACGTCGAGCTCAGGGCTGCGGCCGGTGAAAGTACTGAAGCAGGAAGGCGTGGAATACATCGAGGTTCGCTGTCTCGACCTGAACCCGTTCTTGCCCGTGGGCATCGACGAGGAAGAAATCCGCTTCCTTTCCAGCTTCCTGCTGTTCTGCCTGCTGCGCAAGAGCCCGTCATCCGACAAGGATGAGTACCGGGAAATCGACGGCAACCTGAAAGCCGTGGTCAACCGGGGCCGCGAGCCCGGCCTTCAGCTGGTTCAGCGGGGCCAGTCTATTTCACTGAGCGACTGGGCCGGGGAAATCCTGGCGGAGGTGAGCGAGATCGCGGCCCTGATGGACGACTGCCGGCAGGGCGATGCCCACGCACGCGCCACCGCCGCCCAGATCGCCAAGGTCAATGACAGCAGCCTCACGCCGTCAGCGCGGATTCTGAAGAGAATGGACGAACTGGAGACTCCCTATTTTACATTCGCCATGAACCAGTCTCTGGCCAACAGCGATTACTTCCGCGGGCTGACACTGAGCGACGAGAAGATGGTAACCTTCACCGAGATGGTGAAAAAATCCGACAGGGATCGTGCGGAGATCGAAAAAGCCGATGACGTCGATTTTGAAACCTTCCTGGAACGTGCCAACAATGCCTGATCACGGCATCGACCTGACACAGATTAACCGGAATCAATAAGCAAACATGAACAACTCAACCATCAGCACATTACTGCGTACCCGCCTCGTTTACCTGTACATTTTCCTGTTCTGTGTTTCACTGCTCGGCATTGCCATGTACATGGAGCACGTGATGATGCTGGAGCCCTGCCCCCTGTGCATCATGCAGCGCGTTTTCTTCCTGGCGACCGGCATCGTCGCCCTGGCGGCCTTCATCCACAACCCCGTCGCCCGGGGCAAGTTGATCTATGGCAGCCTGGCCGCAGTACTGTCTGCCGCCGGCGGCGGCTTCGCCATCCGCCAGATCTACCTGCAGCACCTGCCCAAGGACGAGGTACCGGCCTGCGGCCCCAGCCTCAGCTACATGATCGAGCAGTTCCCGTTGCGCGACGTGCTGTCGGTGATGTTCTCGGGAGACGGCAACTGCGCCGAGATCGTATGGCAGGACCCGGTCCTGGGCTGGGCCATTCCCCAGTGGAGCCTGGTGGGATTCGTCATGCTCGCCGCTGTTTGCGCCTGGCAGGCCATCCGCAAGCAGCCGTCAATGTCCTGATTTTCCGTTCTTTTTTGTACTGACCCGCAAGTCTGGCAATTACGCCATACCTCTTCTACCATGCAGTTAAACCCGGCACTGTCGTGACCGGCACGTTGAGGGGGTAACATGAACAAGAATATTACTGCCACCCGGCGCCAGGAAATCGAAGCGATCATCAGCCGCTGGAAACAGCAGCGTGATGCCATCCATCATGACCTCGAAGAGTCCCTGTATTCCGATCACGCGCTGCAGGTCGACGAACAGGATTTTCCCATCGAGGTGTTCTGTGAATCCCTGATGGACTACATCTCGGCAGGCCATTTCGAAGTCTACGAGACGCTGCTCCACGAAAGCGTTGCCGAGCTCGAGGCCCATCGGGCACTGCTGGCCGACATCTACCACAGCATCGAAACCACGACCGACCTGGCTCTCTCCTTCAATGAAAAGTACAAGAACGAGCTGGTGCACTCCTCGGAGGACAAGTCGCTGCCGGATGACCTGTTTGCGCTCGATAATGCACTGACCATTCGTTTTGCTCTGGAAGACCAGCTGCTGGACCTGACGCGGGACTGACGCTTTTTTCTACTGCGCATTGTCGGATGCGGTGCTTTGCACCTTATCCGACCTACCTTCCTGAACTACCAAATGCGGTTACCGTCGTACGCTTTATCCCTTTATCGTCTCTTCCATCGGTGAAAACTGTCCAGCAGCGGATAGGCCCACTCCGGCGCATGCGCCTTGCGCCAGGTGCCTGCGGCGAACTTGCCGCTTTCCGACCAGGTAGGATAGACATGGATGGCGGCCATGATCTTTTTCAGGCCAAGACCGTTGTTCATGGCCAGGATGAACTCGTTGATCAGTTCGGAAGCATGGGCACCGACAATCACTGCACCGAGAATCCTGTCCTTGCCCGGGATGGTCAACACCTTGATGAATCCCGTGGTCTCGCTGTCAGTAACGGCCCGGTCGAGGCCGCCGAGATCGAATCGTGTCAGTTCGTAGTCGATGCCTTTTCCCCGCGCCTCTGTTTCACTGAGGCCGACACGCGCGACCTCGGGGTCAGTGAAGGTGGCCCAGGGCACGATATCGTAGTGAATGCGAAACTTTTTGAACATGCCGAACAGTCCGTTGACCGACGCGAACCAGGCCTGATAGGAAGCCATGTGGGTGAACTGGTAGGGTCCGGCAACGTCGCCGCAGGCGAAGATGTTCGGATAGTTGGTCTGCAGGAACTCATTCACTTTCAGCGTGCCGTTGTCATTTCGCTCCACGCCCAGTGATTTGAGGCCCAGGTTCTCCGTGTTTGCCTGCCTGCCTACAGCGACCAGCACCCTGTCGAACTCGACACGATCAAGACTGCCCTGGCGCTCTATCACTGCGGCATGACCGCTCCCTGCCGCCTCGATGCGGTTGACCCTGGCGCCGGTAATGATGCGGATGCCTTCTTCGCCAAAACGCGCGGCGATGCAGGCTGACACATCAGCATCCTCGCGTGGCAGGACGCGGTCCTGCATGTCAACAAGGGTGACTGTGGACCCGAGCCGGGCAAAGGCCTGTGCCAGCTCGCAGCCGATCGGTCCCGCGCCCATCACCAGCAGGCGACCAGGCAGTTCCGCCAGGTCCCAAAGATTGTCCGAGGTCAGGCAACCGCAATCCCGCAGGCCTGCCACCGCTGGTATAAAAGGACGCGCCCCGGTGGCGATGACGATATTGCGGGTACGTATTTCGCTGCCATTGACGCTGACCGTCCAGGGCGACGTGATGGTTGCCTCACCTTGCAGGCAATCCACACCCAGCCGGGTATAGCGCTCGACTGAGTCGTGGGGCTCGATGGTTTTTACAATTTCACGCACCCTGTCCATGACGGCGGAAAAATTCACCTCCGCCTGCGGGCCCCTGAGACCGAATTCGCGCGCCCTGCCAGAGAGATGCCGCACGCCGGCGCTTCTTATGAGCGCCTTGCTGGGAACACAACCGGTATTCAGGCAATCACCGCCCATCCGGTTCTTTTCCACCAGTGTGACTTTTGCCCGGGCCAGTGCCGCGATATAGGCGGTAACAAGTCCTGCCGAGCCCGCGCCGATCACCACCATGTTGGTATCAAATTGTTTTGGACGCTTGTCACGCCATGGCGCAAGGGTCGTTCGATTGCGCAACCAGCGCACCATGCCCTTGGCCAGCCAGGGAAAAATGGCAAGTACCACGATGGCCCGAATGACCCCGATGCCGAATATGTCCGGCAGGGTGGTGGCCAGGCCTAGTTCGGCACCGACATTCACGTACAGTGCCGTACCGAACAGCATGCCGAGCTGGCTGACAATATAAAAGGCGGCTGTCGAGATCGGTGTCAGCGCCATCAGTACATTGACCAGGAAAAACGGAAACGCCGGGATCAGGCGCAGGGTAAACAGGTAAAAAACACCATCACGTTCGATACCCTCGTTGACCCGCTTCAGGGCATGCCCGAAGCGTGCCTGCACCCAGTCACGGAGCAGTGTTCTTGCAATGAGAAAGGCCAGCGTCGCACCGATGGTGCTGGCAAAGGACACCAGGACCAGCCCCCAGGCAAACCCGAATACGGCGCCCCCGGCAATGGTCAGGATAGCCGCGGCAGGCAGAGAGAGGGCTGCAACTACTATATATAGTAGGAAGTAAGCCAGGCTGGCCGCGACAAAATTGGCTTCCTTGTAGGCCATGATGCTGTCACGCTGGCCCTGGAAATACGCCAGGTTGAAAAAGTCCTGCAACCCGCCCAGGAAAAAGACAATCAGCGATGCCAGAACCACGACCAGCAGCAGGATTTTCTTGGCACTCATGCTTTGTATTTTTCCTAGCTATCTGACCCGGCATTCAACCAGGGGAAAGACCGGGATGCCCCGTAAAGATTGACTCGCGCTTTCTATGGTATATTCTGCGCCTCGCGTGGATTATCCTAACCCGAGAACAGTCCAAAAACATCATATAAATCAGGAGCAAAGGCGTGTCATCGAACCGTTTCACCAGGCAGTTTCCGGCCACGCGCATGCGCCGCATGCGGCACGATGAATTCAGCCGGCAACTGATGCGCGAAACCGTGTTGACCCCCGCCGACCTCATCTATCCGGTTTTTGTCATTGAGGGCAAGGCGACTCGCGAACCCGTGCCATCCATGCCTGGTGTCGATCGGCTGACTGTCGACGAACTGGTCAGGGAGGCAAAACTGGCGAGTGGTCTTGGTATTCCCGCCATGGCCCTGTTCCCGGTACCCGATCCCGGAACCAAGACGGAGAACGGCGCGGAGTCCTACAACCCCGACGGCCTGGCGCAACGCGCCGTGCGCGCCCTCAAGGATGCCTGCCCTGAGCTGGGCGTCATCACCGATGTCGCGCTGGACCCGTTCACCACCCACGGGCAGGACGGCATCATCGACGATACAGGTTACGTACTGAACGACATCACCGTCGACACCCTGGTGAAGCAGGCGCTGTCCCATGCCGACGCCGGGGCTGACGTGGTCGCTCCCTCCGACATGATGGATGGTCGTATCGGCGCCATTCGCACGGCCCTGGAAAAAGCTGGCCATATCAACACCCGCATACTTGCCTACTCCGCCAAGTATGCCTCGGCGTACTATGGCCCGTTCCGCGATGCGGTGGGCTCTTCCGGAAACCTGGGTGCCTCGACCAAGGAAAACTACCAGATGGACCCGGCCAATTCCGACGAGGCCCTGCATGAGGTTGCTCTGGACCTGGCCGAAGGTGCCGACATGGTCATGGTCAAACCCGCCATGCCCTATCTCGATATCATCCGCCGGGTGAAGGACGAATTCGGTGTGCCGACCTTTGCCTACCAGGTCAGCGGTGAGTACGCCATGTTGAGCGCCGCCTTCGAAAAGGGCTGGCTGGACCCGGACAAGATCATCCTGGAATCCCTGGTCGGCATCAAGCGTGCGGGGGCCGACGCCATCCTGACCTATTTCGCCCGGACCGCGGCTGAAAGAATCCGGTAACGAGCGGGTCTTGTAACGGCAGTCGCTGCCTGCAGGCCATACGCTTTACATGGATATTCAAGGCCGCGCTTGAATACTGGCAAATTGGCCTTATCATTAGGGACTGTTATCCAGAAACCACCTTATTCCCAGCCATATCAAGGAACTCAACATGAGCGAGAACCTCTCCCACGTAACCGACGACAGTTTTGAAGAAGAAGTACTGAATGCCAGCGGCCCCGTCCTGGTCGACTTCTGGGCAGAGTGGTGTGGTCCGTGCAAAATGATTGCTCCCGTCCTTGATGAAGTTGCCCAGGAGTATGCCGGCAAGGTGAAAGTGGTCAAGCTGGATGTGGAAGCCAACCCGCAGACCGCACCGAAATACAACGTCAAGGGTATTCCGACACTGATCCTGTTCAAGAACGGCAACGCTGAAGCCAAGAAGGTTGGTGCGCTGTCCAAGTCTCAGCTGGCCGCCTTCCTCGACAGCTCCATCTGAGCTACATTCCCGCTGCGCTGCCCAGACAGCAGGCGTAATCACGTTCACGTAATGAAAGGCTTTCGGCAAGTACCGGGAGCCTTTCTTTTCGTTGCCAACGGTGTGCAAAGCCGTGTATTTCTGTCGAAAAAACAACAATTTTTTTCTGGACACCCCGAAAATGGGGTGCTAGATTAAAGGAATGCTCGTCGTTCCGACCCCTATTCCAAGAGCAGAATTCGCAAGACCCAATTACCAAAACAACAATAATTTAACCCTTTTTAATTTTAATTAACCTTTTAGTACGTTTTAAAACCTTCTGAGCCGGACTCCGTCCGAACGCCCCATAGATTCCCTTATTACTTTGCAAAACAATCCTGCAGCATCCAGAAAAAAGACTAACGCCTCCCCTGAAACCGAACAGTCGACGCCTCCCATACCCATGAATTTATCCGAATTAAAAACCAAACCAATATCCGAGCTTCTTGAAACCGCCCACGAAATGGGCCTGGAAAACGTGTCCAGGACGCGCAAGCAGGACGTCATTTTCCAGATGCTCAAGCGTCATGCGAAGAACGGGGAGGATATTTACGGTGATGGCGTGCTGGAAATCCTGCAGGATGGCTTCGGGTTTCTGCGCTCCGCTGACGCTTCCTACCTGGCCGGCCCTGATGACATCTATGTTTCGCCCAGCCAGATCAGGCGTTTCAACCTGAGGACGGGCGACACGATTTCCGGCAAGATCCGTCCGCCCAAAGAAGGGGAACGCTACTTTGCCCTGCTCAAGGTCAACGAAATCAATTTCGACAAGCCGGAAAACGCCAAGCAGAAGATCCTCTTTGAAAACCTTACCCCGCTCTTTCCCGACAAACGCATCTCCCTCGAAGCCGGCAACGGCAGCACCGAGGACCTGAGTGCGCGCGTAATCGACCTGATTGCGCCTATCGGCAAGGGCCAGCGCGGCCTGATCGTGTCTCCGCCGAAGGCCGGCAAGACCCTGATACTCCAGAACATCGCACAATCCATTACGCGCAATTCCCCCGAATGCCGCCTGATCGTCCTGCTGATTGACGAGCGCCCGGAGGAAGTGACCGAGATGAAGCGTTCCGTGCGCGGCGAGGTGGTGGCCAGTACGTTCGACGAACCGCCTTCACGCCACGTCCAGGTTGCTGAAATGGTCATCGAGAAAGCCAAGCGCCTGGTGGAACACAAGGAAGACGTTGTCATTCTTCTCGACTCCATGACGCGTCTTGCACGCGCCTACAACACCATCATCCCGTCTTCAGGGAAGGTGCTGACCGGTGGTGTGGACGCTCACGCGCTCGAACGCCCGAAGCGCTTCTTCGGCGCCGCGCGCAACATCGAGGAAGGCGGCAGCCTCACCATCATCTCCACCTGTCTCATCGAGACCGGCTCGAAGATGGACGAAGTCATCTACGAGGAGTTCAAGGGCACCGGCAACATGGAATTGCACCTTGACCGCAAGATGGCGGAGAAACGCGTCTACCCGGCCATTAACGTGCGCCGATCCGGCACCCGCCGTGAAGACCTGCTGATGACCGAGGAAGAACTGCAGCGTGTGTGGATCCTGCGCAAGCTGTTGACCTCGATGGAAGACGTGCCGGCTACCGAGTTCATCCTCGACAAGCTGAAAGACACCAAGACCAACGACGAATTCTTCCAGGCGATGAAACGCAAGTAGCCGCTGGCGGCACTGCGTTTATTGCCTTGACGACGCCAGGACCAATCGATGTTCAGGGACTTACGCGACTTCATCGAGACCCTGGAAAAAGCCGGTGAACTCAAACGCATTACCGCGCCTGTCGATCCCAACCTCGAAATCACCGAGATCTGCGACCGCACACTGAAACGCCAGGGACCTGCCCTGCTGTTTGAAAATCCGGTCGGTTACTCCATTCCCGTGCTTGGCAACCTGTTCGGCACGCCAAAAAGAGTCGCCATGGCCATGGGCCAGGACGATGTTTCCTCCCTGCGCGACGTCGGCAAGCTGCTGGCATTCCTCAAGGAACCCGAACCACCCGCCGGCTGGAAGGACCTGCTCGAAAAGGCGCCCAAGTTCAAGAACGCACTGTACCTGACCCCGAAGGAAGTGAAGAACCCGCCATGCCAGGAGGTTGTCATCAGTGGAGAGGATGTCGACCTGGCCTCCTTGCCGATCCAGACCTGCTGGCCGGAAGACGTCGGTCCGCTCGTGACCTGGCCGCTTGTCATCACGAAAGGCCCGAACAAGGCACGCCAGAACCTCGGCATCTATCGCATGCAGTTGCTCGGCAGGAACAAGCTGATCATGCGCTGGCTGGCCCAGCGCGGCGGGGCCCTGGATTTCCGTGAGTGGAAGGAAACACATCCCGGCCAGCCGTTCCCCGTGTCGGTGGCCATCGGCGCAGATCCCGCCACCATACTTGGCACCGTTACGCCGGTGCCGGATACGCTGAGCGAATACGGCTTCGCCGGCCTTCTGCGCGGCGGCAAGACCGAAGTGGCAAGGTCGCTGACCAACGATTTGCAGGTGCCTGCTTCCGCCGAGTTTGTCCTTGAAGGGCATATCGCCCCCGATGACATGGCTGACGAAGGTCCCTTCGGTGACCACACCGGCTATTACAATGAAGTGGACCGGTTCCCGGTGTTCACAGTCACCACCATTACCCATCGCAGGGATCCGATCTACCACAGCACCTACACCGGCCGACCACCGGATGAACCGGCCATTCTCGGCGTTGCACTCAATGAAGTCTTCGTGCCGATCCTGCAGAAACAGTTTCCCGAGATCGTCGATTTCTACCTGCCGCCGGAAGGTTGCTCTTACCGCATAGCGGTGGTCAGCATGAAAAAGCAGTACGCCGGCCATGCCAAGCGCGTGATGATGGGTGTGTGGTCTTTCCTGCGCCAGTTCATGTACACCAAGTTCATCATCGTCACCGATGACGATGTCGACGTGCGCAACTGGCAGGATGTCATCTGGGCCATGACCACGCGTATGGACCCGGCGCGCGACTCCGTCATCATCGAGAACACGCCGATCGACTACCTCGACTTTGCTTCGCCTGTATCAGGACTTGGCTCCAAGATCGGCTTCGACGCCACCGGTAAATTCCCGGGCGAGACCACCCGCGAATGGGGCAGACCCATTTCGATGTCGGACGAAGTGAAATCGAAGATAGACGGGTTGTGGGAGGAATTGGGGATATTCGATTAGTTATCGATAAAGGGATGAAGGGATGAAGCGTCCGGCTGCTGGTTTTCATGCCTTTATTCAGGCTCTACCGGGAAGAACACAATAATCGATTCATGATTGAGCATGTTTGTATACGCTTCATCCCTTCATCCCTTTATCGGAAACTCTTAAACACCTTCACTTCTGATTCCGTACCGTCTCCCATCGAAGCCTTAGTCCGGCATCGGCAGGTTTGGAAGTTTCGCGTCGAGCTGAGCCATCGCCTTGCTGTAATGCGCCGCGGCTTGCGCATGCTCACCCATATGGTCCAGCAACCTTGCCAGTTCGGCATTCGCCTCTGCTGACAGTGGCGTGCTCTTGGAGAATCGCAGGGCGCTTTCGAAATACTCCCGGGCCTTTCCCCACAACCTGTTGCGCAGGCTGGCCCGCCCCAGGCTCAGCATCAGGGGTGCATTGCTGGGACGCGACTTCACCCATTTTTCCAGAAGCATGAGCAGGCTACCCGGCTCCGGTGTTTCGATATAACCGGTCTTCAGTACCACGCTGTCGCTCCACTGGTGTTTCAAAAAGGACGATGCCTGCGACAGGGCTTCCTCGTGCCGGGAAAATTCGAGCAGCTTGTCCAGGTAGATCAGCGTGATCTCTTCACTGCGGCGCAGCTTCTTGTCCAGTTCTTCCCACTGCCGCTGCAGGGCGGGCGCGCCGCCGTTGCCCGCAGTCACGGACGCCAGCCGATAGCCGGCAATTTTTTCCCTGATCTGGTGCAGCTCCCCGTTATTGACCACCTTGTGCCTTTCCAGCTGGGGCAGAATGGCATCCAGCTTGTCCCAGTCATTCACGCCCAGGTAGATGGTTTTCAGCATGGACAGGACGTACGGACTGCCGGGAACTTCCTTGTCCAGCGCCAGGAGTATGGCCAGGCTCTGTTCAGTTTTACCAGAGCGGAACTCCAGCAATGCCTTGACGGCCTTGATGCCGGGATTGGGTTTGTGTGAATGACGTGCAGCCTGTTCCAGGCAGTAATTCCTGGATGCGTCGTCGCCCCGTTGCCAGGCACACAGACTGGCAGCCAGGAAGTTGAAGGCCGGCGTATCGGTGCGTGCGGCATGCTCGACCAGCAGTTTGTAGGCATCCTGCCAGTGACCCAGCAACATCAGGCGCAGGCCTTCTTCACTTTCGGCGGCGGCTGCCTTGCGGCGCCGGCCTGCACCGAACCAGGCATCACCGCGAAACAGGCCGAGCGGGTTGAGCAGGCTGATAAGCTTCCAGATGCCCCAGGCCACCACGGCCAGCAGCAGGATGAACAGCACCAGGGCGACCAGCGTAGTTTCCACCGACCAGGTGCCGAAGGACAGCAGGACATAGCCCGGGTCGTCACCAAGAACCAGGTACAACCAGGCGCCGATGGCCAGTGCGACAAGACTGTAAACGTAGATTCTGATCATTGGATGCCGGCAGGCTCCTGCGTGGAAAGGAGCTGCTCGAGCGCGGGCAGCGTCCTGTTCAGCGGTGGAACCTCGGTCACGATACGACGCATGCGCAGGTTGTCGAGTGTTGCCAGGATGCTGTCGCGGGTGTTGCCGGGACCTGCCAGATAAGTGGCGATATTGTCGCGGGCCTGTTCCAGGCTGGCCGTGTAGATTTCCTGCTCACCCCGGAGCAGCGCCGTCCTGCCCTGCTCGATCTGCAGGCGAATGCTTTGCATGAGCGCTGACTCCTGGCCGGGCGTCATCAGCGGCTGGATGGGTACATCGCGGCGCCTGACGACGAAATAATTGCTGAAGGTATTGCGTATGCGGTTGAAAAAGCGGCCCAGCCAGCTGCCCCCGTCCGGTGTCTGGTCGGCAGACAGCGGCACCTGTTCGCCGGCTGCGATCTGTGATTCGAGGTCGTTGGTCACACGCAGGGAGCCGACCTGTTCCGCCACGGCGCCGAGCTGGAGATACATGCTGCTGACATCCACCTCTGCAACCACCCGGATCGAGGCCAGTTCACCGGCCAGCACTTCGCGCACCGCATGTATGGCAGGATCGTCGATTCCCCTGAGCACATCATCGGCGGCGATATACAGGGCCTGCGCCGTGCGCATATCACGCGCCAGGACCAGGTGCTGTCTTGCCAGGCGCAGCATGGAAGCGGCTTCAGCGAGAAGAAACACCTGGCTTGCGCCCGCACTGGAGCTGTTGATGCGCAAGCGCGTGCTGGCCAGTTCATTGTTCAGGCGCTCGATCTCGGCTGCCTGGACCGCCACCAGTTCGGCGGCTTCCTGCCGGGCGCCGGCTATGGCTGCCTGCAGTTCCTCCAGCGCAGTTTGCTGTGCTGCGAAGCGGGCGTCGTTATTGCTGCGCTGGCCGGCATATTCGTTCTGCTGGCCGAACAGGATATTCACGGCCTTGTCCTGTTCGTACACCATGTAACCGATGAACACGATACTGCCGAGCACGATGATGTTGAAGAACATGTCGACTGCCAAGGCGATGTTATTGCGACCATTCGCACCAGCGGTTTTTTTCACCACTCTGGTCGGGGTGGCCGGTATGCCGGGCCTTGCCGGAGTGTCGGTGCCCGGATCCGGTACAGCCTTGTTGCCTTCTTCAGTCATGGGAATGGGGTGTTACGCCCTCAGAGAGTGTCAGCGAGAGACCCGATTATAGCCTTATCATCCGCGCCTGGCATGGTGAACGTCCTGGCAAACCCGGCCTGGCCGGCAATTTCCGCAATACGGTCGGAAGAAACGAACAACGGCAATGCGGCCAACGGCACCTTGTCGGCCTCGAGGATGCATCTCAGGTTGTCCAGCGCCTCGGCGCTGGAAACGACGACGGCGTCAGGCTTGTCCTTTGCCACCAGCGCGGCAATGGCGCCCGGCGCGAATTCAGGCGCCTGCCGGCTATACAGTTCGAGGTATTCGACGGCGGCGCCGCGCTTCAACAGCTCGCCGGCCAGCAGTTCTCGACCGCCCACGCCACGAACGATGAGCGCCTGCTTCCCGGCAACGTTCGCCAGCGCCGGCAATGCCAGGAGCGCTTCGCTGCTCATGCGTGCATCGGGATAACAGACCCTCAGTCCATACTCTTCTATCACCGCGGCAGTGGTCGGACCGACGGCAAAGATGTCGAGCCCTGCGGGAAACTGCGGCCAGTATTTGTCGATAAGCGCCATGCCCATTGTGGCGGCGTTGGTGCTGATGAAGAACAACAGGTCATACCGATCGAGATCCAGCACACGCGCACGGATTGCGGCATCTTCGGGCAGCGGCTCGATGACGAGCATGGGAATACTGCGCACCGCCGCATCGGAAGCTTCCAGTGAGGCTGCCAGGGATTGCGACTGCCCTTCGGGCCGCGTCAGCCAGATGGTTTTCCCGTCAAGCATGCTCATGCCGACTGCCGGTAGCCAATGATTTACTGGAACGCCCGGTCATTCATGATCCAGGCGTGCAAGGATTTCCTGTGCGCCTTGCGCCAGGAGGGCCTCGGCAACCGCATTACCCAGTTTCTCACCGTCGGTTGCCGGCCCGCTGAGCTCACTGCGCAGGATACGGGAGCCGTCAGGCTCACCGACAAGACCCCGCACGGTCATCGTGCTGCCGTTGCCATCCAGCTCGGCAAAACAGGCGATGGGCACCTGGCAGCCGCCGTTGAGGCGCGTGTTCATGGCGCGCTCAGCCGTCACGCACAGGGTGGTAGTGTGATGGGCAAGCGGTGCCAGTAGTGCGAGGATATCCTTGTCATCCTGCCTGCACTCGATGCCGACGGCTCCCTGGCCACCAGCGGGCAGGGACACTTCCGGTTCGAGCAGTTCGGTAATGCGATCAGCCATCGCCAGCCGTTTCAGGCCGGCGGCAGCCAGGATGATGGCGTCATATTCGCCGGCATCGAGTTTACGCAATCGGGTGTTCACATTGCCGCGCAGGTCGCGAATGTCGAGGTCAGGCCGCAGGGATTTCAGCTGGCATTGCCTTCTCAGGCTGGAACTGCCGACGATGGCGCCCGCCGGCAGGTCGCTCAAGGCAGCAAACCTGGTCGATACGAATGCGTCCCGGAAATCCTCGCGCGCGCAGATCACGGCCAGCTGCAACCCCTCGGGAAAGGCCATGGGGACATCCTTCATGGAATGCACCGCAATATCGGCGCGTCCTTCCAGCATGGCGACCTCCAGTTCTTTCATGAACAGGCCCTTGCCGCCGATGCGCGACAGCGGGGAATCGAGAATCTGGTCGCCGCGAGTGGTCATCGGCAGCAACTCCACGACCAGGCCCGGATGGCATTGCTGCAGAGCGCTGCTCACGTACTCGGCCTGCCACATGGCCAGGGGGCTTTCGCGTGTCGCGATGCGAAGGATGTTGTTGCTCATACTGCTTTAACTCGCTTGCACCTTTGCATTGCTGTCACGGCGCAAGGTGTTTACTGCATGGGGAGCGACTATTTTACGCTTAATCATAAGTGTGGCTACCCCATACAATGCCGCGGTTGTTATAATCGCCGCTTTATCACTGCCGACACTTCTTTGCCGGGAATTTCATGAGCCAGGACCAGCACAAGGACAAGCCCTGGGGCGGGCGTTTCTCCGAGCCCACGGATGCTTTCGTGGAGCGGTTCACTGCGTCCGTCGGATTTGACCGGCGCCTGTACCGGGCCGATATCACCGGCTCCATTGCCCACGCCACCATGCTGGCAAAAACCGGCATCCTCACCGAGGACGAATGCGGCCAGATCGTCAGCGGTCTCGAAGACATTGGCAAGACCATTGAGGCTGGCAAGTTCGAATGGTCCGTCAGTCTCGAGGACGTCCACATGAATATCGAGGCGGCGCTGACCGCCAAAATCGGCGCCGTGGGCAAGAAGCTTCATACCGGCAGGTCGCGCAACGACCAGGTCGCCACCGATATCCGCCTGTACCTGCGTGACGGCATCGACGCCGTCTGCGGCGGCATCCGCGAAGTGCAAAAAGGCATCCTCACGCTCGCCGACAAGGAAGTGGAAACCATCATGCCGGGATTCACCCACCTGCAGACAGCGCAACCGGTCAGTTTTGCCCATCACCTGCTGGCGTGGTTCGAGATGCTGCAGCGTGACTTCGGCCGGATGCAGGACTGCCGGGCGCGTATGAATGTATCCCCGCTGGGCGCAGCCGCACTTGCCGGCACCTCCTTCCCGATCGACCGGGAGTTGACGGCCAGGCTGCTCGGCTTCGACAGGCCCGCGGCCAATTCTCTCGATGCTGTCAGCGATCGCGACTTCGCCATCGAATTCACGGCCGCGGCAAGCCTGCTGATGACGCACCTGTCACGGATTTCCGAGGAACTGGTGATCTGGACCTCCGCCCAGTTCGATTTCATCGACCTGCCGGACAGGTTCTGTACCGGCTCGTCCATCATGCCGCAGAAAAAGAATCCTGACGTGCCGGAACTGGTGCGCGGCAAGACCGGCCGCGTCAACGGTCACCTGGTAGCGCTGCTCACGCTGATGAAGGGACAGCCCCTGGCCTACAACAAGGACAACCAGGAGGACAAGGAACCGCTGTTCGACACACTGGATACGATCAGCGACTGCCTGCAGGCCTTCGCCGACATGATACCGGCCATCCGGACGAAAAAGGATAATATGCGGGCAGCCGCCCTGAAGGGTTTTGCCACGGCCACCGACCTGGCCGATTACCTGGTGCGCACCGGGCTGCCTTTCCGTGATGCCCACGAAGTGGTGGGCAAGGCCGTTGCCTTCGGCATAGACAAGGGCCGCGACCTGAGCGAGCTTACCCTGGACGAGCTGCAGGCCTTCTCACCGGATATCCGGGAAGATGTATTTGCGGTGCTTAGCCTGGAAGGCTCTGTGAATGCCCGCAACCACATCGGCGGAACGGCGCCCGGGCAGGTCAGGAAAGCGATCGCCAGCGCCAGGAAAGCCATCTAAAGAATTATCTGATTCCAAAACGGAGACAACACCTTGGAATTCAACGTTGAAACCCTGACCGCCATCGTCCTGCCCTGGGCGATCAAGATCGTTTTCGCCCTCGCGATTTTCATCGTCGGGAGAATGCTGGCCAAGTCCATCACATCGCTCGTCCGTAAAGTGATGCAAAAATCCAACATGGACGAAGCCCTGGTCAAATTCCTGGGCGGCATCATCTATACCGTACTGCTGGTCGCAGTCATCCTCGCGGCCATCGACACCCTGGGAGTCAACGTCACATCCTTGCTGGCCATTCTCGGCGCCGCCGGCCTCGCTGTCGGCCTGGCACTGAAGGATTCGCTGTCCAACTTCGCCGCGGGCGTCATGATCATGATCTTCCGCCCGTTCAAGATCGGCGATTTCGTCACTACCGGCGGCGTTTCCGGTGTCGTCGACGAGATCGGCCTGTTCTGCGTGCTGATGCATACCGGCGACAACCAGCGCATCATCATTCCCAACTCGGCCGTATATGGGAATACCATTACCAATACCAGCGCCCTGCCCACGCGCCGCATCGACCTGGTCATCGGCATCAGCTACGACGACAACATCGGCACTGCCAAACAGATCATCGAAGGTATCATCGGCGCGGACGAGCGCATCCTGGCAGACCCGGCACCGGTCATCGCGGTGTCGGAGCTTGCCGACAGCAGCGTCAACCTGGTGGTCAGGCCGTGGGTGAGCACGGCAGATTACTGGGCCGTGCGCTTTCATTTGCTGGAAACCATAAAGGTGAAACTGGAAGAAGGTGGTATCAGCATTCCCTTCCCGCAACGGGACGTGCACATCTACAACGAAAACACCTGATAGCCAGCCCACTGCCGGCAAGCGTGGTCAACCTGACTGCAAATGCCGGCAGCGCCTTGCAAAGTCTGCCCGCTTTCCCTCCAGGTCACTGATTCCTGCAAGCGCCAGGTCCAGCTGGGCATTGGCCAGCCGGTACAGCGCCATGTCACGGGCATTCCCTGCCTGCAGGCGATCGGCCACGCGGGGTTCGAGTCCGGCAAGCAGGGCACTGGCGCTTTCCGCCACGTCCTGGTCCGGGTCGGCCGCGCTGACATTGTGGCGTACGTAGGCCAGGTCGAGCTCGGGAAACACCGGCTTCAGCCGGTTCTCGATCACCAGCATGGCGTCATCGAAACGCTCCACCACGGCAAAGATGGCCCGGTCGCGGGCCAGATAGTCCGAAGCGAGGACGAACTTCTGGGCCATGTTGTCAGGTGACGGCCCCTCCCCGGACAAAAAGATGGTATGGATATCACGTATGGTGGCCGGGGAACCATCCTGCAGGTACCAGTCGACATAGGCATTGAGGTCCATCTCTTTGGCGCGGCGTGCGCCTTCCGTGTCGACCCCTGTCTGCTGTTTTTCGAAACGGTACACGGACCATACCCGGGCCAGCGGATGGCGCAGGAAATATATGGGATGAAGCCGGATCTTGTCGGTGCTTTTTATCCGGAAGTGCAGTGAGTGGGAAGACAGCGCGCTGACACCGGGATGGCCTGCCAGGTAATCCAGCAGGTAGGCATTCCTGCCTTCGAGAAACCGCGCATCCTCGCGATGGTCGGTAAATGCTTCTCCGAAACTGCGCTGAAGGCTGAAATCGAAGGTCGTGCCCGCATTCTTGAAAATGTGCGCATGCACCAGGACGTGCCGCTCGCTGTTCATGAAAAATCGATTTCGGCGCCGGCCTGGCTCCTGCAAATGCTGCCCAGTTTTTCGGCCAGCGTCTCCCCGTCGGCATCGCAGACCCACGTGTCAGGCGTCATGTCGAAGTGAAAGCCGCCGGATTTCGCCGCCAGCCACAACTGCCGCGTGGCCGATTGCCGGGTGATGATGATGGAAGAGCCGTCCGGGCAGGTCAGGGTGAGGATATCGTTAACCGTCTCGTAATCGAGGTCGGCGCCACTGTTTTCCACGGCGTCCTCGATGGCGATGAGGGTTTGTTCGTAGCGGGTGGAAAAATCGGCGTCGGTCATGTATCCAATCCAGGATGAAGCAAGACTGGCAGTATAGCGATTTTACAATGTATGCGCAGGCGCAAGGGACAAGGTTGTTCAGGTTAAGATGGCAACTTATTTTCTCTATCCAGGCAAAGTATTCGAAGTTGCATTTGCAGGCGATTGGCGAATTTCAATAATTCCCCTTGTCCCTCCCGCCAAAGGCGAGCCCGCCCGTTGGTTGTCCCACGTTTTAGAGCGTATAATCGCCGCTTCTTTGATTGACGGGACCGGACTGGCGATGAAAAAGCTGCTGCCACTGCTGATTATCAGCCTGTGCGTGCTGGCAGGATGCGGGCAAAAAGGGCCCCTGGTCCCGCCCCCGTCCGCCGCGATTACCCCGTAGCTCCTGTCATTAGTCCACAACAAATCTCCTGCGGCCATGGCACATTTTCACTACCTCGACAATCAGCTGACCGCTGAAGCAGTACCCCTTACCCGGATTGCAGAGCAATTCGGTACGCCCTGCTTCGTGTATTCGCGGGCGGCGCTGGAGCAACACTTCCGTGCCTATGAGCAGGCCCTTGCAGGCTGTGATCACCTGGTCTGTTACGCGGTGAAGGCAAATTCCAACCTGGCCGTGCTGAGTGTGCTGGCAAAACTGGGCAGCGGTTTCGACATCGTTTCCGGCGGCGAGCTCGCCCGGGTCCAGGCCGCCGGCGGCGATCCCGGCAAGGTGATATTTTCCGGAGTCGGCAAGACCCGTACGGAAATGGCGCAGGCCCTGGATGCCGGTATCCATTGTTTCAATGTCGAGTCCTCCCTGGAACTCGAGCGGCTTGATGCGCTGGCGCGCGAAAAAGGGATTCGTGCCCCTGTCTCCCTGCGCGTGAATCCGGATGTCGATGCGCAGACGCATCCTTATATATCCACTGGCCTGAAACAGAACAAGTTCGGTGTCTCCATGGATTCCGCCCGCGAACTCTACCGCATGGCTGTCGACATGGCCGGCATCGAGATTATCGGCGTGGACTGCCATATCGGTTCGCAGCTGACCAGCAAGGCACCCTTCCTCGATGCACTGGACCGGGTTCTGCTGCTGGTCGACGATCTTGCCGAGGCCGGCATATCGATCCGCCACCTGGATATCGGTGGCGGCCTGGGCGTGAAATACCGCGATGAAACACCCCCGGAGCCCGGCGAACTGATCGCCGCCGTGCGGGAGAAACTGGCGGGGCGCAAGCTGACCCTGGTGCTGGAGCCCGGCCGTTCCATCTGCGCGAATGCCGGCGTGATGCTCACGCGCGTCGACAATATCAAGACCAACGGCGATCACCGCTTCGCCATCGTCGATGCTGCCATGAACGACATCATCCGCCCCGCCCTGTACCAGGCCTGGATGGATATCGTGCCGGTTTGCCCGAATGAAAACGCGCCCGTACAAACCTACGATATCGTCGGCCCTGTCTGTGAATCCGGGGATTTCCTTGGCCGCGGCCGCGAGCTTGCCATTGCCAACGGCGACCTGCTGGCCGTGTGCTCGGCCGGCGCTTACTGTTTTGCCATGAGCTCGAACTACAACACCCGCAACCGGGCCCCGGAAGTTCTGGTGGACGGCGACAACGTGCACCTGGCCAGGCGCCGGGAAACCTGGCAGGACCAGCTGGGCCTCGAGACACCCCTGGACTGAGTGACATGCAGCTGAAATTCACGAAAATGCACGGCCTCGGCAACGACTTCGTTGTGCTCGACGGCGTCAGCGAAGCCATCAGCCTGACTCCGGAACAGATTCGCGCCATTGGCAACCGCCACACCGGTGTCGGATTCGACCAGCTGCTCATCGTGGCACCGGCGACCAGGCCGGGACATGATTTCGCCTACCTGGTATACAACACCGATGGCAGCCAGGCCGAAAATTGCGGCAATGGTTCCCGTTGCATGATCAGCTTCATCAAGAGCCGCGGCCTCAGTGACAAGGACGAATACACTCTGGAGCTGGTCAACGGCACCCTGCATTGCCAGGCCAACGCCGACGGCACGGTCACGGTGAACATGGGTGCTCCTGTGTTCAGCCCGCCCGGCATCCCGTTTCTCGCGGATAACGAGCAGCCGACCTACTCACTTACCCTGGCAAATGGCGAGACCATCGAGGTATCGGTGCTGGCCATGAGCAACCCCCATGCCGTGCTGGTGGTACCCGATGTGGATGCCGCCCCGGTCAGGGAATGGGGTCCGCTCATCGAGAACCATGAAAAATTTCCCAACCGGGTGAATGCCGGCTTCATGCAGGTAGTTAATGCAGGTACAATCCGGCTCAGGGTCTTTGAACGTGGTGCAGGCGAAACCCTGGCCTGCGGAACAGGCGCATGCGCCGCGGTAGTCGCAGGCATTCGCCGGGGTCTTCTGGCCAATACCGTGGATGTGCAGCTGCCTTGCGGCTCCCTGCAGATCAACTGGGAAGGCAATGGTACTCCCGTTTTCAAGACCGGCCCGGCTGCAACCGTTTTCGAAGGCACCATGGAACTGGGCGGGTAATCCGAAGGTTTGATGGCAGGGTAATTAAAAAGTACCTATTAAGGGGCAACTAAGGGGCAACATGAAGCCAGATCCCAGCAACCTCGATGTAACAGAACCCCTCAATGACGATACGGTCAGCAAGTATCTGATCGAGAATCCCGAGTTCTTCGACCGCAAGGCCGACCTTCTGCTGGCACTGACCATCCCCCACGAAAGCGGCTCGGCCATTTCCCTGCTGGAACGCCAGGTTGCGCTGTTTCGTGAACGCAACCGGGAACTTCAAAACAATATCAATGAATTCATCTTCAATGCCGAGGAAAACGATGCCCTGTTCGAAAAGACGCGCATCGTCATCCTGGAGCTGTTGAAAACGGGCAGCCTCTCCACCCTTTCCGACGCCGTGGACGATACCCTGAAAGCCGAGTTCGCCGCCCATGCAAGCCGTCTCTTTTTCATCACCGAAGACGGCAAGGGCATGGATAATGCCGGCGTCCGCACCCTGGACATCACTCCCGCCCGGGAAACCCTCGGCAAGCTGTTCGACAAGAAACGCACCTTCTGCTGCGAACTGACTCCGGAGCAGGCGAGGTTGTTGTTTCCGGACACCAAGAAGGAAATCCTGTCCGCCGCCGTCATACCGGTGCACCTGGGTGAGGCGCTGCAGGAAGAGAAAGGTATCGGCATGCCCATCCTGGTCATCGGCAGTGACAGGCACAATCACTTCAATTCCAGCCTGGACACCCTTTTCCTCGACTTCATCGGCGAGATTCTGGCAGCCCACATCACGCGACTGGAAGCGTAAGTCCGTCACTCGCTGCCAACTACCAGCATGAGCGCCAATCCCCTCGTCTCTGTCTTGATTCGCACGAAAGACAGGAAGGACCTCCTGCAGGAGGCCCTTGCCTCCGTGCTCGATCAAACCTGGGGCAATCTTGAAGTCATCATCATCAATGATGGCGGTGAGGATTTCTCCGCTGCCGTCATTCCTGCCCATACCAGCAGCATCCGCTGGTTGAACAATACCGGTGAGCACGGCCGCTCCCATGCCGCCAACCTTGCGCTGACCGAGGCGAGCGGCGACTACTGCCTGTTTCTCGATGACGATGACATGATCGACCCGCCCCACCTGGCCAACCTCGTGGCAGCCCTTGAGGCACATCCTGAGCATGCCTGCGCATACAGCGCTGTCAGGACGCTGTCCGCAAAGGAGGTTTCGGACACGCCTGCCTTCGGTGATCCCTGGGACCCGGTCAGGCTCATGATCGAGAACTACATTCCCATCCATGCCGTCCTGTTTCGGCGTGCACTGGTGCTGGCGACCGCAGGCTGTCGCTTCGACCCCGCCTTTGACCGCTTCGAGGACTGGGACTTCTGGCTCCAGGTGGCACAGCAGCACAGCATGATGTTCGTGAACGAATGCACCGCAACCTACCGGGTTAATACGGCCAGCGGTTTCGGCGCCAAGGAAAACCTTGATGACGACATGGCCGGGTATCGCATCGCGCTGTACCGGAAATGGCTGCCACGCTGGAGCGATGCCGGCATCCTCGCCCTCATAGACCGCAGCCGTGAGTTCCCGCGCCTTGCCGTTTACCAGAACCGGATCAGGGAGTTGACAGTCCAGCTCGGCGAACACCAGAAAAATTTGGCGAACCTGTTGGAGCATTACCATGAAAAGGATGTACAGGCCAAGGCGGAAATAGCCTTGCGGCAGCGTGCGGAATCCGCCCTGGCGGAAACGGAATCCGCCCTGGCGGAAACGGAATCC
>CAZVSC010000041.1:0-23973 GCA_964629325.1 uncultured Enterobacteriaceae bacterium
GCCCTTGGCGTCCTGTCCCTGCCAGATGAAAGTGGCCTGTTTGACGGCTGAGTGTGCCGGAGCTGCCATAACTGTTACCTCGTTCGACCCTTCAGGTCATTCGGTTGACTTCCGCAAGACTGGTCAGCCCCTGGGCAGCTTTCTCCAGTGCCGACCTGCGCAGGTCATTAAACCCTTTATTTCGCGCTAACTCTGCGATCTGTATCGAATTTCCACCGGCCATCATAACACGGGAAAATGCTTCGGTAATCGCTACCGTTTCATATATACCCACCCTGCCGCGGTAGCCGCCGTGGCAGTGATTGCACCCTGCCGGGGCAAAAAGCCGGGCTTCGGGAATTGAGTCGGGGGAAAAACCCTCTTGAATCAATACGTTGGAAGGCAAGTGTAGCGGTTTTTTACAGCGTGTACAGAGCCGCCTGAGCAGGCGCTGGGCAATGACCAGGCTCAGGGAGGTCGCCAGGTGATAGGGGGCTATGCCCATGTCCACCAGGCGTGTGAGGGTTTCCGCGGCGCTGTTGGTATGCAGCGTGGACAGGACCAGGTGACCCGTTTGCGCAGCCCTCACGGCGATACGTGCGGTTTCCAGGTCGCGGATTTCACCAACCATCAGAACGTCAGGATCCTGTCTCAGGAAGGCGCGCAGGGTTTCGCTGAAACCGAGTCCGACAGCCGCGTTCACGGAAACCTGGTTGATGCCGTCGAGGTGAATCTCCACCGGATCTTCCACGGTGGCGATATTGCGCTCGGCATTGTTGAGCAGGTTGAGGCCGGTATACAGCGTCAGGGATTTGCCACTGCCGGTTGGTCCTGTCACCAGGATCAAACCCTGCTGGCGATGCAGTGCCTGGGTATAAAGACGCTTCTGTTCCGCAGTGAAACCCAGGCTGTCCATGTCGAGATTGTCAGGTTGCGGATCGAGCACGCGCAGGACGGTTTTTTCACCCCACAGTGTCGGCAGCGTGCTGACACGCAATTCCATGGCCCGTGCACGTGACAGCCTCAGGCGGAAGCGGCCGTCCTGAGGCAGGCGCTTTTCGGCGATATCCAGCCTGGCCATGATTTTCAGCCGGGCACCGATTTTGCCGGTAATGGCCAGGGGTGGCCGCGCTATCTCACGCAGCATCCCGTCCTCACGAAACCGGATTCGGGCGGTGTGCTCGTAACATTCCACGTGAATATCAGAGGCTCCGCGGCGAATGGCGTCGGGAGGCAGCCGGTTGACCACGCGGGTGACGGGTGTGTCGCCCGCGTTGCCCCCGGCATCATCCGCAGGGGTGCCGGCATCCTCTTGAATCGGTATCGCATCGAAATCCAGCTGCGACAATTCCGAAGCACGTCCTGGCGCGTGGCAGGTGTCGAGCAAATCCTGCAGGGCACGATTGAGCATGGATTCCTCGACTACGACAATGTCGGTCTTGCAACCGGCCTGGAAACTGAACTCGTTGAGACCATGATCCTCAGCCGGATCGGAGACGCCCAGCCAAAGCGTTGCGTCCGGTTTCAGCAGGGGCAGGGCGCGATACCTGCGAATGAGTTCAGGGGATACCCTCGGCAGGGTGCGGGTGGCGGGTTGCAGCGCATCGATATCCACCAGGGGCAAGCTGAAGTGGCGAGCCGCTGCGGCAGCGATGCTCGAGGCGTCCATGAGCTGATTGTCGACCAGGTACTTCACCAGGGGTTGGGCATGGGCTCGCGCACTGATCCTGGCCTGTTCCACCAGGGCAGGATCCAGCAGGCCTGAAACTGCCAGCCAGTGTGATCTGTCCCTGATCGCGGCCTTGCTGTTCATCGTTCTGGAAATCCGGGCTGGGGGGGCACAACCAGCCGGTATCAGTGTAGGCAAGGTTCAGGGGAATGCCAGCACGATGGATACCTGCCTGGATTGACACACCAGGCTGACGAAAATGCGCGTCAATTGACAAATTTTGTCATGCAAAATGCGAATAATTTTCAAGGAGTTAACTTCAATGTGATATCACGTACGCCTGTAAAGGCCGTAATTCCGTTGGATAAGGCGCAGATAAGACTGAAAAGAGTGATCCAGATCACATTGCGGGGCCCAAAAAAATCAATGGAACTAATGGCATGGACCTTGCAACTAATTTCATGCTTTCGGCGATCCGCATGGATTCGAGTAACGTCAGCAAACATGGTTTTCATGTTTTTTCAGGAGATAAAAATGAAAAACTTCAAACACGACCAAAAGGGTTTCACCCTTATAGAATTGATGATCGTTATCGCGATCATCGGTATTCTGGCCGCTGTAGCTCTGCCCGCTTACCAGGATTACACAATCCGCGCTAAAGCGTCTGAGCTCGTACCTGCCTCAAGTGCTGCCAAGAACACCATTTCTGAAGCTGTACCAGTAAGCGGCGATCCATACAGCCCCGATGCCTGCAGCGCCCAGCAGGATCAAATACCAGAAGGCCTCGGCCATAGATATACCGAGGATTGCCGGAATGCCGGCCAGGGCGATTAAACCGCAAAGTGATGTGCTCACGGCAATCTCCACCAGCACCATCGCGGTACTTCTGGAGTACGCGATGTTCTCGATCCGGTTGAACAGGTAAATCGCGAACGGGATGCCGATCTTGACGGGTGTGGAGTAATGGGCGGCCATGGTGGCGAAATGGATCAGGACGAGATTCTTCAGCCTGCAGGGTGCGCCGAGTACGGCAAGCAGGTATTTGCGGGAGGCGATATGCACGCTGGTTGCCAGGAAAAAAACCACAACCAGCATGCCGAGCTGCCAGGCCTTTAGGACCAGCAGTGTCGATGCCAGGTCTGCGAAGGCGATGTCCGAGAAGGCGACGATGAGGGCAACCAGGCAGAAAAAAAGCAGCAGCCAGTAGGACGCAATAAATTGTTTCACCCTGGAGAGCATGTGAAATCCCGATTGGATGGCTGTGCTTCTGCGTTGGCTGCCCAGGGTCGTCAGTGGCGATGACCCCGCCTGGCCTGCCCATGCGGTTATTGTTCTCGTTGACCAATTGTATCAACAGCTTAGGCTTATAGTTACGTTCGCGGCGGATAAATTATGACAGAAGCGGCAAAAACTTCGGTCGCGCCGGCATCGGCCCGTGTCCAGGCCGTCAGTCAGGTTTGGCGAAGCGGCCGCTGTGGCACGCCTCTTCGGTGTGGAGATGGGAGGCAACCAGGTTGCAACGTTCGGTCATGGCCAGGAATTCATCCTTCGAATAGCGGGTGGCGTTGGAAGGTGCGTACCAGTCATAGTTGGTCGACACGGAGGTTTCCCGGCCAAGGGATTCGTTCCAGAAACACTTGATGAAATTCCAGTAGATGAATCGCTGCAGGTCCATCCTGCCACCCTTGATATCCAGGAGGGGGATATCGGGAACGTCCACTTCGATATTCAAGTCACTCAGGGTTTTTCCCAGTTCAGTAAGTTGTTCGCTCATGGCCCACATGTCCTCGCTTGACACTTCGATGGTTCTTTTCCGGAAGTAGTCATCGAGCAGTTCCCTCGGCAGAGCTTTTCTGGCGTAGACATATACCGCCAGCTCACCGCCTGGTTCCAGTATCCTGGCCAGTTCCAGCATGGTTTTTTCGGGATCCTCGGTATGGTGTATGACCTGGTCGCAGCTGACATAGTCGAGGGCGCCGTCCCTGATGCGGGTGTCGGCAATGTCGCCCTTGGCGAAGACAAGGTTGGGCGTGTCCCGGTAGGTAGCCGCGGCCACGAAAACCGCATCGGAGTAATCCATGCCGATAACGAGCGTGTCCGGGCTGAGATCAGCGAACCATTTCGCCTTGTAACCAAGCCCGCAACCGGCATCGAGGACTGCTTTCCTGCCTTTCAGGAAGTCCTGCAGTGCCGCTTCGGTTTCGAAACCGTAGAGATCCAGGTACCAGTTTTTCTGGAAAGCGAACAGTTTTTCCTGGTTACGGATCTCCTCCTGGCTGTATTTTTCCCATTTTTCGGAAAATACCGCATTGGTTTGCCGCTGGTTGGCATCAGTCGCGTCGTCTGCGACGAGGATGACATCACCGCTGGTTGGAAAAGTATCGGTGAAGATTGCTGTCAGGTCATGCATGAAGCCTCGAGGCCCGGCCACGGCCGGGATCATCCATCAGGCCCGAAAGAATAACCGTACCATCCGGGTGCGTCCAGAGAGCAAGGAGAACAGTGTGACGGTGGTGCAGGCAGGAGAATTCCGGCCCCGCGCCTGAAAAAGGTTTTCATCACCCGCAACCTTCCATACACTGCTCATCATTCAAATACCTGTTGGGGAATCAACCATGAAACTGAACAACCTTTACACACTGGCAGCACTTTCTGTCGCACCCCTGGTGCTCACGGCCTGCAGCAGCATGAACGGCGGCTGGATGGAACTGGATGAAAGCATGAGCGGCTGGCATACCGTCGGTGACGCCAACTGGCACTGGGAAGGCAACGAAGTCGTGGCCGACACGGCATCCGGCATCAGCCACCTGGTGACCGACGCCAGCTACGGCGATTTCCAGATCCAGGCGGAATTCTGGAACCACGAAGGCGCCAACAGCGGCATCTTCATGCGCATCCAGAACCCGGCAGCGATCACCGATACCACGGCCTACGAGGCGAACATCTACGACAACCGACCCGACCAGAGCGGTCGCACCGGCGGCTTTCCCAATTTCATGCCACCCATGGCCGTGTTAAACACCTGGGACCAATGGAATACATACGACATCACGATGGAAGGCAATCACGTCACCGTGAAGTTGAACGGCGTTACCACCGTTGATACCACTGACGATAATTTCTCCAGCGGTCCGATTTCTCTGCAATACGGCGCCGGGACCATCAAGTTCCGCAACGTGCGCATAAGAAGCCTGTAATCCGTACAATCACCCGGGCGAACCATGTTCGCCCGGCGTTCGTATTGCAGAGCACCCATCAAAGTCAGAATTTTGGTAGCGTCGCGAGCGCAGCAGCTGCTGCAGAAGGAAGGAAACCGGCGCTTATTCAAATAGCATCGTGAAGTCTGTGGCCTGTATGTGCTTGGTTAAAGAACCTACAGATATGTAATCAACGCCGGTTTCCGCCACGACTACTGCACTCTTGATGTCGTAGCCGCCGGATGCTTCGAGTTTGGCGCGGCCATCATTGATCATCACGGCTTCGCGCAACATCTCCAGCGTAAAGTTGTCCAGCAGCACGATGTCGGCTTTTGCGGCCAGCGCTTCGTTGAGTTGTGCCAGGGTCTCCACTTCCACTTCCACCTTGCGGTCCGGGTGCAGTGCCCGCGCATTTTCGATGGCCTTCGTGATGCCGCCGCTGGCGTTGATATGGTTTTCCTTGATGAGGTACGCATCGTAGAGGCCGATGCGGTGGTTGAAGCAGCCTCCGGTCTGTACGGCATACTTCTGTGCCAGCCTGAGTCCGGGAATGGTCTTGCGGGTATCGAGAATGTTCACACGGGTGTGGCGCACCTGGTCGGCAATCTCTCGTGCCGAGGTGGCGACGCTGGACAGGGTCTGCAGGAAGTTCAGTGCGGTGCGTTCAGCAGTGAGCAGGGACCTGGCGCGGCCACGGGCTACAAACACAACCTCGCCCGGATCGATGCTGTCGCCATCGCGCTTCTCCCAGGTCACGACCACGTCGGGATCGATCTGGTGAAACACCTCGTTGACCCAGGGTTCCCCGCAAATGGTGGCGTGTTCGCGGCAAATCACCCGGGCCGTGGACTGCTTGTCGGCAGGAATCAGTTCCGCGGTGATGTCGCCGCTGCCGACGTCCTCGGCAATGGCGCTGCGCACGACGTCCTGCAAGCCTTCGAGTAAGCGGTTTGCCATGGTTGGTAAAATCAGCATGCCTGTGAAAAGAGGCGCGATTATACGGGATTATTGCCCCGGAAGCCCGTGGTGCCTGAGGGTGAGCTGCGACCCGCGCTGATTGAATTCGATCTGCCGCAGGGCGCTCATGCCGAGCAGAACCATGCTTTCATGCATCGACGGGTTGATACTGGCGCGCACGTCATACAGGGTGATGCCGCCCAGGGTGAGTTCGTCGATGTTGGTGCTGTAGATGCTGACGAGGCCGTTGGCCGTCATTGCCTGGCTCTCGTAGCCGTACTCCAGGCCACTGGCCCGTGCCAGGCCGGGTGGAATGACCACATCCGTGGCGCCGGTATCCAGGATAAATTCGGCCGGTACGGCGTTTATCCTGCCGGTCATGACATACTGGCCCTGGCGGTTGCTTTCCAGCACGACTTCTACCTGCCCCAGGGCGTTGATACTCGTCATGGGTTCACTGTTGGGGTTGCGCGCACCGTCCAGCACGCCGTCAAAGATCATTGTCAGCAGGGCAAGTCCCAGCACGAAGCCGGCGGCGATCATGCCCTGGCCCATGCGCTTGCTGCTGTGATGCGGATCGTGGTCGTTCATGGCCTGATTATAAACATCCTTCTAGACAGTTATAGGTAGGGTAATATGGGGCATGGAAATCATAAATCACCTGCTTGTCCCCAGCCGCCAGGAGCCGTCACCCAATTGCGGTGACCGTCCCGAAGGCGAAGCGATCAGCCTGCTGGTGATTCACAACATCAGCCTGCCGCCGGGGCAATTCGGAGGTCCATACATCGATGACCTGTTCTGCAATCGCCTCGATTGCAGCGCCCATCCTTATTTTGACGCTCTGAGAGAGCTCAGGGTTTCGGCCCACCTGCTTATCGACAGGGCAGGGCAGGTTACCCAGTATGTTCCTTTCGACAAGCGGGCCCACCATGCCGGCGTATCCAGTTTCAAGGGCAGGGAGCAGTGCAATGACTTCTCCATTGGCATCGAGCTCGAGGGCACGGATGACGATCCGTTTACGGCGGCCCAGTATGACAGCCTGGCACAGATTACCCGGCTGTTGATGGCGGCCTATCCGGGGATCACTGCCGAGCGGATTGCCGGGCATTCGGACATCGCCCCGGAACGCAAGACGGATCCCGGGCCTTGTTTCGACTGGGAAAAATATCGCCGCCTGGTTTCCGCCTGACCCTCAATGGGGCGTGGCGCGACGACATTGGGCGTGCTCCGGAATTTGACTACATTGCTATCCTTGCGAATTTACTGGATTTTTTCAGGGCAGGGGGACATGGAAAGGGCAAATCTGTAGTTTTACTACAAAATCAACATGTTATGTTGGTAAATTCCTGTAATTTCAATTAAAATTTCCCGCCAATGTAAATTTACTACAGGTTTCAACCGGCACTGCCATGCCCCTGTGATCCACGGGCAACAACGACAAGCACAGGCATTGCTGGATATCGCCCTCTCAGGGCGGGCACCCGGGTCCAGTGAAAAACGGAACCGGGGTAATTTAAACAGGTGGCCTGGCATCACCGGGCGCACCCCACCAGAACGAACAGCGACGCCAGGCATCGACACCCCACCGTCGCCTATATTTAGAGTAGCAACATGGCCGACAAAATTACCGAGCTCAATAAAGACGTTGATCCTATTGAAACCCAGGAATGGCGGGACTCCATAGCATCAGTGATCAAGTTCCAGGGCATGGACCGTGCCCAGTACCTGCTCAAGAGCCTGATCAGCACCACCACCGAATCAGGCCAGCAGCTTCCTGTAGACTCCCTCACCACACCCTACCGCAATACCATCCCGAAAGAAGAAGAAGCCGAAATGCCCGGCGATATGCACATGGAGCGCAGCATCCGTGGCATCATCCGCTGGAATGCGCTGGCCATGGTGATGCGTGCCGGGAAGCTCGGTTATGACCTGGGCGGCCACATTTCCACCTTTTCCTCTGCCGCCACCCTTTACGATGTCGGCTTCAACCATTTCTTCCGTGGTGAAACCGAGGATCATGCCGGCGACCTGGTCCTGTTCCAGGGGCATGCCTCTCCGGGCATCTATTCACGCTCGTTCGTGGAAGGCCGCCTGAGTGAAGCGCAGCTGGACAATTTCCGCCAGGAAGTGGACGGCAATGGCCTGTCCTCCTATCCACATCCGAAACTGATGCCTGATTACTGGCAATTCCCTACGGTCTCCATGGGCCTGGGACCGTTGCAGGCCATCTACCATGCCCACGTGATGAAGTACCTCGACAACCGTGACCTGGTGAAGCAGGGCGAGCGCCAGATCTGGGCCTTCCTCGGCGACGGTGAATGCGACGAGCCGGAAACACTCGGCGCCATTTCGCTGGCTGCGCGTGAAGGGCTGGGCAATCTCAATTTCGTCATCAACTGCAACCTCCAGCGCCTTGACGGCCCGGTGCGCGGCAACGGCAAGATCATCCAGGAACTGGAAGGCATCTTCCGTGGTGCCGGCTGGAACGTCATCAAGGTGGTCTGGGGACGGCACTGGGATGCCCTGTTGGCAAAAGACGTGGACGGCATCCTGCAGGCGCGCATGAACGAGGTGCTGGACGGCGAGTTCCAGAACTTCAGTGTCCGCGGCGGTGAATATGTGCGTGAGCACTTCTTCAACACACCGGAACTGAAGAAATTCGTGGAACACCTGACTGACGACCAGATCATGCAGCTCAACCGCGGCGGCCACGATCCGTTCAAGGTTTACGCAGCCTACAAGCAGGCCATCGATTGTACCGACCGGCCGACGGTGATCCTGGCCAAGACGATCAAGGGTTATGCCTTCGGCTCCGCCCAGGGCGCCAACGCCACCCATTCCACCAAGAAGCTGAGCCTGGAAGAGCTGAAACTTTTCCGCGATCGTTTCGGCATACCGATCCCAGATGACAAGCTGGAGGACGTGCCTTACTACAAGCCGGATGAAAACAGCCCGGAAATGGAGTACCTGCGCCGTATGCGCGACAAGCTCGGCGGCACTTTACCGGCCCGGCGTTCAAAAACAGAAATACTGAAGACCCCGCCGCTGGCAGCCTTCGAGACCCAGCTGAAAAGCACCGGTGAGCGCGAGATTTCCACTACCATGGCCTTCGTGCGCATGATTTCCACGCTCGTGAAGGACAAGGAGATCGGCCACCGCATCGTGCCCATCGTTCCCGACGAGGCGCGTACATTCGGCATGGAAGGCCTGTTCCGCCAGATTGGCATTTACTCCGCCAAGGGCCAATTGTACGACCCGGTCGATGCCGGCCAGGTCATGTACTACCGCGAGGACAAGCAGGGCCAACTGCTTGAAGAGGGAATCAATGAGGCGGGCTCCATGAGTGCCTGGCTGTCGGCAGCCACCTCGTACAGCGTGCACAACTACCCGCTGATCCCATTCTACATTTATTACTCCATGTTCGGTTTCCAGCGCGTGGGCGACCTGTGCTGGGCGGCTGGCGACCTGCAGGCGCGCGGTTTCCTCATCGGCGCCACGGCAGGCAGGACCACGCTGAACGGCGAAGGGCTGCAGCATCAGGACGGCCACAGCCACCTCGTGGCGAACACCATCCCGAACTGCGTGTCCTATGATCCCACCTATTCCTATGAACTGGCCGTGATCATCCAGGACGGCATTCGCCGCATGTACCATGAAAACGAATCAGTGTGGTATTACATCACCACGATGAACGAGAATTACGCTCACCCGGACATGCCGGAAGGCGCGGAGGCAGGCATCCTCAAAGGCATGTACCTGCTGGAGGATGGCGACAGCAAGGATTACAAGGTCGCAGCCGGCAAGGGCAAGCAAGCCAGCCGTGTACGCCTGATGGGCAGCGGCACGATCCTGCGCGAAGTGCGCGAGGCGGCCGCGATCCTGCGCAAGGACTACAAGGTGGCAGTGGATGTGTGGAGTGCCACCAGCATGAACGAGCTGGCCCGTGACGGATTGTCCGTTGACCGCTGGAACATGCTGCATCCCGAGAGTGAGCCGAAGGTTTCCTACGTGGAGCAGTGCCTGTCGGAGAGAGAAGGACCGGTCATTGCCGCAACGGATTACATGAAGCTTTACTCCGACCAGATCCGTGCTTTCGTGCCCGCCCCCTACAAGGTCCTGGGTACCGATGGCTTCGGACGCAGCGACAGCCGTGAAAAACTGCGCCACTTCTTCGAAGTGAATTCAAGCTTTGTCGTCGTCGCGGCGCTGAACGAACTGGCAAAGGCCGGCGACATCGAAAAGAAAGTCGTGAGTGACGCGATCAAGAAGTTCAAACTGGATCCGGAGAAGCTGAATCCGTTGTTGGCGTAAAACCGATAAAGGGATAAAGGGATAAAGGGATAAAGTGCAAGCGGTTTAACTAAACCGATAAGTTCGGTAGGTAGGCCGGAAGAGGGCGAAGCCCGTCATCCGGCAAAGACAATCAGATACACAACAGAATATTTGCAGAGGGCGTCAGGCGTGGCAGTCGAAAAAATTCAGGTTCCGGACATAGGCGACGAACAGGATGTCGAGGTTATCGAGATTCTGGTTGCACCCGGAGATGAGATCAGCGAGAACGATTCCCTCATCGTCCTGGAAAGCGACAAGGCTGCCATGGAAATTCCATCCCCGAAAAGCGGCGTGGTGAAGGAAATCCTGGTGAAGGTCGGCGACCAGGTATCAAAGGGTGCCGAGATTGTCAGCCTGGAAACCGATGCCGCGGGTGCTGCGGCGGCGCCGGCAGCCGCTCCCAAGGCGGAAGCTGAAGCCAGGTCAGATACTGCGGCAAAGCAAGAGCCCGAAGCGAAAACGCAGCCGGCAGCGAAGCCCGCTCCTGCAGCAAGCGGCGGCAGCAAGGTCATCGAAGTGAAAGTACCCGACCTTGGCGGTGACAGTGATGTCGATGTCATCGAAATCCTTGTGGCTGTTGGCGACACGATCCAGAAAGAATCCGGGCTGATTACACTCGAATCCGACAAGGCAGCGATGGATGTACCATCCCCGGCTGCCGGCGTGGTAAAAAACATCAAGGTAAAAGTGGGCGACAAGGTGTCAGAAGGTTCGGCCATTCTCGACCTGGAAACCACTGAAGCCGCTCCTGCACCGGCAGCAGAAAAGCCGGCAGCAGCCGCCGCTGTTGCGAAACCGGCTGCTTCACCTGCAGCGGTGCCTGCACCGGCGGCCCCTGCGCCAGCGGCACCTTCACCTGCCAGGGCGGCGGCACCGGCAGCTGCAACGGCACAAGCCGGTTCCGGTGATTCCGTCTATGCCGGTCCGGCGGTCAGGAAGATGGCCCGTGAACTCGGTGTCGACCTGACCCGCGTGACCGGCACCGGTTCACGCGGCCGGATCGTGAAGGAAGACGTGGATGCCTATGTGAAAGGCATTCTTCAGGGTGGCGCACAGGCAAACGCGGCAGGCGGTACCGGCATTCCCGGCATCGAGGACATCGATTTCAGCCAGTTTGGCGAAATCGAGGAAGTGGAAATGACCAAGCTGCACAGGGTCACTGCGCAGAACATGTCCCGCAACTGGCTCAACGTGCCGCATGTCACCCAGTTCGACGAGGCCGATGTCACCGAGCTTGAAGAATTCCGCGATCAACAGAAGGCCCTGGCGGAGAAGAAGGGCATCAAGCTCACGCCGCTGCCGTTTATCGTCAAGGCATGTGCACGTGCCCTGCAGGAACATCCGCAGTTCAACGTATCCCTGCATTCTTCGGGTGCGAAGCTGATCCAGAAAAAATACGTCAACATCGGTGTGGCGGTGGCAACCCCTGCGGGCCTCATGGTGCCGGTGGTGAAAAATGCCGATCGCAAGACTATCTGGGAAATCGCCGCTGAAATCGCCGATCTTGGCGCGAAGGCAAAAGAGCGCAAGCTGACCAAGGACGACATGCAGGGCGCCTGTTTTACGGTATCCAGCCTGGGCAACCTGGGCGGGATGGGCTTCACCCCGATTGTCAACGCGCCGGAAGTGGCCATCCTCGGGGTTTCCAAGACCACGATCAAACCGGTTTACATCAACAACGAATTTGTGCCGCGCAAGATGCTGCCATTCGCGTTGTCCTATGATCATCGGGCCGTAAACGGTGTCGATGGCGGCATGTTCTGCAATACGCTGGCCACGCTGCTGCATGACATCAGGTTGTTGGCGCTTTAAAAGTCGATAAAGGGATAAACCGAAAAAGGGATATAAGGGATATAACGATAAAGCGTAAACCAAACAGATGAAATTTAGGGGTTGATTCGGCGTTCTATTCAAGTTCATCGATGGCGGTTCAGGAGTTGAATCAGGATCCATACGCTTTATCCCTTTATCGGTTTATCCCTTTATCGAAAAAGTCATAAATTCTCTGTCCTGTAATACTCCCTATATCTGGTAATATGCCGCTTTTACGGGATCTCCTTATGCCTTCGTTCGATATTGTTTCTGAAGTGGAAATGCACGAAATGACCAATGCCGTTGACCAGGCGGCGCGGGAAATCGGTAATCGTTTCGATTTCAAGGGCGTCGATGCCTCTTTCGAACTGAAGGACAATACCGTCACGCTGACCGCCGAGGTGGATTTCCAGATCCAGCAGATGCTGGATATCCTGCAGACCAAGATGGTCAAGCGGGGCATCGATATCAGCAGCCTGAAGACCGCGGATGTGGAAACCGTGGGGCAGAAGGCCATCATGCACGCCACGATACAGCAGGGCATCGAATCCGAGACCGCCCGCAAGATCGTCAAGCAGGTCAAGGACCAGAAGATGAAGGTCCAGGTGGCAATCCAGGGTGACAAGCTCAGGGTGACAGGGAAGAAACGGGACGATTTACAGACAGTTATCGCCATGCTCAGGGATGAAAATTATGGCTTACCACTCCAGTTCAACAATTTCAGGGACTAACCGCGTCATACCGGCCGCAGGGCCTGAATTGACGGGTGTTTTATTGAGCAAACACACTGGCAAATTTTATGACTGGCGGGTCATTTTTCTCGCATTCAGCGGTAAATCCTGCAATAATCTGCGCCTTTCGCGTGTCAGCACACACCCAAGCAATAAACTCTGATGAACAGCAGCAGACGTAATTCAATACTCATGGCAGTGGGCGTTGCCGTTCTGGTTACGCTCTGGATGCTGAGCGGCCTGGGCAGCAGCCCGGTCGATTTCAGCGGCGATGCCGATATCATCCGCGACAACGGCGAGTCCATGCGCGTGCGCGTCGAGCAGGTCAGCGCCAGTGAAGTCACGCGGGAATTCACCATCAGTGCCCGTACCGAGCCTAACCGCATGGTCAGCCTGAAAGCCGAGACCGAAGGTGCGGTGGTCGGTATTGCCGTGGACAGGGGTAATCCGGTGGCGCAGGGTGCCACCCTCGTCGAGCTGGACATGCGTGACCGCAATCCGCGCCTGGCAGAAGCCAATGCCCTGGTGCAACAGCGTGAGCTGGAACTGGAAGCGCGCAGGAACCTGCGCTCCCGGGAATTCGTTTCCCAGGTGGAAATCGCCGAAGCCACGGCGCGACTCGAGAGCGCACGGGCAAGCAAGGCCCGCATCGAGCTTGAGATAAACAATGTCAGCATCGATGCCCCCTTTGACGGCATTGTGCAGGATCGCAACGTCGAGATCGGCGATTACGTCCGCGCCGGCGACAACGTGGTTCATCTGGTCGATATTGATCCCCTCATCATTGCCGGTGAAATCAATGGCAAGGAAATCAGTGATATTTATGTCGGCGGCAGGGGCGCCGCCGTACTTGTGGACGGCACCCGGCTCAATGGTGTGATCCGTTACCTGGCACCGGTGGCCGACTCCAACACCCGTACATTCAGGGTGGAGCTGGAAGTTCCGAACCCCAATGGCATTCGCGCCGGCCTGGCCGCCGAGCTGCAGCTGGTCGGACCGCGCATCTTTGCCCACGATGTTTCACCGTCCCTGCTCACACTGGCCGATGACGGCACCGTGGGCGTGAAAACAGTGAACAGCGGCAACCAGGTGGACTTCTACCCGATCGAAATCGTCGGTTCATCCGAAAACGGCATCCTGGTCACCGGCCTGCCCGACACCGTCCGCGTTATCACCGTGGGGCAGGGCTTCGTGACCGTTGGCCAGCAGGTCGAGCCGGTCGCCTACAATGAATGGCCGGCAGAAACTCGTAGTCAATGAACGCGCTGATCTCTGCCTTTATCAATCGTCCGCGGCCGGTCATCATGATCCTGGCACTGCTGATTGTTGCCGGCATAGTCAGTTACATCTCCGTGCCCAAGGAAGCGGAGCCGGATATCGATATCCCGCAGATCTACGTCAATATCATTCACGAAGGCATTTCCCCCGAAGACGCCGAACGCCTGCTCCTGCGGCCGATGGAAACCGAATTGCGGTCCATCGAGGGTCTCAAGGAACTGCGTGCCACCGGTTCTGAAGGATCGGGCGTGCTCATCCTGGAGTTCGATGCCGGTTTTGATGCGGACCAGGCCCTGGCCGATGTCCGGGAAAAGGTGGACCTGGCGCGCAACGAGCTGCCCCAGGACTCCGAAGAGCCTTTCGTACAGGAAATCAACACTTCACTGATTCCGATCATCACGGTCATGCTGCATGGTGATGTTCCCGAACGGACACTGGTGACCATCGGCAGGCAACTGCGTGACGAACTGGAAGCCATCCCCGGAGTGCTGTCAGCAGACATCGGCGGCGATCGTGAAGAGCTGCTGGAGGTCATCGTCGACCCGGTGGCGCTGGAAAGCTACAACCTCAACTACGCCGACCTGATCAGCTATGTCAGCCGCAATAACCGCCTGGTGGCGGCGGGCGCCCTCGACAGCGGGCAGGGCCGTTTCGCGGTCAAGGTGCCGGGGGTCATCGAGAGCCTGCAGGACATACTCACGCTGCCGGTGAAAACCGACGGCCTGAAGACGGTCACCTTCCAGGATGTGGCCACTGTCCGCCGCACCTTCAAGGACCCGACCAGTTTCGCCCGTCTTAACGGCGAAAATTCCATCGCCCTGGAAATCACCAAGCGCTCCGGCGCCAACATCCTGGAAGTGGTGGATACCGTGAAGGCGACAGTCCGGGGCGCCTCGCAGCTGGAGGAGTGGCCAGACAACCTGGAGTACACCTTTACCTCGGACAATTCGGAGCAGGTCCGCATCATGCTCAACGACCTGGTCAACAACGTGGCCATTGCCGTCATCCTGGTGATGATCGTGATCCTTGCCGCTCTCGGCCTGCGTTCCGCCGGCCTCGTCGGCGTCGCCATCCCGGGCGCCTTCCTGTCAGGCATCCTCGTGATCTATCTCATGGGCTACAGCATGAACATCGTGGTGCTGTTCTCCCTGATCATGGCCGTGGGCATGCTGGTGGACGGCGCCATCGTGGTGGTGGAACTGGCCGAGCGCAACATGCAGAACGGCTACAGCCCGAAACTGGCCTTCAGCGAGGCTTCCAAGCGCATGGCCTGGCCCATCACCGCGTCGACCGCGACTACGCTGGCGGTATTCATGCCGCTGCTGTTCTGGCCCGGCCTGATTGGCGAGTTCATGAAATACCTGCCTATCACGCTGCTGGTGACCCTGGCGGCGTCCCTTTTCATGGCGCTGCTGTTCGTGCCGACTATCGGCTCATTGCTGAAAAACAGGAATTCCAATCCTGACCTCTCCCTCATGACGTCCATCAAGGAAGTGGATTTCATGGAAGAAGCCCGGCAGAACATCCAGGACATGAATCCCTTTACCACCGCCTACATCGCAGTCCTGCGCAAGGCGCTGGCAAACCCGCTGCTGGTGCTGGTGACTGCCTTTGCTTTCCTGATCGGTACGATCATGCTTTACAGTGCGATCGGACGCGGCCAGGAATTTTTTACCGATGTCGAGCCCGAATTCGCCGTGCTGAACATTCATTCGCGTGGCGACCTCTCCGTTTATGAAAGGGACGCACTGGTGCGTGAAGTGGAAAACCGCATTCTCGACATGGAAGAATTCGAGGCCATCTACACCCGCAGCGGCATCGCCCTGGGCAACGATGTTGACGAGGACATCATCGGCCGCATCCAGCTCAGCCTGGTGGACTGGGAACTGCGCAGGCCGGCGGCACAGATCATGAACGAGGTGCGCGAGCGCACGCAGGACATTCCCGGCATCATCGTGGAACCGCAGGTGCAGGAATCCGGAATCACCTCCGGCAAACCCATCCAGCTGGAACTGACTGCCCTGAACACCGAGCTGCTGCCAGGCGCCGTCGACCGGCTGCGCGAGGGCATGGCGTCCCTGGGTGAATTCGTCGATGTCACGGATTCCAGGCCGCTGCCCGGCATCGACTGGAAAATCGACGTCGACCGCCAGGAAGCGGCCCGTTTCGGCACCGACATCAGCACCATCGGCAGCGCCGTGCAGCTGATCACCAACGGCATCATGCTGGGTGATTACCGCCCGGACGATTCAGATGACGAAGTGGATATCCGGGTGCGCTTCCCGGAAACCATGCGCAATATCGAGATGCTGGACCGCCTGACGGTCAATTCACTGATGGGCAATGTCCCCGTCAGCAATTTCATGAAACGCGAGGCAGCCCCCCGCGTGGGCAATATCCAGCGTACCGACGGCAACCGCGTGCTCAATATCGCCGCCGATGTGCCGGATGAGGTGCTGCCGGATGACAAGGTGAACCAGCTGCAGGACTGGCTGGATGCTGGCAACCTGGATCCGAATGTTCGCGTGAATTTCAAGGGTGAGAACGAGGACCAGCGTGAAGCGGAGCAGTTCCTGTCGCAGGCCTTCGGTGCCGCGCTGTTCCTCATGGCCATCATCCTGGTGACCCAGTTCAACAGTTTCTACCAGGCGATGCTGATCCTGTCGGCAGTGATCTTTTCCACCATCGGCGTACTGCTGGGCCTGCTCATCATGGACCAGCCCTTTAGTATCGTGATGTCGGGTATCGGAGTGATCTCGCTTGCGGGTATCGTGGTGAACAACAATATCGTCCTGATCGATACCTACAACCTGATAAAGAAGAAGGGTGCCGGTGCCATCGAGGCGGCCATCCTGACCTGTTCGCAGCGCCTGCGGCCGGTACTGCTGACCACCATCACCACCATCCTCGGCCTGCTGCCGATGACCCTGGGCATGAATTTCGATCTCATCAACCGCCACATCCAGATCGGCGGTCCCTCCACGCAATGGTGGACCCAGCTGGCATCGGCAATCACCTTCGGCCTGGCGTTCGCCACTGTGCTGACCCTGATCATGACACCAGCCATGCTGGTGCTGGGTGATCGTATTGGCAGCCGGTTCCGGAAAGCGCCGGTCCCTGCCTGAGCCTTTCTATCCCGGGATCATGTTATCCGCATCCAGCGTGAAGCCGGCACCGACGCCGTTGACGTCTATCGTGTAATCGCCGGCCGGCAAGCCCTGGACTTCCAGCGGAATGGTGGTCTCGAAGGGTTCTATTACGGCAATGCAGCTTTCGGCCGGGCCCAGATTGGATTCTGCCAGCACGACATGAAAGGCATTTCCTTTCAGTGAAATGGCCGCAGGCAAGAGTGACTTGCAGGGCACGGAGAGTGCCCCGCTAATCGCCAGGCTCACCTTGACGGGAAAGGACTCCATAATGAGTACTTCGACGCTGTCGACTGCGACCAGCTGGTTGGGCGTGGCGCCGGTCACCCTGAAGCTGCCGTCGGTGCCGGCGCCCAGTGTGATATTGCTGAAATAACTGCTGCCCTGGCCCGAGATCACGGCACCCGCCGGGATCGTGAGCTCGCCTTCCCGGTAGATCGCGGGCTCCGCCAGCAGGGTAAGGGAGGCGGCCATCAATAATGCGGCTGTTGTTGTTCTGTACATTCTCGCTCCTTAGTTGCAAGCCGCTGATAGCGGCTGAGAAATGTTGTGTCCGACAGGGTCAAATTTGCGTGCGATTGCGGCGGATTTCAAGGCCGGTTTTGCTGGTTGATTCAGGCATTCCACTGGAAAGCGGCCAGGGAAAAGCGTTCCCCGATAAACACCACACCTTCGGCCTCAAGACGGCTTTTTTGCCGGTGCCAGGCATTGCTGTTGACCGGAAAAGACAACTGTCCCTTGCCGTTGACCACCCGATGCCAGGGTAGTTTCGTGCCTTTCGGGAGATTCTTCAGGGTAGTGCCGACATAGCGGGCATGGGACGGATACCCGGCAAGTCGCGCCACCTGGCCATAAGTGGCTACATTGCCGGCCGGAATGGCGGCAACAATCTGCCATATTTCTTCCTTCAAGCTTGATGTCTGCACACGCTGCCCCCATTAGGGAAACTGCCACCCATGAAAAGGCGACGCCCATGCGCGCATTATTTCTCATATTCCTCATCGTTCCCATTGCGGAGATGCTGCTGCTGTTCGAAGTCGCGGAGCATATCGGCGGCCTGAACACTGTGGGCCTGGTTGTGCTCACTGCGGTGATCGGCATCCAGGTTCTTAAAATGCAGGGTCTTGCCACCATCACACGGGCGCAGAAACGCCTGGAAAGCGGGGAGCTGCCCGGGCAGGAGGTGCTGGAAGGGCTGTTCCTGGCCGTCGGCGGCGCCTTCCTGCTGACACCGGGATTTATTACCGACACGCTTGGTTTTATCTTCCTCATCGGACCGACCCGACGGTTGCTGGTCAACTGGCTGATCCGCTCGGGAAAAATTGCCGTGTTCACCAGCCGTGGAGGCAGCGGGGGATTCACCTACACCCGCTATGCCGAACGTCGTGAAGACGGTGTCTACGAGGGTGAATACTCCCAGGAGAGCCCGGAAAATTCCCGCCTGGATGACCCCGACAGGCGCTGATTCCGGGTTTTTTCAATCTTTTTGGCTTGCCGCCATTGAAATTGCTCCAAACAGCCCCATCTTGAGGGTTCAAATCGGGGGTTTGGGGATAAAAAAGCCGGAAACTCCATGATTTGCAACGAATTTCAGGCAGCCTGGAAAAGTGCGGGATGCCAACAGGGGAACCCGGCATTATGCCCTTCCCGTAAGACAGAAAACCTTAACTACCGTTTGTTTAACCAAGAGTGTTGGAGACCTAAAGCATGAACATTCGTCCGTTACAAGACCGAGTCGTCGTGAAACGAAAAGAAGAAGAAACCAAATCTGCCGGCGGCATCGTTTTACCGGGCTCAGCCACTGAAAAACCCGCCCAGGGTGAAGTTGTGGCAGTCGGTCCGGGCCGCCTGATGGATAACGGTGAAATCCGTCCGGTCGACGTCAAAGTCGGCGATACCGTCCTCTTTGGCAAATATGCCAGCAACACTGTGAAGATTGGTGATGATGAATTGCTGATCCTGAACGAAAGCGAAATCTTCGGAGTGCTGGTAGACAGCAAGAAGAAAAAGTAAATCCGCAGAACTGCAACCAATTCGAAAGACTAACCAACAGATTTTAAGTTAAAGGAACATCACCATGGCTAAAGAAGTGAAATTTGGCGATAACGCCCGCCAGAAAATGCTCAAGGGCGTAAACCTGCTCGCAGATGCAGTGAAAGTGACTCTGGGCCCGAAAGGCCGCAACGTGGTCCTCGACAAGTCCTTCGGCGCTCCTACCGTCACCAAAGACGGTGTGTCAGTGGCCAAGGAAATCGAGCTCAAAGACAAGTTTGAAAACATGGGCGCACAGATGGTCAAGGAAGTCGCTTCCCAGACTTCCGACGTTGCCGGTGACGGCACCACCACCGCCACCGTGCTGGCCCAGGCCATCCTGAACGAAGGCCTCAAATCCGTAGCCGCCGGCATGAACCCGATGGATCTGAAGCGCGGTATCGACAAGGGCGTTGCTGCCGTTGTCGGCGAACTGGAGAAAATGGCCACACCGTGCAGCACTTCCAAGGCTATTGCCCAGGTCGGCTCCATTTCCGCCAACTCTGACACCAGCGTCGGCGACATCATCGCCGAGGCCATGGAGAAAGTGGGCAAGGAAGGCGTCATCACCGTAGAAGACGGCTCAGGCCTCGAAAACGAGCTGGATGTCGTTGAAGGCATGCAGTTCGACCGCGGTTACCTGTCCGCCTACTTCATCAACAACCAGGACACCATGTCTGTTGAACTGGAAAATCCGTTCATCCTGCTGGTGGAAAAGAAAGTCACCAACATCCGCGACATGATCACCCTGCTTGAAGGCGTGGCCAAGTCAGGCCGTCCGCTGCTGGTCGTTGCCGAGGACGTCGAGGGCGAAGCCCTGGCGACCCTGGTCGTGAACAACATGCGCGGCGTCATGAAAGTGGCCGCCGTGAAGGCCCCTGGCTTCGGTGACCGTCGCAAGGCCATGCTGGAAGACATCGCTACCCTGACTGGTGGTACCGTCATCTCCGAAGAAGTCGGCCTGAGCCTGGAAGGCGCCACCCTGGATGACCTGGGTTCCGCCAAGCGGGTCCAGATCACCAAGGACAACACCACCATCATCGATGGTAACGGCGATTCCGCCAAGATCGAAGGCCGCGTAAAGGCCATTCGCCAGCAGATCGAGGAAACCAGCTCCGATTACGATCGTGAAAAGCTGCAGGAACGCGTAGCCAAACTGGCTGGCGGTGTGGCAGTAATCAAGGTCGGCGCCGGCACTGAAATCGAAATGAAGGAAAAGAAAGCCCGTGTCGAAGACGCTCTGCATTCAACCCGTGCCGCGGTTGAGGAAGGTGTCGTGCCCGGCGGCGGCGTAGCCCTGGTCCGTGCCCTGCAGAAAGTGGAAAAAGTCAGGGGCGACAACGAAGACCAGAACGTCGGCCTGATGATCCTGCAGCGCGCCCTGACCATGCCGTTGCGCCAGATTGCCGGCAACGCCGGTGAAGACGGTGCCGTGGTCCTGGACAAGGTTCGCGCCGGCAAGGGCAACTTCGGCTTCAATGCCGGTACCGGTGAATACGGTGACATGCTCGACATGGGCATCATTGACCCGGCCAAGGTTACCCGTTCAGCCCTGCAGGCTGCCGGTTCCGTGGCTGGCCTGATGATCACCACCGAAGCGATGATCAGCGAAATCCCGGAAGAGAAGCCCGCCGGTGGCATGCCCCCGGGCATGGACGGGATGGGCGGAATGGGCGGCATGATGTAACAGCTGTCCAGCTAAACAAATCCATAAAAACCCCCGCACTTTGCGGGGGTTTTTATTTGCGGATCTGCTGCGCTCGCAATCTTTTCGTTGCTGGTGTGCTCAGTCGGTCATGTCTCGTCGTATACACTCCCTCCCTGTGCGCACAGGCGCCTCGATCTTGCATCGCTCGCGACGATCCGGCGGCTGGTCTGGTGAGGAAGAGAACTTTTTCTTGGGAAAGGGCGTCAAACCGGTAGAAAGTACTGTAGGAACACCCCGTATCAGGCTAATTTTCCAGAAATTTAATTAGGCAAATTTTGCCAACAGGATTTTTTTCTTGCCGGGAAAGACCCTATAATAGCCGGCATGTCCAGAGACGATCATTTAGACGATATACCCAGCATCGTGCCGGAGCGCGATGAACTGGTGTCCCACCGCAAGAAAAAACGCGGCAATTCGATTGCCGTGGTCGAGGAAACCGCAGTTTCCACCGGCACCGGTGGCGGCGTCATTTTCATGCTCACCATCCTTACCCTTGGCCTGTTCGCCACGGGAGGTGCCGGTTATTACTTTTACACTGAGGGCCTGCAGATGCAGGAGCAGCTCAACGCTGCCCAGGGGCGCATCATGCAGCTGCAGAATCGCCTGAACCTGACCGACGAAGCTGCACAGCAGTCCAGCGGCACGTTGCTGGAGAAGGTGGACGCCAACTTCACCCAGATCGACCTGCTGTGGGCCAACTACCGCAACCACACCGCCAGCCTGGCCGAAATCAACAAGTTTGTGGAAAGCGCCAAGGGCACCATCACCTCGATGGAAGGCGCCATCTCCGGTCACAGCAAGACCCTGAACGAGGCGACTGCGCAACTGACCAACATGCAGGCACGCCTGGAGACCATCACCAGCAATATCGCCGGCATGGACGATCTCGATGACCAGCTGACGTCCATACTCAGCGACCTCAACGGTGTCAAAACCACGGTTGCCAGCCTGCAGAACGGGCTGGCCAGCCGGGTAAGCTCCACCGAGCAGGACATCGAGTCCATCAACGTCTATCGGTTACAGTTAAATCAGACCCTTAGTTCGATTCAGGATCGCCTCAACGCCCTGCAGTCCCTCGTAGGCCAGTAGCAGCTGCTGCCCCTGAGCCAGACACGACCTCAATCAAGTCAGGAAGCCGGGAAAGGGGAGTCTACTCCCCTTTCTTTATCAGGCAGGTGTATATATCAGGGCGCTACGCACTGGAAGTTTGAGGCGGCATCGATACTGCCGCTGCCGTCATAGCGTGCGACTTCGGGGTAGGGACAAAGCGGGCGGGAGCGGATCACTTCACCGTTGACGATCTTCCTGGCTTCCAGCCTGACCGGGACCACCCCGGCCTCCACCCAGTCGATCACTGCGGTCACGGCATCGTTCTGGTCGGGACCCAGTCCGCCGGCGCAATGGGTCATGCCGGGCAGCATGAACAGGCGGATGAAATCGGTCGCATCGGGACCGTTCGCCGCCAGGGCGCGCTCGTAGTATTCCACCCCCATCATGGGCTGCAGTATCTGGTCGGCCCATCCGTAGGTCATGATGACCTTGCCGCCTTTTTCACGGAACGCGCTCAGGTCGGCATCGCGGGCGTCCGCGAGCCGGCTCCAGCGGTCGAACAGCCCGGTATCCCTGTCAAAATCGAAATTACGGAAATCATAGTCGGGCCGGGGCGGATCGAACGCCAGGTATTGCAAGGTGCCTATGCCAAGGCCGAAATCTCCGGTGAAACCGCCGGCCTCAACCGGGACGATCAGGCCCAGCCAGGGACTCGCGGCAGTGCCGTTGGCACCGGTGACCAGCTGCTCGCTGCCGGGCTCGAAGCCTGGAAATATCTGGCTGTCATCACTGGTTCGCGGGCCGTCATACACTTTCTGTATGGCCTCTGCCTGGGCAGGGGTCAGGCAGGAGTCGTTGTCCTGTCCGGCGGCACAGGCGGGCACATCGACGGGCACATCGATCGCACAGTAGCGGGGATCATCGATCAGGCCGTCTTCCAGGCCGTCGATGGCGTCGCACTTGGCCATGACGTGTTCGGCCAGCAGTGCCAGTTTGCCTGCGGTCAGCCCGACATCCGCAACAGCCTGGTGATTCCAGATGGCGCCCATGCTGAAGCCGGTCTGGTGCACCCAGGGTGCATTCGCCACGATGCCGTCAAAGTCGTCGGGGTAGCGCTGGGCTTCCAGCATGCCCTGGCGGCCGCCGTTGGAGCAGGAGTTCCAGTAGGCGTAATCCACGGCGCGGGCATAGTAGCGGGCGATGATCGCCTTGGCGGTCACGGCGGTGAGATGCACGGCGCGGTAGGCGTAGTCGACCGCCTTCTGCGGGTTGCTGAGTACGAAGGTGGCGCCGGGCTCCTCGTCCGAATTGTGGCCGGTGTTGGTGCTGGCCGCGGCGAAGCCGTGCTGCAGGGCACCGCTGCGGGCGGCGATCTGGGCGGGGGAGTCCGGCCGCTGGCCGGCATGGCCGCCGTTGCCGGTCATGAAGAAGCGCCCGTTCCAGGTGTCCGGCAGTTCCACCACGAAGGTGATTTCGGGATCCAGCATGCCGCTGACACGGCAATGTGCCGGACTGTTGCCGGATGCGGGAATTACCTGGCTGCTGATGGCCACAAGGTCGGGGAGGGTGATGTTGGCAATGGCCGCACAACTCATGCCCGGCGCATGCTCGGCTCGGCTGTAGCCGGCCAGTGAATCAGGCGCATTGGCAAAGGGTTGGGCCAGTACTGCCTGCAAAGGCAGGGCAAGGCCGAGCGCGATAACCAGTTTTCCTGTTGTTGTCATGATGCCCCCCGGTCAGGTATTGGTTGCCGGCAGTCTGGCCGGCGAGGAAATCATTCTATGACTTACTGGCCCAATGTGCACTCAAGGAACTGGCTGCGCGATTGCAGCGGAGCGGAGAGCGACAGGCTGTGCCAGAGCAGGCGTGTCTCTGCGCTCACCAGCAGGGTATGCCGAACGGATTCGACCATCCAGGTAAAGGGCCCGGCATCGGAGATTGCCTGCATGTCGACAGCGCTGCCTTCATAGGAGAGTTGGTAGCTGCCGGCGCCGTTGTTATCCAGCTGCTGCGGTTCCAGGCGAAACGTGATCTCCCCCTCGACGGCCTCGCACTGGCCGGCGGCGTCGCACACACGCTCGAT
>CAZVSC010000042.1:0-13109 GCA_964629325.1 uncultured Enterobacteriaceae bacterium
GCGGCAAGACCAACCTGGCCATGCTGATTCCGCCGGAAGGCTTCGAAGGCTGGAAAGTGCACACCGTGGGTGATGACATCGCCTGGATCAAGCCGGGTGCCGACGGCCGCATGTACGCCATCAACCCGGAAGCCGGCTATTTCGGTGTTGCACCAGGCACCTCCATGGACTCGAATCCCGCCGCCATGGACACCATGAAGGAAAACACCATTTTCACCAACGTGGCTCTCACTGATGACGGCGACGTCTGGTGGGAAGGCATGACCAAGAAAGCACCGGCACACCTGATCGACTGGAAAGGCGAGGACTGGACCCCGGGCTGCGGCCGCAAGGCGGCACACCCGAATGCGCGTTTCACCGCGCCTGCCAGCCAGTGCCCGAGCGTGGACCCCGAGTGGGAAAACCCGAAAGGTGTGCCCATCAGCGCCTTCCTGTTCGGCGGCCGCCTGTCCACGACCTTCCCGCTGGTCTACCAGAGCAAGGACTGGACGCACGGCGTCTACATGGGTGCCACACTGGGCTCCGAGGCGACCGCCGCCGCGGAAAACCAGGAAGCCATCCGCCGCGACCCGATGGCCATGCTGCCGTTCTGCGGCTACAACATGGGCGATTACTGGAAGCACTGGTTCAGCATGAAGGACAAGGTCGGGCAGTTGCCGGAAATCTTCCGCGTCAACTGGTTCCGCAAGAATGCCGAAGGCAAATTCATCTGGCCGGGCTTCGGGCAGAACATGCGCGTGCTGCAGTGGGTGGTCAACCGGGTCAACGGCAAGGTCGACGCCAGCGAGACCGTGTATGGGTTCGTGCCCAAGTACGAGGACATCAACTGGAACGGCCTGGCCTACGACAAGGCAATCTTCGAGGAGCTGATGCGCATCAACAACGCCAGCAGCAAGCGCGAAGTGGAAGACCAGACTTCGCTGTTCAACAAGATCGGCGATCACCTGCCGGCCGAAATGAAGGCCATCCAGCAGGAGATGCTGGATGCATTGCAGTAAGCAGCCTGCATCCTGAGAAAAAGCCCGCACAAGCGGGCTTTTTTGTGCAAGGCATTTGTCAGTTCGTACCGGCCCTGAGCGTGTCGCGAGTAAACAGGGAATTGTTTTCCATGGTGTGGGTGATGGCCTCCTGGTGGCGGCTGAGCAACTGCCCGGACCATTGCTTGTTGAGTGCGTGGTCCTTGGCGTCGGTAGGCATCCAGTTGTCGAATCCGGTGTTGATGTAGGGAATGCGTATCTTCATGTCGTCGGTGACGACAGCGATGCTGTGCCAGTCGCTGATGATGATGGAATCGCGCGGTTTCATGTCCAGCAGGCTCATACCCAGGCTGTAGTTTTCACGGTTCCCCGGTGCACCCAGGATATCCAGCAGTGTCGTGGCGACATCGAGGTGGCTGGTCAGCGCCGATATGGTCTTTGGCTGGCTATTTGGCAAGTGCAGGATGAAAGGCACATGCGTCTGTTCCTCCACGAAGGTGGAGTTGTGGCCCCAGTTGCCTTTCTCCATGAACTCTTCGCCGTGGTCGCCGGTGACGATGATAATCGTGTCGTCCAGCAGCCCCTGTGCTGTCAACGCATCGATGATCATGCCAATCTGGTGATCCACCCAGTAACCGGCGTTGCGGTAACGGTTGAGGATGCCGGTGATTTTTTCATCCAGATATTCCTTTGAAAAATCCGCGTAGTTGAGTGAGTCCGGATAAGGCTTCCTGATAGCGTGATCCTCCGGAAAGAAATAGGGGGCGTGAGTGGATTCAAAAAACTGGAATGCCATGAAGGGTTGATCATGCCCAGTCTGCATGAAGCGGATCAGCTCAGCTGTGTTGTCGGCATCACGCTGCCAGGGGGAGAGCGATTCATCGGCTTCGAAGTAGGCGGATGCCGGCAGGTTGGCCAGGATCGTGTCGGTGAATTCGGGGTAGGTGAATTTGGCACCGGTCCTGAGATTGAAGGTATAGCCAAGTCCCTGCAGACGGTCCATCAGCAAGGGGCTTTGCCGGGCATGCAGGAAACTGTCCCAGTAGGAGCCGTACAGCCCGTAAAACATGCCGAACATGCCCTCGCGTGTGCCATTGCCACTGGAATAGTGGTTCACGTAATGCCAGGAGTCCTGCGCCAGGGCCCAGGCATTGGGCATGGTTTCCGGATTCAATTGATCCCATCGTAACGACTCTGCGACCAGCCAGATGATATTCGGGGTTTGGACCGCGTCATTGAAGGTAATGTTATAGAGGGGGTAAAGCAGGCGACTGCCATCCGGTGGCTGGATGAACCTGTCGCGGTGTTCGGATTCATAACCCAGTGTGGCCGCGAGGGAGCGAAAACGTGTTTTCTGGAAAAACGGGTAATCGTAGGCATGCTCAAGCACGCCCGCGTTGTTGGTGACGTCGCCAATGCCGTAACTGATACCCTGGATGAAAAACAGTGAAACGAAAAATAGCGCGATCCGCGTCGCCCTGAACTCTGGCAGTCGCATGACAAAACCATGCCGGTAACCGGCGATGAAAAGCAGCAGGCACTGCATGAGCAAGATCCAGAGTATTTCCACGCCGACACTGAAATAGGTGCCGGTGCTGCTGTTCAGCGAATCGATCCCGCCATCGGTCATGACCAGGTTCAGCACGAAACGGTTTATGTGGAAGGAGTACAGTCCGAACACGAGGCTGTCCGACCAGATGAACAGCAGGCAGGCAGAGGTCAAAAACACGGCCAGGGATTTGGCTAGCCATTGCCGGCGCGGACAAACGCCCAGCAGGAACCAGGCGGGAATGAAGGCGGGCATCAGGTACAACAGGGAATACAGGGGCCAGGCAGCCAGGTGGAACAGCGCATTGGCTGACAGCCATTCGCCTTCGAACCCGGACAGGAAAAAGGACTGGGTCATTACCAGCATGTGGCACCACGACAGCAGCAGGAACCACGTTATCCATGGCTTGCGCGTGTTTCCGATATGTAGTTTGACCATGCCGCCAGGCCTGTTGCACTTCACAAGCCTGCATCGTACCGGACCAACCTTACCGGAAGATTACCGCGTGATTACCATTTCTTGCGGGTTCGGGCTTCTGAAAAAGTGCCGGGCGAGCAAAGAGGCGCACATCCAGCATAGCCATGCCGTCCACAGGTCGTGGGTGAGAAAGTGGGCGCCGCGCAGTTGCTGGCCGATGCCGAAGACCAGCCCCAAGGTAATCGCGGTCATGAATCCGGCAAATCGCCAGCGCGGAAAGTAGTGAAAGGCAAAATAATACAGTCCGAACCAGGCGTAACCGGCACTGGCGTGACCCGCGGGGAAGCAGTTGCCGTTGCCGGCAAAGGGGCCGGCCAGCAGGCTATGGTAGGCGTGTTCTCCTCCGTAGCGGGCCAGGTCCCAGGGGCAGTCAAGGGCAGTCACCCGTTTCAGGACATTCACCACCAGTGTCGACAGCAAGGCGGAAACCAGCACATAGACCAGGCCACGGCGATAAGCCTGCCAGCGCGGATGAAAACTCGCACCGATGCCAGCCACGAGGGTGAGGGCCATGGCCGCGACCAGCTCACGGCCGCCGGCATGGATAACGGTTTCGGTCAGCCAGGCATTGCGCCATTTCCAGCTGTTGCCGCCCCGGGTAAAAATATGGTCAGCCAGTTGCAGGTCGAGGCCCGATAAGGATGTCAGAGCCAGCAACATCAGGAAAACCGCAGTTGGCAGCAAAAGGTGCGTGCGGAAATCAGGCAGGGATGAAACGTGTGCAGGGGTTGTCATGGACTGGTCTCAGGGTGTCTTTACGTAATAATCCGGTAAGGTTGCTCCGCTAGTATGTGTTGCACTCAATCGTGGAGAGCGACCCTTGCAAAAGCGTTTTGCCCTGAATGGTCCATGGCTGGAATGGCGGGTGGACACTGTCATCTTGTTCAGCGCAGCCTTGCTGACCCTGTTCTACAATCACGCTTTCTTTGACAACGTGCTTCGCGAATATGCTCCCGGTGACGGAAATTTCCTTTTCGTGTTGTCACTGGGTGCGTTCCTGTTCGCGCTCACGGCGTTGCTGCTTGGCATGCTTTGCAACTGCGTCACCCTCAAGCCGGTTCTGATGCTGGTATTTCCGATTGCGGCACTCGCCAGCCACTTCATGAACCGTTACAACATCGTGGTGGATACCACGATGCTCGATAATGTGATGGCCACTGATACGCGCGAGGTTAGCGACCTGTTAAGCACCCGGTTGTTTGTCACGTTCGGTATTTTTGGGCTGCTGCCCGCCTGGCTGGTCAGCCGGATAAAAATCCGGCGGTTGCCGGCCCGGTCTGCCTTGTACAAGAAACTGCAGGTAACCCTGGGGTCCATGGCGTTGCTCGCCGTACTGGTATTGGCGCAGGGTTCGAGTTATGCCGGATTTTTCCGCGAACACAAAGCCCTGCGTTATTACGCCAACCCGGTGACCGCCCTGTATTCGCTGGGCAAATACGCAACCGAATTTACATCTGTGGACGACCCGGGCGACAGGACACCCATCGGTATGGACGCCAGGATTCCCGCGACGGATCTGGATCGTGAACTCATCGTGCTGGTGCTTGGCGAGACCGCCCGTGCCGATCATTTTTCCCTCCAGGGGTATTCGCGCAAGACCAACCCGCTTCTGGAAAATGCCGGTGTGACGTACTTCACCAATGTGACCAGCTGCGCGACCTCGACGGCTGCATCCGTGCCGTGCATGTTTTCCAAGGACAATGCCAGTGAATTCGAACTTGAGGAAGCAGGCAGTATCGAAAACCTGCTCGATGTCCTGAGTCACGCTGGCACCAGTATCCTGTGGCGTGACAACAATTCAGATTCCAAAGGCGTGGCAGTTGGGGTTTCCCAGCAGGATTTCAGGGAACCTTCTGTCAATCCAGCCTGTGATACGGAATGCCGCGATGTCGGCATGCTGGCCGGACTCGATGAGTGGATTGAGGATACTGAGGATGGTGACGTGGTCATCGTATTGCACCAGATGGGCAACCACGGGCCGGCCTATTACAGGCGCTACCCCAAAGAATTCGAGATATTCACCCCGGTCTGCAGCACCACGGCGCTGGAAGATTGCACCCAGGAAGAAATCACCAATGCCTACGACAACGCCATCCTCTACACGGATTACTTCCTGTCACAGGTTATTGGCTTCCTCGGCAACTATGACGACGAGTTCGAAACCGCCATGTTCTACATCAGTGACCACGGCGAATCGCTCGGTGAGCACGGGTTGTATCTGCACGGGTTGCCGAACTTCATGGCGCCGGAAGAGCAGCGTCATGTGCCGGCACTGATGTGGTTCGGGAAAAACTACGGTATCGACAGGGAGATGGTTGCAAGCAGGGCGCAGGACGACTGGTCACATGACAATTTTTTTCACACCGTGCTGGGTCTCATGGAAGTCGAGACGACGGTGTATGCCCCAGAGCTCGACATCATCCGGAATGCCCACCTGTAAGAGATGGCCGGGTTCAGGGTGTTATCGTGAAGGTGAAATCGTCCGCCAGGACATGACCGTCGATGCTGGTCACCTGGAACACCACCTGGTACCTGCCGGGTGACAGCAGGGGAATCTCGAGATCGATGGCTTCGCCGAAGGCGGTGGACTGCCCGATGCGATTGCGCGGCAATCTCACATCGATGGTTTCACCAACCTGAACAAGCCGATCATCCACCGGCAGGATGCGCGCATTGGTGATGGTTACCTGGCCGGGAAAGACGAAGCGCAGCAGCTGCGGGGCGCGGTCGATCACGGCATCGTGGTCCGGTACTGTGGTGGCAATTCCGGTATGGGCAAGAGCGGTTGCTGCCGTCTGCAGAAACACGGAAAAGGCTATGACGGTCAAAACGGGGCGCATGACGTGAATTCAATAAGGACGCTGCAATATGCCATGATACACTGGCAGGCCGACAAGAAAACCAGCATGGGAGCATGGAAAACATGCGCGTCGCATTAGGCCTGAAAGTGGCTGCCGCCGTACTATTCGTTTCACTTGCTTCATTTGCCAGTGCCCAGCAGTTGGGTCAGCTCGAGCGTATCAAGGTGCTCGGACCATCCCTGCAGGGGAATCTTTCAGGGGATGACGCCCTGCGTGATGTCTCTGTCTACCTGCCGCCGTCTTACGCAAGCAGCCCGGAGCGTCGCTATCCGGTCATATACCTGCTCCACGGCTACACCGATTCCGACGAGCGCTGGTTCGGGCTGGTGGGCAATCATTTCGTGAACGTACCGAATGCGGTGGATGACGCCTGGCGCAATGGCGCCGCGGAAATGATCATCGTCATGCCGAATGCCTTTACCCGTTTCCAGGGCAGCATGTATTCCAACTCGGTCGTGACCGGCGACTGGGAAAGCTACGTGGCGAAGGACCTGGTGGCCTATATCGACTATCACTATCGCACCATCGCCGATCGCGACAGTCGCGGCCTGGCCGGTCATTCCATGGGTGGCTACGGCACGATGCGTATCGGCATGAAGTACCCGGATGTGTTTGCCGCGTTGTATGCCATGAGTCCCTGCTGCATGGGTGCCAACCTGCATCCCGCCGTGGAGCAGTATGACGAGGCGCTTGCCATCACCAGCGACGAGCAGCTCAGGGCGGCCAGCTTCGGCGGCAAGGCGGCCCTCGCCTCGGCGGCCGTGTGGTCGCCCAATCCGGACAATCCCCCGTTCTATGTCGACCTGCCGGTAGCGAACGGTGAGGTGCAGGAAGATGTCGTGGCGAAATGGGTCGCCAACGCACCTCTGGTATTCGCGCATCAGTACATTGCGCAACTGAAATCTTTCGAGGAAATCTATATCGACGCCGGGGACAGGGATGCGGGTATTGCCCAAACGGTTCGGGAGATGGATTCCATTCTCTCGTCCTATGGCGTCAGGCACTGGTCAGAGATCTATTCCGGCGATCACGTGGACGGCATTCATGAACGCCTCACCACGCACTTGATGCCGATGTTTTCCGAGGTACTGGAACAGGAATAGTTTCCATGGCCACCGTATCGTCCACCCCCAACCTGGAAAAGCATTTCGCGGTGCCACGGCTTGAGGTTGGAGGAGACATGATCGGTGACGTGTTGGCGGCCTGTCAATTTCACTAAAGGATCCGCCTCATGTGGTTACGTACCTCCTGTGATATGAACTTCGACATTCCGGAACCGACGCCGTTTATCCTCATGCTGCGTATGCGCAGCGGCGCCCAGCAGTGGGTAGCCAGCGAGAAATTCGTGTTGAGTCCCAGTGTGCCGGTTTTTGAATTTACCGATATTTATGGCAACCTCTGCCAGCGTCTGATAGCTCCGGCCGGCAGGTTTCTGATTTATACAGAGGCAGAAGTGATGACCGCCGACCAGGTTGACGAGGAGCCTGGCGCCCCTTTTGTCGAGATAGATTTTCTGCCGGATTCAGCATTGATATACCTGTTGCCCAGCAGATATTGTGAATCGGATCGCTTTAACCAGATGGCGACGGAAATTACCGCCGGCCTTTTGCCAGGATACGATCAGGTCAAGGCCATTGAGACCTGGCTGCGCCAGTCAATTCGCTATGAAGGTGGCGGCAGCGATATTCCTTTGTCCGCGGTGGAGGTCAACAGGAATCAGCAAGGGGTTTGCCGTGATTTCGCGCACCTGGGTATTGCCTTGTGCCGCAGCATCAGTATCCCGGCGCGGATGGTGGTGGGCTATCTGCACGGGCTGCATCCGATGGATCTGCACGCCTGGATGGAAGCGTATGTCGGTGGGCGCTGGTACACCTTTGATGCTGCCGGTACTGACCAGAAAGGAGGGTATGTGGCCATTGGCTATGGTCGTGATGCCGCCGACGTGGCGATATTCAACCAGTTTGGTCCGGCGGTTTATCCTGTCTCACAGTCCATTACCGTTGCGCAGATAGAAGAAAGTATCAATCCCAATGCATGACATGGCACTGGTCGTCCGGATCAAATACGGAGAATTGCCAGTGCAGCGTTATGGTTCGCAAGACAGGACGTTGTAAGACAACCTCGAACTACGTCCCTTTGCGGTAGCTCAGCAGGGTTTCAAAGTTGCCGATCACCATGCGGCTGCCGTCAAAGGGCATGTCGCCAAGATCTTCCATGCGCGGATCGTTGTACATGCCCTCATGGGCCTTGATCGCCGCTTCCTGGTCGGGCCAGGCTACCCATGACATGACGATCTTCTCACCCGGCTCCGCCTTCACGGCCTTGCGGAAATCGGTGAACTCGCCATCTTCGATATGTGCTTCCCAGTTTTCACAGATCTCGACGGCGCCGTAATCCTTCGCTACCTCGGCGAACAAGGTGGCGATGCGCGTGTATTCTTCCTTTTTATCCTCGGGTACGCCGATGATATAGGCATTGATGAACATGACCGGGCTCTCTTCAGGTCATCACAAGGGGATGAAAGCCAGCGCGTTGTTCGGGTTCAGCGGAATCACCAGTTGCTTTTGCACGGAGTCGTAGCACATGGATGCCGCGCTTGGCACACCGGTGGCAATGACTTCCGCCGCCTGTCCCGGCACGACCTTCGACACGCTGCCGAAGCGCACGCTGCTGACATAGCGCGTGTTGTCCTCTGTCACGATTACTCCGTCATTGCCGCCTTCAGCGGCATGGTCGATGCGCACGACCTCCCCGTCGGGGCTGTAGGTGATCACCGCGTTGTCGTTGATATTGACCACCACGATGTTGCCGTCACGGTCGATGGCGACACCGTTGGGTACGTTGATGGGCGCACCCTGGGCAAACACCGAACTTTGCCCATCAGGTGTCACCTTGAAAATCAGTTCAGGATCGCGGGAATTGGAGATGTAGGCGGTACCGTCTGCGGTGACGCCGATACCGTTGAGAATCGTGGCGCCAGGCACGGCGACGGAAGCCAGCGGCCTGCCGGTGGCCAGGTCGAATGAGCGCAGGTAGCCGCTGTCCACGGTGTAGAGTTTGCCATTGGCGATGGCGCTGCCCAGCGGGTCGCGCAGGTCAAGGCCGTCGCGCGTCGCGCCGATCCATTTCGCGGTGTGTACGCTGCCGTCGGGATTGATCAGCGAGACGAATCCGTCGGGGTCGGCATTTTGATCGCGGTTGCCGGCATTCATGGCCAGCACCAGGTTCTTGTCCGGGTCGAAGGTGCAGCTCTCGGTGAAATGGAAGCTGCCGTAGACCTTTACGTTGGATGACATCGTCATCTTGACGCCCGCCTCGTTGGTGCTGCCGAGCGGCTCGCCCGCCATGAATGCCTGGGCAAAAGTGTTCAGTGACATGCCGCAGAGCAGGGCGGCCAGTACAGGTTTGTTGATGGACATGTTGGGTTTCTCCTTGTTTCAGTTATCGGGCACCAGCCGTTTCAGGCTGTTGCCGGCAAAAATATAAATGGCGCCATCCGGACCACTGCGTACATCACGGATGCGTTCGCCGTTTTCATGCAGCAGGCGTTCCTCGCGCACCACCCGTTCACCGTCGAGTTCGAGGCGCACCAGGGCCTGGCCGGCCATGGCGCCGACGAACAGGTTGCCGCGCCATTGGGGGAACAGGTCGCCGGTATAGAAAGCCATGCCGCCCGGGGCGATAGAGGGGACCCAGTAGTAGATGGGTTCGGTCATGCCGGGACCGCGGGTGAGGCCCGTGCCGGCGGGGACATTGACGCGGCCGTCGAACTGGCGGGCGTCGTACTGCACGCCGTAGGAATAATTGGGCCAGCCGTAGTCATGGCCGGCACGTATGATGTTGATTTCATCGCCGCCCTGCGGGCCGTGGTCGATGACCCACAGCTCGCCGGTTTGCGGGTGGATGGCGCCACCCTCGGGATCCTTCAGGCCGTGAGCAAAGGTTTCCCGCTTGACCATCGCATGCCCGAGCCAGGGATTGTCTGGCGGAATGCTGCCATCCTTGTTGATGCGCACGACGCGACCCGAGAAGTTGCGCGGGATATTGGGTTCGTCCAGGAAATTGCGGCCTTCCACCGTGTCCAGTTCGGAATCGTAGAAGCGGAAGGCGTCGGCGCCGATGCCGTACAGCGTGCCGTCAGGGGCAAATACCAGCCGGCGTTCGGTGCCGGTTTCGCCAATCACGTCGAAATCCTCCAGTCGTCGCATGTCCTCGCTCAGGCGTGCGCGGGAAATACGCTCGGTGCCGAGATCCAGGGCGCGACGCTCGGCCAGGGACAGCGTCCAGACATCCTCGTACCAGTGGGTGACGGGCCACTCGGCGGCTTCCTCGCCTTTCGGTGGCGCCAGGTAAGTGAAATAGATAAGGCGGTTGCTGGCGAAGTCGGGATCCAGGATGACATCGTGCAGGCCTTCGGCAGCCACGCGCTTGATCGGCGGTACGCCGGCGATGGGATCCGAGACCACACCGTCCGGTGAAATGGTGCGCATGGTGCCGGCCCGCTGCGTGAACAGGATGTGCCCGTTGGGCAGGAAGGCCATGGCCCATGGGCCGGCGAGTTCGTCGGCGACGGTTTCGACCCGAAAGCCGGTGGACGCCATGGCCGGTGGCGGGGCATCGGTCTGGCCTGGAAAGGCGGGCTCCGGTTCGGGCGGATTGGGTGCCTGTGCCAGACTGGCCTGGCTGAGCGCCAGTAGCAGTAACGTCATGAAATAACGCATATTTTCCCTTGATGGCTTCTTGACAATTTTCTTATTGGTTCCATTTTGAGACGGTTGACTAACGCCAGCCTGTCCAGCAGTATCCTCCGGGAATTAAAGCACAACAAGAATCAGTTACGTAGGGGAATGCCATGCCGTCTTTTTCTGTTACTCCGACCATCACTCGGGTCCTGCAAACAGCAGCAGGTGTCCTGCTTTTGACCACCACCCTGACGGCTTATGCACAGACCACACGTGACGGCATCTACACGGAAGAGCAGGCGGTCGCCGGCGGTGCGCTGTATTTGCGTTCGTGCGTGGAATGCCACGGCATCACCCTCTCAGGCGGTGAGGCGGGCCCGGCCCTGGTCGGCGGAGCGTTCTGGTCCCAGTGGGAGAACCAGTCACTCGCGGCGTTCTACCAGATCACGGCCAGCACCATGCCGGTGAACAATCCCAACGGCTTCTCTCCCGAACAGTACGCCAGCCTGGTGGCGTTCATGCTGCAGCAAAACGGACTTCCTGCCGGCGACAATGAACTGTCGGGCAGCGCGGGGGACCTCGTCGCCATCAACATGCTGCCCTCGGAGCAGCCGGTGCGTGTCGCATCGCTTTTGGCAGGGGCATCCAGTGCCCAACGCACCATCGACGCCGAGTGGCTGGGGTATCACAACGACACCCATGCCACCCGTTATGCGCCGCTTGACCAGATCAACAGGGGCAACGTCGGCAATCTGGAAATTGCCTGGCGCTGGACCACCCTCAACCATGGGCCGAATCCCGAATTCAATTACGAATCCACCCCGATCATGGCCGACGGCGTGTTGTACGTAACGGCCGGCCGTCGTCGCGACGTGGTGGCCATCGATCCGGTCACCGGCGAGAACCTGTGGATGTTCCGTTATGACGAAGGCGCCCGGCGCGGCCCGCGCGTCAATTCCGGCCGCGGCGTGTCGTACTGGCGGGGTGACAATGGCGAGTCGCGCATCATTACGGTGACGCCGGGTTACTACCTGATTTCCCTCGACACGGCCACCGGCAAGCCGGACCCCGCCTTCGGGCAGAACGGCGTGGTTGACCTGCGCGTTGGCCAGGAAGACCGCTTCGATATCGACATCGAGGACATTCCTTCGGGTCTCACGGCGCCGCCGGTGATTGTCGGTGACGTCATCATTATCGGTGCGGCATTCCCGTCCGGGGGTTCGCCGCGCTCCATGACCGGACCGGCCGGCAATATCCGCGGTTACGATTTGCGCACCGGCGAGATGCTGTGGATCTTCCATACCATTCCGCAGCAGGGCGAGTTCGGCACCGAGACCTGGCGCAACAACAGCAACGAGTACACAGGCAATGCCGGATCATGGGCAACGATGTCTGCCGATCTCGAACGCGGCATCGTCTACGTACCGGTGGAAGCCGCCACCGGCGACATGTACGGCGGCCATCGTCCCGGCGACAACCTGTTCAGCCAGACCCTGGTGGCGCTGGATGCAAAAACCGGTGAACGCATCTGGCACTTCCAGCTTATCCATCATGACATCTGGGACTACGATCCCCCCACCGCGCCCGTCCTGGCCGACCTGAACGTGGATGGTGCAATCATTCCGGCCGCCATCCAGGTGAGCAAGCAGGGGATGGTGTACACACTGAACCGCCTGACCGGCGAACCGGTATGGCCCATCGAGGAAAGGCCGGTACCGCAATCGACGGTGCCCGGCGAACAGACCTCGCCGACGCAGCCGTTCCCGAGCAAGCCGGCGCCGTTCGAGCGCCTGGGCCTGACCGAGGACGACCTGCTCGACTGGACGCCCGCGATCAAGGCGGAGGCTGTGCGCCTGCTCAATCTTTACACCTACGGGCCGGTCTACACGCCACCGACACTGCAGACGGAAAGCAATCGCGGCACCTTGTTCATGCCCGGCTTCGGCGGCGGCGCCAACTGGCAAGGCGTGGCTTTTGATCCGGAAACCAACATGTTGTACGTGCCTTCGACCTCGCATCCCATGGCCATCGGCCTCACGAAGGATTCCTTCTTCGAAGACAGTGATTTTGATTACGCCATGGCGCGCGGTTTCGGCGTTGAGGGACCGTTCGGGTTGCCCCTGATCAAACCGCCTTACGGGCGCATCACGGCCATCGACATGAACGCCGGAGAACACGCGTGGATGATGGCCAATGCCGATACCCCGGAAGAAATCAGGAATCACCCGCGCCTGCGCGGCGTCGATATTCCCGAGCGGACCGGTCACGGTGACCGCGGCGGCCTGCTGGTGACGAAGTCACTGTTGTTTGCGGGTGAGGGCGCCGGCCTCTACGGCGGCCAGACCGGCGGCGGTCCGATGTTCAGGGCCCATGACAAGGCTACCGGGGAGATCGTCGCGGAATTCGAATTGCCGGCCAAGCAGACGGGCCTGCCCATGACCTACCAGATCGACGGCACGCAATATATCGTCATACCTGTTGGTGATACTGGCCATCCTGGGGAACTGGTAGCTTTAAAAGTTGCTCAATAAAATTATTTGCTGCAAGCTCAAAGCTCAAAGCT
>CAZVSC010000042.1:13209-23437 GCA_964629325.1 uncultured Enterobacteriaceae bacterium
AAGCTCAAAGCTCAAAGCTGAAAGATGAAAGCTGAAAGATGGATGCGCTGAAGTATGGCGTGTTGTTATTTCAGCTTTTAGCTTTCGGCTTTCAGCTGTTTACCAACGGCTCTCACTGCATCTGTCCCAATCCCTTTCCCACCCCTGCGGGATGGTGGCGTCGTTGAGCAGGAAGCCCGTTTCCAGTTCCGGATAGATTTCCTCATACGTGGTGACGCGGCGTGAATTGATGCGACGGTTGATGTGATGCGGCTTCACGTCGGTCAATGACTTCACGCCAAGCACGCCCAGCAGGTCGGCCAGCGCGTGAATCATCGAGTTGTGGTAGTTGAACACCCGGACGCCCTTGTCCGTCACATCCAGTTGTTTATAGCGAGCCGGATTCTGCGTGGCGACACCGGAAGGACACTTGTCGGTATTGCAGTGCCTGGCCTGGATGCAGCCGAGCGCGATCATCATGCCGCGTGCCGAGTTGACCGTGTCGGCCCCGAGCGCACCCAGTCTCACCATGTGATAAGCGGACAGGCTCTTGCCGGCGGCGATGATGCGCAGGCGATCACGCATGCCGATGCCGAGCAGGGCGTTGTGGATGAAATGCAGGCCTTCCCGCAGCGGGGTGCCTACCGAATTGGTGAATTCAATCGGGGCCGCGCCGGTGCCGCCTTCACCGCCGTCGACGGTGATGAAATCGGGTGTGATGCCGGTGTCCAGCATGGCCTTGCAGATGCCGAGGAATTCGCTCTTGTTGCACAGGCACAGTTTGAAGCCAATCGGTTTGCCGCCGGACAGGTCGCGCAGCTTGGCAATGAAGTGCAGCAGTTCGGTGGGGTTGGCAAAAGCGGAATGGGCCGGTGGTGAAATGACATCCTTGCCCATCGGTACCCCACGGATAGTAGCGATCTCCGCCGTCACCTTGGCCGCGGGCAGGATGCCCCCGTGGCCGGGCTTGGCACCCTGTGAAATCTTGATCTCGATCATCTTCACCTGGTCTTCGGATGCCTTGCGGGCAAAGCTTTCAGGTTCGAAATACCCGTGGTCGTCACGACAGCCGAAATAACCCGTACCGATCTGCCATACGAGATCACCGCCGAACTGGCGATGGTGATCGGTCAGGCCGCCTTCGCCGGTGTTGTGGAAGAAGCTGCCCAGCTTTGCGCCCCGGTTCAGGGCGAGGATCGCGTGCTTGCTGAGCGCGCCGTAACTCATGGCGGAAATATTGAGCGGTGAAGCGGAATAAGGCTTCTTGCATACCTCCTCGCCAAAAGAGCAGCGCAGGCTGTCCGGTGCCACGTGGACGGGCATGATGGCGTAGTTGATCCACTCATAGCCGTTCTTGTAGGTATCGATGATGGTGCCGAAGGGGCGCGTATCCTCCTGCTTCTTCGCACGCTGGTAGACGAGACTGCGGAATTCGCGGGGAATAGGCCTGCCGTTGAGGTCGGATTCCACGAAGTACTGCTGGATTTCCGGGCGGATGTATTCAAACAGGTAGCGAATATGCCCAATGACAGGGTAGATGCGCAGCACCGTGCGGCGCTTCTGCAGCATGTCGTAATACCCGATCAGCACCAGGGGAACAATGATCACCCAGAGCCAGTGCAGCGGCGGCCACAACTGCGCCAGGCCGAAGACGATGAGGGGTACCGAGATGCTGGAAATAATGAATGTCTGGCGAACGGTCATTGGATTCAAAAGGGTGAGTGTTTTTGCTACGTGGCCGGATTAAAACATAAAGCCCCTTGGCGGGGCCAGACGGGGTCCGGCAGGCCAAGGAACTCCCCGGGCAAACCGGAGTCTTATGCTGGGCCTGTGAAGTTAACGGCCGGTGTTATTTTAACCGGTAACGTTGTAACATCCGTGGCCCCGAATTTCTGAAATTATTCTCGTATTCACCACCAAGGAGTAGATAATGCGCACCAAACTGACGAGCTTATTTGTTACCGTTCTGGCCTTCGTTGCCTTCGGCACCAGCCAGGCTTTCGCCCAGGGCTTCCAGCTGCCCAACATGCAGGTCACCAGCACGGCCTTCGAGGACGGCGGCATCATCCCGATTCGGTATACCTCGCACGGTGACAACATCCAGCCGGGCTTCACTATCACCGGTGCACCGGAAACCACAGCCAGTTTCGCCATCATCTTCCATGACATCGAAGTTGCCATCGGCGGCGGTACCGGCGACGTGACCCACTGGGTAGCGTTCAATATCACTTCGCGCGAAATCCCGGAAGGCAGCCTGCCGGCCGGCAGCATGCAGGGCAACAACATCCGCGGCCAGGCAAGCTATATGGGCTCGGGCGCACCGTATGCCGACCGTTACCACCATTACGTGTTCGAGTTCTATGCACTCAGCGACATGCTGAGCCTGCCGGAAGGCGCCAGCCGTGACGACGTCATGGCCGCCATGCAGGGCAAGGTAGTCGCCAAGGCTGCATACGTAGGCCGCTATGCCAACGCCCGGCCTCAGTAACAGCTATTGCGCTCGGCCAGGCGGCGTTAGAAGTTTTTTCCGAACCGCTCTCGTACTACCTGTACTGTTCGCGGTTTTTTTAACCGCTCGCGGCGCGGAAAAAAACTTCTGCCTACCCTGGCCGTCGCTCATGACGCTTTTAAGTCGTCATTAGCGTAAGTTAAGTCAACATCCAGGTTTCTTTTCATTGAGGGGGAAGCAATGAAAAAACTTACCATGCTTGCTGCACTGTGTGCAGTTACCCTGCCGGTGTCGGCCCACCACAGTTTCGCGCCGCATTTCGATGCCGACAAACCGGTCAGCATCACCGGCACCATCATCGAGTACGAGAAAAGAAACCCGCATGCCTACCTGAACATCCGGGCGGAGGACGCCGACGGCCGTGTCACCGAATGGCGCTGTGAATCCCATGGTTTTACCCAGTTGTCGCGCAACGGCATAACCCCCGAGATGCTCGCGCCGGGCGCTATGGTCGGTATCACGGGCTCTCAGCATCGCCGGGATTCCAACATGTGCTTTTTCGACAAGGTGTTCCTGGCGGACGGCCGCGAGCTGGACGTGAACGGGCCGCGCGGCCAGCAGCAGAATACCGAAGAGCAGCGCGATTCCATCTTCGGTACCTGGATGCTGGTCCCCGGCGGTTTCGCCACCAGTGGTCCGCAGTTCATGATGGATTACCTGAACGAGGACGGTCGTGCTGCAGTGCTGAATTACAACCCCTTTACCGACGATCCGACCTATCGTTGCGAGCCGGTGGCAATTCGACGCACATGGGGCGCACCCGGTACACCGCTGTCCATTACACGGGAAGGCGACGATGTGGTGATCCGGCATGAATGGATGGATGCCGTACGTGTCGTGCACATGGACCAGGATGCAGCGCCGGCTGGCACCGAGCCGTCGATACTCGGCTATTCCGTGGGGCATTTCGAGAATGATGTCCTGGTTATCGAAACCACGCATTACACCGAAGGCGTGCTGAACCAGTTCGTCGAGGTGGAAGGCGAGCCCATGCGCGGGTTGCTGCATTCCGACCAGCTGCGTACGGTGGAGCGCCTGTCCGTCGACAGGGAGCGCAACCGGCTCATCATGTCCATGGATCATTTCGACCCGGCCTGGTTCACGCGGGATTTTCCCAACTACACCCGTGAATACCGGCCTTCCGATCTGCCTATCGAGCCGTTCGGCTGCATCCCGGAACAGTTGAAGTAAGCGGCGCCGGTTTTGACGCTGCTGCCGCCAGAATCCCTGCTCCTCCTCGGCCTGGTGGCCCTGTTCACCGGCTTCATCAAGGGCGGGGTGCCAGCGCTCGGTTCACTGCTGACGGTGACGGTGGCGCTGCTGTTCCCTCCCAGGGATGCCCTTGGTATCACTCTCATGTACCTGCTGGTTGGCGACGTGATCGCCGTTTCCCTGTACTGGCGCCTGGCGCACTGGCAGGAACTGAAAAAAATGGTCCTGCCCGTCCTGGTCGGCATCGGCCTGGGCGGGGTAGCCCTGGCCTTCCTCGACAATGAAAACCTCGGTCTTACACTGGGACTGATCGTCATCGTGCTGGTGTCGCTGGAGCCGATGCGGCCCAGGCTGAACAATTGGGCACTGGCTCATCCCGTCAGTGTCAGGGCAGGTTCCGGCATCCTGGCCGGCGCCGCCACCACCATCGGCAATGCCGCCGGTCCCATCCTGTCGTTGTACTTCCTGCTGCTGAAACTGGACAAGCTCAGCTTCGTCGGCACGGGCTCCATCTTCTTCATGTTTGTAAATGTCTCCAAGATCCCCATATTCCTGGGACAGGGAATTTTTCACGCGGAATATTTCCCCTCCGTACTGGTGACGGCGCCGCTGGTGCTGGTCGGTGCGCTCGGGGGCAGGAAGTTCCTGCAATGGGTATCCCAGGTCTGGTTCAACCGCATCATCCTGACCTTTACCGCCTTTGCCGGAATCTGGCTGGTTGTCCGCTATTTCACTGGCTAGAATTAAGTCGTTGTTCAGTTAGTCCCTTATAGACTTTTACCAGACGCTTTGCGGAGGAGTGGCCTGATGCTGCAGAAAAATCTCGCAACCGGGTTGTTGCTGCTGGCCTCGACGGCGCTGGCATCATGCGCTGTCAATCCCGTCACAGGGCGCAACGAGTTGTCCCTGGTCTCCGAAGCCCAGGAGCGCGCCATCGGCGCGGAACAGTATGGTCCCTCGCAACAGAGCCAGGGCGGTGAATTTTCCGTCGATGAAACCCTGACCGACTATGTCAACTCGGTAGGACAGCGCATCGCCGCCGTCAGTGATCGCGACCTGGATTACGAATTCGTGGTCCTGAACAATTCCGTACCCAATGCCTGGGCCCTGCCCGGCGGCAAGATCGCCGTCAACCGCGGCCTGCTCACCGAACTCAACAGTGAAGCCGAACTGGCCGCCGTGCTCGGTCACGAGGTGGTGCATGCGGCCGCCCGCCACGGCGCACAGGCCATCACCCGTGGCACGGTATTGCAGGGTGCTCTTGTCGTGGGTGCTATCGCTGCACGCGACAACGACTATGCTGATTACATTGTGGGTGCCGGCCAGCTCGGTGCCCAGCTCATCACCCAGCGTTATGGCCGCGATGCCGAACGGGAAGCGGATTACTACGGCATCCAGTACATGGTGCGGGCCGGTTATGACCCGCGCGCAGCCGTGTCCCTGCAGGAAACTTTCGTCAGGCTGTCGGAAGGGCGCGCTTCGGGCTGGCTGGACGGCCTGTTTGCCAGCCATCCGCCCTCGGAGGAAAGGGTCATGAACAACCAGGCCCTGGTCGATGAGCTGATGCCGGGGCTGCAGGGCAGGGACCTGGAAACCGGCGAGGTGCGCTACCGGCAGGCGCTGGCATTCCTGCACGACAATGCCGATGCCTACGCCCTTTTCGATGAAGCGCACAGCGCCATCGCCGATGACGACTTCGATATCGCCCTGCTTAACCTGGGTGCCGCCATCGACATGCTGCCCGCAGAGCCGCGGTTTTCCGGTCTGAAGGGCGATATCCTGCTGTACCAGGGCAAATACCGTGATGCTGTGGATGCCTACGACGATGCCATTGCCCTGGACGACAACTACTTTGATTATTATCTGGGGCGGGGCGTGTCCTATGCCCGCCTGGGACAGCGCACGCAGGCCCGCAGCGACCTGGAACGCTCAACGGCGTTGCTGCCGACTGCGGTCGCCATGAATGAGCTTGGCAAAATCGCTCTCGTGAACAATCAGCGCCAGGCGGCCAAGCAGTATTTCCGCGAAGCGGCCCAGGCCCAGGGGCAGGTGGCACGTGAGGCGACACTGAGTTTCACCCGCATCGACCTGGAAGATAATCCCCGGGCTTACCTGAACGCCGCGGTGTATGCCGATGACGAAGGTCGCATCTATGCACGGGTCAGCAACAACAGCAGCCTGCCGGTTGAGGGGGTGGCCGTGGAATTTACGGCAGTGATCGGTGGCAGGCTGGGCAGGCAGACCCGCACTGTCAGCACCCTTGGCGGCAACAGCGCGGTAACGGTCAGTTCAGGGATGCGGTTTGCCGACGGGCAGCCATGGAGCGCCGACCAGATGCAGGCCAGTGTCGTAGCGGCCAGGGTCAGTGACTAGGGGGCGAATCAGGCACGCGCCTGCTGGATTTCCACGTACTCGATGAATTTGACCAGTTCCTCGTACGGGTGGAAACCGGTCGTCAGGTAGTTGCCGGCGATGAAACTGGGTACGCCCGTGATCTGCATCTGCCGGGCCCGCTGCCAGGCCGCATCCACGTCATCGCTGTGGCGGCGCTCATCCAGCACTTTTTCCGCCTCAGCGGCATCCAGCCCGGCACGTCCCACTGCATCCAGCAGGACCGTTTTGTGCGCCAGGTTTTCCCCGCGTACGAAGTAGGTGCGGTACAACTCCCTGTGCAGGGCCCTGCCGCCCGGCCGGGTGTCGGCCCACATGCCAAGTTCCTGCGCGAGGCGGCTGTTGTAGGTCTTGCTGCGATCGCTATGTTCCAGGCCGAGCCCGTCCATCAGGGCATACAGGCGTTCATGCACGGCATCCAGGTTGGGGCCGAGAAACGCGGCAAGCTCCAGGCCTTCCTCGGGCGTGTCGGGGTGCAGCGGAAACGGCGACCAACGCACGTCGATGTCATGGCTCTGCTCCACTTTCTCCACCACGGCACTGGCCAGGTAGCACCAGGGGCAGACGAAATCCGTAAAGATTTCCACGATGGTTTTGCTGCTTTCAGGCATAGGCAAGCTCCGATCTGAAGTGTCCGGGACGTCGCTCCCGCAGACACCACATCTTATACAGATAGCATTTCAATACCAACCAAATACAGTAATCGCAACAACCTGCCAATGAATTCCCATGGATGTAATTGCGCCCGCTTGAAGTATACTTGGCAGCTGTTTCCGTGACATGTAACCAGGCATAACACTTGAGAGTTTTAAACAAGCAAAAACTGGAAAAAGAAGTCAGGACACTTTTCAAACAGCTGCAGGACGAGGGACCTGAGGCACTCACGGAAGAGAGATTCAACAAGGCGCTGGCACAGGTTTTTGAAAAGAATGAATTTGCCCTGAAAGGCGAGGCGAACCACCTCGTCAGCATCCTTATCGCAGACCTGCGCGGCTTTACCTATATCGTCGAAAAAGAAAGCGCCGCCAGTATCATTCATATTCTCAATGAATATTTCGGTGCCATGGTAGAAATCATCGACCGCCATGGCGGCATCGTCGACAAGTTCATGGGTGATTCGGTCATTGCCTTCTTCGAAAGCAATGGCGACCTGCCCGGCAGTGTGCTCAACGTCCTGACCTGTGCCATCGAGATGCAGATCGCCATGGACGAAGTGAACCGCAAGGGGGCCGAGCTGGGCCTGGATTCACTGTATATGGGTATCGGCATCAATACCGGGGAAGTGGTGGCCAGCATCCTGGGTTCGGAGATCTACCGCGAGTACACGGTGATTGGCGCCAACGTCAACCTGGCCTCGCGCATCGAAGGACACACCCTGCGGGGCCAGATCCTGCTGTCCGAGCAGACCTGGAACCATGTCAGCAGCAAGATTGAAACCGGGCTCCTCAACGAGGTGAATGCCAAGGGGCTGACTGGCCCGCTGCGGTTTTACGAGCTCAGGGCGATCACTTCACCGACCAGGCTGGAACTGCCTGTGCGTGAAAACCGCAAGGCACTGCGTATCCCGGTACGCATACCGGTCTCCTACCAGTTGCTCGAGGGCAAGAGCATCCTGCCCGATATCTACGAGGGTGAGGTTATCGATATCAGCTATGGCGGCATGCTGATCAGTGCCGGGATGCCCGTCGACCAGTTTGCCGATATCAAGATGAGCATCAACCTGTCACCGTTCCACAAAACGCCGGTTGATCTCTATGCGAAGGCAATGTACGTTCAGGTCAAGGGAAATGGCACGGAAGTAGGTCTTGAATTCACCATCATCGATGACGCCACCAGTGCCACGCTCAAGAATTTTGTCGACAACCTGATCTGACATTTCTACCAGAGGGGAAATTATGCGCATTCAATTCGCCGGGTCTGCGATCCGTTCCTGCATGTTGCTTGCCATCATGTTCATGAGTTCGGCAAGTGTCGGCGCCGACAGTCCGGTGCCGGTGCGCCTGGACCGCGACAGGATGGCTGGCCTTGACCTGATCGCCGTACCGCCCGATGCCTATATCGATATACTCGAAGCCGGGGAGCTCAACATGCGTGTTGCCACCCTGTTCGAGGGTGCCGAGTTGCGGGTGTCCATATTCGAATCCACGCCGGCCCGCACCAATCACCGGACCCGGCCCACCGATATCGACGAATTTGTCACTGTGCTCAGCGGCAAGCTCATCCTGACCGAGCCGAACGGCACCGCCCATGAATTCCTGCCAGGGGACTCACTGGTGCTGCCCGTGGGGTTTACCGGTACCTGGGAAATGCAGGGCAATTACCGGGAACTCGTCGTCATCATGAAGAAGTAAGTTTTTTTAATAGATATAGATAGAAGAGGACATTGACCATGAAGGGAAAGATTGCCTTCGAAGAACACATGGCTATTCCGGAAACCACCGAGGAGACGCGGGATTTTGCCGGCGAGTCGGCCGATTTCAGCCAGTTCACCAAAGAGATCCTGGACCTGGACGACATCCGCCTGGGTTACATGGATGCCACGGGCATCGAACTGGCCATCCTGTCGCTGAACGCCCCCGGGGTGCAGGCCATCCTGGACACCGATGAAGCCATCGAGGTGGCGCGCAAGGGCAACGCCGCCATGGCCGCTGCCATCGAGCGCCACCCCACCCGCTACCGCGCTTTTGCAGCCCTGCCGATGCAGGATCCGAAGGCAGCGGCCGAAGAGCTGGAGCGCTGCGTGAAGGAACTGGGCTTTGTCGGCGCCCTGGTAAACGGCTTCACGCAGAAGGGCACGCCCGACACAGCCATCTATTACGATATACCTGAATACCGTGAATTCTGGCAGACGGTCTCCGATCTCGATGTGCCGTTCTACCTGCACCCGCGCATGGGGCTGCCTTCCCAGTCGAAGAACCTGATGGACCATCCCTGGCTGCGCTCCAGTCCCTGGGGCTTCACCATGGAGACCGGCACCCATGCCCTGCGGTTGTGCGGTTCAGGCCTGTTCGAGGACGTGAAGCACCTCAATGTGATCATTGGCCACCTCGGCGAGTTCATTCCCTACAACCTGTGGCGCATGGACGCCCGTATGGCATTCTCGCCGCGCGGCTATCGCGGCAAGCGGCCTCTCGGTGATTACTTCCGTGAGCATTTCCACGTTACCACCTCCGGCAACTTCCACGATTCCACGTTTCGTTGCGCTCTCGAGGAGCTGGGCAAGGATCGCCTGTATTTCTGCGCGGACTATCCCTTCGAAAGGATGGAAGATGCGGCGGACTGGTTCGACAACACGCAGGTCATCAGTGACGAGGAAAAGCTGCAGATAGGCCGCAAGAACGCCATCGAGCTGTTCAAGCTCGACCTCGACTGAGGGAATTTGCTACTCGGCTGGGGGCAGGGGGGGCAGCCCCAGCTGGGCGCGGATCGCGGGCCGGTAGTGGTTGAGGTTGTATTCGACAAGATCGACGATCTTGTTGGTGCTGGCCTCGACGGAATGGGTGTCCTCATCGAACCACATCACGCCCTGCCAGACTGCCATGGACCGGGTTTCGTCAAGGATGAAGCCCACCACATGGATGACGGCCCGTGAATTGAAGTTGGCGCCCCGGTAATCTTCCACGAATTCGGCGATGGTCTGGTAGTTGCTTGGCGACAGGAATTCCTGCACCGATTCGATCGTGGCGCGCCTGCCGATGTCCACCGGCCGGATGATGAGCACCGCATCGAAACCGGCTTGCGCCAGCATCACGCGTACGGTTTGGGTGTCTATGTCACGAACACTGCGGATGACGCGATAGCTTTCCGACACCTGGTATTGGTTTTCGCGCAGGCGCTTGACGATGGCATCTTCAAGGAGCTTGCGGCTGGGAGCATCCACGTCCATGGCCATAATGGCGAAATTCACTGACCCGAGTTCGTTCTGCGCGTGGACGGGCATGAAAAATACAGACAGTGTCAGTAATAGAAGTGCGCGCGAAAGTTTCATGATGGTTTCCTTTTATTGGCTTCCCGATGGAGACCGGTCAAGGAAGAGTCTTCATTCAGGCAACCGGCTTCTTGGCCAGCATCGGATATCTTCGATAACCTGAAAAATGAGTAATACTGAGCAATACAAAGCTATTGTGTATGGTACCG
>CAZVSC010000043.1:0-21532 GCA_964629325.1 uncultured Enterobacteriaceae bacterium
ACTCCCGACATCCTGCTCCCAAAGCAGGCGCGCTACCAGACTGCGCTATACCCCGGGTTTTCACTCGTAAGAAAAGCCCGGCATGATACTCATGGTTGCTGGTGGCGTCAATGAAAAGTCGCCCCCACTGGCCTTGGCTCAATCCCTTTCCACGCGCCAGGTTGTCACGCCATCCTTGTCTTCCAGCACCACCTTCAGGGACTTCAACTTATCCCGTATTTCGTCGGCTACCTGCCAGTTTTTATCAATCCTGGCCTGATTCCGACGCTGAATCAAGGACTCAATATGGACCGCGTCTACACCCTCACTACCCTTGCGCAAGAATGCCGCCGGGTCATCCTGCAGGATTCCGAGAATCCCGCCCAGTTTGACCAATAATCTGGACAGGGAGACTGCCCCGCGCTCGTCCTCCGCTTTGAGGCGGTTTATCTCACGGGTAATTTCAAATAACACACCAATAGCTTCCGGAGTATTGAAATCATCTTCCATGGCGCGCATGAAACGGCTCTCGAACTCTGAATTCCTCAACACATCCTCTGACTCCAGCGCGACATCCTTTAATGCGTTGTAAAAGCGCTCCAGCGCACTGTAGGCCAGGTCCAGAGTCTCAGCAGTGTAGTTGATCGGGCTACGATAATGGCTGGAAACCAGAAAATAGCGCACCACTTCAGCAGGATATTTTTCGAGGACCTCCCGGATAGTGAAAAAATTATCCAGGGACTTTGACATCTTCTCGTTGTCTATTCGCAGAGGCGCATTGTGCATCCATACCCTCGCGAATTCCTTCCCTGTTGCCGCCTCAGATTGTGCGATTTCATTCTCATGATGCGGAAAAACCAGGTCGCTGCCGCCGCCATGAATATCGAACGTTTCCCCCAAAGCGCAGGTCGACATGGCGGAGCACTCGATATGCCAGCCCGGCCTGCCGAATCCCCAGGGAGATTCCCAGCCGGGTTCACCCGGTTTTGCAGCCTTCCAGAGGGCAAAGTCACGCGGATCGATCTTTGCTTCCTCGACTTCAATCCTCGCTCCTGACAACAATTCATCCAGATTCTTGCCACTTAGCTTGGTGTATTCCGGAAACTTCGTGACTGAAAAATATACATCCCCGTTATCCGCAGCATAGGCAAAGCCCTTCTCCACAAGCGTTTCAACCATTGTGATGATTTCGTCCATATGACCAGTGGCACGCGGCTCTATATCCGGGGGCAGGATGTTCAACGCCCGCTCATCTTCATGCATGATATCGATGAATTTCGCAGTTAACTCATTGAACGCAATACCCTGCTCATTGGCCCGCCGGATGATCTTGTCATCGATATCGGTGATGTTGCGGACATAGGTCACATCGAATCCCAGGGCTCGCAGAAAGCGCACCACGACATCGAAAACAACGAGCATGCGGCCATGCCCCAGGTGGCAGTAGTCATAGGTGGTGACCCCGCATACATACATGCGGATCTTGCCGGCCTCCAGCGGTGTGAAGGGGGCTTTCTGACGGGTCAAGGTATTGTATATCTGTAGCACGGCTGTTCTTGTCTGGGGAATGAAGTCTGTTTGGGGTTTTCGAGGAGGCTGCTTATTTGTTCTGCTTTGCCCACGTATCGCGCAGCCCCACAGTCAGGTTGAACACAAGATTATCGGCCGACGCATCTTTTCGGTCGACACAGAAATAGCCTTCACGTTCGAACTGGAAGCGGTCTTCAGCGGCAACGCCTGAAAGACCGGGCTCGGCCTTGCAACCTGTCATCACTACCAGTGATTCTGGGTTGATGTAATCCCGGTAATCGCCTTCGGCGCTGTCCGGATCTTCATGAGTGAACAGCCTGTCATAGAGCCTGACTTCAACATCCAGGGCAGTTGCAGCCGACACCCAGTGAATCACGCCCTTGACCTTCCTGCCCTCCGGATTGGCTCCCAGGGTTGCTGCGTCCAGTGTACAGCGCAGTTCATTGATAGCACCGCTGCCGTCCCTGATCACTTCATTGCAGCGAATGACATAGCTGCCCCGCAACCTGACTTCGCCGCCGGTGACCAGCCGTTTGAAGCCCGGGGGTGGCACCTCCTCAAAGTCATTGCGGTCAATGTAGATTTCCCTGGTAAAGGGGATTTCGCGACTGCCCATGCTGTCATCCTTGGGATGTCGGGGCAATGTCATGATTTCGGATTTGTCTTCCGGATAATTCTCGATGATCACTTTCAAAGGGCGCAGGACACACATGGCTCTCGGGGAGGTCTTGTCGAGATCATCCCGCAGACTGTGTTCCAGCATGCTGACGTCCACGACACTGTTTGACCGGGTGACACCCACCATCTCGCAGAAATTGCGGATTGACGCAGGGGTATAACCACGCCGGCGCATACCGTCCAGCGTTGGCATCCGTGGGTCATCCCAGCCATTGACCAGTTTTTCATCAACCAGTTGCTTGAGCTTGCGCTTGCTCATGACCGTATAATTGATATTCAACCTGGCGAATTCGATCTGCTGGGGATGGCAAGGCACCTCCAGTTGGTCCAGCACCCAGTCGTACAGGGGCCTGTGATCCTCGAATTCCAGAGTACACAGGCTGTGGGTGATTTTTTCCAGGGCATCGGAAATACAGTGTGTGTAGTCGTACATCGGGTAGATGCACCACTTGTCACCGGTCTGGTGATGATGCTGGCGCCGGATCCGGTATATCACCGGGTCGCGCATGTTCATGTTTGGCGATGCCATATCGATCCTGGCCCTCAGGGTATAAGCCCCATCGGCAAACTCCCCCGCCTTCATGCGTGTGAACAGGTCCAGGTTTTCCTCAATGCTGCGATTCCTGTCCGGGCTGTCCTTGCCGGGCTCAGTCAGGGTGCCGCGATATTCGCGTGCTTGTTCCTGGGTGAGGCTGCATACATAGGCCTTGCCCTGCCTGATCAATGCTTCGGCATAGGCGTAAAGCTGGTCGAAATAATCGGAGGCATAATACTCCCGGTCTTCCCAGTCAAACCCCAGCCAGCGGATGCTTTCCCGAATGGAATCGACATATTCCATATCCTCCTTGGCGGGGTTGGTGTCATCGAAACGCAGGTTGCACAGGCCGGAAAATTCCCTCGCCGTACCGAAGTTCAGACAGATGGACTTGGCATGACCAATATGCAGGTAACCATTGGGCTCGGGCGGGAAACGAGTCTGCACCCTGCCCCCGTTCTTGTTGTTTTTCAGGTCTTCCCGGATTATCTGGTGAATGAAATTGGAAGGTGTTGCTGCTGGCTGGTTCATTCAGGCTTTGACTTTCTAAGAGTGCACAAAGGCCGTATTATAGCCCGTCTCATAACCACTAACTACATACGAATACCCTGGTCTTGCTGCCAGGCACAAGGAAAATCCATGATTGTTTTACACACCACCGCCGGCGACATCACCCTTGAACTCGACCATGACAAGGCTCCGATTTCCTCGGCAAATTTCCTGGAATACGCGAAATCAGGTCATTATGACGGCACCGTATTTCACCGCGTAATTGACAATTTCATGATCCAGGGCGGTGGTTTCGAGCCCGGCCTGAAACAGAAAAGCACTGGCAAACCCATACAGAACGAGGCTGACAATGGCCTGGAAAACAAGGCAGGCACCATTGCCATGGCCAGGACAATGGACCCGCATTCCGCCACGGCCCAGTTCTTCATCAACGTGGCAGATAACAGCTTCCTGAACCACTCCGGCAAGACACCCCAGGGTTGGGGTTACGCCGTGTTCGGCAGGGTCACTGACGGCATGGATGTCGTGAACACGATCAAGGGCTGCGCCACCGGATCCATGATGGGCCACCAGGATGTGCCCCGGGAAGACATCGTCATCGAATCCGTAACGGTATCAGATGACTGAAACGCAGCGACTATACTGCATTTCCGATCTCCATCTGAGCCTGGAAAGGCCTGACATCCACCAGGCCTTTTCTGATTTCCTCATCAATCGTGCTGCCTCAGCATCAGCGCTTTATATCCTTGGCGACTTCTTCAATCTCTGGATCGGGGATGACGACCCTGACCCGTTTGCCCTGCAGGTGAAGAATGAATTAAGGGCGCTTGCTGAATCCGGCACCCGCGTCTACCTGATGCACGGCAACCGCGACTTCCTGCTGGGAGATGATTTCTGCAATGCCTGTGGCGCCGAAATAATACAGGAACCATTTGTATTGTCCGCTTTCGGCACTGACTATTTATTGATGCACGGGGATTCTCTGTGCACGCGGGACAACGATTATATGGCCTTTCGCACCATGGTCAGGAACCCTGATTGGCAGCGGGACTTCCTCGCCAGGCCGTTGGCGGCAAGACAGGCTTTCGCCGAGGAAGCACGCGCTCGCAGCAAGGCCATGAGCAGCAACAAGGCCGAGGACATCATGGATGTGACGCCGAACGCAGTTGAAGCAGTTCTGTCAGAAAGGGGGCAGAAGATCCTGGTGCACGGCCACACTCACAGACCGGCCGTTCACGACCTGGTAATCAACGGAGAAGCCGGAAAACGCATTGTCCTTGGCGATTGGGACCGTCGCGGCTGGTCCCTGGAAATTACCCCGACAGGGTATGACCTGCAGGACTTCCCGATCTAAGCGGCTTTTATTCCTGCGCCCCGGGTACCTGGGTACCCCGGAAAAACAGCGGCGTGCCATCGGCAAAAGAAATATCCCGACCTACGGCCTTGTTGCTCTTGTCGCGGGCCTGGTAGCCGAACACCTTCAGCTGGGCGCCTATGGGAATGCTGTTCTTGGTGACGCCCTGGCGAAACAATGAATTCGGGCTGCCGCCCTCGATCATCCAGTTTTCCTCGACTCCTTCATTATTGACCACCGCGATGTGGATCCAAGAATGCGGATTGATCAGTTCCACCTTGGTAACGGTTCCCGACAGCTCCACGGGCAATTCCACGCTGAATTCCTGGGCAAAGGCATGGTGGGCGCTGACCGGCATGTTGGCAAGCAAACCCAGGATGGCCAAGCACGCACCCGCAGCTTTCTTGAAGCTCCTCAAAGTCCTCATGTTCACTCCCCTATCTTGCCAGTGGCTTGGTAGGCCTCGAATTCCTCGAGCCTCACCCCACTGAGAATATTGACGATACCGTAATTACCCTCATGGCAGGCATATTCGAACATTGGCCCCTCAATTTCCCTGAACGGGTAATTTCCTGACCAGGATGCCTGCCAGACGTTCGGATCAGTCACTGTAAACTGATAATCAATGCTGTTCTCGTCAACGCGGGTGAATCGCTCCACCACATGCGCCTCGGATGACATCGGTACGCCACGCAGGCCAGGTGCGTTGGTCCTGCCGGAATAACCGGTGGTTTCAACCACCAGCGTGTCGCCTTCCCAGTGACCGCGGGAATTACCAAGCCACTGTGGCAGACTGTTCTCGGCAGGGTCACCACCGTCAAGCGGGATTATGCGAACATCGTGAATCATTTCCAGTTGCATGATGACGAAATCTTCTGTCTGCATGAACTGATAGGTGCTGTTGTACCCAAGCGGGAGTACGGGAGGACCTTCCTGGTCCCAGATCAGGCAGCGTTCTGACAATGAGCGGGTCTTGGCGCTGTCCCACTGATGTTCGCTGCGCCAGGTGTTGTATTCCTCCTGTGCGGCAATCGCAGTATCGGTCAGTGGGGGATACCGGCCATTCGGCGGGTCATAGATGATCGAGGTCCGCAGGTTCTGCGTGATGCTGTCTGCCGTCCGGTTCATGAGGTAATCATCGAACTGGTAATGCACGTCTGCAGCAGTGCCACGTTCAGTTTCGCCGTATTCATCCTCGAATTCTCGGCGCAGGTTTTCTTCCAGCTCTTCCACGGTGTAAAACTCGCGGGTACCCATCGCGGCAGGCCTCTGGAGCGGCACCATGGTGGAATTGGTCCAGTATCCCTGGATAAGCGGGTCGCCCCAGCTGGTCTTCGGCATCTGCCAGGTTTCATTTTGGCCCAGGCTATGGGCAGACAGCAGCACCCCCAACCCGGCCAGTATGCCTTTCGTCAAACGATTGCCACTCATCGCTTTCTCCTTTGGTCTATTCCCCAATGTCCACGCCCCGTTCACGGAAATAATTTTCCCGGGTGAGCTGGTTGTACATGATTTCTTCCGCAAACTCCGGGCATTTGAAGTCATACAGACGGGCCCCGTCTTCAATACGACGATACAGCGGCATGCTGATGGCCCAGGGCTCTTCATAAACAGCCGGGTCTTCTATGGTCGCTTCATATTGCAGGTGGTAAGGACTGAGCGGGGTATAACGCTCGGTGATCCTTGCCGTCGAGGTGTAGAAATTACCGGCGCGATCCAGCCAGTTGGGATTCAGGCCGGCAACCTCGATCACCAGTGTATCCCCTTCCCAGCGGCCGTTCGACCAGCCCATCCAGCTGTCGATGGGCGCTTCCATGTGATCGCTCATGTATACCGTACGCACGGCACCGGCGAACTGGTAGGCCATCATGATATCCGTATCGGTCTGGAAGATCTGGAAGGGCTGCGGCATGTAGGTGGCGCGGGGGATGCCAGGCATGAAGCACCTGGCTTCAGGATCCTCGGTTCGCCGCAGGGCAAAATTCTGCTCACGCTGCTGCGCGGCTTCAGGCTTGTAGGGAATTTCATTGCCCGCGATGACACTCTGGCCTGGCGGCACGGCACCAATGGCGCCCAGTGATTCTACCGGGCCCTGTTCAGCAACCTGCGCCTCGAGATTCCAGTTGGCATTGTTTAATGCCTGCCAGATGCCACTGATATCCGGCGTCCCGTCTGCCCGTCGTGGCAGTTCCCCCGGCTGTCCCTGAACAACCGCAGCGGCAAGCAACATGCAGGCGGCAATGGCATACTTTTTCAGCATTCTGGTGATCCCCTCTAAGCCATTGAGAATAAACTGCGGTATGGGAAAAGTCTATGGCCTGCGATCCGATAGAGGGCAACGCGGAGCCCGCATGAAACCTGGGTTTTCAGAGGGTTGCGCCGCCTGAATCGTTGACCTGGGGGGCGTTACAGTTGCGGAGCGAATTTCTGGATTCGCCGCCCGTTATTGACTTCCGCCGTGTAGACATTGCCCATCGAGTCAACTGCGATGTTATGCACCCAGTCGAACTGACCAGCCTGCCTTCCGCCCTGCCCGAAGGAGCCCATCGTGGCAAGGCTCTCCCTGTCCAGGCGCCAGATACGGCGATTGGCGCCATCGGCGATGAACAGCCAGCGGTAATTTTCGAGCGGTGAAATGGCAATATCCCAGACCGAGCCGTTAGCCAGGGTTTGCGAAGCCACATGGCTTTCCCGCACGAAGGTGCCGTCACGGGTGAATACCTGCAGCCGGTTGCCTGTCCTGTCCGCCACGTAGACAAGGTCATCCGGGCCCAGCACGACAGCATGAACAGGCCCCATGAACTGGTCGGGAAGCGTAAAGTCAGGGGCATTGGAATAAGCCGGTAGCGGAGAATCATCCGGGACGTTGCCAAAGGCGCCCCAGTGGCGCTTGTAGGCCCCGGTCGTACTGTCAAAAACCACGATCCGCCGGTTCAGGTAACCATCGGCGATGTAGACTTCTCCTGCACTTGTATCCACAGCGATATCGGCCGGACGCCCCAGGCGTTGCGTATCATTGCTTCCCCCAGTTTCCCCGGGCACGCCGATTGTCAGCACATGCTCCCCTTCCATCGTGTACTTGACCACGATATGCATACCCCCTGCATCCTGGTTGCCGCCGATCCACACAAATCCCTCTGTATCGACAAAAATGCCGTGCTCGTTGAGCGGCCAGTCTGCTTCAGGTTGCCGCCAGGCCTGTGTCGCCACATTCCATTCGGGGCCTCCCCATGCACGCAGCAAGTCGCCATTCCTGCTGAATTGCAGCACCGCGGGGGCCGGATTGCAGCACAGTGCGGCCATGGGTTCCTGTGCACGGAACAGGTCATCGGCACTGAGGGTTTTCGGCCGGTGAAGAACCCAGATGGTGTCATCCTGGGCAACATCAATGCCCGAAACCTGGCCCAGGATCATGTCATCAGGAAGGTCCCGGGGCCAGGCAGCATCAACCGAGTAGACTGGTTCCCCCTGTGCCTGCAGGCAGGTGCTTGCTAATAACAACAATCCTGTGAAGAGTAGTTTCATGACATCCCCCTGGTCCTGAATACGGCATCACGCCATTCTGTGTGTCTCGAAATACCTGTCAAAATGCGCCTGGCTGAGTGTAAACAACTCCTGGTTGATCTCCAGGATCAGGTCCCTGAGATCGACGCCGGCATACGCCGGTGTCAGTTCAGCACCGATGTCCTGCAAGCTGTCGATCCGGTACAGGCGTTTTTGCAGCAGGTTGTGCAACCAGCAGTAAGGCGACATTTCCGGATCATGGAAAAACCGGTAATCCTCCAGTGCCTGCTGCAGCCTTGCCAAAGAGAAAATACGGAACCGCTCGGCCATGATCTGCGTGGTGAGCTGGTCAATCCGGCGCAGAACGGCGCGTTTCTCGTCCTCGCTGTAGCGGTTCCAGTTGATGACTTCAAAGCCGAATCGCTTGCACCCGCGGCAAATCTTGTCGCCCAGGGACGTGGTGGAACAAATACCGATACAGGGTGTTTTGACAGTATTCATGCGCCCCGATTGTAACGTGACGAACAGGAGTGACCTAGTCTTTAAAGACCATTTCAAGTAAAATTAGCGCCCTCTTTTCGTGCCATTGCGGCATCCCCAAACCATCTGTTTCATGAGGAACCTGGAAGTGCTTGAAGCTTATCGCCAACACGTGGAAGAACGGGCTGAAATGGGAACTGTGCCCAAGCCACTGGATGCAGAGCAGACCACCGGTCTTGTCGAATTACTGAAAAACCCGCCAGCTGGTGAAGAAGACTTCCTCCTCGACCTGATCAGCAACCGTGTTCCGGCCGGTGTGGACGAAGCCGCCTACGTCAAGGCCGGGTTCCTGTCCGCCATCGCCAGGGGCGAGACTGCCTCCCCCCTGCTCTCCAGGCAGGATGCGGTGAAACTGCTCGGGACCATGCTGGGCGGCTACAACATCACCACCCTCGTCGACCTTCTGGACGATGACGAACTGGGGGCTGCCGCAGCTACCGAATTGTCGCAGATCCTGCTCATGTTCGACGCCTTCCACGACGTCGCCGAGAAGATGGATGCCGGCAATCCCCATGCGAAGGCTGCCATGCAGGCCTGGGCGGATGCCGAATGGTTCACTGGCCGTGAAAAAGTGCCCGAGGTCATTACCGTGACCGTTTTCAAGGTGCCTGGCGAAACCAATACCGACGACCTGTCACCGGCACCGGATGCCTGGTCACGCCCTGACATCCCCTTGCATGCCCTGGCCATGTACAAAATGCCCCGTGAAGGCATCACCAATGCCGTTCAGCAGGTCGAGGAACTGAAGAAACAGGGTCACATGGTCGCCCTGGTCGGTGACGTGGTCGGCACCGGCTCCAGCCGCAAGTCAGCCACCAACTCCGTTCTATGGCACATGGGCAACGATATCCCCCACATTCCGAACAAGCGTGTTGGCAGCATCGTGCTGGGCTCCTCGATTGCCCCGATCTTTTTCAACACCATGGAGGACGCCGGCGGCTTCCCCATTGAATGCAATGTCGACCCGATGGAAACCGGCGATGTTATCGATATACATCCTTACGCCGGCAAGATCACCAGACACGGCACCGATGAAGTCATCGCCGAGTTCGAGCTGAAAACCGACATGCTGCTGGACGAGGTCCAGGCTGGCGGCCGTATCAACATGATCATCGGGCGCGGCCTCACGGACCGCGCACGCGAGAAACTCGGCCTACCCCCATCGAAGGAATTCCGCCGTCCGAAGGCCCAGGTAGAAAGCGACAAGGGCTTCACCCTGGCACAGAAAATGGTCGGCAAAGCCTGCGGCGTCAAGGGCATCCGCCCGGGCACGTATTGCGAGCCACGCATGACCACGGTGGGCTCCCAGGACACCACCGGCCCCATGACCCGCGATGAACTGAAGGACCTGGCCTGCCTCGGGTTCACGGCCGACCTGGTCATGCAGTCGTTCTGCCACACGGCCGCCTATCCCAAGCCTGTGGACATTGAAACCCAGCATTCCCTGCCGGATTTCATCCAGACTCGTGGCGGTGTTTCCCTGCGCCCCGGGGACGGCATCATCCATTCCTGGCTGAACCGCATGCTCCTGCCGGATACCGTCGGTACCGGCGGCGACTCGCATACCCGTTTCCCGATCGGCATCTCGTTCCCGGCCGGTTCCGGCCTGGTCGCATTCGCAGCAGCCACCGGTGTCATGCCGCTCGATATGCCCGAGTCCGTCCTGGTTCGCTTCAAGGGTGAAATGCAGCCCGGGATTACCCTGCGCGACCTGGTCAATGCCATCCCTTACGCCGCCATCCAGCAGGGCCACCTGACCGTGGAAAAGAAAGGCAAGAAGAACATTTATTCCGGCCGCATCCTTGAGATCGAGGGACTGCCGGATCTCAAGATCGAGCAGGCGTTCGAGCTTTCCGACGCGTCGGCAGAACGCTCTGCCGCCGGCTGCACCATCAAGCTGAATCCGGAGCCGATCATCGAGTACTTCAAGTCCAACGTCACGCTCCTGCGCTGGATGATCTCCCAGGGTTATGGCGATCCCCGCACGCTGGAACGCCGCGCCAAAGCCATGGAAGAATGGCTGGCCAACCCGGAGCTGCTGGAAGCGGACGCCGATGCACAGTACAAGGAAATCATCGAGATCGATCTCAATGACATCAAGGAACCCCTGCTCGCCTGCCCGAACGACCCGGATGACGTCAAACCCCTGTCCGAAGTGGCAGGCACCAAGATCGACGAAGTCTTCATCGGCTCCTGCATGCTCAACATCGGCAATTTCCGTGCTGCCGGCAAGGTTCTGGAACAGGCTGAAAGCGGTATACCGACGCGCCTTTGGATCGCACCTCCCACCAAGATGGACCAGCATCAGCTGACCGAGGAAGGTTACTACGCCATCTACGGCAAGGTCGGCGCACGAACCGAGATGCCGGGCTGCTCCCTGTGCATGGGCAACCAGGCGCGCGTAGCAGCGAAGTCCACCGTGGTGTCTACGTCCACCCGCAACTTCCCGAACCGTCTCGGCGACGGTGCCAATGTCTACCTGGCATCCGCGGAAATGGCAGCCGTCTGTTCATTGCTGGGCAAGATCCCCGACATGGAGGAATACATGGCCTATATGAACAGCCTGAACACGATGTCGGGTGAGATCTACAGGTACATGAATTTCAACGAGATCAGCGAGTACATGAAAGGCGCAGAAAACGCCCGCAACATACCGCTGCAGAACATCCAGGAGGTTCAGGCCTGACACCGGCTGTTCCAGTACGCCACAAAAAAACCGCTGTCATACAGCGGTTTTTTTTATGTCTGCCATTTTGATTAAGCCGGTGCAGGATTACCCGCATTCGCATCCGGAGCTGGCTGGCCCTCATCAGCTTCCTTGCCCCCGGCGCCTGCAGAATGCCCGCCGGAATCGAGTTTCAGGAACAGCAGCAGGAAGGCTGCAATCACTGAACCTGCGCCCATCACCAAAGACAGGGTCGGCAGGTCCAGCTCAAATGTGAGCAGGAAACCGGCAATGATTGGTGATAACACGGCCCCGCCCCTGCCCACTCCAATGCAGAAACCGGTACCGGATGCCCTGGCTTGTGTCGGGAACACCTCGACCAGAATGGCATAGGCTCCCACGATGCCGGCATTGACAAAGAATCCGGCCATCGCCACAAAAAGCTTGATCATGGCCAGCTCTTCGGGAGCTCGGCCAAAGATGGCCGTGAAGATCCATGCCATGACGAAGGTGAAAATGGTCAGCGACTTCAGGCTGAAGCGGGTGCTGAGTACGCCAAAGAAGACACAGCCAAGCGCCCCCCCGATACTGGCCCATGTCAATGCCTCACCCGCCAGGTATGGGGCGTAACCCATATTCACCACCAGTGTCGGCGTCCACTTGAGGATGTAATACAGGGTGATGACATGCAGGAAATAAACTGCTGTCACCAGCAGCGTCGTTGCGATCATGGTTCTGGAAAAAATAAAGGCTGTGGATACTTTCCTGGCCGCCTCTTCGATAACGGGCAATTGCCCAACAGCGGAATGCCCCAGCCGTTTCATGGTGGCATTGATGCGTTCGAGCGCCCCTTCCGGCTGCTTTCGGGTCAGCCAATGGACGGATTCGGGCAGTATGAAGTAGGTCAGGGGAATGAAAATAACCGTTGCCGCGGCACCGAAATAAAACACCGCGCGCCAGTCGAAAAATTGCATCAACTGGGTGACGATGGAGCCGCCAACGACGCCCCCAACGGGATATCCGATAGTCATGATGGCTATCATCCTGGCCCGTTCCTTGAGGCTGGAAAATTCCGCAGCTACGGCATTGATTGCTGCCAGCATGCCGCCAATACCCAGGCCGGTAATGACACGCCAGATCGACAATTCAGCCAGGCTGGAGGTGGTGGTGACCATGAACATGCCAATTGCCATGGCAAACAGGCAGCCCATGATGGTGGGCCTGCGGCCAATTTTGTCGGCAACCCCGCCAAGCAGCACGGAGCCAACCGCCATGCCGATAAGCTCCATGGATAAAACAAACCCCAGGCCAACACTGCCTAACTCCCACTCCTGCACGATACCTGGCCCGGCGAAACTGATGGCGAGCACGTCAAAACCATCCAGTGCATTGAGCCCCACCGTCAACCCGACGATCAGGTATTGCAGACGGCTCATGGCAGAAGTATCGAGTATTAGCCGCGGATCAGTGGTCATGATTCCCCCAGGATGTCATTAGCCGGGATTATGCGTCATGGCCCCGGTTATCATTATTGTCAGTAAGAGCCGACAGGTGCCGGGCAAAAATGCCGGCCAAGCTTAATTCGGCCCCCGAATGATTACACACTTCACCTGGATTCAGGTTAATTTCAATTCAGGCTTTTGCTGACTACTTCGTACACATCCGGTGACAGGTCCGGCGCTGCCAGAATCCGGCGCAGCGCATCCTGCATCAGGCTCTGCCGTTCGTGCCCGTATTTTTTCCAGCGTGTAAGCGGTGTCAGCAGACGCGAAGCGATCTGCGGATTAATGCCATTCAGGGTAATTACCTGGTCGGCCAGGAATTCATATCCCGTTCCATCCAGCTTGTGGAAACTCACCGCGTTATTGAAACAGAATGCACCAATAACGCTGCGCACCTTGTTCGGATTCCTGATATCAAATGCAGGATGGGCCATGAGCTTTACCACTTGCGGCAAATTATCGGGCACCATGGCGGCACTTTGCATGAGCAGCCATTGCTCGATAACCAGCGTTTCTTGCTGCCATTTTTCATAGAAATGCGCCAGCAGTTCATCACGCATCATGGCACTGCCAGCCGAGGGGTTGTTGACCAGGGCGCGCAACGCGGCGCTGCTGTCAGTCATGTTGTTCGCTCGCTCATACTGCTGCCTGACTCGCTGCCAGTGCTCAGGCTTGTCCAGGCTCGCCAGATAATTCAGGACAGTATTTTGCAGGCTGCGCCGTGCGGATTCATCTGCCGTGTACACATAGTCCGCTCCGCTCAGGCAGGCTTCGTATACTGCCAGGAATTTCATCTCCAGTTGTTCCGCGAGGTAGCGCCGCAGGAATTCGCGCACTTCATGGATACCATCAACATCCACTTCGGCGGCAATCTCGGCGAGATAAGCTTCCGTGGGCAGCAACAGGAGGTGCGCCACCATAGCTTTATCGATGCCGGCGTCACTCAGGGCAAGTTCCAGGACGCTGTCGTAGGCTGCCACCAAGCGCTGATCAACCTCCTTCTTGTCTCCCATTTGCCTGGCTTCCATCAGGTCATTGATGACCTGAAGCGCCAGTTGCTGTGCTGCTTCCCAGCGTACGAAACCATCTTCTTCGTATTGCATCAGCAGCATCAGGTCATCCCGGGCAAAGGGATACGAGAGCCTGACGGGCGCGGAAAAGCCACGCAGTAATGCCGGCACAGGCCTGGAAGCCACCTTCTCAAAAACGAAATCCTGGGAAGGCTCGGCAACATGAAGCACGATATCCTCACCGTGTTCGCGCCCCGCCATGTGCAGCGCGACAGGCTTGCCGTACTCATCCAGCAGACCCACGCGAACGGGAATGTAGAAAGGATCCTTCTCGGGATGCCCGGGTGTTGGCGGACAACTCTGCCTGATTGTCAGGGTGAAGGTCTGTGCCCCGGCGTCGTACCTGCCGCTGCATTCAAGCTTTGGCGTACCGGCCTGGCTGTACCAGCGCCTAAATTGCCCCAGGTCCAGCCCGGACACTTCCTCCATCGTGCTGACAAAATCCTCCGTGGTCACCGCCATGCCGTCGAACTTGTCGAAATAGCGATCCGTACCCTTCCTGAATAATTCGGGACCCAGCAGGTTTGCCTGCATACGGACCACCTCGGCACCCTTCTCGTAAATGGTGACCGTGTAGAAATTCGATATCTCCATGTAGGACTCGGGCCGCACTGAGTGCGCCATGGGGCCGGCATCTTCGGCAAACTGCACCGTACGCAGCATGCTGACGTCCTCGATCCGGTTCACGGCTCTTGAGCCCATATCTGCGGAAAATTCAGAGTCCCTGTACACCGTGAAACCTTCCTTAAGGCTCAACTGGAACCAGTCCCTGCAGGTCACCCGGTTCCCTGACCAGTTATGGAAGTATTCATGGCCAACGATGGACTCGATGCGCTGGAAAGCCTGGTCGGTGGAGGTGGCGGGATTTGCCAGCACACAGGAGGAGTTGAAGATATTCAACCCCTTGTTTTCCATGGCCCCCATGTTGAAATCGTCAACGGCGACGATCATGAAAATATCCAGATCATATTCCCTGCCGTAGACTTCCTCATCCCATCGCATGGCCCGCTTCAGGGCTCCCATGGCGAAATCGCACTTATCCAGGTCCTTTGATTCGACGAAGATACGCAACTGCACTTCCCTGCCAGAGCAGGTCGTGAACAAGCTATCAACGGATTCGAGGTCGCCTGCCACCAGGGCAAACAGATAACTGGGTTTCCTGAAGGGATCTTCCCAGGTGGCGAAATGCCGGCCGTCCTCGAGATCACCGCTGTCGATATTATTGCCGTTTGACAGCAGTACGGGATACTTCGCCTTGTCAGCTTCGATACGCGTGGTGAAACTGGAGAGCACGTCAGGCCTGTCAAGATAATAGGTGATTTTGCGAAACCCTTCTGCCTCACACTGGGTACAGAACATACGGCGCGATTTATACAGCCCCTCCAGCGTGCTGTTCTCGTGGGGCTTGATCAGCGTGTCACACTCGACGATGAATTTATCAGGCACTTTCGAGACAGTGAGTGTTTCACCGGAAACGATGTAATCTTGCGCAGCCAACTCCCTGCCGTCGATTGTGAGTTTCTGCAACTCCATATTGGCGCCGTTGAGAACAAGCTCTCGGCCGCTTTCAGGTGGCGCGTCCGGATTACGCCGCATGGCCAGCCTGGCATGCACCAGCGTCCTGTCTTCGAACAGCCGGACGACCAGGTGGGTTTCATCGATCAGGTAGGCGGGTGGCTGGTAGTCCCTGAGGTAGACGGTTTTGCCTTGCGATTCTTTCATGGAGTTTCCTGTTACTGCGAAATACAGCTGCGATCCGGCTAATTCATGCCTGGCAATTCAAGTTGGAGTTCACGTGGCCGATATACGGACCTGGTAACCGGAGAAGCGGCGAAGGTTCACCACCCCCGTATCCAGGATCAGGTACTGACCCTTGATGCCCACCAGTGAGCCGGCGATCTCCCTGTCCTTGTCAAAATTGAAAGAACTGATTTTATCCGGGTACTCGAGTACAGGATAGTTGATTGTGATCGTAGCAACACCCTTGAGAACACTGATGGCATGCAACCCGAACTGGTTTTCCAGATCAGCCAATTCCCGGGAGCACAGCGCCAGCAACCTGTCCCGCTCATCTGCCAGGTTCAGGTCCCCGTTGTCGCCCTTGAGCATGGCCCGCCAGTTTGTACGGTCTGGCACATGCTGGCGAAACATGACTTCGGCGAAACCCGATTGCTGCCTGGAACGAACACGCAGAACAGGCAGGGCCTGGACGGCGCCCTGGTCCACCCATCTGGTCGGCACCTGCGAGGCCCGGGTGATACCCACTTTCAGTCCCGATGAGTTGGCCAGATATACGATGTGGTCCTGCATGCAAAACTCATCACCCCATACGGGTTCCCGGCAGGTGCCCGCATCGTAATGGCATTTCTCCGGGGAAATGACGCAACTGTCGCACTGGGCCAGCTTCTGGAAACAAGGATAACAGTAGCCCTGATTGAAGCTCTTGTTGGTATCCCTGCCGCAATGCACGCAACTGATCTTGCCGAGCCAGGTGAGCTCAAGCTGTTTCCCCAGCAAGGGGTTCAGCGGCAGCACCTCGTCACCCAGCACCATGCCATAAGTAACAGGGTCATCGAGCCTGGCCTGCATCTTGTGCATTACTCCATGCGTCAACTCAGCCATCAACCATGTTCCTTTTCATTACCATCGGTTTTGCACGGAACCTGTTTTGGCCGGACATAACCAACCCTGGCCTCAGGATCCATGTACTTCTCATCGTAGGCGATTATCGCCTGGAGGCACAGCGACCGCTGCTCATCGCTCAGTTTATCGCCATTTTCCCATCGACCGAGGGCCACCGCTTCTTTCAGCAGGTCATGAATCTCGGGAGTTAGCGTGGCCAGCAACTCCTCGAGAGAACCAGGTTTATTCTCCATTGCGGCCCTCCTGCTCTCGATGACTCGAACGCATCATACGACTGACGGTTGCCGTCAATGCGCCACAGACCACTCCCGTCAAAATACCGCCAATGTGGGCTTCGTCGGCGATGAAATCCAGGTCAATAACAGTCATCACCACCAAGGTCAGCAACAGGAAAAAAATCAGTGCCCCGGGCAGGCCAAGGCCCTTACCCGGATCGAAGAGCTGCCACATCCAGATATAGCCGAACAGACCATAAACGACGCCCGACATCCCCCCGAAATAAATAGTACCGCCATAAAGGAACTGGACGGTATTGGAGACCAGCGCGATAACCACGATCAGCAGCAACAGGCTCCAGCTTGCCTGCACCGCCTCTATTCGCCTGCCGAATTCCCACAGCCAAAGCATATTGAAGGCCAGATGGACTAGCCCGCCATGGAGCAGTATCGGGGAAATCATTTTCAGGAATTGCAGCACTGTAAAATTCTGCAGCACCCGCTCCATGATGATCATGCGCGTGCCATAGCTGAAATCAGGAAACAACATCGCCCTTGCAGTGTCATTCATGTTGTTCAGCGGTGCAGCGATCAACAGTACGATGCAGGCCAGGATCAACAACAACGACAGCGGTGCCCGCCTGAAAGCCTGGCGCAGCCTTCGGGTAAAATCACCGGCGTTGAAATAGCCGGTCATACTGCTGGAATCCTGTTCCGAAGGCTTTGCCTCACCCAGCACCCACTGCCGGTAAAGGCTGCCTGCCGGGCCTACCTGCTCCCTGTCGGCTACCGTCAATACCTGCCAGGAATCGACATGGTGGATCCTGTGGGAGATTTTATGCTGCCAGAGCAGCCTGCTGAACTGGCTCAGGTCGTTGTTTTCCGGAACTTCCAGCACTTTAAACATGGTTTTGGCAGACGTTTACCGGTTGGTCGGCCGGTGTGACCAGCCCAGCTTGCTTCGGCATGTTTCGTAATAATCGTAATCCGCCGGGTGCAGGATTTTGAGCTCCTGGGCTTTCTTGTGAATGGTGATGCGATCACCAGGTGCGCAGGTGTGGCTCATGGAGCCGTCACAGCTCAGTTGCGGCAGGATGTTGTGCCGGTCACCAACGACGAGCGTCAGTTCCCTGTTGCCCTCCACGACGATAGCCCGGCTGCTCAGGCTGTGGGGATTGATCGGAACCAGTACCATGGCGTCCAGTCTCGGGTGCATGATCGGGCCGCCGGCGCTCATGGCATAGGCCGTGGAACCGGTGGGAGTGGCGACGATCAGGCCGTCGGAGGCCTGGTTGTAAACGAATTCGCCATCGATATAGAGGGCAAACTCGATCATCTGCACGGCCTTGCCCGGATGCAGTACGACATCGTTCAGAGCGGAACCCAGGTATTGCCGGTTGGTGTCTCCGATGAACAGGTCCAGCAGGAAACGGGATTCTATCTTGTAATCACCTGCCAGCACCTTGCCGAGGCTGGTTTCGAGTTCATCGGGCAGGATGTCGGTGAGGAATCCCAGGCGCCCCCTGTTGATACCGATCACGGGCAGGTCATGCTCGGCCAGAACCGAGGCAACCTGCAACAGGCTGCCATCGCCGCCTACCACGATCACCAGGTCGCACTGGCTTGCCAGCTTTTCGAGCGGGCTGACCGGATAGGACTTGTCCCCAAGCAGGCCTGCGATGTTCACATCCAGGACAATATCCGCCTGGACGCTGACTTCCAGGAAGCGCGTCAGCAGCAGCAGGGAGTCAACGATATCCTTGCTGTTCCTGCCAGTGAGGCCGATGGTGGAAAATTGGGACATGCGTGTATGATTCTGGCTTTGGCAAAAGTAGCCAAGTATATCACGCCACGGGTGTTCTCCATGGTTTATTCTTTGTAAAACAAGCCTGTGCAAGCAAGGATTGTTTATAATGCCGCATCGCAAAGGAGCCCTTTTTTGGATATCAACAACAGTAAAATCGCCGTCATCGGACTCGGGTATGTGGGCCTTCCGCTAATGGTCGAATTCGCCACCAGGTATCCGACCCTGGGCTTCGATATCAACGTAAACCGGGTCAGCCAGCTTGCCAGCGGCCGGGACAACATGATGGACCTGACCACCGAGGAACTGGGCCGGGCCGTTCACGGCAATTATTCGTCCAATCCCGATGACCTGGCGGCTTGCAACGTTTTCATCGTCACTGTCCCCACTCCGGTGGACAAACAGAACCGTCCTGACCTGACTGCATTGAAAAGTGCCTGCAACCTCATCGGCCACTACCTGGATGACGGTGATATTGTCATTTTTGAATCGACCGTATATCCCGGTTGTACCGAGGAAGTCTGCGTCCCGGTACTGGAAAAAATTTCTGGCGGAAAACTCAACGCCTCGTTTTTTGTGGGCTACAGCCCCGAGCGCATCAATCCCGGTGACAAGACACACCGCCTGACCAATGTCATCAAAGTCACTTCGGGGTCCAATCCTGAAGCGGCCGCCTTTGTCGACGCGCTTTACGGATCGATACTGGAAGCCGGCACGCATCCGGCCAGCAGCATCAAGGTCGCCGAGGCCTCCAAGGTTATCGAAAATACCCAGCGCGACCTGAATATTGCCCTGATCAACGAACTGAGCATCATTTTCCACAAACTTGGCATCGATACCGAGGAAGTGCTTATCGCTGCCGGCACCAAGTGGAACTTCCTGCCTTTCCGGCCCGGACTCGTGGGAGGACATTGCATAGGAGTCGACCCTTACTACCTCACACACAAATCACAGGAAATCGGCTATCACCCCGAAGTCATCCTGGCGGGACGCCGCATCAATGACGGCATGGGCACCTTCATAGGCGAACGGGTGGTCAAGGAAATGACCAGCCGGCGCATTCACGTCGTGGATTCACGTATCCTGGTCATGGGGCTCACCTTCAAGGAAAATTGCCCTGATATTCGCAATTCACGCGTCGTGGACCTGGTGAAAAGCCTGAAGGAATTCAATGCCAACGTGGATATTTTTGACCCCTGGGTAGAGCCAGCAGCAGCCGAAGAGGAATACGGCCTCACACTCGTTGATTCACCCGACCCTGGTACCTACGATGCAGTCATCGTGGCGGTGGCCCATGACTGCTTCAGGAAGGAAGGCCTCGAAAAGATCAGAAGCTATGGCAGGGACAGGAACGTCATTTTCGACGTGAAATACCTGTTCCCGATGTCGGAAAACCTGGCCAGACTCTGACCTGTCCAGCGGCTACTTGGTCGTAACACTGAATGAGAACGGCGATACGCCGTATACCAGTTCCCCGGTATCGAGCATACGGTAGGCAACAAACACGTTGAGTTTCTTGTCCGTGAGTCCGGCCGATTGCAAATCTATGCCTTTGATGACATCCACCAGCGCCCTTTGCGCCAGGATTCGCGGAGGACCGCCTGCCACTAGAGTGCTCAGGGCGCCATCCCATGCCGCCACCTGTCCGGATTCCGTCACCTGGAACAGGTTTTGTTTGCCGCTGAGGATCACCATGTGCGGTATGTATGACCGGCCGACCTGGTCGGGCAACGGGGATATTTTCATCCTCAGGTTGATCGTGTCCTCAACGGAAAAAATCTTTTTAAAACCAGCGCCATCGGGCGAATAGGCGCCTACACCGATTGTAGCCGGGACCAGGCCGGAATTCGTCGAAAATGCCGGTGAGGTCGCCATGCGCTCTTCCTGGCTTGGGTAGTATTGTTCGACCTGGTGCTTGGTAAGCTTCAGGCTGGATACCGCATCGGCGCCATTCTGCAAATCTTCCTTGTCGGCGCCACAGACAAAGGGTCCGCAGGCACGATTGGGATCGGAAAACCGGTACAGGCGGTTCACCACGTCAAAATCATCCGGGTATGCCATCACGGAAACAAATCGGGTGTCCACACCAAAACCGGCGGCATACGGCAGCGTCCCGCCGGACTCGTCCTCGCGACGGGAATGCACCAGGCCCAGGTTATGCCCTGCTTCATGTGCCAGCACGCTGTCGTCCATGCAATCGATATTGATGACGGAAAATGCGAAATCCTTGTGGTAATCCGCACTCAGGTCAGCCTGTGTGCTCTTGCCGCCGAGATTGGCCAGTCCGCACAAACCATTTTCCTCACCGCTGCGAAACAGGACGACAAGATCACCGCCATACAGTTGCCGCAGACGAGCCAGGTCCCTGAAACTGTCGTCCTCCTGGTAGGTCACGGCATTCAGGTCGGCAAACAACTCTTCAGCCGGTTCATAGTCCACTGCATGTACTCCCACGGGACGCAGTACGATGCCGGTGCGACTGTCGGCGAAAATCTTGTTGGCCACATTGAAAATCTGGTTGATCCGGGTTTCGACTTCACCAAGGTAGATATCACTGATTTCCGGGGTATAGGCGACCAGCACATCGATGTAGGCTGTCTGGTCACTGCCGGGTATCGCAGGATCTGTGCCGAGCAGGGATTCGTTAAAATCGCTGGTGCCGTCCCCGTCCGTATCAGTGACGACATCCCGGTATATCTCCACGATCACGTCACTGCGCACGTCATCCACCAGCGCTGTGCTGTACACCAGGGGATGGGACGCCATGGAGGTGACCACGGTAAAGCTCAAATTTTTTGCCTGTCCGGAGGTGAAGTTGCCCAGCTCACAACTGAGCACAGGCGTGTCAGCGGTCGACTGCAGGATCTCGCAGCCAGCCGGCAATGCATCGATTTCGGTATTTTCCAGGACAAAGAAGATATCCACATACTTGCCTGTCAGGGCAGACAGTGAGTTATTCCTGAACGTCAGGTCGAAGGTCAGTGCAGAACCTGCCGGTGCCGC
>CAZVSC010000043.1:21632-23347 GCA_964629325.1 uncultured Enterobacteriaceae bacterium
CGCCAGACCTGGGCATGCGCCAGTACAGGCAGCAATGCGCACGCCAGCACGGGCACCAGGAACTTCCCGGCACGTAATAAGGCGATGAATGTGTCCCTGCAGGCCTTCATATTGTCTATAACGCAAATTTGAGAGTACTTTAAGAAATGCCAGTATCCTGCTGATATTAATAGGATAAGCTAAAAGTATCCACGCAATCCCTGCAGACCGCCTCCATGGATGGCCAGTATACGTGAGTTTTGTGGGAAAATATCCCTCTTTTTGGCCAGGGCAAAAATCCCGAATAGCAGTTTGGCGGAATATACAGGCTCCAACGGTATACCATGGCGGGCCTGGAATTCTGTTAAGAACCGCATAAGTTCAGGTGAAGCGCAGGCATAACCGCCGCAATGGAAAGCGTCGTTCACAGACCACGGACAGCTCTCGGCCAGGCCATGCGTGCTGAGCATGCCCCTGACGGCCCCTGCCAGGTAACCAGCCCCTTTCAGCACCTGGAATCCCATGAGCGGCACCTTGCTGGTCGTGGCCATGCCTGCCAGGGTGGTCCCGGTACCGCAGGCCAGGCAAACCAGGTCGAAACTGGCTTCTGGATACAGGGCCGGTATCTCAGCGGAACCCCGCACCCCTTCAATGTTGGCACCACCCTCAGGTACCAGGTGAAACGGGCCGTGCAGTTCCTCAAGACTGGCGATCAAGGCAGGATCATGACGCCGCGCATAGTCATAGCGGGTAAGGCCTGAGAGATGCATTCCCGCATTACGGGCATCCTGCAGGCAGGCGTTCAGGGGATCCGGCAGTTCCCCCCTCACAATGCCCGTGGTGCGAAATCCGCACTCCGCCCCTGCGAATGCAAGGGCATGCAGATGGTTAGACCAGGGACCGCCGAACGTCAGCAGGCTGTCCTGCCCCGTTTCCCTGGCCCGGGCCAGGTTGTATTTGAGCTTGAACCATTTGTTTCCCGAAATGACCGGGTGGATCAGGTCGAGACGGAGCACAGACAGGCTGATACCTGCCGTGGCGAGGACTGGATCGTCAACAGGTTGGATTGGGATGTCGGGCAAATCCCGGAGCAGGTCTGAGGCCATGCATGAATCCGTCTGAAAAGCGGATTATGCGCTGTAATCCCTGAAATCGCACACCTTCACCCGTTTTCAATTGAGTACCAGGTAACCCCGTCCTGCCAGGCAGTTGCGCACTACCCGCTGGCGCTCTGCCATGACCTTGCCGGTGCCGCTGAGCGTACCGCTGGCCGCGCCGACGCCGGCACCGCGTTTTGCCGTTTCACTGTTACCGGCGGCAGCCCCGATCACACCGCCAACCACCGCCCCAGTTGCGGCACCGGTCAGGATCCTGTTATCTGCCTCCACCTGGTCGGCGAAGGTAAAGCAATCCTGCAGGTCTGATTCATAGGCCTCCATATCGACCCCTCGGGTGTCCACGATCGGGCGGTTACCGGTGATTTCATCCACCTGCCGGCAGGATGACAGCAGCAGGACGATGGTGGCTGCAAAAATGACTGTTCTCATGGTTTCCTCCTGAAGCGGGTCTCTTCCTTCAGAACGCAGGTCGCGGGGTTAAGTTGACAGGCAGGTGCAAAAACCGGCCGCCCCCTATCAGGTTCAGGCAGGTTCTGCATGCAGGTAAGGTGTACCTGGCAGGAAGTATAGGAAGTGCAGAAAGTGCAGGAATTTCGGGAAGTAATGGCGGACCGGACG
>CAZVSC010000044.1:0-22544 GCA_964629325.1 uncultured Enterobacteriaceae bacterium
TCTTTCTTCTTTCTTCTTGTAAAGATGCGGCAGACTCCGTCTGCCTTGCCGGATATCGGTCCTGCGGACCTGCTTCCGGCCTACACGCTTCGTTCTAGTTTTGGATTTGCCCCATTTGCCTCAGCTCGCCGTCCTCGGCGCGCATCAGGCCGGCAGAGGCATAATAGTCTCGACCATTCTTGGCCAGGCAGCCGCGCACCCAGACTTCCTTGCCGACATTGCGCTTGAAGTAGTCGAGCCCGGTACCGGCGCGCTTCAGGGTGATCAGCGCATAGGTCTGGAACGACCAGTTGTGCACCTCGCCGTTGTCATCGGTGACGTCCATGTAGAAAAAGGCGTGCGGATTCTGCCAGTCGACATCGGTGAGGATACCGGTGAAATCCCGGCAGTTGTTCTCATCGAATTCGGCGGAAAATGAATGGTGAGCTGAAGTGCTCGCGGCAGTCGCTGAAATGATTCCCGCCAGCATGGTGGCGGCAATTTCCCGGTGTTTCATATGGCACTCCCCTCAGGGCCAACAGGAACACCGATTTTGCCCTGACTGCAGGAGGGTGACAACCGTGTAATACGTCAGGTCATGGGTGATCTGGTTGTTTACTTGGTAGAAAGCCGCCGTGCGTACGCCGCCACTTGTCGCCAGTCGGTGTATTCGTGGTCGCGGCTGGTGTCCGTACTCCCGCCTTCTTTCCTGGCAATGCCTTTCATGACCCAGCGGATGAACCAGTTGTACTGCGTGTATTTCAGGGCGCCGGCGATCATCTCGATATAGGCAAAAGGTGCACGCAGACGTTCCGCCACCTTGGCGGTCTGCCCTTCAAGCGAGGCGAACAACAGCAGGATATTTCTCATCAAGCCCTCCCTTTTGGCAGTTGTATACTGCCTCCTGATACTGTGGACATTCCGGACACAAAGGAACTTGATATCGGTCAACAAGGTCATGTTCCTGCAGCGATATTTGCCATGGCCTGCGGCTTTCACCGTAGAATAAGCCCATGGCCCAGGAACACGCCCTCCAAGACAGCACAGCCACCACTTTTGCCAGCGACCGACAGGCAACGTCGATTCTCAGCGCCCGGCAGCTGTGCAAAACCTACCAGATGGGCGAAATGCAGGTCCATGCCCTCGTCGATGTCGACATGGATTTACTGGACGGCGAAATGACCGTTCTGCTCGGTGCTTCCGGCAGCGGCAAATCGACATTACTCAATATCATCGGCGGGCTCGACGTGCCCACCTCGGGACAGGTGTTCTACCGTGGCCGGGAACTGCCGCGCCAGGTGGATCGCGAGCTGACCAGTTACCGGCGCGACCATGTCGGCTTCGTGTTCCAGTTCTACAACCTGATTCCCAGCCTTACCGCGCGGGAAAATGTCGCGCTGGTCACCGATATCGCCGTCGACCCGATGGCCCCTGAGGAAGCCCTGGCACTGGTCGGATTGTCGGACCGCCTGGACCACTTCCCGTCGCAGTTGTCCGGCGGCGAACAGCAGCGTGTCGCTATCGCCCGCGCCGTGGCGAAAAGGCCCCAGGTCCTGTTATGCGATGAACCTACCGGCGCCCTCGATGCAGCCACCGGCAAGATAGTGCTCAAAGTGCTGGCGGATGTGAACCGCACCACCGGCACCACCACGGCGATCATCACCCACAACGCCGCCATCGGCGGCATGGGTGACAAGGTGATCCACATGAGCAGCGGCCGTATCACCGAACGCCTGACCAACGAGAAGCGCGTCGATATCGACGCCATTGCCTGGTAGCCATGTACGCCATCAACCGCAAACTGCTGAGGGAATTGTGGCACCTGCGCATGCAGGTCATCTCCATCGCCCTCGTGGTCGCGACCGGCATCATGTCGGTGATGACCATGCGCGGCACTTACGAATCACTTACCTGGTCGCAGGCCAATTATTACCAGCACACCCGTTTTGCCGACCTGTGGGCGCCGCTGGTGCGGGCGCCGGCGCTGGTGGCAACACGCGTGGCCGCCGTTCCCGGGGTCGAAAGCGTCGATACCCGCATCACCTTTCTCGCCACCCTGGACCTTGAAGGCATGCAGATGCCCGCACAGGCACGCTTTGTCTCGCTGCCGGAATTCGGCCGGCCGGCCCTGAACGACCTGCTCATCCGTGAAGGCCGCTATATCGTCAGCGGCGATCCCGACGAGGTCATCATCAACGAAAAATTCGCCCTCGCCCGCGGCCTGAGACCCGGCGACACTGTCAGGGCGGTGATGAACGGGCGTGCCCGTGATCTGCGCATCGTCGGTATCGCCAACTCTCCCGAGCACTCCTACGCGGTGCCGCCGGGCTCACTGTTTCCGGAAGACAATCGCTACGGCGTGTTCTGGATGAGCGAGGAAATCCTCGGGCCCGTGAACGACATGGATGGCGCCTTCAACGAACTGGTCGCGCGCCTGGAACCGGATGCCAACGCCGATGCCGTCATGGACGCCATCGACGACATCCTCAAACCCTATGGCGGCCTGGGCGCCTACCTGCGCGAGGACCAGCTCAGCCACCAGATCATCGAGAATGAACTGACCGAGATTCGCATCAACGGCACGGTCATTCCCGCCATCTTCCTGGGCGTGGCGGTGTTCCTGCTTTACCTCGTGCTGGGCCGGCTCATCAACACGCAGCGCGGGGAAATCGCCGTGCTCAAGGCCTTCGGTTACCAGGACTGGGAAGTGGGCCGGCATTACCTGATGTATGCCATGCTCGCCGTCACCCTGGGCGCATTTATCGGGGGCATCGGCGGCATCCGGCTCGGCGCCGGCCTGGTCAATCTGTATCGGCAATACCTGGACATTCCCGACCTCGTCTACCGTGTCACACCATCGCTGCTTGTTATCGCCATCGGCATCAGCGTCACCGGCGCCTGTGCGGGCGCCCTGTCGGCTGTGCGCAAAGCCGTCAACCTGCCGCCTGCCGAAGCCATGCGCCCGGCATCACCGGCACGGTTCAGGCCGGGACCGGTGGAGCGTTTCGGTATCGGCCGTATGCTGTCCGCTTCCGGCCGCATGATCCTGCGCAACGTGGAGCGCAAACCCGTGCAGGGGTTCTTCTCGTCCCTGGGTGTTGCCCTGTCCATGGCCATCCTGGTGCTCGGCATGTTCATGTTCGACAGCGTCCTGTACATGATGGATCTGCAGTTTCGCCGCATACAGCGCGAGGACATCATGCTCACCTTCCGCGAGGTCATGCCGGACTCCGTTCGCTTCGAGCTTGCCAGCATGGCCGGCGTCACCGCCGTGGAAACCTACCGGATGACGGCGGCACGCCTCAAGGCCGGCCAGCATGAGGAGGAGGTGGCGGTACAGGGCCTGGAACCGAACAGCCGCATGCGGCGCATCATCAACGCGGACGGCCGGGAAATCCCGGTGCCCGATCGCGGCATCGTCATCAGCGCCCTGCTCGCGAAACGCCTGGAAGTACAACTGGGCGACATGCTCAATGTGGAATGGCTGGAAGGCAAGCGGCTGGAATCCCTGGTACCGGTCACCGGCATCGTCGAGGATTTCATCGGCGTGTCGGCGTGGATGAGCAAGCGCAACCTGAAACTGCTCACCGGCGATTCGTGGGTAGCCTCCGGCGCCTTGCTGCAGGTGGAGGATGACCGCCGCGACGAACTGTATGCCCACCTGAAACAGGTGCCCGGCATCGCCGGCGTCTCCTCTCCCCAGTTGATGCTGGATACCTTCAACGAGGAACTGGCCAGGACCATCGATATCACCACGTCGTTTCTGCTCGGTTTCGCCTGCGTCATCGCCATCGGCGTGATCTACAACGGCGCGCGCATTTCCCTGTCCGAACGCGGGCGCGAGCTGGCAAGCCTGCGTGTAATGGGTTTTCATCGCCGTGAAGTGGCTATCCTGCTGCTGGGCGAACAGGCCCTGGTGACCCTGGCGGGTATTCCACTGGGCTGCGTTATCGGCTACGGTCTGTCGAAACTGATTGCCGGCGCGATCGAAACCGATGCCTACCGGATTCCGTTCATCGCCGATCCGCGCACGTATCTGGTCGCTGCCGGCATCATCATCGCCGCCGCCGCGGCCAGCGGCCTGGCAGTACGCCGGCGCCTGGACAAATTCGATCTCGTGGCCGTACTGAAATCACGGGAATAGCGGTAACCGCGGCAATAAAGAGGAGCAACTCATGGCTGCAAACACTTCACTCGGTAAATGGCTCATCCCCGGCGTGCTGGCCGTCGTGGTGATCCTGGCCGTCGTCTTTGCCATGAGCCCGACACCACTGCCCGTGGAAACCGCACTTGTCGAGGAACGCACGCTGACCATTCTCGTCGAGGAACAGGGGCGCACTCGCGCCCGCGATCCGTTCGTTGTCGCAGCGCCGATCAACGGCAGGCTGCTGCGCATCCAGCTCGATGAAGGCAACCATGTCGAACAGGGCCAGATTATCGCCCGCATCGCGCTGGCGCCCGAGGACCGGCGCACCGAAGCCACTTACCGTGCCAACCTGACCGCTGCCGAAGCGCGGCAGGCCGCCGCCGAGGCCGCATTGATGGAGGCGGAGAGCGCCGTCGCGCGCGCCCGCCGGGAAGAGGAACGCCGCGGTGAATTGCTCAAGAACAACCTGATCAGCCAGGAAGAGCTGGAGTATTACTACCAGGTCACCGATTCCGCCGAGGCACGCCGGCTCAGCGCCCAGGCGACACAGGCCGCGGCGGCAGCTGAAGTGGAAAGCGCCAGGTCGCGCCTGCTGGGCATCAGCACGGACAACGAGGAAGGCGTGCTGGATATCACAGCGCCCGTGAGCGGCACCATCTACCGCGTCTACGAGGAAAGCGAGCGGGTGGTGCAGGCGGGCACGCCGCTGATGGATATCAGCAATGACGACTCCCTGGAAATCATCATCGACCTGCTCACGCAGGATGCGGTGAAGGTTTCGCCCGGCGATCCCATTCTCGTCACCGGCTGGGGCGAAGACCGCGTCATCAGCGCACGGGTCAGCTATATCGAGCCGCAGGCATTCACGAAGATCTCGGCACTCGGTGTCGAGGAACAGCGCGTCAACGTCATCGCCGAATTCCTCGAGCCAACCTCCCCGCTAGGTGCCGGCTACCGCATCGAGGCGGGCATCGTGGTGTGGGAAGAAGACAACGTACTCACCGTACCGACCAGCGCCCTGTTCCAGCGCAGCAGTACCTGGCAGGTATTCGTCGTAACCGGCGATACGGTGGAACTGCGCGCACTCACCCTGGGCCAGCGCGGCCGGGAGTATGCGCAGGTTCTGGACGGACTCCGGGCAGACGACCGCATCGTGCTTTACCCTTCCGATCTCATCAGCGAAGGCATCACCGTCAGTTACTGAGGCCGGCTCTTGCAGGTCGTTTAACCTGAATCAAACCCCGGGGTGACCCCGGAGGTTATAAGAGAAGCTGATACCGGGGGCTTTTCCATGCACGAAACATCCGTTCTGGTCGACGTCGTATCCGGGCTGATCCTGCTGCTCATTATTGCCGCGGCAACTTCAGCCATCGGCAAACGCGTCCGCCTGCCTTTCACCGTGATGCTGGTCATCATCGGCGCCGGCATGGCCATGCTGGCCGATGTCGTGCCCCTGCTCTCCGTGCTGCACAGCCTGAGCCTGTCGCCGGACATGATCCTGTATATCTTCCTGCCCACCCTGGTGTTTGAATCCGCCTTCAACATGGACGGCCGGCAGTTGTGGCACAACATCGTGCCCGTATTGACGCTGGCTGTGCCGGGACTGCTGCTCTCCACCGGGATCATCGGCGGCATCGTCTACCTGGCTACTGACATCCCATTGACTGCCGCCCTGCTGCTTGGCGCCATTCTCAGCGCCACTGACCCGGTGGCCGTCATCGCCCTGTTCAAGCGCCTCGGCGCGCCCAAGCGGCTGACCATTCTTGTGGAAGGCGAAAGCCTGTTCAATGACGCCACCGCCATCGTGCTGGCGACGATCCTGATCACCACTATCGGGGTGGAAGCCGGGGAAGGCGCAGTCTCCGTCGGCGCCGCGGCCTGGGATTTCGGGGTGGTGTTCGTCGGCGGCATGGCCGTCGGCTGCGTGCTCGGCATCGTGACATCGCTTGTCGTCGGCGCGGTAAGGTCCGATGTATATATCGAGACCACCCTGACCACCATCCTGGCCTATGCGTCATTCATCCTCGCGGAACGCGCCTTTCACGTCAGCGGCGTGGTCGCCGTGGTGATGGCCGGCATCACGCTTGGCAACTGGGGCCGGATAAAAATCTCGCCGCAGGTGCGCCAGTATGTCGATCATTTCTGGGAGTACATGGCCTACGTGGCCACCGCGCTCATCTTCCTGATGGTGGGTATGCGGGTGGACCTGTCATCCCTGCAGGCATCCGCCGGTGCGCTCGCCTGGGTCGTGCTGGGTATGCTGCTGTCACGCGCCATCGTCATCTACGGCATGATCCCCGTCAGCAACCGCCTCTCCCAGGCGTCCAAAACCAGCCGCGCCTACCAGCATGTCATGTTCTGGGGCGGCCTGCGCGGCGCCATTGCGCTGGCCATCGTTCTCAGCCTGCCTGACTTTCCCTACCATGATATTTTTGTCGCTCTCGTCATGGGCGCGGTGCTGTTCACCCTGCTGGTCCAGGGGCTGAGCATCGAATGGCTGGTGGGACGGCTGGGCCTCAACAAGCCCCCGCTCTTCGACCAGATCGCGCAGACCGAGGGCATGGTCAGTGCCACGCAACTGGCCATCAACCGGTTGCCCGACCTGCAGCGGGGCGGCCTGTTCTCCGGCTCCATCGCGACCAAGCTCCAGAAGCGCTGCGAGAAGGCGCTGGGCAGACAGCAGCGCAACCTGCGCCACCTGCGCGAGCTGCAGCATGAAAGCCACCAGGACGTGGTGCAACTGTTCCTGCGCTGCTACGCCAACGAGCATGCCCAGTACAACGACCTGTTCAACAAGGGCCATGTGGGTGAAGGCGCCCTGCGTAACCTGCTGGGTGTGCTGGCCGCGCAGATCGATTCCATCCGCTTCGAAGGGGAATACCAGCCTGTCTACAAAAGCCTGCTGCCGGTAAGCCGGGCACAGCATTTCCTGCTGCACCTGCTGGAAAAGATCGTCGGCGACAACCGTCTTTCCGAACGCATGCGCCTGGACCTGATCGTCATGAATTACGAAGAAGCCTGGGGGCATTTTCATGCCTGCCAGGCCATCCTGGCAGACCTGCAAACCCTGGAAACGCTGACCGCGCTCGACGACGACACAGTCCAGCACGTGCGACACCAGTATGAAATCTGGAAAAACCGGGCCGAGGAAGACCTCAACCAGATGGGTGAGCAGTATCCCGAGTTCGTCAGCGCGATGCAGGAGCGCCTGGGCAAACGCCTGATCCTGCTGGCGGAAATACAGGCGATAGAGACCGAAACCGAACATGGCAACCTGCCGCGCATCACGGCGGAGCAGATGCAGGACAATTTGTATCTCCAGTTATGGCAGCTGCGTGGCCAGGAAATCCGGCGCCTGCGCGTGGAGCCGGATGAACTGCTGAAAAAAGTCCCCTTCTTTGCCACGACCTCTGAAACCGATTTCCACACATTGAGCCAGAAAATGAAACGGCACAGCGTGGCACCACGCGAGGTCATCATCCGGCAGGGTGATAAAGGCGACTGCCTCTATCTCATTGCCCGGGGTGTGGTGCGAATTTCCCATGAACGTGACGGTAAAACGCGCGACCTGACCTCCCTGTTCGCCGGCGACTTTTTTGGTGAAATGGCCCTGCTCAATGACGAGATCCGGACCGCCACGGTCACCAGCGTGTCCCCCTGCACGCTGTATGTCCTTGACCGGCAGGATCTGCAGGACGTGATGGCACAGAACCCCGCGATACGGCTCGCCCTGCAACATGCCGATGCCCTGAGGAGACAGGAACAGGCGGCCCTGGACGACCAGGCCGATACCGACTGAACCAGCCTTTTCACCCGGCGTCCAATCATGGCTACAATCTGGTACGCTGGATAAAACAACAGGGGGAAGAGGCGTCATGCCAAAACTGTTTCTAGCTTGCCTGCTGGCCATTGGCTTTACGCTGCCTGCGTGGGCCCAGGATCGCCCGAACTTCCTTATCATCGTCACCGACGACATGGGCTACACCGACCTCGGCGCCTTCGGCGGCGATGACATTCCCACACCCAACCTCGACGCCCTGGCCTGGAACGGTGTGCGCCTGGCCAACTTCCATGCCGCGCCGAGCTGCGCACCGACCCGTGCCATGCTCATGAGCGGCACCGGCAACCATGAGGCCGGCCTCGGTGCACAGTTGTTGAACCAGATCTTCGAAGGCGAATACGGCTACGAACGCTTCCTGCAGAAGCGCATCGCCGCCATGCCGGAAGTGATGCAGGCAGGCGGCTACCACACCATCATGTCCGGCAAGTGGCATATCAGCGAAGGCGATGAATCCCGCACCAGCCTGCCGCGCGATTTCGGATTCGAACGCGATTACACCCTGCTGCGCGGTGCCGACAATCACTACGGCACAGTCCCGGCCGCCACCTACAGCCTGGATGGGAATGAGCACCGGCTCGAGGATCCCGCTTACTCCACCAACCGTTACAGCGATCACCTGATCGAATTCCTTGGCGATCATGCTGACAGCAACCAGCCGTTCTTTGCCGTGTTTGCCCCCACGGCACCACACTGGCCGCTGCAGTACCCGCCGGGCTGGGAGGACCGGTTCACCGGCGCCTACGCGGCCGGCTTCGATACTCTGTGTACCGAACGCATGGCCGGCGCCCGGCGTGAGAACATCCTGCCTGCCAATGCCGATGCGCAAACCTGCAACAAGGAAAGCGGGGCATGGACGGAAATGACTGCCCAGGAACAGCAATACTCGTCGCGCCTGATGGAAATCTATGCCGCGATGGCGAGCCATATGGATGAGGAGGTCGGCCGCATCCTGTCCTTCATGGACGAGGAAGGCATGCTGGACAACACCTGGATCATCTACATGAACGACAACGGCCCGCAGGGTGGACCTGAACTCGCTGCATTGGTGGGGGGCCGCAATACCTATCCGTACGACAACAGCTTTGCCAACCTGGGCAAGGCCGACTCCTGGGCGAGCATTGGCCAGGGCTGGGCGGATGCAACCAATTCGCCGTTCCGCAACTCCAAGGGCACGCCGTTCGAGGGCGGCATGCGCGTGGCGGCCTTTGCCTGGCATCGCAGCGCGGTGACGCCGGGCAGCATCGACCGCCAGTTCCTGACCGTCATGGACATCATGCCGACCGTGCTCGACCTGGCCGGCCTCGGCGTGCCCATGGGCACCTTCAACGGCCGTGACATTCTGTCGGTACGCGGCAAATCCTTCGGCGACGCACTCACCGGATCGACAGAACCGGTACATGCTGCCACGGAAGCCATCGCCCTCGATCATTCAGGCAATCGCATGATGGTGCAGGGTGACTGGAAAATCGTGCAGCTGCCGCGCAATGACTGGCTGTTGTTCAACCTGGCGAACGACCCGTCAGAAAGCACGGACCTTGCCGCGACCTATCCGGAAATACTCGATCCGCTGGTGGACCAGTTCAACCGCTTTGCCGAAGAGCGTAATTACATCCAGGTCAACGCGACCATCAACCAGCCCTGAGGCCTACAAACGCACGGGATCTGCCGATGGCCAGTAACGCGCCGTATTGATGGGCAGCCCGGTGAAGAACGCGTTGATGGAGTGGATCTGGTTGCCCCACACCTTGAATGCCTCGTAAGTGACCAGGGAATTGCCGACGCCGTAGGAATCCCCGGTGTGGCCGAAGTTCATCCACAGCAGCACCGTGCCGTTCTCCTCGTCCACCGCCGCCACGCTGGCGATGATGCCGGGATGCACCATGATGTTCTGCGTGTACAGGGTGTCAGCAGTCGCCATGATCAACCCGTTCTCGACACGATAGCACTCGGCTGAAAACGGCGTGCCGCCATCGGCGAAATTGCCCACGCGCAATCCCTCCGGGTAGGTCAGTGCGACGCGGACCATGTTGGCGCGGGACATCTTTTCACCCGCCGGCACCGGATCGTTCATGCCGCGGATCGGCCCACCCAGTTCCCGGGGCTGGAAACGCGAGGTCGGCGTGAGACGCTGGACCAGGCTTTCCACCCCGTTGATGCGCTGGTTGCCGTCCACGTGCAGCAGTACCGACAACAGGATATGGTTTTCCCCTTCATGAAAGACCAGGTGCGCGGCGGCCACCTGCTTCTGCACGTCGAGGTAGTCCTGGCGAAAGCCCTGGAAGCCCGTGACGGATTCCCAGATACCGCTTTCCAGGTCACCGTCCCGGCCGTCCACCGTCACCTTGACGCTATCGGCCAGCGGCAGCCTGGACGCATCTTGCGCCACCACGGCATCCACATATTGCGTCATCAGCGCGGCCAGGCAGTCGCGGTCACAGCCCTGGGCCGCTGCAGGCCCGGACTGTGCGACAAGCAACATGGCCAGCAGTACCGGCAACAGTGTTTTTCCGTAACAAGTGATTTCCCTGACGTTCATGATCTCCCCCTGTGAATGGTTTTTGTCGTGTCTGTTATGCATCGGGATTATCCGGGGCCGACAGCATGAAGTCGATCCCCGAAATCCCGGTATCCTGAACCGGTACAGTTTGATATAACACCGGCTGAACCTAAACTGGCGTTAACACGAAGTACGGCATCATTATGAAACAGGTTCCCGTGATCACCGCGCAGGAAGCCGCCACCCATATCAAGAACGGCGACACGCTGCTCGTCGGCGGCTTCGGCATGACCGGCAACCCCGTGCACCTGCTGCACGCCATCGCCGAAACCGGCGTATCGGGGCTGACCTACGTGGGCAACAACGTCGGCGAACCCGGGCTCGGCGGCGGCCGTCTGTTGCGCAACGGCCAGATCAGCAAGGCCATCGGCTCTTTCTTCACCTCCAATCCCGAAGCGGTGGCCGCCGCCCAGGAAGGCCGCATGGCCGTGGAGCTGCTGCCGCAGGGTACGCTGGGCGAAGCCATACGCGCCGGTGGTGCGGGACTCGGCGGGTTCTATACGCCGACCTCGGCAGGCACGCCGCTGGCCGAAGGCCGGGAAACCAAAATCATCGATGGCCGGGAAATGGTGTTCATCAGGCCCATTCGCGGCGACGTCAGCCTGATCCGCGCCTGGAAGGCAGACACCGCCGGCAACCTGCAGTACCGGATGACGGAAAACAATTTCAACCAGGCGGCCGCCACGGCTTCAGGCCTGGTCATCGCGGAGGTGGAGGAAATCGTGCCGGTGGGCGAACTCGACCCCAACACCATTCATACACCCGGCTGCTTCGTCGATTACCTCGTGCAGGCGCACACCAGCGAGGCCGACCTGGGATCGTCCGCTTCGGTCGCCGCAAGTGCGAAGAAAGTCGATGACGCGCGCATGGCTATGGCGCAGGCGGTGCTCGATGAACTCAATCCCGGCGAAGTGGTGAACCTCGGCATCGGCATCCCCACGCTGGTGGCAGACCTGATCTCGCCGGAATCGGGCATCATCATGCATACCGAAAACGGCATGCTGGGCGTGGGTCCGGCACCGGAATCCGGCGGGGCGCTGGATTACCCGGTCAATGCCGGCAAGATTCCCGTCACCGCCCTGCCCGGCTCTTCCTACTTCGACAGCGCCGCATCGTTCGGCATGATCCGCGGCGGCCACGTGGATGTGGCGGTCATGGGCGGGCTGGAGGTGGACCAGGACGGCAACCTCGCCAACTGGGCCGTGCCCGGCAAGCCCCTGCTGGGCGTCGGCGGCGCCATGGACCTGGCCACCGGCGCGAAACGCCTGATCGTGACCATGACCCACTGCGATCGCGACGGCAACAGCAAGTTCAGGAAGCAGTGCACCCTACCGTTGACCGCCAAAGGCGTGGTGGATGTGCTGGTGACAGACCGTGCCGTATTCCACTTCACGGACAACGGGATCGTGTTAACAAAAGTAATGAAGGGATTTACGAAGGAAGCTATCGCGGCCTCGACCGAGGCCGACTATAGGGAAGAATGCTGACCATGACCGACGCCTACATCTGTGATTACATCCGCACACCCTTTGGCCGTTACGGCGGCTCATTGGCTGCGGTACGCACCGACGACCTTGCCGCCGAGCCCATCAAGGCACTGATCAAGCGACACAAGAAGCTGGACTGGGCGGCACTCGATGACGTCATACTCGGCTGCACCAACCAGGCTGGTGAGGACAACCGCAACGTTGCCCGCATGGCTCTGTTGCTGGCAGGCCTGCCCGAGGAAGCACCGGGCATCACGCTCAACCGGCTGTGCGCTTCCGGGATGGACGCCATCCTCCTGGCGTCCCGTCAGATCAAGGCCGGCGAAGGCGACCTGTTCATTGCCGGCGGCGTGGAGAGCATGTCCCGCGCTCCGTTCGTCATGGCGAAAGCGGACAGCGCCTTCAGCCGCAAGGTGGAAATACATGAAACCTCGCTGGGGTGGCGCTTCGTCAATCCGCTGATGGAAGAGATGTACGGTATCGATTCCATGGGCGAGACTGCTGAAAACGTTGCCGAGGAGTTCGGCATCAACCGCGCCGACCAGGATGCCTTTGCCCTGCGCTCGCAACAGCGTACGGCCGCCGCGATGCAGAGCGGCCGGCTGGCAAGGGAGATCTGCCCGGTCAGCATCCCGCAGCGCAAGGGCGATCCCGTCACTGTCGCTGCCGACGAGCACCCGCGCCCGGACACCACGGCTGAGGCACTGGCCAAACTCGGAACACCGTTTCGGGCCGGCGGCACCGTCACCGCCGGCAATGCCTCGGGCATCAATGACGGCGCCGCGGCCCTGTTGATCGCATCCGAAAAAGCCGTGCATCAACATGGCCTGACGCCACTGGCCAGGATCATCGGCGGGGCCAGTGCGGGACTCGCCCCGCGCATCATGGGCTATGGCCCCGCCCCCGCCACGAAAAAACTGTGCAACCGTTTTAACCTGGACATTCGCGCCATCGACCTGTTCGAATTCAACGAGGCCTTCGCCTGCCAGGTGCTGGCGTCCATTCGCGCGCTCGGCCTGCCGGATGATGCCGATTTCATCAACCCGAACGGCGGCGCCATCGCCATCGGCCACCCGCTCGGCGCCTCCGGCGCCAGGATTACGGGTACCCTTGCCCTGCAGATGCAGGAAACCGGTGCGAATAGCGGCATCGCCGCGATGTGTGTCGGCGTTGGCCAGGGGGTGGCCATCGCCCTGCAGCGGCCCTGAATTATTGAACATTGTTCAAATAGTGGTACTCTTACCCCCGGTATCCATAAAACAACAATAAAGAACAATAATAAAAAGGCACCGTTTTGACTCATAACGCCTTGTCCACCCGCTACGGCAGGCTGTTCTCGTTCGGCACCCTGTATATCGCCGAAGGCATTCCCCTCGGTTTCACCGCCACCGCCATGGCCGCCTACATGCGCCGGGAAGGACTCGATGTCGCCCAGATCGGTGCCTTCGTCGGCATGCTGTACCTGCCCTGGGGGTTCAAGTGGGCCTGGGCCCCGCTGATCGACATGTTCCGCCTGGAGCGCTTCGGCGGCCTGCGCGCCTGGATTTCACTCTGCCTGGTCATGATGATCATCACCCTGGTCGTGCTGGCCATGGTCGACTACAACACCAACTTCCAGCTCATGCTGGTGCTGGTGTTTATTCACAACCTGTTCGCCGCCACCCAGGATGTGGCCATCGATGCCCTGGCGGTTACGACTCTCAAGGACGATGAGCGCGGCAAGGGCAACGGTTTCATGTTTGGCGGCGCCTACCTCGGCCAGGGCCTGGGTGGTGGCGGCGCCCTGTTCGTTGCCGGCCTCTGGGGATTCGAGGCCGCCCTGGCCTATGCCTGCATCCTGATGACGGGCATCCTGGTGTTCACCCAATTGTTCATTCGTGATCCGCAGTCCGGGAAAGCCCCTGCCGACACCATCATAAATCCCGTCAGGGAAGCAGTACTCGCCATCAAACGCATCGGCGTCGAGTTGTACAAGGGCATGTTCCGCTCCGGCAAGGGTCCTATCGTTGGCTTCGTGTTTGCGTTGACGCCACTGGGCGCCATGTCGCTCACCAGTGCCGTCGGCACCACCCTGCAGGTGGATTTCGGACTGGTCGACAACGACATTGCCCAGATCAGTTTGTACACCACCATCCTGTCGGCGGTCGGCTGCATTCTGGGCGGTTATATCGGTGACTATTTCGGGCTGCGCAAGATGATCGCCATTTTCTATGCCCTATCCACGCTGCCCATCCTGTGGCTGGCTCTGCGCTGGGGCGCCGACCCGGGTATACCCGCGGTGGGCAGGACCGAGTTTTTCCTGATCTTCATGGCGGCCGGTTTGACCACGGGATTTCATTACGGCATCAATGTGGGTGTGTACATGGGCCTGACCAATCCTGCGGTGGCGGCCACGCAGTTCACCGGATTCATGGCGCTCAGCAACCTGACCATCGCCTACACCAACAACTGGCAGGGGTACGTGGCGGAAAACATCAGCTACACCACAGTGTTGTGGGTCGATGCGTTTCTGGTGATCATTCCTATCCTGATCCTGCCCTTCATGACACCGCGCGAGGATCGCAAGCATGGCACGCCGCCGTCGGAAGGGGCGCCATTACCGGAAGCGAGTTGACGCTTTCCGGTCAGTAATGTCGGATGACGCCACTACGTGGCTTATCCGACCTGCTCGTACCTTTTTTTTCCATCAAGAAGATTTGGCTAACCCGAAAAACACGCTACAGTAACGGGCATTGCTGGTCCCGATATCAGTCCGTCAGGAGGTGTTTCTTGAAACGTTTACTGCCCGCTGTATTGCTGTGTCTTGCTGTTCTCAGTGTCCCCGCTGCCTGGGCGCATCACCGCTGGCCCGTGAACATGAATGTTCCCGTGACCGTGCAGGGTACCGTCACGGATTTCGACTGGAGCAATCCCCATCCGATGATGACCATCGACGTGACGCTCGACGACGGCACCGTCGAGGAGTGGCAAATCGGCGGGCCCGCCCTCAACCGCATGGAAGCCAGGGGCTGGGGCGCCGACACCGTGAAGCCGGGCGACACGATTACCGGCACCGGCTTCCAGTTCCTCGACGGTTCGAAAATCATCCGCCTCGAACGGGTGATGCTGGGGGATGGCCGTGAGTTGCTGGTGTACGCGCGGGAATAACTCGGAGCTGGCATGGATAAACTGCAAAACGGCGATGTGCTGCGCTCTTTCAGCCTGAAGGCCACCACGGGTGAGACCATCCACCTGCCCCAGGACATACCCACCGATTACGCGATCATCCTGTTCTATCGCGGGCACTGGTGCCCCTTCTGCCGGCGCCTGCTGAATGCTTACGAGGAACGCATCGACCAGTTCAAAGAACTCGGCACCAGCCTCTTCGCCGCCAGCGTCGACCCGCTGGACAAGGCGCAGGAAGTCGCCGCGACGGTGTCCTTTCCGATTGGCTGGGGCGTGACCCGGGAACTGGGGGACAAACCGGGTTCGTTCTGGGAAGACCGTCGTAACATCATCCAGCCGACGGAATTCATCGTGAACGGCAACGGGCTGATCTACGCCTCCACCTACTCTTCCTCCCCGGTGGGCAGGATTGACCCCGAAGAAGCGCTGGCGGCGATCCGGTTCTGACAGGAAAGAGACAAAGGTTAGGTTTAAAGGGTTATTCGCCCGACTGCAGGCCCAGCAATTCCAGGCACACATCCAGTGGCCCGTAATGGGACCAGTGTTCACCGACGCCCCATTTGCCGACCACCAGGCGGCCGGTGATGGCCTTGTCGGCGTCCTTCCAGTACGGCGGCCGCGGCCTGTCCGGGTTTGCCTCCGCATCCGCCGCAGCTTTCGTGAAGAGGAGTTTTGGCGCGTAGCCGCATGCCTGGACGGCATCGCCGACGACGACGTTGGACAGATTGAAGCCGCGGTCGAAGGTCATGTTCAGCGTGCCCGAATTCTCCACCGCCCAGCGTTCGGGATTGCCTCCATCGTTGATCACTTCAACGATCATGGCGGAGTGGGGATTGGCGAAGTAAACGTCGACGATGGTGCCTTTCAGAACGATGGGGACAGTGGTTTCTAAAACGGCAGTGGAATGATGGGCAACTGCCGCTCCCGTAATTGTCAGGCATATTGTAAAAAGCCCTAAAGACTTAATCATCATTCAGTTTACGGTACAACGACCGCAGGCTGATGCCCAGGATGTCAGCCACTTTCTCCTTGTCATCCTGGTAGCGCGCCATCAGCGAGGCAATGTATTCCTGTTCGTGGGCTTTCAGGTCGAGTTCTTTCACTTCACCAGCTTTTGGCTCATTAATCGCCAGCTTGTCGAAGAAGCAGTCGCGGATGGTGTCGGCAGCGATTTCGTCGGTGTCACTGAGCACGACGGCGCGGCTGAGGATATTGCGCAACTCGCGGATATTGCCCTTGTAATGGTGTGATTTCAGCGCTTCCTGCGCGGCTTTCGACAGGCTGGACTTTTTGCCCTTTGCCACCCGCTTCAGCAGGGCGTTGGCCAGCAGCGGAATGTCGTCCACGCGCTCGGCCAGGGACGGCAGGTGAATGGGAAACACGTTGATACGGTAGTATAGGTCGTCACGGAATTCACCGTCTTCCACCATCCGCGGCAGGTTGCGATGCGTCGCGCAGATGAGCCGGAAATCGGAGCGCCTGACCTCGGCGCTGCCCACGGCGCGGAAGGTGCCGGTTTCCAGCAAACGCAACAGTTTCACCTGGGTCTGCAGGGGTACGTCGCCGATCTCGTCGAGGAACAGCGTGCCGCCATCGGCGAGTTCAGCCAGGCCTTTCTTGGCCGACACCGCGCCGGTGAAGGCGCCCTTCACGTGACCGAACAATTCACTTTCGAACAGGGAATCGGTCAGTCCCGTGCATTCCAGGGTGACCAGCGGTTTGCTCTTGCGCTCACTCGCCTCATGGATGGCGCGAGCAGCCAGTTCCTTGCCCGTGCCCGATTCGCCGAGCAGCAGCACGGAAATATCCGCGGCGCCCACGCGGGCGACCTTTTCCAGCATGGTGTTGAAGGCCTTGCTCTCGCCGACCAGTTCCTTGTCCTGCACGGCGCCGCTGGCCAGCGGCACCGGGTGCAGCATTTCCACGAAATACACCAGTTCCCCCTGCGCGTTGTGGATCGGCACCATCTCCACGTCCACGTGTTCCTTGCCGCGGGGTGTCTGGTGGATATGCAGCACGCGCTCCTTGTGCCCCGATTTCTTCGCCGCGCCCAGCGGGCAGTCCTCCCCGGACTGGTCGCAGGGGGCGTCATAACCGTGGGAGATGCTGTAGCAGTGGTTGGTGCGCGAGAAGTCGATGCTGCCAAAGGTGTCCTGGTAGCGGGTGTTGGTGGCGAGGATCCGGTAGTCGGCGGACACCAGGATGGCCGGGCAATCGTAGCCTTCCAGCATGGCGGCCATCGGCGAGGACTGGTCTGAAGCGATAAGGGTCATGGCATTGTCAAAAATGGCGAATTTGCTGTCATTTTTGGCAAGAAAGCTGGTGATGTCAATCGCCCTGGCAGGGGAATTACTCTCCCGTTAAAAATATAAATTCTTATTTTTCAATGAAATAGAGAAGTTTTGAAATTCTGGCACGCTCCCTGCAATACCCTGGGTGTATTGATTTTTTAACCCCGAATTTTGCCCTTACGCCAGGAGAAAGAAGATGATCAAGATTAGAAACATGATGCTGTTGATGCTGCTGCCGCCGGTCATTACCGCCGCCGCACTGGTCTATGTCGCCTACTTCCCCAACCCGATGATGTAAGCCCGGGAAAGCGTTTTCTAGAAAAGGGGCAGGGCCCTCGATCGTCCCTTCCGTTGCCTGCCCCTTATTTTTTCGGTTTGCTGTATTGCAACAAAAACGATTATTACTTGCTCGTGAACAATTACCCCCCTCAATGGCGATCCATTAAGATGCCGCCTCTTTCAGCAACACCACCTATTGGTTGGAAGTCTTTAAGGAAATTTTGCAATGATCAAAGCGAAGTACATGACCATCCTGATGCTGCTGCCGCCGGCGTGCACCGCTGCCGTCCTGCTCTGGAACACCGCATTCTGATATACCCGACCTGATGATGATCCTGGCGACCGCCAGGGTTTACCGACTCAACCAAGGGGCAGGATCCCTTCTCAACACCCCTGCTTACCTGCACCTGTTTTTTCTTCCTCCACCTTGCTCGCACGTTACAATGCAACAATACTTTTACATGGGCGGTTTTCAAACCAGTCCCAGCGGCAACCCCTGAAACAGTACTCGGCCGCTAGCAGGCGATATCGATAACAAAATTCCCGCTGTACATGCCATTCGCCCTTCTACATAATAAAAACCGCAACAGAATTAAGCGGTTGCAGTAGCAAAACGGCATTACAACGAGCGCCGGATAACAAGAACAGGAGAGACCTTTTGGCGAAAACTCCGCAAAAACAACGGATGATGTTCTATTGCCTGGCGGCTGCACTTCCCCTGTTCCTCGTTGCCTCACTGTTCAATTACAGCCTGATGCGTGGCGAAGGTCATTACCTGCTCGGTGCCGACCTCGACGTCCTCGGCTACCTCATCCAGGCCGAATTCCTGGCCGTGGCCAGCGGCATCCTTATCCTGATCCTCCTGCTGGTGCAGACTCGCGTCAAAATACTGCGCTGGCTGCTCAACCTCATCTTCATCGCCGTCGCCAGCGCCTGTGCCTGGCTGGCCTATGAAATCGACGGCGCCCTGGGCATGGTGTTCTTCTCGCTGCTGGTGTTTGTTTTCTATGGCGGCGGCACCCTGCTGGTATTCGACTGGTACCCCGGCACCACGCGCACTTTCCTGTCCATGCTGCGCTGGTCGATGGGGATTTTCCTGTACGTGACCCTGCAGTTGTCTTTCAACCTCGAGAGCGACATCAGTGTCTGGAAAAACACGCGCACCGTGATTCCCTTCGGCGCGTCTTTCTTCTATATACTTAGCGTGCTCGAGCTGATGCTGTTCACACCGTTGACCTGGTACCTGGAAGAAAAACACAACACCGACAAGTTACTGGCCAAGGGTATCGACAGCATGCTGAAAACCGATGCCATGACAGCGACCTGAGCGGCAATCCGGATCACTAAAACTGCCGAGCGTCAACCGCCGGCGTAACCGATCACATCTGCAACGACCAGAGACCTGAAGCCGAGGAGGCTTGCAGCATGAAACGCACAATCGTCAATCCCTGGACCTGGCAGGAAGCCCTCGGTTTCGTTCACGGCAACAAGGTGGACAATGTCGACAGCATTTTTTTCCTGGCCGGCCAGACGGCAAGCGATGAAAACGGCCACTGCCTGTTTCCCGGCGACATGGCAAAGCAGATCGACCAGGTCCTGGACAATATCGGCACCATCCTGGAACAGGGTGGCATGGACTTCAGTCACGTGGTCAGGCTCAATATCTTCACCATCGACATGCCCGCCATCCTGGCGGCCCACGACCACATGACCGCCAGCCTGGCCGCGCGCGGCTGCAAGCACACCGGCTGCCTGCTGGGCGTGACGGCTCTCGCCTCCCCGGGCGCTCTAGTCGAAATGGAAGTCACCGCTGCCAGGTAAGCTTCCCATGGGCAATATCACTTTCGTTTCCTACCTGAGCGCACGGGTACTGCTTTCGCTCGCCAGCGCCACGCTGACGATGGCCATCGGCTGGCACCTGTACCTGTTCAGCAACAATCCGTTCGACCTGGCCCTGGTCGGCCTGATGCAGATCGTGCCGATGATCCTGTTGTTCATCGTGTCCGGCTGGGTGGTGGATAATTTTCCGCGCAAATTCATACTGGTGTTCTGCGGCGTCATAGAAGCAGTGGTTTACTGCGGCATCGCGCTGTCGATGAACGGCGGCGAACTCAACAAGCCGCTGATATTTGCGCTGCTGTTTCTCCATGGCATGGCTCGCGCATTTTACGCACCGGCATCCCAGGCCATCCTGCCCAGTATCGTCAGCAGCCACTTCCTGTCCCGCGCCGTAGCCATCACCAGCTCCATCTGGACCACCGCCCAGACCCTCGGCCCTCTGGCGGCCGGGCTGCTCATCGCCTGGATCGATTACGGCATCTACTGGTTCCTGGCCGTCTTCGCCGGCATGGGCGCCTGCCTGTACGAGCTGCTGCCGAAAATCCCGGCCAACAAACCCCTCGGGCGCGGCATGGACCTCCTGCTGGGCGGCATCCGTTATGTTGCGCGCGATCCCATCGTACTGCCCAGCATTTCCCTGGACCTGTTCATCGTGTTTCTCGGCAGCGTACTGGCTTTGCTGCCCGTGTATGCCATCGACATTCTCCATGTGGATGCCAAGGCGCTGGGTTACATGCGCGCCATGCCGGCACTCGGCGGCGTCATGATGGGCATTATGCTGGCCAAGCTGCCGCCCATGCGCAATGCCGGCAGGTTGCTGTTCATCTCACTCGGGATATTCGCCGCCTCCATCCTGGTATTCGCCATGTCGAGCACGCTCTGGCTCAGCCTGGTGGCATTATGGGTTTACGGTGCTTCTGACATGATCAGTGTGAACATCCGCACCACCCTCATCCAGATCGCCACGCCCGATGACCTGCGCGGCCGGGTCAGTGCCGTGAACATGCTGTTCATCGGCGTCTCCAACGAACTCGGCGACTTCCGCGCCGGTTCCATCGCCGCCCTGCTCGGCCCGGTACTGACGGTACTCACCGGTGCCGGCATGGCCTTCATGGTGGCCTTCGGTGGTTATAAGCTGTTTCCGGAACTGCGCCGGCTGGACAGGATCACCGATGCCGAAGTGAAAGAGGGTTGAAGGAATGAAACACCTGAAGATCAAGGTCAGCGGCAAGGTGCAGGGTGTCTGGTTTCGGGCGGCCACGCAGGTAGAAGCCGAGCGGCTCGGTATCAGCGGCTTCGTGCGCAACGAAGCCGATGGTGGTGTTTACCTCGAGGCGGAGGCGGAAGCCGCCCCGCTGTTAGCATACTTTTATTACAAACTCTGTGGTAGATGACTGTGGACTTGCAACAGAGGATTAGTGTTTGGCCACTACGTCTTCAGCGCTGGACTGATACGTTTTCAGAAGGAGGTGAACGAACATATGTCGCCCGCCATATGGTCGAGGTGTGAGATGCCCCATCTCGGATTTCGCGCCGGGTAATAGCTTCATCCTGACTGATCCGCGCACATTGCCGCCAATGACCTTGATTTGCTGCCTGGCGCTGTCGAGCTCGACCACTACATCGCAGTGCGTCCGCGCACCCTGCCCCATGTGGGCCCGGCGCTCATCCAGATTGCGGTATTCGGGCCGGCTGCCTCGGCATAACATGTCGCCGGGCAGTATCTCCTGCTCGCCGATGTCGTAGGCAGTGTAGGCGGCTGCGGGTTCGAGGCCGTCGCGGGCGCGGATGGCCTGGTCGATGTAGGTGTGATGCGCGATGGCGCGCTGGAACTGTTCGGGCTGGCCAAGGCCGCTTTCGCACATGACCCAGGAAATGAATGCCGCCGACCAGAAATCACGCCAGCGAGCGGTAATACCCAACTGCCGCCAACGCTGGTTCTGCTTGTTCACTATCCAGCTCGAATCCGGGGCCGCGGCCCAGTAGCCTGCCACATCATCTGCCAGCCGATAAGCCTCGTCCTCATTCATCCAGTCTGTACGCCAGAAGCGCGGCAGCCTGCCATTATTGCGATCAAGTTCTTCCTGGATGGTCATGTCGATGACACTGTGTCCGAAAAAGGCCCATTCCTGGCTGGCAATGTCGACGATGCGCTGCCGGATATCAGCTCCGGTGTACTGTCGGCAGCTACGGTCGATGACCTGCATGTCACCGGGCTCGCCGCGGACGCGTTCGGATGGCGGCATGACATCCAGTCTGTCCCGGGGCAAGCGCTCATAGGCAGACGGGTTCTGGGCGCTGGCCATTGATGCCAGGCAAGCTGCAACAAGCAAAAAAAATCGTGGGAGATTTCCGGAAAACATGAGGTACTTGCGATCCCGCCATGAATCTGTCTTTTCTGCAAAGCCTATATTTATTGAAATGCAAAGTCCAACAGGGCCCGGGCCTGGAAGGGGGCGATCATGTGCTCTGTCTCCCGACACGCGCCACGTCAAAGGCACTCCCGATATGCCCTGGATTTTCCCCTGCAATTGATGTGCAAATAGTATTGTTTTAATGAGATTTTCATATATATAAAATATATTTTTATCTATTCAATAAAATTATTTAATTGATTGATATATAAGGAAAATATATCGTTTTTCATGTTGACTTGAGCCTCGCATGAACTTCAAATACTGCCCGGGGGGCCAGACCTAAGGCAGCAAGTTGTAGCTGTTACTCATTCGGTGTCTGACTGTGCAACTAATTCCCGGCTCATCAGTGACCATAAAGGACCAGTTTTGTGGTGTGGTCCCCCCGTAATTTTCTTAATCAAGAAATTTCCATTCTCAATAAAATACAAGGGGAGAATTTGTGAATAGATCAGTTGAACTGAGCTATAGAAAGCTCGCTACAGCAGTTGCTTTTGCAGCTGCCGCAACAAGTTCCGGCACTCTGATGGCACAGGACGGCGACA
>CAZVSC010000045.1:0-22379 GCA_964629325.1 uncultured Enterobacteriaceae bacterium
CTTCAAAGAAGGGTCCCGCAGGGACCCACGGGACAGAGCAAAGCTCTGTCCCTGTCTTGAAAAGTCACCGCCCGCTTACTTCAAAGAAGGGTCCCGTCAAAGAAAAAGCCCACGCAACAGACCGCGCATGGCGCTGTTCCCGTCATGAAAGGCACGGTAAACTCGCATACTTTCCAGAAAAGTCATGTCAGCATCCGGAGTCGTCATGTCAGCCACCACGCGCCCGAAATTTTTCCTGAAGTCCCTTGCCGCCCTCGCTGGCGCACTGCTCATGCAGTCCTGCGTGACCGCGCAGGACGATGCTGATTTCGTCAGTGTCGGTCGTGGCTGGCCGCTGGGCGGCGCAACACCGCATCTGATGGTCACCTTCGATCCCGCCAATCCCTTCGGTGGCCAGTCCAACCAGGCCGACATACTGCGCAGCGACAAGGTGGTGGGACCGCTTCTGTTTGAAAGCAATTTCTTCATGCAGCTCGATGAGCCCATCGAGATCTGGACCGCCCACAACGGCGCCACGCCCGAAGGCATCGAGCCGCTGCCGGTGGATCTGTTCACTTCAAAAGATTTTTACCAGGACGAGGAATACTGGCTGGATCCGCGCTACTACCGCTGCAACTCCCCGTTCGGCATCGAACAGCAGCGCGTGGCAACGCCGGTGAGCTCGGAAACCATTGGCGACAATCCGCCGGCCAGCGCCGCGTGGGGTTATTGCGACCGCGACCTGCCGCTGGCTGAGATCGTCAGCCCGTATCCGTTTGCCACGGCCGAGGCGCATTACAACGCGCTGCTCGCGGAAACCCGTTCCCGCGGCGGCCCCGACGAATACGATTACGCGACCGTGCCCGGTCACTGGTCCGGCGTTTACTCGCCGCAACTGGTCCAGCAGTGGTTCAACTCCTGGTACGGCATGATGTACAGCCAGACCGCCACCATCATGTCACTGCTGACTCCGGAATACCGGATGCGCTACGTCCAGCAAAACTACCACCAGGTCAATACGGCGGCGCCGCAGTGGTCGGCCCAGTACTGCTGGCCCGAAGGCTTCATTCGCCGCTGGCACTGGGCGGCGACGACCTCGCGTGCCATTACGGTGACTCCCGAGCTGGTGACCATATTCACGTCGCAGGCAGGCAACTTCCAGACCAGTATCCATGTCGGGCGTGAATTCGACATGTCCGGCACCGTGCCGCGCCTGGGCGCCGACGTGCCGCGCTGGTACGGCGAGACCATCGGCTTCTGGGACGGCGAGGCGCTCATCACCTGGACCTCAAACATCCAGGGCTGGATGTCGCACAGTGCATTCGAATATTCGAACCAGATGCAGACCATCGAGATCTACACGGCGATGTATGATGATGCCGGCAATTTCACCGGTATTAACCACGAGGCGATCTTTTACGATCCGGAAGCATTGCTGCAGCCCGTGCGCATCATCCGTGAACTGCCCAAGATGGGCAGCTTCAGGGAGAGCGAGCCCGTCGTGTTCACCGAGTGCCTGCAGACCATCTACCCGATAGAAGGTCGCGGTGTCACCGTGGCGCCGGGTGAAGTGATCGACTTCATGGTGCCTGACTGGTATGACCGCCCATGGGCGCAGATCTGGGAGAAGTTTTTCGAACAGGACATGCAGCGGCCCAGCGTGTCCGAGGACATCTTCAGTTTTGAATAACAACAAATAACGACAAAGGGGGCCTGGCCCCCTTTTTCGTGGGACGTACCTGTCAGCGAATGGATTAGACAAGCCATCTGAAAACGGGTAAAACAAGTGAAAACAATAATAAAACCAGCCATGAAATTGTCCCGACCCAATGAATTCCCGACTGTAGGAGACTGATGCGATGACGCTTGAACCGCAACTGTTGCAGGAGATCGAGCTGTTGCTGATGTTCGACCCGCGCAATCATCTCGAAGGCCTGAAACTGCATCACGATGCCGAGCCGGGAAAGATAGCCGCCGCCAGGCGGCTGCATGAACTGGGGGTGATCACCCTGAGTGACGGCGGCTACCTGACACCGAGAGGGCAGGAAGCGGCCGAACTGGCCGAAACGCTGCTCAGTATCCTCTGCGTCGAGCCGCGCTGAGAAATTCCTGCCTTAAGCGAGACCCGCCACCGCCATGCATACGCGGTTGAATGCCGACGTTGCCGCCAGCGAACAGGACTCTTCCATGGTGTGGTAGCCGGTCGTGGGGATCTGCAGCGTGGTTCCCTGCACGAATCCGTTGGAAGCGGCCACGATGCGCCCGAGCTCGGTACTGCCCAGTGACTGGGTGTCGCCGCCTTCCGCTAGCGCCTTCGCGTTCTGCGCCTCGATGTACTCGTCCTTGAACAAATACGTGAAGCCCTCGGCCTGGCAGATGGCCTCCAGCCGCGAAGACATGGCCGGGTTGAACGCGGCGTTGGCGTCCTTCCTGCGCAGCACCAGCAACTGGCTGTCGGCGCTGTCACGGTCAGGGAACGGGCTGGTATCCACCACGACGAGGTTGTCCGTCTTGCCGCCGAAACGGCGGAACCATTCCAGCAGGTAGCGCCAGCTGCTGCCGGCTTCCTCCTCCGCGGTGAAAAAAGCCGTGCCCTGGAATCCGAGGCTGAACAGGTGCACCAGGCTGGCGGCGCCGAGGACATTGTCGAGCTGGCCGAAGAGCAGATTGTCGTGTATCTCCAGGCTGTCGGTGAATGCCACCGGCGTGCCTGCCACCACGTACTCGAGGCCGCTGACATTGAAGATGAGGTTGTTGCGAAATTCGCAGATATAGGCGCTGTCGATCATGCCCTTGCCGCGGTAGGCGCCGGACCAGGGTTCATAAGCCATCACCGGCACGGCCTGGAAACGGCCGGTGATCTTCTTCATCAGTTTCTCCGACACCGAGTTGCCCAGCAGGTCGGAACGATTCCCCGCGACGAAGGCCGCGTACTGGAATTCATTCGGGCCGGTGCACATGAGGCCATGGCGGTCGATGTGCGCGGAGAAATAGGCGCTGCCGGGATCGCTGCCTTCGGCAACCAGCAGGCCCTGGTACCAGTACACCTTCGCGCCGCGCTCTTCGAGCTCCCGCTGCAGCACGCGAAAGAAGGCGTGTTCGGCGCCGGTGACGCTGGGTTCGCGGATCAGGGACTTGAGCAGGTCCAAAAACTGCTCCTGTTTTTGCATGGTTCAGTCCTTTGTCTCGTAATCTGAAAGCGGCGGGCACGAACACACCAGGTGCCGGTCGCCGTAGACCTGGTCGATGCGGCCTACCGGCGGCCAGTACTTGTTGTCCTTCAATTCCGCCATCGGGAAAGCGGCTGCTTCTCGGGTATAGGGGCGGTCCCAGGTTTCAACCAACAGGCTGTCCGCGGTATGCGGCGCATGGTGCAGCGGGCTGTCTGCGGCCTTCATCTTGCCTTCAGCCACGGCCTGGATCTCCGCACGGATGCCCTGCATGGCGACGATGAAGCGGTCGATCTCCTGCAGCGATTCGCTTTCCGTCGGCTCGATCATCAGCGTGCCCGCTACCGGAAAGGACATGGTGGGGGCGTGGAAACCGTAATCGATGAGACGCTTGGCCACATCTTCCACGGTGATGCCGGCGGTCTTGCTGAGCGGGCGCAGGTCGATGATGCACTCGTGGGCGACGCGGTTGTTCTTGCCGGTATACAGAATCGGGTAATCCGCCGCCAGTTTGGTGGCCAGGTAGTTGGCGTTGAGAATGGCGACGGCGGTGGCCTGGCGCAGTCCTTCCGCACCCATCATCCGGATGTACATCCAGGTGATGCAGAGGATGCCGGCGCTGCCGAAAGCGGCCGAGGCAACCGCGAGATCCTTCCTGTCCAGCCCGGCATGGCCTGGCATGAACGGCGCCAGGTGGGCCTTCACACCGATCGGGCCGACACCGGGTCCGCCGCCGCCATGGGGAATGCAGAAAGTCTTGTGCAGGTTGAGGTGGCTGACGTCGCCGCCGATGGCGCCGGGCTCCACGTGCGCCACCATGGCGTTGAGGTTGGCACCATCGATATACACCTGGCCGCCGTGTTCGTGGACGATGTCGCACACCTGCTTCACCTTCGCCTCGAACACGCCGTGCGTGGATGGATAGGTGATCATGATCGCGGACAGGTTGTCGGCATGCGCTGAAGCCTTGGCCCTGAGATCCTCGACATCGACGTTGCCTGATGCATCGCATGCCACGACCACGACCTGCATGCCGCACATCTGCGCGGATGCCGGGTTGGTGCCGTGGGCAGAGGCGGGAATCAGGCAGATGTTGCGATGCCCCTCGCCCCGGCTCTTGTGGTATTCGCGAATGGCGAGCAGGCCGGCGAACTCGCCCTGTGAACCCGCATTCGGCTGCAATGAGATGGCATCGTAACCGGTAATCTTGCAGAGCATGTCCTCCAGTTCGCGCATCATGGTGTAGTAGCCCTGCGCCTGGTCGGCCGGCACGAAGGGATGCATCTTGGCGAATTCGGGCCAGCTCACCGGCAGCATCTCGGCGGCGGCGTTGAGCTTCATGGTGCACGAACCCAGCGGGATCATGGCACGGTCGAGCGCGATGTCCCGGTTCGCCAGCTTGCGCAGGTAGCGCATCATTTCCGTTTCGGAGTGATAGGTATTGAAGCAGGGATGCGTCAGTACGGCATCGGTGCGCAGCAGGGAATCGGGGATCGGGCTGGCGGCATCACTGTTGGCATTCTTCGCGCCGAACAAAGCCAGCAAGGTCTCGACATCTTCCGGTGTCGTCGTCTCATCGAGCGAGATACCCAGGTGTTCGTCGTCTATCTCGCGCAGGTTGATCTGCTGATTTCTCGCCGCTTCATGAATCGAGGCCGTGTCGTCGCCAGTCGCAACAGTCAGTGTGTCGAAGTAACAGGAAGTCACCACCTTGTATCTTGTATCCTGTATCCCCGCCGCCAGGGTGGAAGTAAGTTGATGAACGCGTTGCGCGATTCGCTTCAGTCCATCGGGTCCGTGATACACGGCATACATCCCCGCGATCACCGCCAGCAGCACCTGCGCCGTGCAGATATTGCTGGTCGCCTTTTCGCGGCGGATATGCTGCTCGCGGGTTTGCAGCGCCAGGCGGCAGGCGAAATTTCCATGCACATCCTTTGAGACACCCACCAGGCGGCCCGGCAGCGAACGCTTGTAGTCATCGTGACAGGCCATGTAGGCCGCGTGCGGACCGCCGAAACCCATGGGCACGCCGAAACGCTGGCTGCTGCCAACGGCGACGTCGACTCCCATGCTGCCCGGCGACTTGAGCAACAACAACGCGAGCAGGTCGGCGGCCACGGTGACCAGCGCGCCCTGGTCATGCAGGGTGGCGATCAGGCTGGTGTAATCGGCGACCTCGCCGTTGACGCCGGGATACTGCAGCAGGATGCCGAAGCAGTCAGTACCGGCGGCGTCTGCCGGCTTGCCGACGACCAGCTCATAACCGGCGGGTTCGGCGCGGGTTCTCAGCACGTCGAGAGTCTGCGGCAGGCAGTTTTCGTCGACGTAAAACACATTGCCAGGGGCTTTGCTCATGCGCCGGCAAAGCGCCATGGCCTCGGCTGCGGCAGTGCCTTCATCGAGCAGCGAGGCATTGGCGATGTCGAGGCCGGTCAGGTCGCACACCATGGTCTGGAAATTGAGCAGGGCTTCCAGCCGCCCCTGCGAAATCTCCGGCTGGTAGGGTGTGTAGGCGGTATACCAGGACGGGTTTTCGAACAGGTTGCGGCGAATCACCGCGGGAGTGAAACAGTTGTAATAGCCCTGGCCAATGAACGATTTGTACAGCTTGTTGCCGGACGCTATCGCCTGCAGGCTCGCCAGCGCCGCAGCCTCGCTCATCGGTTCACCCAGTGCCAGGGGCTGTGCCTGGCGAATGCTCGCGGGAATGACGTCATCGATGAAGGCGGCCATGTCGGTGTAGCCCAGGGCGGCGAGCATCTGCTGCTGCTCTTCGGTGTTGGGCCCGATGTGGCGGGGCAGGAAATCGTGGCTGTCTGAATAAGGCATATCGTGATCTGGCATCGTTAATGTCGTTATACGTTGTTGTTAAAAACAGTTGTTAAAAACAGTTGTTAAAAACGGTTATTGAAACCCTGGCGGACAAATCTTGCCGGTACAAAAGGCAGCGTGGCCACGGTCACGGGCAGGGGTTTGCCGCGAACCATGGCATGCAGCTTCATCCCCGGGTTGGCACAGGTGCTTTGCACATAACCCATGGCGATTGGCGCGTTCACGCTGGGCCCGAAGCCGCCGCTGGTGACGCGCCCCACCTGGACGCCGGTCGCATCCACCAGTTCGGCACCGTCGCGCACCGGCGCCTTGCCGTCGATGCTGAGGCCGACGCGCTTTTGCGGCGTGCCCTGGGCCAATTCCTGCAGCACGATAGCGGCGCCGGGAAAACCGCCGGGCCGGCTGCCATTGGCGCGCCGGGCCTTGCTGATGCTCCACGCCAGCGCTGCACTGACCGGCGTGGTGGTTTCGCTCAATTCGTGGCCGTAGAGGCACAGGCCGGCTTCCAGCCGCAGTGTGTCGCGGGCGCCAAGACCCACGGGTTTTACATCGGGATGATCCAGCAGTTGCCGGGCAAAAGCCTCGGCCTGTGCAGCCGGCACGGAAATCTCGAAGCCGTCTTCGCCGGTGTACCCGGAGCGGGTGATATACAGGGAGTAATCCTGCAGCTGTGCGGAACAGCCGTGCATGAAAGACAAGGCTGCTGCCTCAGGCACGATGGCGGACAGTACGGTTACGGCGCGCGGACCCTGCAGTGCCAGCAAGGCCTGTTGATCGCGGTACTCGATATCGAGCCCCTGCAGGTTCCCATGCAGCCAGGCCAGGTCGGATTCCTTGCACGCGGCGTTGACCACCAGCATGAAGGCATCGCTGGCAAGGCGGCAGATCATGAGGTCGTCGAGAATGCCGCCGTGGTCATTGGTGAGCAGGGCATAGGTCTGCTTGTTGACGGGCAGCTCGACGAGGTCGACCGGCACCAGGGTTTCCAGTTTCAGCGCCGCGTTTTCGCCACTGACGAGCACCTGGCCCATATGGGAGACATCGAACAGGCCGGCAGCAGCGCGGGTGTGCAGGTGCTCGGCCTTCACGCCTTCGTATTGCACCGGCATGCGGTAACCGGCAAACGGCACCATGCGGGCTTCCAGGGCAAGGTGCAGGTCATGCAGGGGGGTGATCTTGAGGTCGTCCGGAATGCTGACAGCCATGGATGGATACGTCTGATTCTGCAGGTTAGGCGCGCTATTATAGACCAGTGCCGCAATTATCATGAAAGCATACAAATTTGGCCTGGAAACAAGTATGTTAGGCCTCCTGAATCCGGGCAGAAATCCGCAAAAACCATACAATCCATGGGGATGCCCGCCCCGACCCGATTTTAGTTAACTGGAGTAATATCATGAATGACGACGCGTACAAGGCCGGCCGGGACATTGCCGTGAAAATGTGGGGTGAGGAGGTGGCCGCGGCCCGGGAATCACGCGCCACGCCGTTCAACCGCCCCTTCGAGGACCTGGTGACCAAGTACTGCTTCGGTGAAGTATGGGCCGAAAAAACCCTGGACCCGAAAACCCGCAGCATGATCACCCTGGCCGCACTGACCGCGCTGACCAAACCCAACCAGATCAAGGTGCACGTGCGCGGCGCCATCGCCAACGGCGTGTCCGTCGATGAGATTCGCGCCGTCCTGATGCACAGCGCCATCTACGCGGGCGTGCCGGCCGGCGTCGAGGCATTCAATGCCGCCAGGGAAGTCCTTGCCGACATGGGACTGGATAAATAAGACAACAGTCACCAGTCTCCAGTCGCCAGGGACGACACGTTTAAGTCCAGGTTCACTGGCTGAATTAGCGGCTCAATGTGCATTGAGCTTGACGACAAAGAATTGAAAACGAAATCTGGTGTGACTGGTGACTGAAAGTTAACTTAGAAGGATTAATGAAATTGAAAGAGATAAAAAACATAAAAGTAGGATTTATAGGAATAGGAAACATGGGCTGGCCCATGGCCATGAACATTTTTGAAGCCGGTTACGACCTGACCGTCTTCGACCTGGACAGTGCCCGGTCTGAAAGTTTCGCCGTGGAAACCGGCGCCCGTTCCGCGGCTTCCCTCGCGGAGCTGGGCCAGATGGATTTCGTCATCACCATGCTGCCGAACGGACACGTGGTGCGTGAAGTATTGATGGATGGCGAGGACGGCGCTTTCATCAAGAATGTGAAAGCGGGCTGCATCGTCATCGACATGAGCTCTGCAGAGCCGACGGGCACGCGCGCCCTGGGCACTGATCTGGCAGGTCACAACGTCACGCTGATCGATGCGCCCGTGTCAGGCGGCGTTCCGCGTGCCAAGCTGGGCACGCTTGCCATCATGATCGGCGCGGAGGATGCCGAGGCCCTGGCCCGGGCGAAGCCGCTGCTCAACACCATGGGGCAGCAATTGTTCGAAACCGGCGGCATCGGCTCCGGCCATGCCACCAAGGCGCTGAACAACCTGATCGCGGCCAGTTCGTTCGTCGCGACTTCGGAAGCCATGCTGGTTGCCAAACGCTTTGGCCTCGACCTGAATACTTTCGTGGACGTGGTGAATGTCTCCACCGGCCACAACTTCATGACCGACAAGGTGATGAAGGATCATGTCGTCGGCGGCCAGTTTGCCACCGGCTTCGCACTGGGCCTGCTGGTCAAGGATGTGGGCATCGCCAACGAACTGTGTGATGCGGTACACATGAATGCGCCATTGTCGAAGCTGGTGCTCGAGCGCTGGCAGGAAGCACTGGACGTCAAGGGCTTTAGCGCCGACAATTCTGAAGCAATACAGGTCTGGGACGGAGAGTCCTCCGGCTGATCGTCAGGCAACCGGATTCACACGGCATGGCAAATTTCAATTTACAGGCACGACTGGGCATCATACTGGCCCTGGTTCTCCTGCTGGCCATGCTGGCGGCGCTGCTGCGGGCCATAGTTGCCGCCGACGCCAAGATCACGGAAGAAATGGTGTCCGTGACTTCCCTGGTGAACCGCATGTTCAGCATTGTCGAGCTCGGCAACGAGTCGCCGTTCAGTCCCGATGCCGATCCCGCCTTCCTGCAGGAGTTGATTGCCCTCGACAATCTGCGCCATATCGATGTCCGCATCCGTTCTGAACTGGTCGACTACCCGCAGGTGAACGAATCCTCCCTGGCAGGCATCGATGCACCGGGGTGGTTCGTGTCGCTGGTCTACCCGGATAGTGATATGGAAATCCGTACTTTTATCCAGAGCAACGGCGATTTCGTGAGCCTGTTTGCCGATCCGGGAGACGAAATCGAGGAGATCTGGGATGAAACGAGGAGCCGGTTCCTGGCGACAATCTCTTTCCTGCTCCTGATACTGGGAATCGTGTACTTCTTTGTCAGGCAATGGTTGAAGCCGCTGGAAAATATCAGCGGGGTGCTCGATAACGTTGAACTCGGGGATTTCAGCCGGCGTATTCCGACCTTCAGCCTGCCGGAGTTCAGGGAAATAGGCGACCGTATCAATCACCTGACCACCTGGCTTGGTGCCAGCAAGTCGGAGAACGAGCGCCTGGTCCGCAAGTCCATCACCGTGCAGGAGCAGGAGCGCCGCCATCTTGCCCAGGAACTGCATGACAGCCTCGGCCAGTCAGTCAGCGCCATCAAGGCCATTGCCGTAGCCATCGAAACGCGGGCAAAGGCAGATGATCCCAACACGGCCGAGAGCGCCAAAAACATCGAAGAGATTGCCGACAGCGCCTACAAAAGCGTGCGCAAACTGATGACCAGCCTGCGCCCGCAGGTCCTCGATGAGCTGGGTCTCAACGAGGCGGTCAGTCAAATGGTGGATGAATGGAACATGGCGCACGAGGACACCTTCTGCCGGCTTAACATCGAGGATGATTACAGCAGCCTGCACGAGGAGCAGCAGATCAACCTGTACCGCATCATCCAGGAAGCACTCACCAACATTTCAAAATACGCGCAGGCGGAAAACGTCACTATCACACTTAACGGCAGTGAGATCATTACGCTATTAATTATCGATGACGGCATCGGCTTCGCCATGAATGACGTTACCCAGAGCATGGGTCTTACCGGTATCAGGGATCGTGTCACGCTGCTGCGCGGCGAACTGGAAATCGCAAGTAGGCCGGGCAAGGGCGTCTCGATTCAGATAGAATTCCCGAGAGTCAGTCATTTCAGGAGAAGGGCCGGTGACAGGTAAGTCGTTAAGGATCATCCTGGTCGATGATCACGCGGTCGTGCGCATGGGTTACCGGCGCCTTCTCGAGAATGATCCGGACATCGAGGTCATCGCCGAACTGGAAAGCGGCGAGGAGGCCAACCAGAAGGCCAGGGAGCTCAATCCCGATGTCATCGTCATGGATCTTTCCATGCCCGGCATGGGTGGCCTGGAAGCCATCCGCCGCATCAAGGCCAAGAATCCCGAGATCAGGATCCTGGTGTTCACCATGCATGACAACGTATCCTTCGTGGAACACGCCATGGAAGCAGGTGCATCCGGCTACATCACCAAGAATAATGCGGCCAATGTGCTGATCCAGGCGGTGCGCCAGATCGCCACGGGTCAAACCTACATCGAGTCCAGTCTTGAAAGCGAAATGAAGGTGCAGCACCAGCTCGGCAAGGGTTCGGCGCTGTCCAACCTGTCCCATCGCGAGTTCCAGATATTCTGCATGTTCGCCGAGGGCCTGAACGCCAACGACATTGCCACCGATTTGTCACTCAGCGTGAAAACGGTGGCGAACTACCAGACACAGATCAAGGAAAAGCTTGGTGTCACCAGCACCGCCGACCTGATCAAGCTCGCACTCAGTAACGGCATCATCAAGATGTAATTTTCGTTACGCATGGAGTTTTAATGCGCAACAAACGGACCCCGAATTTCCGCGCCAGAGCCCTGTTTTCCGCGTTCATGGCGCTGCACGGCGTTGCCGTGTCCGCCCAGGATGATGAACCTGTCCTGGAGGAGATACGGGTCATCGGCACCACGCCGGGCTCGGGTCTCGGGGTGGCCGCCGACAGGATTCCCTTCGCCGTGCGTTCCATCGGCAGCGACGATCTCCGGCGCGGCCAGAGTCCCGACCTGACCGACTACCTCAACACCAATACACCCGGCGTGAACATCAATTCCGCGCAGAACAATCCCCTGCAGCCCGACCTGCTGTTTCGCGGTTTTACCGCGTCCCCACTGCTGGGCCTGCCCCAGGGCGTGACCGTCTACCAGGATGGTGCCCGCATCAACGAGCCGCTCGGCGATGCGGTGAACTGGGACCTGGTGCCGCAATCGGCGGTGCACAGTATCGATCTCATCAGCGGTTCAGACCCCCTGTTCGGCCTCAACACCCTTGGCGGCGCCCTGGTCCTGAACATGAAGGACGGTTTCAGCTTCACGGGCAACCAGGTGGAACTGACGGCCGGGTCCTGGGGGCGCGTAATGGGCAATATCGAGTCCGGCGGCAATGACGGCGAGCTTGGGTATTACGTCAATGTGTCGCGCTTCGAGGAAGACGGCTGGCGCGGCTTCTCCGATTCCGAGAATATCAATTTCTATGGTGCGATGAGCTGGCGCAACGACGCAGCGTCCACCCTGGACCTGGCCTTTCAGCGCGGCGACAGCGATCTGCGCGGCAACGGACCGACACCCGTGGGCCTGATGGCGCAGCAACGCGACGCTATCTTCACTGCACCGGACATCACCGGCAACCTGATGGACATGCTGACACTGGACGTCACGCATTTCCTGGCGGAGGATCTGCAATTTTCCGGCTCTGCCTTCTGGCGCAAGAATCGCACCCATTCCTTCAACGGCGACGCCTCGGAATATGGCCTGTGCAACTACGCCGGCGGTGCGCAGTCCCTGTTCGAGGATTTCGAGGATCTGGAGGACAGCCTGGCCGATGATCTCGCTATCGATCTCGACACCCTCTGCGATGAAGGTGATGCAGCGATTACCTCCCTGGATGACCTCGAGGCGTTTATTGCAGCGGAAGCACTGGCCCGGGGACTCGATCCGGAGAATTTCGAACCGGAGGACATCAGCGGTCGCCTGAGTGGTTCCGGCCTGCTCAGCGAAGACGCCATCAACAACATGAGCGACCGCCGCCAGGTGTCGGAAGGCCTCAATGGCAAGGTAATCTTCACGAATGACCTGTTCGGCAAACCGTCACAACTGACTGTCGGCGGCAGCTACCAGCGCGGCGAGTCGTTGTTCAATGCCGTGGTGGAACTGTCTGAACTGGACCCGGTCACACGCAGCACGGAAAACCTCGGCGTCGGCTCCTTCGTGGATGAGCTGGAGACACATGTACGCACGGAAAGCGAAGTTTACAGCCTGTATTTCGTCAGCATGACGGATATCACCGACAGGCTCACATTGACCGTCGGCGGACGCTACAACGATACCGATGTCAGCCTGCGCGACCGTTCCGGCGTCCGTCCCGAACTCAACGGCGATCATAACTTTTCCCGCTTCAATCCCTCGCTGGGCATGACCTGGGATGCCACGGACAGCATGAACGTGTATGCCTCCTACAGCGAATCCAACCGGGTGCCGACGCCCATCGAGCTGGCATGCAACGAGGGTGTGTTCACGGTTGCACGCGAGTACGCCATTGCCGCGGGCGAGGATCCTGACGACATCGACTTCGAGTGCCGCCTGCCAAATGCCTTCCTTGCCGATCCGCCGCTGCAAGACGTGGTTACCCGCAATGTAGAGCTTGGCATGCGCGGCGAGGTATCGTTCATGGACTACCAGCTCGGTCTTTTTCATGCCACCAACAACGACGATATCCTGTTCCAGACCACGGGACGTGCCACGGGCCTGTTCGCCAATGTCGACAAAACCCGGCGCTGGGGTTTCGAGTCGGCCCTCAGCGGCAGTCTCGACCAGTTCGACTGGTATGCGTCGCTCTCCATTATCCAGGCCACCTTCGAGGATGACTTCAACGTACTCAGCCCGAACCATCCGGCTGCTGATGCCGACGGCGTCGTGCCGGTGGAAAGCGGCGACCATATTCCCGGCATCCCGGAAAGCCTGCTCAAGTTCGGTGGTGATTACCGGTTAGGCAACCTGAGTGTCGGTGCCGAGGCGATCTACAACGCGGGGCAGTACCTGCGCGGAGATGAAAGCAACGATCTTGGCAAGGTCGACGACTACATCCTGTTCAACCTGCGTGCCTTGTATGCCATCGGCGAGAATTTTTCACTGTTCGCGAAAATCACCAATGCACTGGATACAGATTACGAGAACTTCGGGTTGCTGGGTGAGGATCCGTCGGAGGTGATCGATGGTATCGATGACACACCGGTGTTCCTGGGTGTTGGAGCGCCCAGGGCGGCATGGGTGGGTCTGAGATACCGTTTCTAGTCGTGCAGGTCTGGTTCGAAGAAGCACCAGACCACTTCCGGAAACTTCGCGCGGAACTTTTCCTCGGCGGCGTTGATGGCCTTGATCAGGGCGACATCTGAGGGCTGCGGCTGCATGCGCGCCTTGATGGCAACCATGACGTCGTTGCCGAGCTGCAGCGTGATGACCCGGAACACTTCAGCAATCGAATCCTGCTCGTTCAGGTAATCACACATTTCCTCGTAACGTTTCGGTTCGACGCCCTGGCCGATGATCAGGTCCTTCACTTCGATGCCGACCATCCAGGCAATGATCAGCAGCAATACGCCGATGCCGATGCTGCCCATGGCGTCATAGACCGGGTTGCCGGTGATCATGGTAAGGCCGATCGCCAGCAGGGCGAACACCAGGCCGGCGAGGGCGGCGATATCCTCGCCGAATATCACCATCAGCTCGCTTTGCCGGGTCTCGCGGAACCAGCGGTAGAACGAGCGACCACCCCTGACCTTGTTCACTTCCCGGATGCAGCCGGCGAGGGAAAGACCTTCTGCCACGATAGCGAATACCAGCACACCAATGGCGATCAGCGGCGAGGAAAGACCCTCGGAGTCCCCCAGCTTGTGCGTGCCTTCATAGATGGAGAAGAGGCCGCCCATGCTGAACAGCATGATGGCAACGATGAATGACCAGAAGTAAATGGTCTTGCCGTATCCGAGCGGGTGCTTCATGTCCGGCGGACGCTTGGCTTTCTTGAGTCCCAGGAGCAGCAGGGCCTGGTTGCCGCAGTCGGCCATCGAGTGTATCGACTCCGCCATCATGGAGCCGGAGTTGGTGACGAGCGCGGCGACAAGCTTGGCGATGGCGATGGAGAAGTTCGCCGCCAGGGCGTAAAAGATGGATTTTAAGGAATCAGCTTGAGCCATAGGATGAATACAAGCTTTAAGCTTTCAGCTCTCAGCCGAACGGGTGCCTCAGCATGATCGTCTCTTCACGGTCCGGGCCGGTGGAGATCATGTCGACGGGCGCCTCGATTTTTTCCTCGATGAACCGGATATAGTTGCGCGCGTTTTCCGGCAGGTCATCCAGGGATTTGGCGCCGTACGTGGATTCGCTCCAGCCCGGTAGTTCCTCGTAGACAGGTTCCAGCGTGTCATAGATATCGAAATTGGTCAGGCAGGACATGGAGTCCTCGCTGATGCCCTTGTAGCCGGTGCACACCTTTACGGTTTCAAGACCGTCAAGGACGTCGAGCTTGGTCAGGCAGATGCCGGACACGGAATTGATGCGAATGGACATCTTCAGGATGATGGCGTCGAACCAGCCGCAGCGGCGGTTGCGCCCGGTGGATGCACCCAGTTCCTTGCCCACGCTGAACATGTGATGGCCGACCTCGTCGAACAGCTCGGTGGGGAAGGGGCCGCTGCCGACACGGGTCGTGTAGGCCTTGGTGATGCCCAGGACATAATCCAGGTAGAGCGGACCATAGCCGCTGCCGGTGGCGACACCGCCCGCCGTGGTGTTGCTGGAGGTGACGTAGGGATAGGTGCCGTGGTCGACATCCAGCAAGGCGCCCTGGGCCCCTTCAAACAGGATGTTTTCGCCGTTCTTGCGTGCAGTGTGGAGTACCTCGATGGTGTCGCAGACCATGGGTCGAATGCGTTCGCCCATGGCCAGGCTTTCGGCGAGGGTCTTGTTGAAGTCGATGGCGTCGGCCCTGTGATATTGGGTCAGGACGAAGTTGTGGTAATCGAGCACTTCCGCCAGTTTTTCCGCGAAATGTTGCTCATGCATGAGTTCGCCCAGGCGTATGCCGCGTCGAGCGACTTTGTCTTCGTAAGCCGGACCGATGCCCCGTCCGGTGGTGCCGATCTTCTTGTCGCCCTTCTTCGATTCGCGCGCCTGGTCAAGGCCAATGTGGTAGGGCAGGATGAGCGGGCAGGCGGCGCTGATCTTCAGGCGGTCGGTGACGGGGCCGGTCTTTGCTTCCAGTTCGTCGATTTCCTTCAGCAGGGCTTCGGGGCTTAACACCACGCCGTTGCCGATGATGCAGGTGACGTCCTCGCGCAGGATGCCGGAGGGCAGCAGGTGCAGGACGGTTTTTTCACCACCGATGACGAGGGTGTGGCCAGCATTGTGACCGCCCTGGAAGCGCACCACATTGGACGCCTTTTCCGTCAGCAGGTCGACTATCTTGCCTTTACCTTCGTCACCCCACTGGGTGCCGAGCACAACAACGCTTTTGCCCATCATTCAGCCTTAACTTTTTATAAACGATTAAATTGATCTTCCTGATCAATTTAATCTACGTTCGCGAAACACTGGCGCAACAGTGTGATTTTGCTTGTGTTTCACTCACTCCCGACGGCTATCGCCGCGTGCGGCACATCCATGTGCCGCAGGAGTCATCCGGCAACCAAGGTTGCCTCCATAATTTCTGTTACTAAATTGGTTTGACCTGCCAGGCCTTGCCGGACCTGACCAGTTCGAAATTGCAGCCCATGTCCGATGCGGACTCCGCCTGTCCGGGAAAGGCCCGCACCACCTGTTCGCCGTCGCTGCGCAGGGCGTCGATGGCATCAGTCAGCGCAGGATCGGTGTCGGCCGGCGCGTAGATGCGCCTGGATTCCCCGGCGTGGCGATGGCCCTGGCCGAGCAGTATCTTCAGGTCGGCGTCGAAGCCGGTGGCGGCACGGGCGCGGCCAAAGACTTCGCCGATGTCGTCATAGCGGCCGCCGTTGGCGATGGCTTCGCCGTAGCCGGCCACGTAGGCGGCGAACACGACACCGGTGTGGTATTCATAGCCGCGCAGCTCGCCCAGGTCGAAATACAGGGACTGGCCAGGGAAGGTGACCTTGATGTCGGCGGCGATCTGGCGCAACTGTTCGATACTTTCCTTTACCTGCGCAGCCACCTTCGGCTGCTTGCTCTGGATCTCCTGTGCGGCCCGATCGAGTACGCTCTCGTCACCATGCAGTGTCGACAGGCTCTTGATGTTCGCGATCAAGGTCTTGTCGGCCCCGCCCTCGGACAGCACCTGCTCGATCTCGCCTGCGGACTTGCGCTGCAGGGCGGCAAACAGTTTCTGGGCCAGCTCGGCAGACAGGTTGGCTTCTCTTGTCAGGGCGCGGTAGATGCCGACGTGACCCAGTGCCAGCTGGACGTCGCCGATGCCGGCGGTATCCAGGGTCTTCAGCATCAGGCTGATGACCTCGATGTCACTCTCGATGCCGCTATGGCCGTAAAGCTCGGCGCCGATGATCAGCGGGCTGCGCGAACCCAGCAGGCTCTTCGGCAGCGTGTGCAGGACGTTGTCGGCATAGCACAGGCGGGTCGGGACTTCACGCTGCAGGACGTGGGAATCGATGCGGGCGACCTGGGAGGTGATGTCGGCGCGCACGCCCATGCCGCGACCGGTGAGCTGGTCGACGATCTTGAAGGTCTGCAGCTGCAGGTCGCTGCTGGGAACGATAAGCAGGGAGTCGAGGAATTCGATGAGCGGCGTCATGACCAGCTCGTATCCCCAGGTAGAGTAGAGGTCCAGCAGGTCCCTGCGCAGGGATTCCAGCTGGCTTGCCTGGGGCGGCAGGATTTCATCTACGCCGTCTGGTAACAGCCAGCGGTTTGCCTTAGTCATTCAATTAACCAAATACAGCAGAATCAGGCCTGCAATCATGCTTCCCAGTCCCATCAGGCGCAGGGAGGCGTTATCAATGTCGGCCAGGGTGGCCACCAGCTGGCGCCAGCGGCCCGGATACAAAAACGGGATTATACCTTCAATTACCAGCATCAGGCTTAGCGCAATACCGATTTCTCGCCACATGCTGGTGCTGGTTACTCCTGATTACTCGGCATCCGGCAGGCTCTTCGTCAGATACCTGAAGAATGCGCTGTTCGGGCTGACAATCATGACATCACTGCTGCTGTTGAAGGTCTCCACATAGGCGTTCAGGCTTCGGGTGAATTCATAGAATTCGGCATCCTTGTTGAAGGCATTGGCATAGATCGCCGCCGCCTGGGCATCTCCCTCACCGCGAATATTTTCCGCATCCCGGTAGGCTTGCGCCTCGATCACGATTTGCTGGCGGTCGGCGTCTGCTTCGATACCTTCCTGCATTTCACGACCGGTGGAGCGCAATTCCTGGGCCTCTTCCTGGCGCTCAGTATTCATGCGCAGGTAAACCGATTCACTGACATTCGGCGGCAGGTCGATCATTTTCACCCGGATATCCACTACCTCGATACCCAGCTCAGTCTGGGAAATGGCATTGAGGCTGGCGGTGAGATCCGTCATCAGCAGGTCCCTTTCTCCAGACACCACTTCGTGCACTGTACGCGTACCGAACTGGTTGCGCAGGCCGGTGTTGATGCGCTGTGCCAGCAGGTTGTTGGCGGAATTCTCGTCACCGGAGGTGGCGCGGTAGTAATCCGCCGTGTTGTAAATGCGCCATTTGGCGTAGGAATCCACTTCCAGGTAATTCTTTTCTGCCGTCAGGTAGCTCTGGGTAGGGGCGTCCAGGGTCTGGATGCGGCCATCGAATTTCCGGACGGTGTGCACACCCGGAATCTTTACATGCAGGCCGGGGGGTATATCGAAATTGGTGACTTCACCGAACGTGAGCAATACGGCGCGGTCGATCTGCCTGACAACGTATAAACAGTTGTAGGCAACGATCAGCACCAGTGCGATGCCTACCAGTGAAAACAGGGTTGAATTTTTCATCGGCTATTTCCCCTTATCGGAGTGGCGCGGGTTGCTCCCGGACTCTGAAATTCCCGTGATGAATTGTTGGTGCCCTCAAAGGAGCCATTGACCTCGGGAATACGCTGGCGATTGGTCTGGATGATCTGGTCCAGTGGCAGGACCATCATGTTATTGCCGTTGCCATCGACGTCGATCATCACCTTCGAGACGGTGCTCATGACCTGCTGAAGGGCATCGATATATAGCCTTTCGCGGGTCACTTCCGGTGCCTTCTGGTATTCCACCAGCAGTTGCTCGAAGCGCTGTGCCTCACCTTCGGCGCGGGCAATCACACGCTCCTTGTAAGCATTGGCTTCCTCGATCTGGCGCAGGGCAAAGCCGCGGGATTCGGGTACCACACGGTTGGAGTAGGCCCTGGCCTGGTTCTGGAAAGACTGGTTGTCCTCCCTGGCCTTGATCACGTCATCAAAGGCATCCCTGACCTGTTGCGGCGGCAGGGACTGTTCGATATTGACCTGGCGCACGGTAATACCGGTGCCGTAAAGGTCCATGTAGTTCTGCAAACGGATCATGGTGTCCTGGGCGATCTGGTCACGGCCGGTGGTGATGGCGTTGTCCATCGTGGAGGAACCCACCACGTGACGGATGGCTGACTCGGCGGCGTGCTGCAGGGAAATTTCCGGGTCTTCCACCTCCAGGTAATACTTGCGCGCATCGGTGATCACGTACTGCACGGTCATGGTGATGTCGATGATGTTGTCATCCTCGGTCAGCATGGTGTCGCTGAAATCACGGTCGTATACCCGGGTGACGTTGATCAGGGTGACTTCGTCTACCAGCGGCGGATTCCAGTGCAGTCCCGGCAGGACCACGGCATCCTGGGCAACGCCGAAGCGCAGCACCACGCCACGTTCCTGTTCGTCCACGGTATAGAAGCCGGCGCCGATCCAGATGATGGCCAGGATGACGAGCACGCCGACGACGAGACCGCCGGAAATGGCTTCGCCGCCGCCGTCACCGCCGCTGCTGCCGCCCCGCCCGCCGCCGAATAAACCCGACAGTTTGCGGATGTAGGAGTTTACAAGTTCTTCCAGGTCGGGCGGCCCCTGGTCCTTACCACCCGGACGGTTGCTCCAGGGGTCGTCCTTACGGTCGTCGTTGTCCGGTTCATTCCAGGCCATCAAACTCTCCTGATTGCGGGATTTCCGAGATGAATTAAATGTGGGGTTTTACAAACGCGAGGCGGGATTTTAACGAAAATCGGGCCCCATTGACACAGCTTTCGGCCGCTTCCGGACACTGCCGGTATGGTGCAAAGCCAGGAATTTCGGGCGGCTCAGGGCAATGCCGCTTCCTGGACGGGGATGTCGGCAGCGGCAGGAACGGGACGCTCGAGGTAGGGGGCCGGATCCATGCCTTCTTCTTTCAGCAGGCGAACGAAATCCTCTTTCGGCAGGCGCAGGGCGAGATGCATGGTGCCGCCATCGTCCACGGTTTCGCTTTTCACCACGCCCTGGCCGTACAGGCGGGCGCGCAGCCGGCCGTGGCGCGGCTCCAGGGTGAGTTGCGGTGTGATCAGGTCCTCACCGAGCAGGTCGGCGATGGCCTGGAACAGCTCTTCCATGCCGGCGCCGGATTTTGCCGACACCCAGACCCGCCACGGCTTGCCATGCTCATCCCGGTCGACCACCGGCTGCGGGTTGCCGAGCAGGTCGATCTTGTTATAGACGAGCAGGGTGGGGATGTCGCCGGCACCGATTTCATGCAACACACTGTCCACCTGGTCTTTCAGCAGCTGGCGTTCGTCGTTGTTGCAGTCGACGACATGCAGCAGCAGGTTTGCCTCGATGGTTTCTTCCAGGGTGGCGCGGAAGGCGTCCACCAGCTGGTGGGGCAGGTGACGGATAAACCCGACCGTGTCGGCCAGGATGGCGTCGCCGAAATCCGGCAACTGGATTTTGCGCAGGGTGGAATCCAGTGTGGCAAAAAGCTGGTCGGCGACATAGATGTTCGATTCGCTCATGCGGTTGAACAGCGAGGATTTGCCGGCGTTGGTATAACCAACCAGGGAAACGGTGGGAATCTCAGCACGCTTGCGGGCGCGGCGGCCCTGATCGCGCTGCTTGCGCACCTTTTCCAGTGACTTGTTGATGGCCTTGATGCGCCCGCGGATCAGGCGCTGGTCGATTTCCAGCTGGGTTTCACCGACACCCCTCACACCGATACCGCCCTTTTGCCGGTCAAGGTGGGTCCAGCCCCGCACCAGGCGGGTCAGTGAATGCTGCATCTGTGCCAGCTCCACCTGCAGCTTGCCCTCGTAGGAGCGGGCGCGCTGGGCGAAGATGTCGAGAATGAGACCGGTGCGGTCGAGCACGCGGCACTTGAGTTCCTTTTCGAGGTTGCGTTCCTGGCTGGGTGACAGCGGATGGTCGAACAGCACGACTTCCGCCTGGTGCAGGCGGATCATGTGGGCGACTTCCTCGAGCTTGCCAGTGCCAATGAAGAATCTTGGATTGGCTTGTTTCAGGTGGCCGGAGACCAAAGCAACAGGGCAGGTCCTGGCTGAAAGTGCCAGCTCCTCGAATTCCCTCGGGTCAGGCTGGTCCAGCTCACCATCCAGATCCATCTGGACCAGGATGGCGACTTCACCGCTATCGGGACGTTCGAAAAAAATATCGGGACCTTATGACCTGTAAAGGGTACGTGGGGTATGGTTAGAGTGTATTGCCTGCCATATCTTCATCGCCGCTTTCCCCACCGGCCATCGGTACACGGATCTGGCGGCTGGGAACAACGGTTGAAATGGCATGCTTGTACACCATCTGGTTAACAGTGTTTTTCAGGACAATGACGAACTGGTCAAATGACTCGATCTGGCCCTGGAGTTTGATACCGCTGACGAGATAGATCGCAACGGGTACCTTTTCCTTGCGCAGCACATTCAGGAAAGGGTCTTGTAAAGAGTGCCCTTTTGACATGATATTTCTCCAAATCTTCTTGTTGTTTAAAACGCCTCAGGTGGAATCCTATTCCACACCTTTGAATTATAGAGCCACACAAACTCTCTGAACTAGTTAATGGTTCCTTCTGCGAGTAATTTCAAGCAGTTATTCACAATTTTTTCACTTTCACTGCCGCAATCCGCCTCAATCCGGTGCAATTCCGGCCAGCTTCTCAGCCAGGTGAGTTGGCGCTTGGCCAACTGCCGCGTGGCAGCGATGGCCTTGTCGGTCATGGCGGTCTCGTCATACCGGCCTGCCAGGAAATCCCAGGCCTGGCGGTATCCCACCGAGCGCATGGCCGGCAATTCCCGGTGCAGGTCGCCCCGTTCATAGAGCGACTTCACTTCATCGATGAAACCGTCGGCCAGCATCTGGTGGAAACGCGTGGCTATCTGTTCATGTAATACGGCGCGGTCAGCCGGATGGATCGCCACGAACACCAGGTTAGACAGGTAGTCGGGCAGGATGTTCGCGGATTTCTTTCCTGCCTCGTGATGCGCGGTCAGTGTCTTGCCGGTGACTTCAAACACTTCCAGGGCCCGCATCAGGCGCTGCGGATCGGTGGGATGAATGCGTGCCGCCGCGACCGGGTCCACTTCTGCCAGCCTGGCGTGCACTGCCGGCCAGCCCTGGGCATCGGCAAGGGCCTGGATCTGCCGGCGAATGCCCGCATCCGCCTCGGGCATGCTGGCCAGGCCCTCGCGCAGTACCTTGAAATAGAGCATGGTGCCGCCGACGAACAACGGCCGCTTGCCGCGGTCGATGATGTCCTGCGCCGCCTTGAAGGCATCGGCGCGAAACTCGGCCGCCGAGTAGGGCTCGGCCGGGTCACGGATGTCGACCAGGTGATGCGGGATTTCCGCCAGGGTCGCCTGGTCCGGCTTGCCGGAGCCGATGTCCATGCCGCGGTAGACGAGGGCCGAATCGACGCTGATGATTTCGAAGCCGTGCTGGCGGGCCAGTTCGAGGGCGATGGCGGTCTTGCCGGCGGCGGTGGGGCCGACGAGGCACAATACCGGCTCCGACTCTTCCGGCGAGGAGGTTTTGTTGGAGTGGTTACTTGGCAATTCAGTGAATCGATAAAGGGATAAAGGGATAAAAGGATAAAGGGCAACCTATTCAGGGTCTACAGTATGCGGCGTTATTGTCGCAGGACGCTTTATCCCTTCATCGGTTTATCCCTTTATCGCCTTGCTAAGCTACAATGCGAGCCACAGGGGGTTAGACGCTTCAAAATGAGTTCCAGTTCACCCGTAGGTGTGTTTGATTCCGGCGTCGGCGGTCTGTCCATCCTTGCCCGCATCCACCAGCTGCTGCCGCACGAATC
>CAZVSC010000046.1:0-22066 GCA_964629325.1 uncultured Enterobacteriaceae bacterium
CTTTCTTTTGAAAGAAAGTCACACCACCCCGATAGGGAAAAATCAAAATAAAAATAAATATTCAACGACCACCGTCAACGTGCAGAACCTGCCCGGTCACATACGTTGCGTTCCTGACAAGGAACAATACCGCGTGGGCGATATCGGCCGGCTCCCCCATGCGCTTGAGTGCGCTCTTGGCGATGATGGCATCTTTCGTGTCCTCGGCGAGGTTTTCCTCCGGTGGCCACAATATCGCGCCAGGGGCGACAGCGTTGACGCGAACATCCGGCGCGAGTTCGCGCGCCAGTGAGCGGGTCATGCTTTCCAGGGCGGCCTTGGCCATGGTGTATATGCTGTGGTTGGAAAGCCCGCGGCGCGCATACAGGTCCGAGATGTTGATGATGCAGCCGCGCTGCTGTTTCAGCTCCCGGGCAACGGCACTGGCCAGGAACAGGGGAGCGCGGGCATTGCTCGCAAAAAGCGTATGCCAGTCATCGGTGCTTATGGAGTCCAGTGGCGTCGGGTAAAAGGCTGAGGCGTTGTTGACCAGTACATCCAGGCGCTGCCAGTTGGCGATGGCCTGCCGGCCAAGTTCGAGCACCTGCTCATCAACTGCCAGATCAGCCTGCAGGACGGCGGCAGAATTCGATCGGGCGTTATTGAGGGTTTGAGCCAGGCTCTCTGCCGGCTGCCTGGAGCGGTTGCAGTGAATAACCACGTTGTAACCGCTGCTGTGCAGGAGAGATGCCGTGGCCGCCCCGAGCCGCACGCCGGCGCCGGTGATCAGTGCTACGGGATGTCCGGATTCATGATTCATCGCTGGCCAACTCCTCGGTCAGGATAACCAGGCGCCGCGCATGCAGCTGGACGCCGATCTCTGCATCGCGGTAACCGGCCGCGACTATTTCTGCAGTATCCACACCGCTACTGACGGCAAGTGCCCGGCGCAGTATGTCCGCCTGCGGATAGGGATGCTTTTCCAGGCCAAGCCGGCCGCGGGCGTCGGCTTCGCAGGCAAGCAGGAACTGCTCGAAGCGTTCGGGCTTGCGAAAGGCGTCGCAGTGTTCGAGTGTGTCCAGAATGGCAGCAGGATGCCGTACATCCGTGCGATGGCAATGGGTGTGGTACAGGCATGTGATTCGCGCCAGGTCGCGGTACTCGTTGGGTGCCCGGATGCGTTTGCAGGCTGTGTTGATCAGGTCGGCGCCCAGCTGTTCATGTCCCTGCAGGTTGGGCCAGCGTTCGCGGGGCACCTCAGCCTTGCCGATATCGTGCATCAGCGCCGCAAAGCGTACCACGGGGTCTTCACTGAGCACAGAGGCCTGCTCCAGCACCATCAGCGTGTGGATGCCGGTATCGATCTCGGGGTGGTACTTTTTCGGCTGCGGAACACCGAACAGGTTTTCCAGTTCCGGCAGGATGTCGCCGAGGGCGTTGCAGCCGCGCAGTACCTGGAAGAAAACCTGGGGTGATCGCTCTTCCAGCGCACGGCTGATTTCCGTCCAGATACGTTCACTGACCAGGTCCCACAGTTCGCCGGATGCGGCGATGTCCTGCATGAGGGCCATGGTTTCTTCGGCTATGGAGAAACCCAGGTGGTGGAAACGCGCCGCGAAGCGGGCGACACGCAGTACGCGCAGTGGATCCTCGACGAAGGCGGCTGATACGTGCCGAAGCACTTTTGCTTCCAGGTCTGCCCGGCCGTTGAAGGGGTCGACGATGGTGCCGTCTTCATTCTCGGCAATGGCGTTGATCGTCAGGTCGCGCCGCTGCAAGTCTTCTTCCAGGGTCACGCTTTTATCGGCATGCACGGTGAAGCCCTTGTAGCCCTGGCCGGTTTTGCGTTCCGTGCGCGCCAGTGCGTATTCCTCCCTGCTTTCGGGATGCAGGAACACCGGGAAATCCTTGCCTACCTGCGTGTAACCCAGGTCGAGCATCTCGTCCGGGGTGGCGCCCACGACCACCCAGTCCCGGTCCTTGACCGGAATGCCGAGCAATTTGTCACGTACGGCGCCGCCGACGAGATAGGTTTTCATGATCGTGCCGGATTCTTCGGGATTACTTGAAGGGCACACTGTAGCGCTGCTTGTCTTCCAGGCGCAAGGCAGTGAGGGTGCGGCCCCACACGCAGCCGGTGTCGAGCGCAAAGACGTTGGGCCAGTTGGTTTCACCTTCCAGGGTGGCCCAGTGACCGAAGACGATGTACCGGTTGGGCTTCAGCTGCTGGTATTCATACCAGGGCTTGAATCCCGGGGGCGCGGTTTTCGGCCCGGTCTTGATGGCGAGGTTGAGCTGGGTTTCACCGTTGCAGAATCGCACGCGGGTCAGGTAGTTGGTGATGACCCGCAGTCGCTCCATGCCGGTCAGGCCTTCGTGCCAGATATCCGGTTCATCGCCGTACATTTTGTTGAGGAACCTGGAGCATTTCTCGCTTTGCAGGATGTCCTCCACTTCGGCGGCATATCCGCGCGCCTGCTTGAAGGTCCAGCCCGGGGCGATGCCCGCATGCACCATCAGGAAGGTTTCCTCGCCATTCTCGGTATCCAGCTTTTCGCTGTGGATCATGGGCTTGCGCTTGAGCCAGTCGCAGAATCCGAGGCAGTCGGGATCATCCAGGATGGCGCGCAGGGTATCTTTCTTGCCGTGCTTCTGGGCGCCGGTGGCCATGGCGACGAAATGCAGGTCGTGGTTGCCGAGCACCATGGTAAAGGCGCTGCCCAGGGCCTTGAGTATGCGCAGGGTTTCCAGTGACTTCGGGCCGCGATTGATGATGTCGCCGACGCTCCAGAGGCGGTCGCGGGTAGGGTCGAAATTGACCTTGTCCAGCAAGCGCATGAGTTGGTCATAACAACCCTGGATGTCGCCTATTGCATATGTTGCCATAGCTGCTACTTGTTTCTTGTCACCGGCATTGCGTCAACGCTAGTGAATCATGTTCGGGATGGCGAGCACGAAAAGGGGAATCGGTGCTTCGAACTGCTCGCCGCCGGCAGTTTCCATGGTATAGGAGCCGCGCATGTCGCCTATTTCAGTGCCGATCAGTGTGCCGCTGGAATACTCGAAGGATTCGCCGGGTTTTATCACGGGCTGCTGTCCCACAACGCCCTTGCCCGTCACCTCGTCGACCTTGTTGTTCTGGTCGGTGATTATCCAGTGGCGGCTGAGCAGCCTTACGGGCTCATTACGATGGTTGCGAATGGAAATGGTGTAGGAAAAGGCGTAAGAGCTTTTCGCGGGATCAGACTGCATTTCCAGGTACTTGGTCCTGGTCCTGATCTCTATACCGCAATCGTTCTCGGATGTACTGCTCACAAAGGCTCCATTACGCCAGGTATAAAAGTCGGTGGGAATTGCCGGAAGTCCCTGCCGGCAGTCTAGGTGACCTCTGCCAGCGTGTCGCTGATAGTAACATATTCCTCAAGCGAGAGCGTCTCGGGACGGCGGCTGCCATCGATGCCGAGCGTCGACAACACGTGCTTGTCCGCGAGTGATTTCAGGCTGTTCTGCAGTGTTTTGCGGCGCTGTGAAAAGGCCGTGCGTACTACTTTTTCCAGCATGGCAGTGTCACGGGCAGGACACGGCAGTTCAGTCCAGGGAACCAGGCGCACGATGGCCGACTCCACTTTGGGCTGCGGCGAAAATGCCGTCGGCGGCACCCGGAACAGCTTCTCCACTCTGCAGTAATACTGCGTCATGATGCCCAGGCGGCCGTAGTTCTTCCCGCCGGGTTCCGCCGTCATGCGATCCACGACTTCCAGCTGCAGCATGAACAGCATGTCCCTGAATAATTGCCGGCTTTCAAACAGGTGAAAGAGCAGGGGGGTGGAAATGTTGTAGGGCAGGTTGCCGATCAGGCGATAGCCGCCGGCCACCGGTGGCAGGGTGTGGAAATCAAATTTCAGGACATCCTGGTTGTGCAGGGTGAAATTGTTTCTGCCTTCATAGCGCCAGCGGAATTCGGCGGCGAGATCGCGATCGATCTCGATCACATCCAGGTGTGCGCAACTGTCGACAAGCCGGTCTGTGAGGGCGCCCTGGCCCGGCCCGATTTCGATAATCGCATCGGTATCCTTCGCGTTGACGGCGTTGACGATGCGCTCGATGATCCCGGCATCCACCAGGAAGTTCTGGCCAAAGCGCTTGCGTGGCCGATGCTGTGTGCGCTCAGCCATGGAGCCGGCTCCAGTGGCCGGCCATCTCCCTGGCAGTGGCGATAGCTACCTGCAGGCTGCCGGTTTCGGCGCGGCCGGTCCCGGCAAGATCCAGTGCCGTGCCATGGTCCACGGATGTGCGGATCAGGGGCAGGCCCAGCGTGATGTTGACGGCATGGCCGAAACCCTTGTACTTCAAAACCGGCAGGCCCTGGTCGTGATACATGGCCAGCACCGCGTCTGCCCCGTCGAGATGTTTCGGCGTGAACAGGGTGTCGGCGGGCAATGGACCGATCAGGTCCATACCCTGCTGGCGGCACTGCTGCAGCACCGGAATGATGATGTCCTGCTCTTCACGGCCCAGGTGGCCGCCTTCCCCGGCATGGGGATTGAGGCCGGCAACCACGATGCGCGGGGCCGCGATGCCGAATTTTTCCCGCAGGTCCTGTTCGAGAATCCTGATGACATGCAGGAGCAGGGGCCCGGTGATCGCGCCAGGTACAGCCGTAAGCGGCAAATGCGTGGTGGCCAGGGCCACGCGCAGGCCCTCGGTTGCCAGCATCATGACCACGTGATCGCACTGGCAAAGTTGTGCCAGGTATTCGGTATGGCCTGAAAAGGGGATGCCGGCATTGTTGATCACGCTTTTCTGCACCGGCCCGGTGACAAGTCCCCCGAATTCTCCCGCCAGGCATCCCGCCACGGCGGTATCCAGTGTCTCGAGCACGTAGGTGCTGTTGGTGGTGTCCAATTGCCCGGCATGGCAGTGTGACTTGAGGGCGACAGGTAATACGTTGAGGGCGCCCGGAGTCATTCCCGTACCCGTGTACTCGGTGACGGCAACTTCCAGACCAAGGATTGCCGCACGCTCGGCTAACAGGGACGGGTCCGCGATAATGACAAGGGAGTCAGTCAGTTCGGGCTGTGCGGCTGCAAGCGCCAGGCAAAGGTCAGGACCGATGCCGGCGGGTTCACCGGGTGTTACAGCGAGAAGAGGTGGGTTAGGGCCTGTTAACACAGTTTGAATCATCACTGCCGGAGGCAATTTTTCGTCTGGCAAGGCTCGAAGAAGCGTTCAGTATCGACCATACATGAGCGACTGAGTACGCCGCCGGACGGAAAATTGGCCCGGCCTTTCGGGTTGTGGCTGCAAATACGCCACTCATCGTTGCTCGTCGGTCATTTGGGGTCGCCAATCTTCCCTCCTTGCGCCTTGATTGGCGCATTTGCAGCACCACAACAGTGAAAATTCAAACTGTGTTAACAGGCCCTTATCAGAGGTTCTCGGGTTCAATCTTGATGTCGATGTAGGCGGTATCGCGCATTTCGGTGAGCCAGTTTTCCAGCTCGTTTTCGAATTTGCGCTGGCGCAGGATCTGCTCCGCCTGGTAACGCATGTTTTCCTGGGTAACGTCCTGCATACGTTTCTCGAGCAGCTCGATGATGTGCCAGCCGCTTTGCAGGTGTACAGGTTCGCTCATCTCGCCGATGTCGAGATCCTGCACGACGGCGAGGAAATCCGGCGGCAGCTGGCCGAAAGTGATCCAGTCGAGGTCGCCGCCGGACACCATGGAGCTTTCATCGTCGGTGTTCTGCCGAGCCAGGTCACTGAGGTCCTCGCCTTCCTGGATGCGCCGATAAAGGTCGTGGATCAGGTCGTCGGCCTGGCCTTCGGTACGAATTTCGTTGGGCTCGATCTGAATGTGACGGACATGGTACTGCTGGATTTCCAGGTTGGCACCGCCGCGCAGGTCCTTGAGCTGGACGATATGCCAGCCGCTCTCACTGCGAAATGGGGCGCTTATCTCGCCAAGGATCAGCTGTGGCGCCACTTCCTGGAAGATGGTTGGCATTTCTTCTGTTTTCCGGAACCCGAGATCGCTGCCGCGTACCGGGATGCCGCTGACCTGCCCGGCGGCGATGAACTGCTCGATCTCGGCGCCCTGGCGCATCTGTTCGTAGAGGAAATTTGCCAGTTCCTCGCGCCTGGAACCCTCGGCGCCGTCGGCATGCTCGATCATCAACTGGGTGATGCGGTATTCCGGGGCAATGTCAGCCTGGCCGGCTTCCGAGCGCAGGAAGTTTTCAACCTCCTGGCGCGTGATATCGATACGGTTGTTGACGGCACCGGTCTGCAGCTGCTGCAGCATGATATCGCGGCGCAGCTGCTCTCGCGTGGTGTTGTAGACGCCCTGCGATTCCAGCAGCTGGCGGAACTGCTCGAAGGTCATATTGTTCTGCTGGGCGATGCCGTTCAGCGCGGAGTTGAGCTGGTTGTCATCGACACGCACGCCGGCACGGGTTGCCATCTGCATCTGCAGGTTTTCGATGATGAGCTGGTCCAGCAGCTGTTTTTTCAGCACGGTTTCATCAGGGCGGGGGCCCTGGATACTGGCAAGCTGGGCCTGGATGGACTCCCAACGCATGTCGAATTCGCTTTTCAGGACAACGTCGTCGTCGGCAATGGCGATAATGCGGTCCAGGGTAACCGGCTGCTGGGCAAAGGCAATACTGCCGGCAATGGACAGCACTGCCAGCAACAGCCGGAACGCCGTCCTGCCTGTATCTTGAAACCTGCTTGCTGCTTTATTACTGCACATATTCCCGTTCTCTGTAACCGCTGATGCCGTTGTTCAATATGCCGCTGACATTGCCACCTAAGACGCTGCCGAAGCCTTTTAGTTCAAACTGCAGGAAGACCCCGGTGTTGTCGTCCACGTTGCCATGGAACAGGGCGTCGTTATCGATCCATTGCCTGGCGACGACGCGAACCGTGTAACAGCAGTTGTTGAATTCAAGCCCGGCAATGCTTTCCAGGTTGCGGTCGTTGGCAAGGTCGTAATTCCAGCGTCCGATCAAGCTCCAGTTCTGCGATACGGGCCAGATGCCCGACATGTCAGTCTGCCTGATGCGGCGGTCAAATCCCGCCGCAGTGACCGGGTTTCCGTTTACGTCACGGTACCGGTAGCTGAAATTAAGGATGTGATTTATATCAGATTGATAGCGGAATTGAAAATTACCGACTTCGAGGTTGTTTTCTCTGGTGTCCCATTCCAGGTAGGAGTTAACGCGCCAGTTATCCGAGAATCGCCAGGTCATTTCCGATGCGACGGCAGAGCCGCTTTGGCGCTCGGATACGCCCTGCCTGTTATCCAGGGTGACGCGCCTGTCGCTGAAATACCGGATCTGGCCGATGCTGGCGCTGGCCTTTTCCCGGCCCCGCTCGTCCAGGAGCCTGGTGCTAAGGGCCAGGGTGAGCTGGTTGGTGTCCCCGACCCGGTCCTTGCCGCTGAAGCGGTCCTCCCGGAACAACTGGCTGAAACTGAAGGTCATGTCGGAGCTGTCGAATACCGGAATGTCACTCTGGTCCTCGTATTCGTTGTACAGGTAGTACAGCCTCGGTTCGAGGGTCTGGATCAGCGCGGTGTCCGCAAATTCGGTATCCCGCTCGAAGATCAGGCCACTGTCGATGCTGCCGACGAACACGCCGCGGGACGGGTCATCGGTGAACACATTGGTGGGATCGTCGAGATCATAGGAGGCGTACTTGTATTTCATCTGGGGGGTGACAAAGGCACCGGGGGTGGACCAGGGGTAGCTGACCTCCGGTTCGATGGTCAGGCGCTGACCGGTAACCATGGCGCCTTCGGCCAGTTGCCCGGCTGTCAGGTTCAGCGGGTTCAGGTCGCGGTCGAAATTGACGTACTCCGTACGAACGCCGTAATCGAGGCCGAACTCGTTGCTGAAACTGCCGTCCAGGTTGATGCGCGGCAGGCGCTTGTATGGTTCGCTGCTTTCCGGGATCGTCGGGTCGATGATCTGGTAGCTCAGCGCCTGGAACCGGAAGCGCCAGTCATTGTTGCGGTATTCCACCCCGCCGGTGCGGCGCAGGTAGCTCTGTGTCGTGGTGTACAGGCCGGTATTGCCCAGGTCCTGAAAGTAATCCTCGTCGCTGACGCCGGCATAATCCACCAGTCCGCGCCAGTTGCGGGCAAAACGGCTGGTGTGGTCTATGTTGATCTGCCAGCGGTCTTCCACCGGGGGTGACTCGGGATCCGGCAGCAGCAGTTCCGCGGCATCGTACTGGTTGTCGCCAGGCAGGAAGCTCATCTGCAGCACGTTCATCGAACGCCGGCTGCGGTAGCGCCCTTCCATGCCCAGCATAACGCCGCGGTCTGTCATGAGGCGCGGCGTGATGGTGGCGTCGTAATTCGGCGCCAGGTTCAGGTAGAAGGGGGCTGCAACATCCAGGCCGCCGTCCCGGGTGGAGCCGATGGTGGGAGCGAGGAAACCGGTGGCGCGTTCGTCATTGATCGGGAATGTGATGACCGGCAAGTACAGCACCGGCGTGTTGCCCAGGCGCAGCTTGACGTCGCGAGCCACACCGCGGCCGGTAGCCTGGTTGAGGGTGATCGAGTTGCCTTCTATCACCCAAGAGTTGTTGCCGGGCTCGCAACGGGTAAAGGCGCCATTGTCGATGGTGATGATGCCCTCGGCATCGGTATAGACAATGACCTCAGCCGTGCCGCGAATATTGTCCTCGTGCAGGACGTAACTGGCATTGTTGATGCTGGTACGCTCACCGGCATTCTCCACCTGTCCATCCGTGCCAACCAGCAGCATGCCGGTCATGCGCACCTGTATGTTGCCGTCGAGATCCGCGTCACCGGTGTCGTAATCGTAGGTGCCGGTATCCGCGCGCAGGTAAATGTCTTCCTGCCGGATGTGGATGTCGCCTTCGAGAATGACACGATCACCGCCAGCCGCTTCCAGGGAATCGGCAACCAGGCTGGCGGAACCGGGCACACCTTCGAGTGCAGGTAATTCCGGTGCCACGTACATGCCGCAGCAATTGTCAGCCAGTTGTGCGCGCTGCTCGGGACTCAGGTTATCGTAACTGACCCAGTCGACGTCGCTGGCCTGCAGCAATGCAGGTTGTGCTGCGAGTCCCTGGCTAAATACCAGGCTGATCAAGATGAGGTGTTTCGTGGGTTTGGCGGAAGAGGGCAACCTGGGGATCACTTCTAAATTCCCCTATGTAAAGGCATAATGCGGGGCATCGAAAGATTCTAGTTTTTATGGCCCGGCTTAACAAGCTGTCCGGGTTGCAGGCAACTCAACCAGGAAAGGTTAAGCTTGATCGATGGCTTCTCCAAAATCAGATAAGACAGTATTGCAGAGAAGACAGACGGAACTGCAAACCTGGTTTACAGGACTCCTTTCTGATCTTGGCGAGACTGCCGCTCAACCCAGGATTGTTCCCCTGAGTGGCGACGCCAGTTTTCGCCGCTACTTTACCGCCCGTCCCGGTGCCACCACCTACGTGCTGGTGGATGCCCCACCCGACAAGGAAGACTGCCATGCTTTCGTGCAAATCGCCGAAAAATTCGCGGCGGCTGGCGTAAATGTCCCGCATGTACACGGAGTCGATTATGCGCAGGGTTTCATGTGCCTGTCCTTCCTGGGCGATACCCTGCTCAATACCCGGCTGATGGAGCTGAAGAAACAGGAGCGTTTTGCCGAGGTTCACGATGTCTACAATCATGCTTTCGACATCCTGACCAGGATCCAGTCGATCCGTGAAGGCAGCGATATCCTGCTGCCTCCCTATGATGGCGGCCTGCTGATGCGTGAGCTGGAACTATTTCGGGATTGGTTCTGCGGGGGCATCATGGAACTCAGCCTGTCCAAGGTGGAGGAAGGCCTGCTCGATCACTATTTCGGTGTGCTCATCGATGCCGCCCAGGCGCAGCCGCAGGTGTGCGTGCACCGGGATTACCATTCGCGCAACCTGCTGTTCCAGGAGGATGGCAATCTTGGCGTGCTGGATTTCCAGGATGCAGTCATCGGCCCGTTCACCTACGACCTGGTCTCGCTCATCAAGGATTGCTACATCAGCTGGCCGCAGTCCATGATCCGCGACTGGGCCCTTCAGTATGCCAACATGGCGCAGACCGCCGGAATTATCGACGACTTCGAAGAGGCGCAATTCCTGCGCAGCTTCGACCTGATGGGTGTACAGCGGCACCTGAAGGCCACCGGGATTTTCTCGCGACTGTACCTGCGCGACGGCAAACCGGGCTACCTGGCTGATATTCCGCGCACGCTGGCATACGTCAAGGAAGTACTCGGCGATTACCCGGACATGTATGACCTGGGCCGCTGGTTCGAGCAGCACATCTACCCGTTGTTGTGGACGCGCCTGAAAAACATCATGAACCGGGGACAGCCATGAGCGGGGTAAACAAGGCGTGAAAGCCATGGTGCTGGCCGCCGGCAAAGGGGAGCGCATGCTGCCCCTCACACTGTCGACGCCCAAGCCCCTGCTTGAAGCAGGGGGCAAGTCGCTGATCCACCACCAGGTCGCGAAACTGGCCGCCGCCGGTTTTACCGACCTGGTTGTCAATCACGCCTGGCTGGGTGAGCAGGTGGAGGCGGCACTCGGTGATGGCTCCGCTCTCGGGGTTGCCATCACCTGGTCGCGGGAGGATGAGCCCCTGGAAACCGCCGGCGGCATCATCCAGGCCCTGCCTTTACTTGAGGAAGACGGCAAGGTGGGGTCTTTCGTCAGCGTCAACGCCGACATCTTCACGGATTTTCCGTTCGGCACGCTGGCGTCACTCGATGGTGTCGGACTGCAGGCGCATCTCGTGCTGGTGGATAATCCCGGGCACCATCCGGGAGGTGATTTCGTCCTGGAGGATGGCAAGGTCAGGGAAGCGCATGGCGGCGAAGACAAGCTCACCTACAGCGGCATCGCCGTATACCATCCCTCGCTCTTTGCCGGTATCGCGCCAGGCAGGCGTCCGGTGGTCCCGCTGTTGAAGCAGGCCATGGCGCAGGGCAGGGTAAGTGGCGAATACTATGACGGGCGATGGTTCGACATCGGCACGCCGGAGCGGTTGCAGGAGCTGGATGCGTTGTTAAGGAAACAACAGGCAGATTGATGCGATGCAAACCGGACTGTCAGAAGATTTCCTGCTCAACATCGCCACGATAGCCATTACCCTGATCGGGTTTAGTGGCGTGGTCACGGCACTGGAGCATCGCGGTAGCGAAAGATGGACGTCGGCGGCATTGCTGCAGTTTCGTACCCTCGTGGAACCCAGCATCATCGTTTTCTTTGCCGCCTTTGTCCCCCTTGTGCTTTCCTATGGAGGGATAGCGGGAGAGCCGCTGTGGCGTATCTCGAATGCCGTGTTGCTGGTCGGCCACCTGCTGGGCATCAGCCTGTTCTGGTTCCGCGGGGTCAAGGCCGAGGTGACCCTGAGCCAGAAATTCATCACTTTCCTTTGCCTGCCCATCTTCCTGTTCCTGCTCGCCAGTGTACTAGGCTTGACGAGTCACCATGCACCCGCAATGGCCGTCGGCCTGCTGCTGGGTATTGGCGTCAGTGTGCATAATTTTTATTTACTGCTTTTCCAGGACTGACACATCAAACATCCAGGGTGCGCACATCCAGCGGCCTGCCTTCCTCCAGCACCAGCACCTGCCCGGCATCCACCGGCGTCCAGCGTGACGATTCAGACAACGGTTCCGAGGCGATGATGCAGGTGGCATCCTCGCAGTGGTAGAACAGGGTGGGTGGTGGCCTGTCCGCATGCGAGCTGTAACGCGTGAACAGGGAGGTCCTGCCGTTGGTCACTGCAAAATTCATGTGCGCCTCGGTATCGCAGCCTGCTTGCCGGCGAATAGCCTCGATATGCTGAAGCGTGTTGCCCAGGGCGGAAAGCATCCGGGCGGCGTCAGCTGTATGAATGTGACCCTTGTCATCGTGGCCGATTTCATCCAGGAACAGGGCAAAGGCGTGTTCGGAATCCGTGTTACCCCGGATCATGCCGAACGAGGCGTCGGAAAGCGCCGACAGCAAGCTGCGCCGGCACCGGTCGAACTGGCCGAGAAAGCCGTTGTGCATCCACAGCCACTCATCGTACTGGAAGGGGTGGCAGTTGGCCTGGGACACCGGCATGCCGGGTGTGGCGTCGCGCACGTGGGCGAAGAAATGCCGGGTCGGAATCTTCGAGGCGAGCTGGCGCAGGTTGCGGTTGCTCCAGGCCGGTTCGATGCTCACGAAAGTGCCGGGCACGGTGTCGTCGTGTTCCGGGTACCAGCCGACCCCGAAGCCGTCGCCGTTGACCGGCTCGAAGCGCATGCGTGCATGGCGGCTTTGCCGCACCAGGGAATAACTGCTGTCCAGCAGCAGGTCCTGCATCAGCGTGGGTGGGCCGCTGTAGGCGAGAAAACGGCACATGTGAAGGTTCCCCCAAAATGTCTTCCCGAACTGTGAATCATGTATGATGACGCAGGAAAATAACAGTGACTCCCAAGGCTATAGTCATGTCCAATCGCAAAAAACCCGGTCACCTGTTCCATTCAGCAGCCGACGACAGGCGCCATGCGCGTATTGAACGCAGTGAAATAGCGCAGGAGCAGATCAACTCGCCCGCCTACAAGCTGGCTTATGACGACATCGACTTCCTGCTCCGTGATGAAATGCGGCCGGTCCGGTTTTTACTGGAGCTGTCGAAACCGGAACTGCTGTTGCAGGAGCATGGGGTCGAGCACACCGTGGTTATTTTCGGCAGCGCCCGCACTTGCGACATGGAAGCGGCCATGCGGCGCAGGGAGATGCTCGATGAGGCGCTGGCCACTGCGTCCAAGGACAATGATCTGCGGCAGCAGCTCGCACGGGTGGAGGCGGATATCCGGCATGCCACGTACTACGAACAGGCGCGCCGGCTGGCCCACTTGATCAGCGAGCGCTCCGGCTGTTCGGAATGCCCGCAGCTGCATGTAGTGACCGGAGGCGGCCCCGGCATCATGGAGGCGGCGAATCGTGGTGCCCAGGAAGCGGGGGCGGAAACTATCGGCCTGAACATCGTGCTGCCTCACGAGCAGACTCCCAATCCCTACATCACCCCTGATCTGTGTTTCCAGTTCCACTACTTCGCCATGCGCAAGATGCATTTCATGCTCAGGGCCCGTGCGCTGGTCATCTTTCCCGGCGGGTACGGCACATTTGATGAACTGTTCGAGACGCTTACCCTGATCCAGACCGGCAAGATCAAGCCATTGCCGGTGCTGCTGTTTGGCAGGGACTACTGGCAGAAGGTCATCAATTTCGACCTGATGGTCGAGGAGGGCATGATCAGCCCGGATGATGTTGGCATATTCCAGTTTGTGGATGACGAGGAAGAGGCCTGGCAGATCATTCGTGACAGCCTGGATGTCGACTAACCGGAGCTTTCTTCCCGGCCCTTTTTCGTGCCGGAGAAATACAGCACCAGGTATGCGACAGTCGCCGAAAATACGGAAGCCATCAGTATAGCCAACCGATCGGCCCTGGCTGCGCCGTTGAAGACGTCACCGCCTTCCTCGAACGCCAGCGAGGCGATGAACAGGCTCATCGTGAATCCGACCCCGCACAGCACGGTCACCCCGTAAAACTGTTTCCAGGAACTGCCCTCAGGCAACCTGGCGATGCCGCACTGGATGAGCAGCCAGCAGACGCCGAAGATGCCCACCTGCTTGCCGACAAACAGGCCCAGGAAGATACCCATGGGCAGCGGCCCGGTGAGTATCGACAGATCGAGCCCTGACAGCAGGACGCCGGCATTGACGAATGCGAACATCGGCAGCACAAGGAAATACACGTAAGGATGCAGTTCGTGCGCCAGTTCCTTGAGATGGGCATGGTCCTCGCCGTCCTCCAGCACGATATGTATGGGGATGAAGAAGGCATTGATGACGCCTGCCAGCGTGGCATGCACACCGGACTTCAGGAAGCACACCCACACCAATATCCCGCACAGCAGGAAAGGCGCGAGATGCGTGACGCGCATGCGGTTGAGGATGGCCATACCGATCCAGCCGATGCTGGCCAGGGAAAGCGTGACCAGCGAGAGTTTCGAGGTATAGAACACCGCGATCACGATGATGCCGAACAGGTCGTCCACGATCGCCAGGGTCAGCAGGAAAAGTTTCAGCGATGCCGGCACGCGGTCGCCGAGCAGGGCCAGGATGCCGAGGGTAAAGGCGATATCGGTGGCGGTGGGTATCGCCCAGCCGTTGGCGATGGCGGGGTTCGTGTAATTCAACAGCAGGTAGATGCCGGCGGGCACGAGGAAGCCGCCGATGGCACCGGCAACCGGCAGGACCACATTGGCGGGGTTGCGCAGCTGGCCGTCGAAAATTTCCATTTTCAGTTCCAGGCCGACCAGGAAGAAGAATACCGCCATCAAGCCATCATTGACCCAAAGCAGCAGGGGTTTCTCGATAGCGAAGTTTTCCGCCCGCACCTCGATCTCCATCTCCAGAAACTGGTTATAGGTATCTGAAAAGGCGGAATTTTTAAGCAGCATCGCCAGCAGGGCGAACAGGATCAGCAGAATGGCGGGGGCTGATTCACTGCGAAAGAATTTTTCGAGATTCATGGGTAACACATTGATTGATTTACATCATTTTGCAATGTAATGAATCAACATCACAATGTACAGTAATGGGCCTGTGCTCAGGCTATCCGCAGAAAATACTGCAGGCTTATATGAAATTCCTATCACCAAACCCCGTTGATACCAAACACCGGACAATGACACGATAGGCAGGAAATCAAAGGCACAAAAACTGTGCCTGACAAGGGAGACAAGGGGTATACATGAAAAGATTCAATAAAATTTTGTTCGTCGCTGATGGCAGTGCGGGCGAGCAGGCGGCGCTGAAGAAGACTATCGCCCTGGCGAAGGACATCAAGGCCAAAATCACGGTCATGGACGTTGTCGAGATGGCGGAAACCTTTGCCATATCCGATGTCGCGATGGACATGATCCGCCTGCAGCGTGAGCTGTTGAAGGCGCGCAAGGACGACCTGGAAAAGCTGGTGAAAAAAGCCGTGCCCAGAAGCGCGAAACTGTCGATTCCCGTTGTCGTCAGGCAGGGCAAGGATTACATCAAGATCATCCAGGAAGTGAAGGTGGGCAAGTTCGACCTGGTGGTCAAGGCCAGTGGCAAGCCGCACCTGACCGGCATGCTGTTCAGCACGCTGGACATGAACCTGGTGCGCAAATGCCCGATTCCGGTGCTCATCCTGAAACCGCGCAAGAAGATCAGCCACTCCAGGATTCTTGCCAGTGTCGACCTGCGCCTGAAGGACAAGACCCAGAAAAACATGGATCGCACCATCATGGAACTGGCCAGCGAAATGGCGCAGATAGAAAAGGGCGAACTGCATGTGGTGCATTCCTGGGATGTGGCTATGGAGAAGCGCCTGCGGCACCGGCCCGAAGTGCATGCCTATTACAAGTCCATGGACGCCATCATGAAGGACATGCGCAATACCGAAAAGGCGCACCTGGAGGAGCTTGCGGCGGAATTCTCACTGACGGACTCTGAAACGCACCTGATCAAGGGCCACCCGGCCGACGTGATTCCGAAGTTCGTGAAGAACAACCGGATCGATCTCGTGGTCATGGGTACGGTGGGCCGCTCCGGCATCAAGGGCTTCTTCATGGGCAATACCGCCGAGAAAATCCTCAACAACATCAACTGCTCGGTACTGGCGATCAAGCCTCACGGCTGGAAGACCCCGGTTTGATTCGGTGTTGGTTCGAGTAGGTCGGATGAAGCCCACAGGGCTGACATCCGACATTGCTGACTTGAAAGGATTAAGGGATAAAGGGATAAAGGGATAAAGCGTAAATCCCATCGGTCAGGCAAGAGGGGGCGTTTCCCGGGAAGCGCCCCCTTTTTTGTTTACTGAATCAGTTGCTTGCAGAGCCTGCTGTACAAGGACATAAGCCGGGAAAGCCGGTACAATGCGCGTCTCGGGACAGTCCCTGAAGCACAACCCTGAACCGGAAGGTCACATGGCTGCAAAAAACTACCTGATCGCACCGTCCATTCTATCCGCCGATTTTGCCCGCCTGGGTGAGGAAGTGGAGGCCGTGCTGGCTGCCGGCACCGATGTGATCCACTTCGATGTCATGGACAACCACTATGTCCCCAACCTGACCATCGGCCCGGGTGTGTGCAAGTCCCTGGCGGCGCACATGGTGAAAAAAGGCATCAAGGCACCCATCGACGTGCACCTGATGGTGACACCGGTCGACAGCCTGATTGTGGAATTCGCCAAAGCCGGTGCCGCCTATATCACCTTTCACCCGGAAGCCACCCACCATATCGATCGTTCGCTGCAGCTGGTGCGTGACCAGGGCTGCAAGTCCGGGCTGGTGCTCAACCCCGCCACCCCGGTGGATTATCTCGAATACGTCATGGACAAGCTGGACATCATCCTGCTGATGTCCGTGAACCCGGGATTCGGCGGCCAGGCTTTCATACCGTCCACCCTGGATAAACTGAAAGTGGTGCGCAAGCTCATCGACGACAGCGGTTTCGACATCCGCCTGGAAGTTGACGGCGGCGTCGGTGTCAACAATATCGGCGAGATCGCCCGCGCCGGGGCGGACATGTTCGTGGCCGGTTCCGCCATTTTCGGCAGCCCGGACTATGCCGCCACCGTGGCGGCCATGCGCAAGGAACTGGGCGGTTAATGTCTCCGGAGCAGTACGCTGAACTCGCCCGCCAGGGTTATAACCGCATTCCGGTCTACCGGGAGATCCTGGCCGACCTGGAAACGCCACTGGGCACCTACCTGAAACTGGCGCGTGGACCCTACAGCTACTTCCTGGAGTCGGTACAGGGCGGCGAGAAGTGGGGCCGTTACTCCATCATCGGCCTGCCGTGCCGGACCCTGCTCAAGGTCAGCGGCAATAACCTTACAGTGGAAACCGACGGCGCGGTTACCGAGTCGGTGGAAACTGCCGACCCGTTTGAATTCATCGAAGCCTACCAGCAGCGCTTCCGGGTGGCGGAACCCGAGGAATTGCCCCGGTTCAACGGCGGCCTGGTCGGTTATTTCGGTTATGACACCGTGCGCTTCGTCGAACATCGCGTAGCCGACACGGCGCCACCGGACAAGGTCAACACGCCGGACATCCTGCTGATGCTGTCCGAGGAAGTGGTGGTGTTCGACAACCTGCGCGGCAAGATGATGCTGATGGTGTACGCCGACCCGTCACAGCAGGACGCCTTCGCCATAGCTGTTGCCCGGCTGGATGCGCTGGAGGCGAAACTGGATACTCAGCTGAAACTGGAAATCCGCAAGAGCGGCCGTGATGTAGGAGAGGACGATTTCGTCTCCAGTTTCGGCCAGGCGGCGTTCGAGACCGCGGTGGAAAAGATCAAGGAATACATCGTCGCCGGCGACGTCATGCAGGTGGTGCTGGCCCAGCGTATGAGCCTGCCCTACGAGGGTGAGGCCATCAACGTCTATCGCGCCCTGCGCCAGTTGAACCCGTCGCCGTACATGGTGTTCATGGACCTGGATGATTTTCATATCGTGAGCGCCTCGCCGGAGATCCTGGCGCGGGTGGAAGACGGCAAGGTCACCGTGCGGCCGCTGGCCGGCACGCGCCGACGTGGCAGGACAGAGGAGGAAGACCTCGCGCTCGAGCAGGAATTGCTGGCCGACGAAAAGGAAATCGCGGAGCACCTCATGCTGATCGACCTGTCGCGCAACGATTCCGGGCGCGTATCGAAAACCGGTTCCGTGGTCGTGACGAAACAGATGTTCGTTGAGCGCTACTCCCACGTCATGCATATCGCCTCCAACGTGGAAAGCGAGCTGGCGGATGACCGGACCGCGCTGGACGTGCTAAAGGCGACGCTGCCGGTAGGTACGTTGAGCGGGGCGCCGAAAGTGCGGGCGATGGAGATCATCGACGAATTCGAGCCGGTGAAGCGCGGTGTCTACGGCGGCGCCATGGGCTACCTGTCCTGGAACGGCAACATGGACATGGCCATCGCTATACGCACCGCGGTGATCAAGGACAAAACGCTGTACATCCAGGCCGGCGCCGGCATCGTTGCCGACTCGGTGCCCGCCCTGGAATGGAAAGAAACCATGAACAAGGCACGAGCCATGTTCCACGCGGTAAAACTCGCGGAGGAAGGATTATGAGCCGCCAGTCACCAGTCTCCAGTCACCAGCGGGAAAATCACGCAGGTTGGATTACATGTTATTGATGATCGACAACTACGATTCGTTCACCTACAACCTGGTGCAGTATTTCGGTGAACTGGGCGTGGACATCCGCGTGTTTCGCAATGACGAAATCACGCTCGGGGAAATTAGCGCCATGAAACCGGACCAGATCGTCCTCTCGCCAGGACCCTGTACGCCGGCCGAGGCGGGCATCTCGGTGGCGAGCATCACCGAATTCGCGGGCAAGATTCCCATTCTGGGTGTGTGCCTGGGGCACCAGAGTATCGGCGAGGCCTTCGGGGGCAAGATCATTCGCGCCAAGCGCGTCATGCACGGCAAGATCTCACCGATTCACCACAAGGGCAAAGGTGTGTTCAAGGACCTGCCGAGTCCGTTCAACGCCACCCGCTACCATTCCCTGGTGATCGAGCAGGACAGCCTGCCGGATTGCCTGGAGGTCACCGCCTGGACGGAAAACCCGGATGGCAGCATCGAAGAAATCATGGGCGTGCGCCACAAGACGCTGGCCGTGGAAGGCGTGCAGTTCCATCCCGAATCCATCCTCAGCGAGCATGGCCACCAGATGCTGAAAAACTTCCTGGATGCCAGCGCCTGAACACAACTCAGTAACCAACGATGAACCAGGCTACCATTCTCAAGAAGATTCTCGACCGCAAGGCGGAGGAAGTCGCCGAGCGCCAGGTGAAGATGTCGCTGGCCGACCTGGAAAATCAGATAAAGACAGCGGGCAAGTGTCGCGGGTTCACCCACGCACTCACTGAACGCATCAGCCACAAGCGTCCGGCGGTGATCGCGGAGATCAAAAAGGCTTCGCCAAGCAAGGGATTGATTCGGGAACACTTCGAACCGGCCGCCATTGCCGAAAGCTATGCCGAAAACGGCGCCGCCTGCCTGTCCGTGCTCACGGACCGGGATTTCTTCCAGGGCGATGAGGAATACCTCAAACAAGCCCGTGACGCCTGCAAGCTGCCGGTGATACGCAAGGACTTCATGATAGATCCCTGGCAGGTGGCCGAATCCCGCGCCATCGGCGCGGACTGCATCCTCCTGATCGTCGCCGCCCTGGAGCCGGCCCGGATGCAGGAACTGGCGGCCAGTGCCCGGGAATACGGCATGGATTTCCTCGTGGAAGTGCACAATCGCAAGGAACTGGACCAGGCACTCCTGCTGGATGCCGATCTCATCGGTATCAACAACCGCGACCTGCATACCTTCAAGACCAGCCTTGCGGTCACCTACGACCTGCTGCCCCACATCCCCGAAGGGGCCGCCGTCATCACTGAAAGCGGCATCCATATCCGCGAGGATGTGGAAGAAATGCTGGAGCACGGCGTCTATGGTTTCCTGGTCGGGGAATCCTTCATGCGCGCGCAAGAACCAGGTGAGAAGCTCAAGGAGTTGTTCTTCAATGGCTAAACCGGGCGAAACAGGATTCAAACGCGTTGTTTCCGCGTTTTATAACTCCCTGCGCGGGTTCAGCGGCTGCTGGAAAAATGAAGCGGCGTTTCGCCAGGAGGTCCTGTGCTGCGTGATACTCGTGCCGCTTGGACTCTGGCTGGGCAATGGCGGCGTGGAAAAGTCACTGCTGGTGGGTGTCTGCCTGCTGGTGCTGATCGTGGAGATTCTCAACTCCGGCATCGAGGCGGCCATCGACCGCATCGGCAACGAGCATCATGAATTGTCCGGACTGGCCAAGGACCTGGGATCTGCGGCTGTGTTCATCAGTCTGGTCCTCGTGGGTATCGTCTGGTTCCTGATACTGGTCTGGTGACAAACCAAGCGCAGCAGCTACTGCGGATCAGCGAGTACCGTAAACAACGATGGTCTTGCCGTGGACTTCGATGAGCCCCTGCTCTTCAAGATCCTTCAGGACTCGACCAGCCATCTCCCTTGAGCAATTCACGATACGTCCAAGTTCCTGGCGGGTAATCTTGATCTGCATGCCATCGGGATGGGTCATGGCATCCGGCTCCTTGCTCAGTTCCAGCAGGGTGCTGGCGATACGGCCGGTGACATCGAGGAAGCTGAGGTCGGCGACGCGCTTGGTGGTGCTGCGCAGGCGGTGAGCCATCTGTTCGCCGATGGTGTAGAGAATTTCTGGGTGCTGGCGCGTGTAGTCGCTGAAGTTGGCGTAGGAAATTTCCGCCAGCTCGCATTCGGTCTTGGTGCGTACGCAGGCGCTGCGGGATTCGTGATGTTCGAACAGTCCCATTTCACCGAAGAAATCGCCGGGATTGAGGTAGGCAATGACCGCTTCCTTGCCTTCTTCGTCCTCAAGAACGACGGATACCGAACCGGTGATGATGTAGTAGAGGGTTTCGCACTTATCACCCTCGTGGATGATAGTGGTCTTATTGGGATATTTGCGCCGGTGGGAGTGGCTCAAGAAATTTTCCAGGTCCCTAATATGCGGCGTGATCGCCATCAGTGCCATCCACTCATTCCTCTCGGGTGATATCAAACTCATCATTGCATACCACACTTTTTCTGCGTGTTCTATTTTTTGCCATTAAAAAAACGTCAAATTGATTGGTAATTCAAAGGCTTCCATCAAGACGTCAAAAAAAGAGTGTGGGATAATGCTCGCCCGTTCCGAAACTAACCCGGGGTCTGACAATGAAAGCAACCATTACCTGGCTGGAAGACGCCATGTTCGAGGGTGAATCCGGCAGTGGTCACAAAGTGATAATGGACGGTCCCGAGACTGCCGGCGGCAAAAATCGTGGTGTTCGTCCCATGGAGATGCTGCTGCTCGGTACGGCGACCTGTTCCGCCTTTGACGTGGTCAGCATCCTGAAGAAATCCCGCCAGGACGTCACCGGCTGTGTTGCCGAGGCGGACGCCGTGCGTGCCGACGCCGTTCCCGCCGTGTTCGAAAAGATTCACATGCTCTTCAGGGTGAGGGGACGCAACCTCGACCCCGCCAAGGTAAAACGCGCGGTCGAATTGTCAGCGGAGAAATATTGTTCGGCCTCGATCATGCTCGGCAAGGGCGGCGTGGAAATCACCCACGACTTCGTTATCGAGGAAGAAGCCTAGATCCGATAGGTCGTCTGCTTCATCACGGTGGCCATGAACTGCATGGCGCCTTTCACCGGCAGCGGCAGTTCCGCCGCGCCAGCTGCTTCCGCATTCACCGCATGCCTGCCTTCGTCTTCCAGCATCTGGCTCAGAATGGCCTGGCTCTTGCCGTCTTCTGCCGGCAGTTTGCCGAGATGGTCCTGCAGGTGGGCGCAAACCTGGTGCTCGGTTTCGGCGACGAAACCCAGGCTCCAGCGGTCGCCGGCCATGCCGGCTAAAGCGCCGAGGCCGAAGGACATGCCGTACCAGAGCGGATTGAACAGGCTGGGGCGTGAATCCAGTTCATTGAGGCGGTCCTCGCACCAGCTCAGGTGATCGATTTCCTCGGCGGCGGCCAGTGTCATGCTGTCACGTACTTCCGGCAGCCTGGCGGTCAGTGCCTGGCCCTGGTAGAGGGCCTGGGCGCAGACCTCCCCGGTGTGATTGATGCGCATCAGGCCGGCGACATGACGGCGGTCATTATCATCCAGTTCGACAGTGGCCTGGTTGCCGGCAGGGTTGGGCCGCTGTGCGTGGACGGAGCCGGGGACCAGGGTCTTTAGCGCAGCGTCGAACTGGATGATCAGGTTGTCGAGAATAGTCATCATGCAGGTATTTTAACAGGGACGATAAATGGATAAAGGGATAAAACGATAAAGCGTTTGTCGGTCAATCCATCACCTTGTTTGGAAATTGGGGTTGTTATTGTAGACAACAACAGAAAAGAAAAATTAATACCGCACCTGAACTGGATAGCGGACGCTTTATCCCTTTATCCCTTTATCCCTTTATCCCTTTATCCCTTTATCCCTTT
>CAZVSC010000047.1:0-1898 GCA_964629325.1 uncultured Enterobacteriaceae bacterium
ACTGAAAAAAGCTGTCCAGGAAGCGGGGATCACCTGCAAGCGGGTCACGCTGCACACTTTCAGGCACTCATTCGCCACTCACATGCTGCAACGGGGAACCGATATCAGGACCGTGCAGGAATTGCTTGGTCACAGCGATGTGAAAACCACGCAGATCTACACCCATGTACTGGGCATGCATTACTCCGGGACGACAAGCCCCCTGGACAACCTGTAAGGGCTTAGTCCGTCACGCAGCCTTCGCTGGCGCTTTTCACGAGGGTGGCGTACTTCTTGAGAAAGCCGCTGGTTGCGGGCAGCGGTGGCTGTTTCCAGGCCTTGCGGCGTTTTTCGATGTCCGCGTCGTCGAGATCGGCAACGAGCGTGTTGCTCTCGGCGTCGATGGTGATCATGTCGCCGTCCTTCAGCAGGCCGATCAGGCCGCCCACCTGGGCTTCAGGTGTAATGTGGCCGACCACGAAACCGTGCGTGCCGCCGGAGAAGCGCCCGTCGGTGATCAGGGCTACGCTCTTGCCCAGCCCCTGGCCCATGATGGCGCTGGTGGGCTTGAGCATTTCCGGCATGCCGGGGCCGCCCTTCGGGCCGCAGTAGCGGATCACGACCACGTCGCCGGCCTGGATCTGCTTGGCCGCGATGGCGGCGTTGGCGTCGGTCTCGCTGTCGAACACTTTCGCCGGCCCGGTAAAGGTCAGGCCTTCCTTGCCGGTGATCTTGGCGACGGAGCCTTCCTCGGCGAGGTTGCCGTACAGGATGCGGATATGGCCGGTTTTCTTGATGGGTTCGCTGACGGGGTGGATGACGTCCTGCCCGGCGTCGAGGTCGGGTACATCTGCCAGGTTCTCCGCGACGGTCTTGCCAGTCACGGTCATGCAGTCGCCATGCAGCATGCCTTCGCGCAGCAGCATCTTCATGACACCGGGCACGCCGCCCACGTTGCACAGGTCTTCCATGACGTACTGGCCGCTCGGTTTCAGGTCGGCCAGGAACGGCGTCTTGTCGGAAATGCGCTGGAAGTCGTCGATGGTGAGCTTGATGCCTGCCGACTTCGCCATGGCGATCAGGTGCAGCACGGCATTGGTGGACCCGCCGAGGACGGTGACCAGGGTCATCGCGTTCTCGAACGATTGCATGGTCAGGATATCGCGGGGTTTCAGGTCCAGCTCCAGCAGGTGGCGCAGGGCGGCGCCCACGCGCAGGCAGTCGGCCTTCTTGTCGTCCGACATGGCGACAGAGCTGGAGTTGTACGGCAGGGACATGCCTAACGCCTCGATGGCGGAGGCCATGGTGTTGGCCGTGTACATGCCGCCGCAGGCGCCGGGGCCGGGAATGGCGTGTTCGACCACGTCCTGCAGTTCCTTCGCCTGGATGCGCCCGGCGGTGTATTCGCCCAGGGCCTCGAAGGCGGAGACGACGTCGAGTTTGCGGTTGCCGAGTATTCCCGGCTTGATGGAGCCGCCGTAGACGACGATAGACGGGCGGTTGAGCCGCGCCAGCGCCATGAACGCGCCGGGCATGTTCTTGTCGCAGCCGACAATCGTGGCGACGCCGTCATACCACTGGGCGGTGACCACGGCCTCGATGCTGTCGGCGATCAAATCGCGACTGGGCAGGGAACTGCGCATGCCCGAGGTGCCCATGCTGATGCCGTCGCTGACCCCGATGGTGTGGAAGATCAGGCCCACGAGATCGGCGTCTTTCACGCCCTGCTTGACGATCTTCGCCAGGTCGTTCAGGTGCATGTTGCAGGGGTTGCCTTCCCAGCCGGTGCTGGCGATGCCGATCTGTGCCTTGGTCAGGTCCTCGCGGGTGAGGCCGGCGCCATGCAGCATGGCCTGGGCGGCCGGCAGGCCGGGGTCCTGGGTGATCGTGCGGCTGTATTTGTTCAGGTCTTTCATGGG
>CAZVSC010000047.1:1998-9232 GCA_964629325.1 uncultured Enterobacteriaceae bacterium
GCGCTGGTAGTTGTACAGCGACTTCTTCCTTTCCGGCAAGCTGTCGATGCTGGACTCATTGAAGCCCCGCTCGACGAACCAGTGCGGCGTCTTGGTGGTCAGCACGAACAGCGACTTCAGCCCGGCCTTCTTCGCCTGTTTGGCGATGGCGTCGAGAATTTCCTGGCCGCGGCCGTTGTCCCGGTAATCCGGGTGGGTGGCCACACAGGCGAGCTCGCCGCTGCCGTCTTCCTGCGGATACAGCGCGCCGCACGCGACGATCATGCCTTCGCGTTCGATGACGGTGAACTGCTCGATCTCGGTTTCCAGCAATTCACGGGAGCGTTCAACGAGAACGCCAGCCGCTTCCAGCGGCTCGATCAGTTCGATGATGCCGCCGACGTCGTCGATAGTGGCATTCCTCAACTGCTCGTACTTTTCCTCGGTGATAAGGGTGCCGCTGCCGTCGCGGGTGAAGAGTTCGGAGAGCAGGGCGCCGTCATCGACATAGGAAATCACCTGTGCGCGTTTGACGCCGGCCTTGCACGCCTTCACGCCGAGCTCGAGGTTGAGCAGCTGCATGTCCAGGCCCTTGTTGGCGACCTTGGCCTTGATCAGCGCTTCCGCTTCCTTGGCATTGAGCTGGTTGATGGGGTCGCCGTCCTCGTCGAGGATGCCGGACTCTTCCGCATAGATCAGCAGCTTGTCCGCCTGCAATGCAATGGCGATGCTGGCGGCGACTTCTTCCACCGTCAGGTTGAATACCTCGCCGGTGGGTGAGTAGCCGAGGTTGGACTGCAGGACGAGATTGCCGGCATCCAGCTGTTTGCGGATGGCGTCGGCATCCACCTTGCGCACTTCCCCGGTGTAACCGTAGTCGACGCCGCTGTGTACGCCGTAGGGTTTGGCGACGATGTAGTTGCCGCTGGCGGTGTTGATCTCGGCGCCGTGCATGGGCGAATTGGGCAGGCCCATGGAAAAGGTCGACTCGACCTCGATGCGCAGGGCGCCGACCACCTTCTTGATTTCGGCCAGGCTGGCGGCGTCGGTAATGCGCAGGTCGATGTGGATCTGGCCCTGGACGTCGTCATGGGTCTTGCCTTTCAGGCCGGCGTCCTTGAGGGCGGTCTCGATCTGCGGCCGGGCGCCATGCACGAGCACGAGTTTCACGCCCAGGCTGTTCAGCAGGGTGAGGTCGTGGGCGATGTTGTAGAAGTTGTCGTGGGCGAGGGCTTCACCGGGCAACAGGACGACGAACACCTTCCCGCGGTAGGCGTTGATATAGGGTGAAGCCTGGCGAAACCACTTCACGTAGGAGCTCGTGTCAAAAGTCATGTTGTTCAGCCGGTTAGGCAAAAAGGGCGGGTATTTTAGCGGAAGTCACTGAAAAATCAAAAGAAAGTTACGGAGACAAGAGGAAAGGCAGTTTGTCTCTTACCTCTTACCTCTTACCTCTTGCCTCTTGCCTCTCAGAGACAGTATTGCTTGATCAGGCTCTGCAGGATGTTGATACAGGGTCTCACCTGGTCGAGGCTCATGTACTCGTTGGGCTGGTGCGCCTGATCGATGCTGCCCGGGCCGAGGATGATGGTGTCCATGCCGAGCTGCTGCAGGAAGGGGCCTTCCGTGCCGAAAGCCACGCTTTCCGGGGCGTGGCCGGTCAGCACCTCCGCCAGGCGGCCGAGTTCCGAGTCCATGTTGTCGAAGGCCTCCACGCCGGGAATCAGGCGGGTGAGTTTGATCTCCACCTGGTGCTTGCTGGCGATGGGAGCGATGAGCGCATCGATCTTTTCCCGAATGGCGTCGCTGGCCATGCCGGGCAGCAGGCGCACGTCGAATTCGAGATCGCAATGGCCGCAGATGCGGTTGGGGTTGTCGCCGCCATGGATCACGCCCAGGTTCAGCGTCGGCATGTCGATGACGAAATGCGGGTTGCGGTATTCCATCTGCAGCTGCTGGCGGAAGCGCAGCAGGGCGCTGATGACGTCGTACATGGCTTCCAGTGCGTTGCGACCGAGCGCGGGGTTGGAGGAGTGCCCGCTGCGGCCCTGCACATGAATGCCCTCCATCATGATGCCCTTGTGCATATGGATGGGGCGCAGGCCGGTCGGTTCCCCGATCACCGCGGCGCGCGCCTTCGGCCGGCCTTTCGCGACCAGGGTGCGGGCGCCCTCCATGGAGCTCTCCTCGTCGGCGGTGGCGAGAATGATCAGCGGCTGCTGCAGATCGGCGTCGAGAAAATCCTGCACGGCTTCATGGACGACCGCGAAGAAGCCCTTCATGTCGGTGGCGCCCAGACCGTAGAGTCGATTGTCCTTTTCCGTCATCGCCAGCGGGTTGGTGTTCCACAGGGCTTCATCGAACGGCACGGTGTCGGTGTGGCCGCTCAGGACGAGACCGCCGGGACCGGTGCCCAGTGTCGCGATCAGGTTGGCTTTTTTATGGTGACCGGGGACATCGACCAGCTCGCAGGTGAAGCCGAGATCGCTGAAGGTGTCCGCCAGCAGGTTGATCACGCCGAGGTTGCTCTGGTCGATGGCCGGGTTCGATGAACTCACCGAGTGTTCGGCCAGCAGGCGGTTGAACAAGTCATTAAAACCAGGGGTCATGTACGTTCCTGTAGCCAAAGCGTGTTGCCGTCTTCCCGGTGCAGTGTACCAGCAGGCAGCCAGCGGACCGCGCGCTAACGCACAAATATTTCGTCAGGGTCCGTGGACGAGAATGGCGGCCCGGTCGCAGCGCGCGGCCATGATGTAGTCGTTGCGATGCAGGCCGCCGATGGTGTGCGTCCACCAGGTGACGGTCAGCTTGCCCCACTCGATCACCAGCACGGGGTGGTGGTTGACCTGTTCGGCCATGCTGCCGATCTTGTCGGCCAGTGCCAGCAGGAACCCGTAGTCCTTTGACGGATAGGTGCGTACCAGTTTGGCGACGCCGTGATCGTCGATCACGGACCAGGCCGGAATTTTCGCCTGCAGCGTTTCGGCTTCCTCACCGCTGATGCCGGGGTCGCCCTTTTTGCTCAGCCTGATGGGCTCGTCGGCAAACCGGCTCATGCTTCACCCTTTGCTACGTTATCTTTCAGAACGGCGGCGGTCAGGCGCGAGACACACACCAGTTTCCCTTCGGAGTCGACAATGTTGATTTCCACCACCACCGTGGTGCGCCCGATATGCACCGGGCGGGCCGTGCCGGTGACCAGCGGCGGCCGCCCCGGCCTTACGTGGTTGGCGTTGATGTCGAGACCGACGATATGAAAGCCCGGCGGCGTGCACAGGTTGGCGGCGACGCTGCCGAGGGTTTCCGCGAGCACCACCGAGGCGCCGCCATGGATGATGCCCATGTGCTGCTGCGTGCGGTGATCCACCGGCAGGGTGCCCTTGAGAAAGTCGTCGCCAAGTTCGGTGATTTCCAGGCCGACGTGTTCGGTCATGGTGCCCTTGGTCAGCGCCATGATCTGTTCGACCGTGGCCTGCTTTTTCCAGATGGCCAAAAAAGTACTCCTTAGTTGCAGCCCGCGGGAAACAGGGCGTCGGTTTTGCCGGTGAAACGGTAGACGACCAGGCCCAGCCATTCCCGGAAATTCTCGTTCAGCGATTCCAGGTTGCCGGCCAGGTCGGGGTCGAAGCGCAGCTGCCTGCCGGGCATTGTGCCATGATCGACCGGCCAGGGAATAACCGGCCAGTCCGCCGCACAGAATACGCCGACCGCTCTCGGCATATGTGACGCCGAGGTCACCAGCACCCAGGTCTCTCCCGCTTCGGGCTTCACCAGCGCCTTGCTGTTTACGGCGTTCTCATGCGTGTTGCGCGAATCCCGCTCCAGCTCCAGGCGGCTTCTGTCCACCCCGAGGCTTTCCAGCAGGTACAGCGCGATGTCGGCTTCGCTGTAGGCCTGGTCGAGGATGGCGCCGTTGCCGCCGGTGAACACCAGTTTTGCGCCGCGGTGCTCGCCGGCCAGACTGACGAAGGCCAGGTAGCGCTCGACGGCGTCGCCGAGTTCGGGCTGGTCCCAGATAAAGGATTTTAACGGATCGGCGGCGCCGCCGAGCATGATGATGCCGTCGATCCTGGCGGGCAGTTCGGGATTGGTGGCAAAACGCTTTTCCAGCGGCGTTGCGATCCAGTCGCCCAGCGGCACGAAAGTGGCGATGGTGAGCAGCACGGCACCGGCGGCAAGGGCCAGTCTCGCCAGACGGGTTTTGTCCAGAAACAGCAGCACAATACCGGCCAGCAGGACAAGGTAAAGCAGGTTTGCCGGGGACAGCAGCGCCCAGGCAATTTTTGACAGGTAGAAAAACAGGGTATTCAGCATCGGGAAGCCACGGCCGGGCAAATGATTACCGGCAACGTGGAATTATCAACCACGCCGGGGATTATCTCAAACGCGTGAAGTTCAGTGATTGGTCAGCAATGCCCGGGTTTCATCCAGGGACTTGCCGGTCTGTTCCATGCAGAGAGTGAGCGCGTCGAGACCATAGATTCCGGTCAGCCGCTCGATACAGGGAAGGGTGCAACCCAGCTGCAGCAACTTGGTGATGTCGAGGTCGGTGACGGCGTGAATCTGTTCCAGCGACAGTCCGTACTCGCGGCAATAGCCTTCAGGAAAGGCGCGAAATGATTTGCGGTTGCCGGGAGAAAGCAGGGACGAGCACATCTTGTTGAGAATGGCACGCTCGCCAATGGTGGTTTCACACAGCTCATGCAGGGAACTGCAGTTCTTTCTACCCGCCGACCTGATATGCGCTATGGAAATGACTTTGGACATGGCGGTTATTGTTCACCGGTTTGCCAAAAGCCGGCAACGCCATTTTCAGGACTGGTTGATCCACGTCAACCAGAAAAGGGGGGAGAGGAAATTTTAGCCCGGGTTACCTGGCGGCGTGGCAGATCGCCTGGAGGGAATCGTGATTGTTGATATGGATTTCGCGGCCGTCCACCTTGATGACGCCTTCCTTTTGCAAGCGGCTGAAGGTGCGGCTGACGGTTTCGATGGTCAGCCCCAGGAAGTTGCCGATATCCATGCGCGACATGGGCAGGCGCAGGGAGTTGGGCGACAGGTGGCGGCGCCCGTAGCGGCGCGACAGGCTGAGCAGCAATGTGGCGACACGGCCTTCGGCATTTTTCTTGCTCAGCGTCATCATCATGTGATGGTCGGCCTCGATCTGCTGGCTCATGAGCTGGAAGAAATGGCGCTGCAGTTTCGGCAGCTGCAGGGAGAGCTCCTCCAGACGCTCGAAAGGGATCTCGCAGACGGTGGAGGTTTCCATGGCGACGACGTTGCAGCCATGCTGGTTGGTACCGATGCCGTCGAAACCGAGGATCTCGCCGGGCAGGTAAAAACCGGTGACCTGTTCCACGCCGTCGTCATCGAGCAGGTAGGTCTTGATCGAGCCGGAGCGCACGGCAAAGATGGAAGTGAAATTGTCGCCTGAACGATAGAGGTGCTCGCCGGCATGGATGGGCCGGCTGCGTCGGATGATGTCGTTGACGCGATCGATATCCTTGATATCCATGGCAATGGGCAGGCACAGGCCCTTGAGGTTGCAGTCCGCACAGGAGGACTGGATGAAGCCATGGTCGCAGGCAATATTGTAGGGATCGCTCGACATATTCCTTCTCACTTAAAAAGCAGGGCTATTGTACTTGATGGGGGCTGGCAGCGGAAGTTGCTTAACCTGTTGTTAAATAAGAATTTAAGCAACAATTTTCCCGGTGCTGGGAAGAATGGCCCGGCCACCGAAGGCCTTGTTGCTCAAGGCGTCGGCGACGAACAGGGAAATTTCCGCTACCACGCCATAGTGGTAACCATCATGGCCGGAAGATTACCGGAATAGCGCCGTGCGGTTGATCCGCTTCCGGCATAAATTCGGCCAGCACATCATTCAGAAAGGAAAAACCGGTGCCAGTTGTGGACAGCCTGTCCTGCTGTACAAGGCCCCTGGCGCGAAGCTTGGCCAGGACCGGTTCAAGGACATCAGGGGAAAGTCCGGTGCGTGATTCAAACAGCGCCGCATCCACACCTTCTGTCAGGCGCAGGGCGTTCATCATGAATTCCAGCGGCAGTTCTGCAGGCGGCACTGCCACCGATTCGGCGCCGGGCGGTTTGCCGGGATCGAGGTAGGCAGCTGGCTGGCGCACCTTTCGCATACGTATCACCCCGCCAGCCCCCGGTTGCGTGATCTTGCCGTGGGCTCCCGCACCGATACCCAGATAGTCGCCGAACTGCCAGTAGTTCAGGTTATGGCGGGATTGCCGGTCCCGGGCAGCATAGGCAGATACTTCGTACCGTTCCAGCCCATTGCTCCCCAGCAATGCGATGCCTTCTTCCTGCATCTGCGCGATCAGGTCGTCTTCGGGTAGTGCCGGCGGCCGGCTGTAGAACACCGTGTTCGGCTCGATGGTCAGCTGGTACCACGACAGGTGCGGCGGCTTGAACGACAACGCCGTTTCCAGGTCGGCCAGTGCCTGCTCGGTGTCCTGCCCGGGCAGGCCGAACATGAGGTCGAGATTGAAATTGTCGAAGCCGGCATCACGCACCTGGCCGGCTGCCTGGCGTGCTTCGGTGCCATCGTGCACACGGCCCAGGGAAAGCAGGAAAGCAGGATCGAAACTTTGTATACCGATGGACAGGCGATTAATCCCGGCATGGCGAAATCCGCGAAACTTTTCCACTTCAAAAGTGCCCGGGTTGGCCTCCAGCGTGATTTCGATGTCCTCCGCGAACGGGATGCGGGCACCGATGCCTTCCAGCAGTGTGCCTATACTGTCAGGGGAAAACAGGCTGGGCGTGCCGCCGCCAATGAAAATCGCCTCGAGGTGACGGCCCTGGACGTAACCGAGGTCGGCATCGAGGTCGGCGAGCAGGCGTTGAGTGTAGTTCCTATGCGGCAACTCACCGGCAAAAGCGTGTGAATTGAAATCGCAGTACGGGCATTTTTTCAGGCACCAGGGGATGTGGACGTACAGTGCCAGCGGCGGCAGGTTCATGAGGGCGGGTTCATGAAGGAAAGCTGGCGACCAGTTGCTGCAGGGCCTGTGCGCGGTGGCTGATGCGGTTTTTTTCTGCGGGATCGAGTTCCGCTGAAGCACAGCCATGATCGGGTACGTAAAACAGCGGGTCGTAACCGAAACCGTTTTCGCCGTGTTCCTCGAACAGGATGCGGCCTTCCCAGCTGCCCTGGCAGACCAGCGGCATCGGGTCTTCCGGGAAACGCACCAACGCCAGGCAGCACTGGAAGCGCGCCGAGCGTTCT
>CAZVSC010000047.1:9332-21586 GCA_964629325.1 uncultured Enterobacteriaceae bacterium
GTCTTCCGGGAAACGCACCAACGCCAGGCAGCACTGGAAGCGCGCCGAGCGTTCTTCCTCAGGTACCTGCTCCAGGTTTTCCAGCAGCAAGGCGTTGTTCGCTGCGTCGACGGTTTCACGATCGCCACTGATGCCTGAATACCTGGCTGAAAAAATGCCCGGTTCGCCGTGCAGGGCATCGACTACCAGTCCGGAGTCATCGGCCAGCGCGGGCAGGCCGGACAACTTGCTGGCATGACGCGCCTTGATGATGGCGTTCTCCACGAAACTGTGGCCGTCCTCGATGGCGTCGGGAATGTCAAAATCCGACTGCGGCACCAGCGTCACGTGCTTGTCAGACAATATTGCCTGCAGCTCACGCAACTTGGCGGCGTTGCTGGACGCGAGAACAATTTTTTCAAAACCGGGCATCGTTTGGATCTGTTTTTTCACTGACGTCGGATGCGGATCTTCGATCCTTATCCGACCTACCTTTCGAATATTTCTATTATCGTGGAAACCGGACGCTTTATCGGTTCATCCCTTTATCGCTCACTCGTTATACATCCGCGTCTCCCACCGGATCTCATGGGACTGCCCGGACATCTCCGGCTGTACATCGATCGTGAAGCGCACGATTTCCGCGTTGGAGTACTCGAATTCACCGATGTAGTAGATGGCGTTTTCCTCGCGGATCTCGCGGAACTCGATGTCACCCACCTGGCCCAGCAGGTTGCGCTTGCCGCCACTGACCGCTGCGGTCACTGCCGTCATGGCATTGCCGATCTTTTTCGAGACGCTGATATTGAGGAAGGCTCGCCGGTCGCTGCGCACGATGCCGTACTGTTCGGCGATATCGGCATTGATAAACGTGCTGTTCACCGCCTGGTAGTACACGGTGTATTCGCCGAAGGTTGCGGACTCGGCATGCAGTGCCGCGGGCAACAAGGACAGCAATGACAACAGTAAATAGCGCATGGGGCTAGCGGGTAAAGTGGTATATGGCATTGATGCCGAACAGGTTCGGGTGCAGTTTCATCAGGAAGCTGCTGCGATGGTTGAAGTCGACAACGGTCCTGTGCAGGATCCTGATGTTGCGCTTTTTGCACAGCATGTCAAAGTCGCGGATCGTGCAGTGATGAATATTGGGCGTGTCGAACCATTCATAAGGCAGGGCCTTCGAATAGGGCATGTAGCCCTGCGTCAGCAGGGAGAGGCGGTGGCGCCAGTAGGCGAAATTCGGGAAGGTGATGATGCACCGGTTGCCGATACGCAGCATTTCCTCGACCAGGATATCGGGCCGTTGCACAGTCTGCAGGGTCTGGGCCAGCAGCACGGTATCGAAGCTGCCGGAAATGAAATTCGACAGGCCCTTGTCCATGTCCTGTTCGATTACGTTAACGCCAGCCTTCAGGCACAGTTCGATGTTGCCCGGGTCGATTTCCAGGCCGGTGTCGAAAATGTCCTTTTCTGTTTTGAGGTGGGCGAGGAAGGCGCCGTCACCGCAACCGAGGTCGAGCACACGGGAGCCGGGTTCGATCCACTGCTTGATGATCTCGAGATCAGCACGCATGCTATTCATAGTCTTCGTCCATAACGGTGTTGGCGCCGATATAGGCGGCAGTATCCACCGTTGCGTCATCATCAGCTGCCGCTCCGATCTCCCTGGCCACCACGCTCATGTAGGCCTTGAGAGCCTTGATGTAACGCTCGATGGGGAGGAGGAAGGCGTCGTGACCCTGGGCAGCCTCGATTTCGAGATAGCTCACCGGTTTTTTTGCCTTGAGCAGGGTGTTCACGATATCCCGCGAGCGTTCCGGCGGAAAACGCCAGTCGTGTGAGAAAGAGATCACCAGGAACTTGCACTGGCTGTCTGCGAACGCGCGGCTCAGGTCGCCGTCGTAATCCACGGCCGGGTCGAAATAATCCAGCGTTTTGGTGATTAACAGGTAGGTGTTCGCATCGAACTTGCTGGAGAAGGATTCGCCCTTGTATTTGAGGTAGCTCTCCACCTGGAAATCAACCTCGTAACTGAAATTGAGATGGCCGGTACGCAGGTCGCGACCGAAATTGCCCTCAATGGCGTCCTTGCCGAACTTGTCACGCATGGCCTGGTCGGACAGGTAGTTGATGTGGCCCACCATGCGCGCCAGCATCAGGCCCCTTTTCGGATAGGTGCCGAAGTCATAGTAGCGGCCGTCGTGGAAATCCGGGTCGCTGGTAATCGATTGTCTGGCCACCTCGTTGAAGGCAATGTTCTGCGCCGACAGTTTCGGTGCCGCCGCAATGACCAGGGCATGGCGAAGACGGTCGGGGTAGGATATGGCCCAGCGCATGACCTGCATGCCACCGAGGCTGCCGCCAATGACAGCGGCCCATTTCTCGATGCCAAGGTGATCGGCCAGGCGCGCCTGGCTTTTAACCCAGTCGCGCACGGTGATGATCGGAAAATCGGGGCCGAAAGGTTTGCCGGTATCGGGGTTGATCGAGGACGGCCCGGTGCTGCCTGCACAGCCGCCGAGGTTGTTCAGGCTGACGACAAAAAACTTTTCGGTGTCGAAGGCCTTGCCCGGACCGATGGCACAATCCCACCAGCCCGGTTTTTCCTTGTCATTCTCGGGATCATAGTAGCCGGCGGCATGGTGGTCGCCACTGAGTGCGTGGCAGACCAGGATGGCATTGGACTTGTCGGCATTGAGCGTGCCGTAGGTTTCCACCATCAGGTCATACTTGTCGATCACACGCCCGCTGCGAAGCTGCAGTGGTTCATCGAAATGAATGCTCTGCGGCTTTACGATACCGACGGAATCGGCTGGTATGGTCTTGGCCATTTGGTTAAAGATAGCGTTATAGACGGTGTTATTGGTAGTGGTTTCAGTTTGCTGGAAACGCGGTTACACGCCGATCACAAACATCGCTGCCTGTTGCCCCAGACCCAGGCCCTGGCGCAATGTGCCGACCAGCATGATTTCCACGACCTGTATCCCGAGGAAAATGAAGATTGGCGACAGGTCGAGCCCGCCCATGGGCGGTATGACTTTGCGAAACAGGCGTTGCAGGGGGTCAAGTATCTGCTGGATCAGCAGCAGTGCCGGATTGCCGCTGTACGGCGCCACCCAGCTGATGATTACGGAGATCAGCAGGCCCCAGAAGTAGATTTTCAGGATATAGGAAAGTATTCCCAGGAAGGCCCAGCTCAGCAGGGTACCGATGCCCGGCAGTACATAGCCGGCAGAGAAGATCATCAGGGCCGAGGCCAGCGTTCCGAAGAGCAGCGCCACCAGCAGTGTCGCCAGGTCGAAATTGCGCCAGGCCGGGATGAGGCGGCGCAAGGGGTTGAGCACCGGTGCTGTCATCTTGACCAACGCCTGGGACACCGGGTTGTAAAAGTCGGCCCGGTTCGCCTGCAGCAGGAAACGCAGCAGCAGCGCCAGCATCACCAGGTGACCCAGCGTGTTGACGACCAGCACGATTAACTGCCCGAAAGAACTTCCCATGCCATTACTGCCTTTTACTGATTCGCTTCAATTCGTGTATGCCCGCTGGCTCAAGCCTTTTTCTTGTCCGGCGCAGCCAGTTCCCTGGAGCGGTCCGCCGCTTTTGCCAGCGCGCGGGCAACCATAGCATTGAAATCCTCGGATTCAAACTGCCTGAGCGCGGCTTCGGTGGTTCCTCCCGGTGAGGTAACTCGACGCCGCAGTTCGGCGACATCCACATCACTTTGCAGCGCCAGCCGCGCGGCGCCCAGTGCTGTTTGCAGGCATAGCTGGCGGGCGGTATCGGCATCAAGGCCCTGGGCAATGGCGGCATCCTGCATTGCTTCCATGAGCAGGAAGAAATAGGCGGGTCCGGAGCCCGACAGGGCAGTCACGGCATCCATGTCGGCTTCCTGGTCGAGCCAGCACACGGTGCCTACGGCACCCAGGAGGGATTCGGCGACCGACTTCTGCTCGCCGGTACAGGCGCTGTTGGCAAACAGGGCGCTGGCGCCGGCCTGTACCAAAGCCGGTGTGTTCGGCATACAGCGAACGATGGCCTGTTGCGCATGCGTCCAGGCCTGCAGGCTGTCCATGCTGATGCCGGCGGCAATGGAAACCAGCAGGCAATCGTGGGTTGCCAGCACTTCCCTGAGCGGGGTGAGCACCGCCATCATGACCTGGGGTTTGACGGCAAGAATCACCGCGGAGGAACGCGCGACGATATCGGCATTGTCCGTGCTTGTGTAGATGCCCCTGGCGCCGAGGGCATCGAGCTTGGCCGTGTCGGTGTCCGCAGCAGCGAGGCTGGAAGGATCGCGGCCATCACTGATGAGGCCGTCCATGAGCGCACCGGCCATGTTGCCGGCACCGATGAAGCCGATTTTCAAGGAATTGTCAGACATTCGGGCATTGTACCTTAAAGGATGATTGCATCACCCACGGATGTAGGGGGACCGTCTGAAAATGGTGATGAACCTGCCGGTTACTGGCGCAATAAACAAGAAAGATTCACCGTTATTAATTTCGAGGTCCAAATATATCCGTGCCGATGCGAATCATCGTCGCCCCCTCGGCGATGGCAGCCTCGTAGTCATGGCTCATGCCCATGGAAAGATGCTTGCACCGCTTATGACCGCTGGCGAGGAGGGTGTCCCGGGCTGCACGGAGGCGATGAAAAGCGGCGCGCTGTGCGCCAACATCGTCGGTGGGCGCCGGTATCGCCATCAGACCGGTGAGCACGAGGCGCGGCAGCAAGGCAATGGCCTCAGCCAGTTCAGCGAGCGCATCGATGCCGACCCCGGACTTGCTCGACTCATCGCTGATATTTACCTGCAGCAGGATGTTCAGCGCGGGCAAGGAAGCGGGGCGTTGCTCGTCCAGACGCCGGGCGATCTTGAGACGGTCGACACTGTGCACCCAGTGGAAGCGCTCGGCGATGGCGCGGGTTTTGTTGGACTGGATGGGGCCAATGAAATGCCAGTTGATGTCGAGATCCGCCAGCGCTTCCTGCTTGGCCAGCGCCTCCTGCAGGTAGTTCTCACCGAACGCTTTTTGTCCTGCATTCCAGGCTTCGCGGACCTTTTCCGGCCCGTGAGTTTTGCTGACGGCAATGAGGCCGACGTCGCCTTCTGGACGCCCGTATTTTTGTTCAAACTGCGTGATGCGCAGGCGAACTTTTTCCAGATTTTCTGGTATGCTCGGGGGCATATTTTCCTTCTCAAACCAACAATACGGCGACTTTCCGAGTCGCCAGATTAATAAAAAGCAACAGCAGGTGGAACCATGGCAGCGATGAATATCCAGGAACTTCTCAATTTCAGTGTGAACCAGGGCGCGTCCGACCTGCACGTTACCGCCGGTATGCCGCCGCTTATTCGAGTCGACGGTGATATCCGCCGCATCAATGTCGACCCGATGGACCACAAGGAAGTTCATGCCCTGATTTATGAAATCATGAACGACAAGCAGCGCAAAGGCTATGAGGAATTCCTCGAGTCCGACTTTTCATTCGAAATTCCCGGTCTGGCGCGTTTCAGGGTCAACGCCTTCGTCCAGAACCGGGGCGCCGCAGCGGTATTTCGTACCATTCCCTCCAAGGTGCTGACCATGGAGCAGCTGGGTATGGGTGAAGTGTTCAAGAAGATATCCAACAACCCGCGCGGCCTCGTGGCAGTGACAGGACCGACGGGTTCCGGCAAGTCCACCACGCTGGCTGCCATGATCGACTACATCAACTCCACCAAATACGAACACATCCTTACCATCGAGGACCCCATCGAATTCGTACACGAGAGCAAGAAGTCACTAATCAACCAGCGTGAGGTGCACCGCGATACCCACGGCTTCAACGAGGCGCTGCGTTCAGCCCTTCGTGAAGACCCGGACATCATTCTCGTCGGTGAGCTGCGTGACCTCGAGACCATCCGCCTGGCATTGACCGCCGCGGAAACCGGCCACCTCGTGTTCGGCACTCTGCATACCACCTCCGCCGCCAAGACCATCGACCGTATCGTTGACGTGTTTCCGGCGGCAGAAAAATCCATGGTTCGTTCAATGCTGTCGGAATCCCTGCAGGCCGTGGTCAGCCAGACCCTGCTGAAGAAAGTCGGTGGCGGCCGTGTGGCTGCCCATGAAATCATGATTGGTACGTCCGCTATCCGCAACCTGATCAGGGAAGACAAGATCGCGCAGATGTATTCGGCCATTCAGACCGGTCAGAGCGTTGGCATGCAGACCCTCGACCAGTGCCTGAAAGGCCTGGTGCAGAAAGGCCTGGTTGACAGAACTGAAGCCGCTAGCAAGGCCAAGGACGCAAACCAGCTGTAATTTGTCGTTAACGAAAAACGCCGGCTTCATGCCGGCGTTTTTGTTTCAGGACCTGTTGGAATTTTCTGCAAGCCACGACTCCAGGATGAGCTGGGCCGCATAGCTGTCGACGATGGCCTTGTCGTTGAATTTTTTACCGCCGCGCTCCGCATTGGCCCGACTCAGGTCTTTCGCTTCCCGTGTGCTTAGCCGTTCGTCCATGGTGTGGCAGGGCAGGTCGAAACGTTCCTGCAGCCTGGTGATGAATTGCATGGCCTTTACTGTCATGTCGTTTTCCGAACCGTCCATGTTGTAGGGCATTCCCACCACAAAGGCATTCGGCCGCCACTGGCTGACTATCTTTGCCAGCTGGTCCCAGTCGGGTTCGCCGTTGGTGGCGCGAATGACCGGAATGGCCGATGCCGTGCCGGTGACAGTCTGGCCGACAGCCAGCCCCATCTTGTGGGTGCCGTAGTCGATGCAAAGCAGGGTCAGGGCAGTCAGGGTGCGCGCCTGTGATCAGCTGTGGCCGACGTCGGTGGTGAGCTGGGCCATACTGAAGCCCAGGGTAGCCGCCGCCATGTCGGGTTTGCCGGCATAGTTGCGGGAAAAAATGATGTCCTTGGAGGCAGGGCAGGTAATCCATGCATTATCGGCGATCTCCTGTTCCAGCTGGCCCGGGCTCCAGCCCGAGCAGCCAAGCGCTACCAGGTAATTCTCGGGGCCCTCGCCGCGGCTGATATCGTCGAGAATGTCCTTGGAGGTGGTGATGAACAGGTCGTCGGTGATTTTGAGGGTAGACTGCCAATGGTCATCCGCGTCGTGCAGGATGAAGCCCTTGTCGGTTTCCACGGGGCCCCCTGACAGTACGATGGCTTCACCGCTTTCAGGCCGTTTCACATCGATATCCAGCTGGCTGAAAATTTCCTTCAGTTTCAGCTGCAGGGGCAGGTTAACGACAATCCCCAGCGCGCCGTCTTCACCATGCTGCCACATGTACACCACGGTATTGCCGAAATAGGAGCCGCTCAGCTGCGGCATGGCTATCAGGAAGTGGTTCGTTAAATTCAGTTTCTCGCTCATGATGGTGAATATTGGGGCCAGGCTGTCACTTTCAAGTGATCAGCTTAAGGCTAAAAGCTGAAGGCGGAAAGCTGTTCAGGTTATTCCCGGGTTCACGTGAGGTGCTTTCAGCTTTAAGCCTTTGGCCTTCAGCAGGCTAAAAAGTGGAAAACTGGTTATTCCGCTGGAATTGCCATGTCCTGATGATGTCCAGCAGGTCCACTTCCTTGCGCATATCCGGTGGGAACGGGTCGTAGGGAGCGGCCATGTGCACGATGCGGATGGCGGACTCATCGAGAATGCGGTGGCCGGAAGAACTGAGTACGCGGATTTCCGCAACTGAGCCGTCCGAGCGCAGCGACACAAGCAGCCTCAGGTTGCCGTAAATACCCTGTGAGCTCGCCTGTGCCGGGTAATTCAGGTTGCCGATGGCTTCGACCTTCTTGCGCCAGTTGTCCAGGTAGAGAATGTCGCGTGCCTTTTGCGTGGAGGCCGAGGAAATGGTGTAGCGGCGGGGACGCTTGGCATACTCCTGGCGGCGGATGTCCAGCTGAGCCTGCAGGCTCGCCAGGCGGTTATTGAACTCGGAATCGTTCAGGTTTTCCAGCGGCTGGTCTGGAACATCCACCGGCCTGTCCTCGACGGTATCCTCGCTGACAATGTCCTGGCTTTCGGCAACCGTGGTGATCACCTGGTCCTGGACGAGGGGTTGTTCGGGCATGTTCTCGATAAAGGGACTGACATCCTGAATGGTGTCATCACTGAAGCGTGACTGGACCGGCGTGCTCGGCGCAGCCTTTTCTTCCTGGCTGCCGCTGCCCTGCTGGTTTTCCTGGGCCAGGAAATCGGCTTCCTCAGGGGCTTCCTGGCTGCGGTACTGGGCGAGGGTGATTTCCAGGGACGTGCTGGAGTTGGCCTTCTCGAGAATGCCGAAGCCGACACCGAGGATGAAGGCCACGTGCAGGCAGATCGACACGAACATGGTGAAACCGAAGCGTTCGCTGGACAGGGACTTGGTTTCAGTGGTCACGGTTGTGTTCATAAGAACCGTTCAGTTGTTCCCGTTCGCACTGACGGGTCAGCGTTTGGCCTGAAGTTCGCCTTCTATGCAGTTCATCAGGTCGCCGGCAATATCGAGATTGAAGGCGAGGTCGAGTTCCCTTACGCAGGTCGGGCTGGTGACGTTGACCTCGGTGAGGTAATCGCCGATGACGTCCAGGCCGACGAAATATAACCCGTGCTCGCGCAGGGTGGGGCCGACCTGGTCACAAATCCAGCGATCCCTGTCCGTCAACTCGACCCCCTTGGCGGTGCCGCCGGCGGCCAGGTTGCCGCGGGTTTCATTCAGGGCCGGCAGGCGCGCCAGGGCATAACCGACAGACTCGCCGTTGATCATCAGGATGCGTTTGTCCCCGGCGGTGATCTCGGGAATGAAGGTCTGTGCCATGATCTGGCGATTGCCGTATTCCGTCAGCATCTCGATGATGACGCTGACATTGGGATCGCCCGGCTTGATGCGAAACACGCCGGTGCCACCCATGCCGTCCAGGGGCTTGAAGATGACATCCCCATGGGACTTGTAGAAATCGGTGAGCAGTTCCTTGTTGCGGGTCACCAGCACATCCGTGCAGCAGTGGGGGAACAGGACCGTAGCCACTTTTTCATTGAAGTCCCTGAGCGCCTGCGGCTTGTTGACCACGAGCACGCCTTCGCGCTCGGCCTGCTCGAGGATATAGGTACTGTAGATGTATTCGCGGTTGAAGGGTGGATCCTTGCGCATCAGGATGACATCCACCTCGGCCAGGGAAGCGCGTCGGGGCTCCTTGAGCTGGTACCAGCCGGCCGGGTCCATTTTCACGGTGAGTTCGTGCTGGAGGGCCATGGCCTTGCCGTTTTCCAGGTACAGGCCGCGCTGCTCAATATAGATGAGGGACCAGCCGCGGGACTGCGCGGCATTGAGCATGGCCAGGGTTGTGTCTTTCTTGAAATTGATGCCGCTGATGGGATCCATCACGACTGCTAGCTTGATTGTCATTTACGACTCCGGCGCACGCGAATGTCGGGATTATAGCAAAAAGGCGACATCAGGAACCTTGCATGGTACCGGCGCAAAATGCGGGAAATCTCTGGTAGAATTGCGCGCTTATTTATTTTGTCCGCCAACTGCAAGGAATACCAATTGCGCCTGCTGGGTTTTTACTGGGGCATCACCGGGGTCATCGCCTTCCTGTTGTTCGCGGTGCTCAGGCTGTCGCCCCGGATCTGGGAACTCGCTGATTATTCCCTGGATCTTCTGCACTGGGGCGTGCTGGTGTTCTTCACGGCATGGATGGCCTGGGCGGAGGGCTACAAGGGGTTTCACCGCGCGTTCTCACCGCGCGTGGTGGCAAGGGCCAGATACCTGCGCTCCGACCAGAACAGTCACCCGGTCCTGTCGTTGTTCGCACCAGTGTACTGCATGGGGTTCATCCATTCCACGCGCAAACGCAAGATTGTCTCCTTCACCGTGACCTTCGCCATCTTCGGACTGGTGATGCTGCTGAGGATCACGCCGCAGCCCTGGCGCGGCATTATCGACACCGGGGTCGTTACCGGCCTTGGCCTGGGCATACTGTCCCTGGTGTTTTTCTGGCTGCAGGTGGAGACCGGTCACTGGAAGCACGACATCCCCCTCGACCTGCCGGAAAAAAGTACCGGCCAGGGCGGCTGAATCAGGCCGGCAGCACTTCCCTGAGCTGGCGTTCAGCCACCGCAAACGAAAAGTGGCTTTCGATATTTGCCTTGCCGGCCTTTGACAGGGCGGACCACAAGGCCTCATCGTCATGCAGGCGCAGGATTTCTGCCGCGAATGCTTCCGGCGTGTCGGCAACCAGGATGTCCTTGCCGTGAACCAGGCCCATACCCTCGGCTGCCATCGATGTCACCACCATGGGCACGCCGAAGGACAGGCTGGAATTGATCTTGCCTTTCACGCCGGCACCGTAGCGCAGCGGTGCGATACTCAGGCGGATGTTGTCAAACAGCGGCGCGATATCCGACACGAAACCGCTAAAGATTACGTTATCGCTGGCCCGGGCTTTCAGATTGCCGGGCACATGGCCCCCGACGATGTGCAGGCGCAAAGCGGGATTTTTTGCCAGCACCAGCGGAAAAATATCCTCGAGAAAATACAACATGGCGTCCGTGTTCGGCGGATGCTCGAAATTGCCGATAAACAGCATGTCCCGGCGTTCGGCAAAGGAGCCTTTGGTCTCGTGGATTTCGTGGACATTGCTCAGGAGCCTGACATCCACGTCGGGCGCTTCAAGGCGGAACAGGTCGAGCTCCACCGGGCTGACCACCAGCGTTGCATCGGCCTTGCGGGCGACACCCAGTTCCTGCGACTTGCGCAGTACCGCCGATTCCCGGGCGGCCGGATCACCGGTTAGCTCGGCCTCCCGTTCCTCACGCAGGAAATGCAGGTCGACCGTATCGAAAAGTACTTTTGCCTGCGCACAGCAGGCCTTGACGTCATCAATGTATCTTTCGGCGTAATCGGCACGGCTCAGTATCACCGCGTCGAACTGATCGCCCCAGGCTTCGAGGTAGCCGCGCACTGATTCCACGTACGGGGCATACTGGCACTCGATGCCCAACGCCTGCATCTGCGGCGTATAGGTTTCATGGAAGTGCCGGTTTGCCGGCAGGAAGGTCACCTTGTAGCCCAGGCGCTGCAGGATGCGCAGGATATTGAACATGCGCAGTGAGCCGGAGTCATGGTCGGGCATGAGCACACGTGCGTCTATCACCAGGATGCGTTTGTCGACATGGCGTTCCTTCTCCAGGTGGGGCAGCTCGCCGTTGGGCCGGTGATCCACCAGTGCATCCCGCCAGCGTTCGAAGAACTTGCCGAAGTTCACCACCTGGTATTGTTTCACCCCGCTTTGGGTATCGGTGCCAGAGGTGATGCCCTCGAAATGGATGATGGTGGCCGCCGGCTGGTAATACACCTGTTTGCCCGACTGGCGCACCCGGAATGCAAGATCCGTATCCTCATAGTAAGCCGGCAGGTAGTGCTCATCGAATCCGCCCAGGCTGATGAAATCGGTGCGGCGAATCATCAGGCAGGCGCCCGAGCAGTAATCGGCGCGCCGGCAATAGGCATACTCGGGCTTGTTGGGATCATCAAAGCGGCCGAAGTTCCAGGCACTGCCGTCCTGCCACACAAGACCGCCTGCTTCCTGCAGTCTGCCGTCGGCATAGACGAGGCGGGCACCGACCAGGCCGGCATCTGGAAAGTCGGCAAAGGTCCTGTGCATGGCCCCGAGCCAGCCTTCCTTGACCTCGGTGTCGTTGTTGAGCAGGACCAGGAATTCCCCCCTGGCGTGAGCGGCGCCGGTGTTGCAGGAGCGGATGAAGCCGGCGTTCTTTTCATTGCGGATGACCGTGATGCCGCTGATGCCGGCCAGCATTTTATCCGTCTTGTCGGTGGAATGGTCATCCACCACGATGATCTCCACGGCATCGTCGCCAAGGTGGGCAAGAATGCCTTGCAGGCAATGGAAGGTATACAGGTGCTGGTTGTAAACCGGGATGACGATGCTGAACTTCGGTGAACTGCAGGGTGGGAAAGACAGCGGCGTGTATTTTTTTGCGATCGGCAATTCCTGCTTCATTTCCCTGAAGCGGTTGCGCCGCTCCGCCAGCTTGATGCCGATGCGACCGATGATGCCGCGGAAACCTTCGAGCTGCCAGTACCAGCGTATCCTCGTCAGTGCACGTAACGGGCGGGTCAGCTTCCAGCTCCTGCTCTGGTATACGATATCGAGTTCTTCCCGCAGAGACTGCGAGATTGCCCGGTAGGTTGCTGCTTCGCTTTCCGCCCCGGCAAGTGTGGATTCCGTTTCCGCCAGGGCGGATTCCGTTTCCGCCAGGGCGGATTCCGCACGC
>CAZVSC010000048.1:0-2986 GCA_964629325.1 uncultured Enterobacteriaceae bacterium
CAGGCGATCGTTGATGTCCGCCATGGCCTTGGCGAAATCCTTGGACCTGGCGTTGGCTTCGGCAAGCTTTTTTTCTATGTCTAACATGGCACGTGTTTTCCTGTATTCCCCGTTGCTGGTCTCGACTGATTTTTCAATTCAATAATTTCAAAAGCGAATTTTCCAGGTGGTCGACTTTCGGAATGAAAGCATCCACATCCTTGATCCTGACTTTCATAAGCTCGCCCGGATGCAGGTCCACGGCTTCCATCTCTTCCAGGTCTTCATCACCCACCTGTACCAGCTGGGGGCTGCGCCGGATCGTCATGCCGTAATACGGCAATTTCTTGGAATCCTTAAGGCCATAGAATATGACCACCCTGGCCTCATCATCTATGTCTGCATCTTGCTTGCTTCCCACTACATTACCCGCCAGGTGCGGCACCTGGCAACCACGCCATTCAAATGAATCGATGCCGCGGATCTCGTCCTTGCGGAATGTAATGAATGAATACCGCACCACCTCGGCCACAATGGTACGCGGCACCAGCATATGCTTGTCGCTGATTCCCAGCAGCATGCAGCTGGCTTTTTGCTGACCGTGTTCCGACATTAACCTTCCTGTCTCTTGTAATCCTGTTGCCGCGGTTCTGATGAAACCCTATTTCTTCTGGTAGTTGCGGATATGCGCAATCAGCACATCCTCAACGAAGGGTTTGCTCATGAATTCATTGACGCCGATTTCCTGGGCCCGGGTCCTGTGCTTGTCGCCGATGCGCGACGTGATCATGATGATCGGGATGGTGCCAACCGGAGGTTCCTGCTTGCGTATATGGGTCGCCACTTCGAAGCCGTCCATTTTTGGCATCTCGATGTCCAGCAAGATAACATCCGGCACCTGCGTTTCCAGCTGCTCGATGGCCTCGAGACCGTTTTTCGCCGTGATCACATCCAGGCCGTGACGCCTGAGGGTCGAGGTGGTCACCTTCCTCACCGTGATGGAATCATCCACCACCATCACCACGCTGCGGCGTTTCTCGCCATCCTGGCGCTCCGCGGCATCCGCCAGATCGAGGGCGCCTTCATGGTTTTCTTCAGTGGCCTGGTTCACCAGTGACACCAGGTCCAGCACCACCGCCACATTGCCGTCCGGCATGATGACACCTCCGCCGATGCCGGGCATGGCGGCGAACTGTTTGCTGAACGCCTTGACGACCAGGTCACGGCTTTCGGTGATCCGGTCTATATGCAGCGCAAAATTCTTGTCCTTGCCGCTCACCAGCAGCATGGGGACTGAGGTGTCGACGCTTTCCAGCCTGGGCGTCTTGTCCAGGTTCAGGAGCTTGCCCAGATAGGCATATTCATAGGTCTTGCCGCCGTAATCGAAGGTCACCGCCTCGCCGCCCTGCTGTCTGGCGAGGATGTTGGCGAGCTTTTCAACCTTCACGCCATCCAGCGTGTTCATGAGCACGACGAAGCGCTGGCCCAGCACCTCAAACATCAGGGAGCGATTCAGGGATGTGGTCAGCGGCAACTGGATGATGAAGGCGGTTCCCTTACCCTGCTGCGACTGGATCTCGACACTGCCGCCGATCTGCGTGATCTCGCTTCTCACCACGTCGAGCCCGACGCCGCGTCCGGAAATATTGGACACGGCATCCGCCGTACTGAAACCGGGCTTGAAGACGAGCATGCAGGCAGCCTCATTGCTGATGTCGGCATCCTTGTCCAGGATGCCGCGCTCGATGGCCCGGCTTTTCACCTTGTCCACGTTTATGCCGCGCCCGTCATCGCGAATCTCGATGATGATGCTGGCGCCCATGCGGGTCACGCGGATGGACAGGATTGCCTGCTCCGGCTTGCCCAGTTTGCGGCGTTGATCTGGCGCTTCGATGCCATGGTCCAGCGCATTGCGGATAAGGTGTTCAAAGGGGGTGATGATGGCCTGCAGCACGTTCTTGTCCAGGTTGCCCTGCTGGTTTTCCACTTCGAAGCGCACGTCTTTGTTCAGCTCGCGGCTTATCTGGCGCACCAGGCGGCGCAACCGGGGCACGATGCTGGAAAACGGCACCATCTGCGAGGAAATCAGTCCATCCTGCAGGCTGTTGGTCAGCCGCTGCTGGCCCATCAGGACGTTGTCTATCTCCTTGAGGCGCCCGGCCAGGTTGAGGCGTATGTCCTGGAGGTCGTCATAGTCCTCGTTGAGCGAGAGGGACATTTCGTGCAACTCGGTGTAGCGGTCCATTTCCAGGGCATCGAATTCGTCGGAGATGCGGCCGGTTTCCGCCACTGGATTGTCCTGAATATGGGTGTTGTAGCTTTCCCTGGCCTTATCCTCGAATCGTTTTACATAGGCGCGAAGCCTGTGCAGTGTTTCATCCATGTCCACCAGCAACGTGCCGATGTCATGAAAACTTCTTTCGATGCGGTTGCGGGAGAAGTTGATCTCATCGGCATCATTCATCAGGTTCTTCAGCAGCTGGCTGGAGACTCGAACCTGCTCATCCACGGCAGCCTGGATGTTCTGCACGGCCTGTTTGGCCGCATTGCCCACTGCCACCGGGGGCGGCGGCGCCTGGAAAGGTTGCGGTTCCTGTTTCGGCGTCGCCACTACGCTGCTTTCGACTTTCGGTGCGGCAACCTCCGGAGCTGATATTGGCGCGGGTGCGGGCGGCGCCTGGCCGGCGGCGCGGACGATCATTCCCTTGTCGTCACGGCTGTACAGCCGGTAGATTTCCTGCAGGCCCTGCATACGTTTGTCACATTCAATGAAGAATTCGGCATCATAGCCCTGCTTTGCGTTGCGGGCATCGATGATGAAGGTTTCGAATTCATGGGCGCCCTTGCTGAGTGCCATTTCGCGCACCAGGGCGGAACTGCCCTTGAGGGTATGCAGGTGACGCAGGTATTCGTCTATGACGCTTTCATCGCCTTCCTGCCAACGCAGGTAAAGGCCGTCGATCTCTTCCAGGATTTCCTCCGCCTCGTCGAGGAAAATCGCCATGAG
>CAZVSC010000048.1:3086-11892 GCA_964629325.1 uncultured Enterobacteriaceae bacterium
GGCTCAGGTACCGCTTCAGGCTCCTCATGGGCCTCTGCGTGCGGCGTTGACTGGAGTACTTCCTCGACGGCGGGTGCGGGAGCACCTGGCTGGCGCACGATACGGCCGGAGGCATCGCGGCCGTACAGCCGGTAGATTTCGAGCAATCCCTGCAGCTTGATGTCGCAGGCGGCAAAGAAATTGGCATCGTAGCCCTGCCTGGCGTTGCGGGCGTCGATGATGAAGGTTTCGAATTCGTGGGCACCCTTGCTGAGCGCCATTTCCCGCACCAGGGCGGAGGAACCTTTCAGGGTATGCAGGTGGCGCAGGTATTCATCGATGACGCTCTCGTCGCCGTCCTGCCAGCGCAGGTACAGGTCATCGAGCGCTTCCAGGATTTCATCCGCCTCGTCGAGGAAGATGGCCATCAATTCCTGGTCGACCGGTTCTTCGGGTTCAGCTGCAGGCGGTTCCGGTACAGCGGGCGCAGACGCTGCCGGATCAACCAGAGCTGCGATTTCTTCGGTCATCTCCGGCGCTTCGACTGCCACCGGTTCGGCCGCTTCGATTGTTTCAGGAGCTTCCGCAGCAGCCGGTGCAGGTGCCAGGGCTGCCAGCAACTGCTCACATAATGAGCCGCTGCCAGGCATGTCCTTGCCGGCTGCCAACTGGTCAGGCATGTCGACCAACCAGGCCCTGGCCTCGGCCAGTAATGCCCTGAGCTCGTCACCGGTCAGTGAATCGGCCTGTTCCAGACGGCTATAGGCAGCCTCCATGCTTGCTGCCAGCCTTTCCACGTCCCGCATGTCAGCCACTTCCGCTGCGCCGGCCAGCAACTGCAGGGACTGGACAACCTTGTCCAGCTCGCCCTCCCCGGCATCATTATCAATCCTGGCAACCAGATCGCGGGCCTCACGAATAAATCCGGCCAGGACGGGATCGAGGGTATCGACTTCACCGCTGTCTGCAGCGGGCGGAATGCCAGGTTGCAGCAATGCCTCATCCAGGTCAGCCAGCGCCTTTTCCAGGTCGATGGCTTCGAAAGCGAGATCGGTGTATTCCCCTTCACCGCCCCTGGCGAAATGCCGGGCCAGTTTAGAGGTGAGCAGGCAAAAACCCTGGAAGACAGCGGCCATGTCGGCGGAAATGGTTTTGTGCGGGTGCTGTTCAAGGAAATTTTCCATGGCCTTGATGGCATCGCTGTAATTCTCGAGGACCTGTACGCGGGAAATGCCGTACAGCGTGTGCAGCGGCACCTGGAGATCCGAGGTGGTCGGCAATTCATCATCGCCGGCAAGAATGCTCGACAACGCGTTGTTGATTTCTTCCAGTTCCAGGGCCACCAGGCCCATGTCCACCGCTTCGCCCCGGACGTCGGCTGGCTCCACGGCGTCGGTGGCGCGGGAGAATTCCGCGCCGGATATGTCCACTGACTCGCTCAGGGTCGGCACGCTGTCGGTGACGATGGGAATTGCGGGTTCTGCAGCTGCTGCGGCTTCCTCGCGCACTTCCCCGCCTCCGCCAGCGGCCTCGGACTGCAGAACTTCAGGTATCTTTACTTCGGCGGCGGCTTCCGGCGACATTAACCCCAGCGCTTCCTCGCACAACTGCCTGATTAAGGCTGGCTCCGGACCGGGTGTCTGCGCATGCATGAAGTGGGCTTTCATGCCCGGCAGGGTTTCCAGGACACGCCGGCTCAGTTGCATCACCGCCTCATTGGTGCCCTGCTGTTCACCCAGATAGTCGTAAAGTTTTTCCATGGCGAAGGACAAGGTGCCGATATCCTCGGCGCCTACCATGCGGCCACTGCCCTTGAGGGTATGAAAATACCGGCAGCAATCCTTGATGGCCGGTGGCTGCTGAAAATCCCCTGCGAGGCTTGTCATCTCCGCTTGCAGGTTTTCCAGGACCTCGTCGAATTCCTCGGCGAAGATCTCCTTGATGTCGTCATCGTCGTCATCTAGTTCTGCTGATACCTGCAACGACTCCATGACCGGCGCTGCTTCCACTGGCGGCGTTTCCGTCAACGGCGGCTCTTCCACCGCCGACATTTCCGCCGCTGACGCCGCTTCAGCCTGGACTGGCGGCGGGGGGGCTGCCGCCGGCGGCTCCGATACCGGCTGCTCACCGTCGTCAGCTTCTGACGCCGCCTCTGCCCCGGACAGGTCCGCACCGGATTCCGGCTCCGGATCATCATCGGGCGGTGCCGGATGGCTGTCTACGAAAGCCTGCAGGGTGGCGGCGAAGCGGCCACTTTTTTCCAGGTAGGCCTGGGAGTCCTCGTTTCTGCCGATGGACAGCTGCTCCAGGTACCAGAGCGAATTGATGACCAGTTGCGAGAGCGCATGGAAGGATTCGTCGGGCATGCTTTCATCGACGCCATGAGCGACCAGGGTGACATAATCGCGAGCTGTAGCCAGGTATTGTTTCTGCTCCGGCAGTGAAACGATGGTGAAGACGCGCGACAGCTCATCAAGAACCCGCCTGGCCTGCTTCAGGTCGCTGCCCTGGCAGCCGTTTTCCACGTAGGTGTCGATGTCGGTGATCACCGTTTCCAGGAGGCTCATTGCGGTCTGGTAGACATGCAGGCGTGCCGAACTGAGACTGCTGGCTTCGGTGATTGCAGCTTCATTGCTGAAGACCTCGAGGGCCATGGTTTCCAGCTTGTCGACGAGCTCCTTGTTGACAACGAACAGAACGCCCGCCGTTTGCGACAGTGCTGCCTGCAGATCCTCGCTGGTTTGTGACGGTAGTGACTGGTCGATATGATCGGACAGGAATTTCATGCGCAGGAACACCAGTATTTCGCGCAGCCCTGCAATGCGCTGGAAAATCTCGCTGACTTTGTCATTGCTGACCTGGTTGCTCTCGATCAGCATGTTGATGGAATCAATCAGCGCCGTGATGTCTTCATTGATCAACTGGAGGCTTTTGCTCAGGGCGGCTTTGCGCGCGAACCTGACCTGGATGGCGCGGTATTGCGCTTTCATTTGCCGCGCCGCCTTCGGATCCATTGCGTACCACTGGCGAATGAGCGCAAGGCGCAATGATTTCGTTTCTGAACTGCCAAGCACGTCCAGCATGCGGTCGAGCACCTTGTCTTCGATCCTGTCCAGGTGGGATAAATCGCCCGTCGAAATCATGTGCAGGGGTTTGGCCAGCGCGATGACCGCTCTCACGCTGTTGTCATCGAGGCCACTGCCGCCCTGGGCCGCCTCTATGACCCCGGCAGCCAGCCCCCAGAGGGTACCGATGCGGTAATCCCTGAACATCTGCTCCATGTTCCTGACAACCCCACTCAGGGCATGCAGCGCTTTTTCGTTCTTCGGGTCTTCCAGTAATACCTTGCCGGCCTTCACGTAGAGCCCGGCCTGCTTTGCCAGGACTTCCTTCATCTTGTCGGGCGCACTGGCGAACTGCTTGCGGAAGCTGAGTTTTTGCCTGCCGGCGAGCAGGCGGGGATCGAAAATGGCCGCCTTGTCCCAGGTTTTCCTGATCTGGTTGATAAGAGGACTTACCCTGGCGAAGCTGTCAGCGGATTCCTTCATGCCGTCCTCGATGAGGGCGGGCAGGTCAGTCACGGCGACAAAGGTGACCTGCAGCCTGGCGTCGAGCTTTTCGGATTCGAGGCTGGCCTGATTGAGCGTATCCTGCAGCAACGCGAGGATTTCGTCCGCCAGCATGGCAATCGCGGGATATTCCAGCAGGCGCAGCAGGCCCGGAATGATTTCGAAGGCCTGGACGTGCGCCGTCAGGCCATCAAGGGATTTTTCATCCCCGGCCGGCGTGACGATGACAGTCTCAAGCGCATTGGCAAGTGCATCAGTCAGGCTCTCGTATTCGGTCTTTACCCGCTTGAGCGCTGAAAAACTTTGCCAATACTTCATCTGTTACACCTGTAGGCTTCTGGCATTAACTGTGTCCGTGGTGACCAGCCGTCTGTGCGGCAGTGTCCTGTTACTCTCAGGCTCTGGCGGCGCTAAGCCCGCCGCTCTCTGATTTTTTCTTGTCTTTGCCCGGCTTTAACGCACTCTTGGGATCGCCGGCATTCTTGACGAACCGGGTCTTGCCGGTATCCAGGCTGAAACCCGATACCGCATTTTGCAGGCGCTCGGTGAGACTGCCCAGGTTTGCCATGAATTCGCTGGTGGCCTCGATGCCGCTGGTGGTATTCGAGGTCATTTCCTGGATCACGTCCATGAAGCCCTTGATCTCGGAAGCCGCCTTGGTCTGGTTGCTGGAAGCTTCATTGATACTGTCGACCAGTTCCTGCAGCTCCTTGGATACCCGCTGGATATCATCGAGGGCGGCACCAGCATGCTGGGCCAGTTTGGTGCCTGCCACTACTTCGGAGGTGGTCTGCTCCATCGACTGTACGGCTTCCTTGATGTCGCCCTGGATCACTTTCACCAGGCTTTCGATTTGGCGCGTGGCATCCGCCGAACGCTCGGCCAGTTCATGCACCTCGTCGGCAACCACGGCAAAGCCCTTGCCGGCATCACCGGCCATGGCAGCCTGGATCGCCGCATTCAGTGACAGCGTATTCGTATGTTCGGCGATGTCGTTAATCAGGGAGACGAATCCGCCGATTTCCTGCGAACTCTCTCCCAGGCGCTTGATGCGCTTCGCGGTATCCTGGATCTGATCGCGGATAGTATCCATGCCGGCAATGGAATCCTTCACCACGGCGGCCCCGCCGACGGCGGTTTCCACCGACTTGTTGGCCACGTCCAGCGTCTTCTGGGCGTTCTCGTTGACCTGCTCGATACCGTCACCGATCTCACGGATCGATGCATGGACCGAGTTGATGCTTTCTGTCTGCCGCTTGGAGGATTCGGACAGCGATTCCACCGTCTGCTTGGACGCCTCTGTCGATGCAGTCACTTCATGGGTAACGCTGGTGATGGCAGACACCAGGTCACGCAGCTGCTCAACGGCGTAATTGATGGAATCGGCGATTGCCCCTGTGAAATCCTCACCCACGGTGGCCTTCACCGTGAGGTCGCCGTCTGCAAGGCTGGAGATTTCACTGACCAGCTTCATGACGGCTTCATTGTTCTTCGAGTTCTTCTCGGCAGTGACCTGCTCTGCTTCCTGGGACTGCCTTATCACCTGCTGGCCATAAGCCATGATGGTCATCAGCATGACCAGCAGCAAGGCATAACCGGCGATCGGGGAAGCCAGCTGCGACGCCCCGCCGGAGGAAATCACCCCGCCCAGCAGGGAGATCTCGGACAGCAGCACTTCGCTGCTGCTGACGATGCCTTCCACCGCTTCCATGGTAGCGTCGATATCGGGTACGGCCTGGATCACTGCAGCAGCCGGTGCCTGGATGCCGGAAATCATTGCCGAGACGTTGTCGAGGCTGTCACGCGCTGCCGTGGCGTTCACGCGATTGACGCCAAGGGTCGCGTTGCCGTTAAGCAGCGCGTTGTGGTTGTCCATGAACAGCCTGATGTCTTCCTGGAACTGGTCGACCTGGGCCGGCGCACTCTGGCCGGACACGATCTGGTTCAGGTTGAGCGCCATGCGGTCGGCAAGCCAGGCCTGGCGTTGCGCCGCCGCGGTGGTGGTCAGGGACTGGTTGCCCGCCAACAGGGTATCCACTACCCCTTCGTATTCCCGCTGCAGGATAGGAATGATGCCGCGCATGTTTGCCGCCTGGGAGTTGATGGCGGTTATGCGTTCCTGGTTCTGCAGGATCAGGCTGACCTGGCTGCTGACCAAGCTCCATGTGGTGGCGATGTCCGGAAACGCCTGCTGAATGACATCGCGCTTCCCTGGCAGATTGGCGGGAAATCCGATGCCGGTGTTGATGTAGGATGAGGCTCCGTTATTAATGAGGTCCCACGACGCATTGAAATCGTTACGCGCCCTGCCAAGGGCTGCGAATGCGGCAGTATCGCCGGCCGAGATGGCGCTGGCATGCTTGGCCAGCTCCTGTGAGAGAACCCGCAGATCGGAAATCTGCTGGTTGTAGACTTCGTTCTGCCTGGAGACGATATTGACAAAAATCTGGTTGACGACAACCAGTACCAGCGTCACGACGATGACCGCCAGGAACAGCTTTGTTTTTGGCTGTTTTCTGCGCCTGACCAGCAATCTCGAATTTTCCATCACTCTCTCCTACCTCTTCGGTAAACATTTTGCTCCGGTGCCAGGGTACAACCCGAAAGGCACCAGGTGTTTTACGATGAAACGCCCCCGGTTTCAGTTTCTGTTTCCAATGCCTGCTCGGCATCTTCTTTCGTTTCGGGCGGCAGGCGCGGATCCCGGCCTGTCATTTCATCAAGCATTCGGATTACATCAATACGCTGCCAGGTGGTGTCGTCGCTGACGATACTGGCATCGATGTAGTACAGCAGGGATTCCACGTCATCACCCGGTTCTTCAGCCGGCCTGAAATCCTCCAGCAAATATTTCTGCATGCCGACCACCTGGTCGACCCGGATGGCGGACAACTCGTTGTCATATCGCAGGATAATGAGCGGCCCTGCCGAATCATCCGAATCCTGGTGCAGGAAGCGATTGATGTTGTAAACAGCAACCAGCGCTCCCCGGTAATTCATGACCCCCTCGATCCAGTCGACGCAGCAAGGAATCGGCGTGATATGCTTGTCCTCGATGACTTCGCTGACCAGGCGGATGTCGACCAGGCAATTGTTGCCGCCAACGTCGCACTTGATGCCGTGGAAACGCTTGTCCTGGTCCGTATCCTCGGGAAGCCTGGCGCCCGCGAGGCGAATCCTCTCTTCGAGGAGCAGTAATTGCTGCAACGGTGTATGGAAGCCGCCCGCCTTTTTCATCAGCCCTGATGCTCCCCGGTTTCGCTCTGCGCTTGCGCATCCTGGGTTACCGAGGCCAGGGCCACGAACAGTTCGGCCTCGGAAAATCCCTTGGTCAGGTAAGCCTTGGCACCCTGCTTCCTGGCCCAGACCCGGTCGATTTCCTCGTCCTTGCGGCTCACGACAATCACCGGGATATGCATGGTCGACGCGCTGCGGCCCAGCTCGCGCGTGGCCTGGAAGCCGTTGACCCCGGGCATGACAAGATCCATCAGGATGACGTCGGGTTGCTCGATGTCGGCAATCTTCTGGCTCTTGCCGCCGTCATTGGTCGACAGCACCTCGTGCCCTTCCCTGCGCAGTATGGCTGCGGTGGCTTCGACATCTGCGGCCACATCATCCACTATCAACACCCTCAGCTTTTTCATGGCTTGTGCCTGTTGCCGGCTCATTGCTTGTTCGTGTTATCAGGCACCCGCGCCTGCTTTAGCGTATTCATTGATTGCATCCAGCAATTCATCCCTGGCGAAAGGTTTGGTGAGATAGGCGTTGGCACCCACCACGTCACCCTTGGCTTTGTCACAGAAACTGGATTTGCTCGACAGCATGATGATCGGTGTATTGCCGTACTGCTCGTTGCTGCGAATCATGGAGCAGGTCTCATAGCCGTTCAGTCTTGGCATCATGACATCAATGAAAATAATATCCGGGTTCTCCTGCACAATTTTGGAAAGCGCATCGAAACCGTCTTCCGCCGTCACAACGTTGCACCCGGTCTTGTTCAGCAGGGTTTCCGCCGTTTTGCGGATCGTCTTACTGTCGTCGATTATCATGACTTTAATGCCGCTCAGATCTTCGGACATTGCTCTTCTCCTGCCTTGTTGAATTGTCTTTGCTAGAGGGCCATTTCCTGGGACAGGGATTCCGCCGCCAGCTCCAGGGGGGCCTTTTGTATGTATTCGCCTTTCACCAGGTCCATTTTCACCTTGCAGCACGCACTGAGCAGATCGCTGCTGTCGATGTCACCGGCAAACACGCGAATCTTGTGCTCATGCAGCTTGTCGACGCTGGCGGCAAGCTGCTTCATCACCTTTTCATCCTTGATGGACTTGCGCACAAATTCCTTCTTCAACCTGACCAGGTTGACCTTGCTGCGGCTGACCACCTCGCTCAGCGCATTGATGTCATCCACACCTGACACGCAGATCCAGACACCGACTTCATGGAGACGGTCAAGCTGTTCACAGGCTGTGGCGGGGTCGGCATTGATATCGCGCACATCGAAATCCATCACCAGCATGCCTTCATGCATGGCGCCGAGCTCCTTCTTCACGGTTTCAGGGAAGCGTTTTTCGTGCAGGGTCCTGGCATTCATCGGCAATACAATCCGGTACTCTTCACCCTGGTTGTACAGGTCAAGAATCACCTTCAGCGCATGCTGCAGACCCCAGGTATCGACCTTGCCGGCCAGCGGACTCTGCGAGAGCGCTGAACCGAGTCCGTCCCGCGTCAACCTGTCCTTGCCTTCGTTGAGGTAAAGTCCCAGGTCGTAAAACTCTGTCTCGATATCCGTTACCGAGATCATGGCTTCATAGAAAATTCTCAGCTTGTTGCTGGTCAGCGCGGTATTCAGCTCTGCCTGGCTGAACAGCGGTTCCGGCTCCGGTTCCGCAGGGACGGCAGGTGCTGCTGCGACGGCCGGAGCTTCCTCCGCTGCCGGCTCGGCCGGCTCCGGGACGGGGGCCGGCTTTTGCGCGGGCGCTGCAGCTTTCGGTGCTTCAACGGCTGCAGGCTCTGCTTTAGCGGCGGGCTCCTGGCCAAGCAGGAAGGTCTTGATCAGGTCTTCCGCGGATTTGGATTCGGCGTTCACGGGCACGACATCATGGGAGAATGTCACCAGGGGATCCTGGTCCTTGAGCCCGATTTCCTTGTTCAGGGCGGCCTCGAATTTGCCGAGCAGCACTTTCTGGTTTTCGATCTTCTTCTGGTCTTCCGGGTCGTTGCCGCGAATGAGGATGAGGAAAGAGTTTTCCGTAAAACGA
>CAZVSC010000048.1:11992-21261 GCA_964629325.1 uncultured Enterobacteriaceae bacterium
GTCTTCCGGGTCGTTGCCGCGAATGAGGATGAGGAAAGAGTTTTCCGTAAAACGAATCATGAAGTCGTCGCTGCCCAGCCCGCTCTTCAGCTCGCTGGCCAGGGCCTTCATCTTGCCGTTCAGGCTGCCGAAGCCCTTGCCGGCAATGTAATGCTGGAGGCCGTTGCCGCGTACATGAACCACCATGCCCACCAGACCGCCGGTTTCGCGGGCATCGGAGATGTAATTGCCCAGGTGGGACAGGAACAGGGGATAGCCGAGGCCTTCACCGAGACCTCCTTCTTTCTCCGTCTTGACGGCATTGTCCTTGAACACGACCTGGATGCACTCTTCCCCGTCATAGGTAACCGGCTTGAATGTCGCGGTAACATCGATGATGCCTTCCTTTTCGCCTATTGCCTCGACAAAAAGTTCCGGCATGACCATGGGTTCGGTATCGGGCTTGACGCGTACGGCGTGCTGGAAGTCGAGAATCATCTGCTTAACTTTCTCGCGCATCTCTGTGGAAACGATGTCGATGAACGGCATGATGATGAGATCATCCATGTCCGTGTATCCGAGTATTTTCAGGTAAGCATCGTTGCCGAACACGTGGATGCCATCCGACAGGTAGGCCAGCGCCTCTTCGGTGCCGGACATGAGCTGGTCGCGGTGCTTGGCCAGTTCGAATTTTTCCTGGTTGAGCTGGCTGAGCTGGAAATTGCGGCGACTGCGTTCGGCCGCACGGACGAAGACCTCGAGGGAGTAATCCGGATGCAGGCTGGAAACCACGGCGGATATTCCCTTCTTGTAGGAAGCTGTCAGGAAATCGATGGTGATTTCCACGCTGCTGAGCAGCAGGTAGCCGGTTTCCTTCTTGATCTGCTTGAGGTAGCTGAGCGTTTCCTCGACGGAGGGATCAGTGACCTGGTCATTGACCAGGAGGATATCCCAGTGGCTTTTCTTCAGGGCAGCAAACAGGGAATCCTTGTCGTTGACCCGGTCCGAGGTGAATTTCATGCCCATGCGCTGCAACGTCTGCAGGAAGTCCACACCTTCGTTTTCGGGGGAGTCCAGCAGGAGTACCGTCACCCCGGCATCGGCAGCACCAGCGGCTTCTTTCTGGCTTGCTTCGGATTGTGCCATGTTCATTAATATTGTTATGGGACAGAACCGGTATTATAGGCACGAAACGGGAACTACTGTCACCATTCCGCCATGCCCTTTTCTTAGAAAAACTTTCGAATATTCAATATGTTATTAAAAACTGGTGACCTGTTCTCCAGCCTGCTGATGCCAGAATGACGACACCGACTCCCTGTGTCCGGGATTTTCACCTTCACGGGACGGGCAAGGGCAGGTTTGCAGGTCATGAATTTTATCTAAGTGACTGATTGCCCAAGTTTTCTCTCCCGCCAACTATGCCCTATATCTGCAGTTCCCGGAATCCAAATCCGGGATGAATGTTCCAGGATGTGAACGGGATCGGGTTTTTGACTGCCCAAAGATGATGCGGCCTATCGCCCGGGGAGTTTTCCACCGGCTCCTCTGACGCGGCAGGCGGCTCTCCGGTGCCCGCCATTCTCTCATAACCTTATGAAAATAATGATATTTTTTTGTCGCGGATGCCTGTAGCGCACACCGGCGCCTGCGGGCCGGCGCTTTTAACGCTGCCCGGCTGTTCTGCATCAAGCCGTCCTTGGCCCGCCACTGGTATTCTTCTATCCTTCCTGGACCTACCAGCATCCGGACAACCACCATGCGATTGACCAGTCATACCGATTACGCCTTGCGCGTGCTGCTTTACGTGGGCGCGGCCGGCAGGAGCGTAACCATCAGCCAGATCTCCGAAGCCTATGCCATTTCCAAGGAGCATCTGCGCAAGGTGGTCCACGCCCTCTCGCAACTGGGTTACCTGAGCACCACCCAGGGCCGCTACGGCGGTATCACGCTGGCGATGCCGCCGGACCTGATCAATATCAGGAAGGTGGTCGACCAGCTTGAAAACACCAATATCGTGGAATGCTTCGACCCGGAAACCAATACCTGTGTGATCGATGGGATGTGCGCACTGAAAAGAGCCTTGTTCGATGCCCGGGAAAGCTTCATGAGTGTTCTGGCCGGATATCACCTCAGCGACTTCATCAATAACCAGAAGCTCGTCGCTTTCTGCCAGCAATGAGATGCCGCCCGGATCGCACGCAGGACTGGACACTATTTCCCCTTCCTCGGTAAGCTTGATGAAAATAACAACAAGTCGTTTTCTTCATGCATTTACGTAAACTCGTTTTCACTACCCTGGTCCTCGCGGCGCCCGCCGCACTTGCCCAGGATTACACCGGCTGGCTCGACAAGGACGATGACTGGGCGGCCAGCAAGGCCCGCCTGCAGGCATTCGGGGAAGAGTTTGACAGCGCCCTTTCAATGTACGAATTCCTTTTCCGCCAGGCTCGTGGTGGAGATTCCCTTACCTGGGAGCAGCTGCAGCAGCCGGCCTATGACTGGCGCGGCATCTACACCCGCACCGGCGGCGGCCTGTCTTTCGATCCTGACATCCGCGCCAATGAAACCACAGCAAAACTGACGCCGGCGGGAGCCGCCGCCAGGCAGCAGAAGATTGACCGTATCCAGGAAACCGGCGGCGAATACGATCCCATCTCGGATTGCCGGCCGCCGGGATTTCCGCGCTGGGCCACAGAGCCCTTCCTGCACGAATTCATCGTCACGCCCGACCAGACCTGGCTGATCAATGAAATGGTCAACGATATCCGTCGCGTCTATACCGACGGCAGCGCCCACACATTGCCCGAGGATGCCTATGCATCCGCCAACGGCGACACCATCGGCTTCTGGCAGGACGGCATGCTTGTCACGCATACCATGTACCTGCTGAGCGGCCAGTACCAGCGTGGAACCCAGCCGGATTATTCCGACCAGGTGGAAGTGGTTGAGCGCTGGAAAAAAGTGGATGGCATTACCCTGGAAGCAGACTACTGGGTCTTCGATCCCGTCAACCTGGCCGAACCGTGGTACTCTCGCCAGAGCTGGACCGAACTGGACAACGATGACAACTACCTGCGCCTGCGTTACTGGGATTGCCGGGAAAACCAGAATAACGACATCCTGCAGAAGGATGACGGCACCAGCCAGTTTATGGATTTCGACTTCGTCGATGACGATGCCGCAGCCAGCAGCGACAACGAAGTTCGTTAGGCACCACTGAAACCGATTTGGATATAGAGATAAAGATATGAAGCGTTTGCTGTTACCTGCCCTGATTGTTACCGCCTTGCTCTCACCGCTGGCATGGGCACACCACTCTGCCGCCATGTTTGATTTCACGACCACGGTGGAACTGGCGGGCAAGGTCAAGGAGTTCCAGTACACCAATCCCCATTCCTGGCTGCTGGTGGACGTGACCAACGAAGATGGCTCGGTGACGACCTGGGGCTTCGAGGCGGAAGGGCCCAGCACGCTCATGCGGGCGGGCATACGCAAGAACGACCTGCCGCCGGGAACCGCCATCACCATTCGCGGCAATCCCATGAAGGACGGCCGCAGCGCCGCCGCCTGGATCGATGCCGTGGTGGACGGCGAGACCATCAATCCCCGCAACGGCTTCGCTGTCATTCCCGCTGACGATTAAGTCATTTGCGAACAGCAGCTTCCGCCATCATGATCCTGTTGTGCCCTGTTTCAGGATGACACTTTCTCGATGACCAGTGTCAGTTCGGCGACAGTGAAGCCGAATTTTTTCAGGGCGGTACGGTTTATCAGGTGGTTTTCCTCCACCAGGTAGAGCCAGTCATCAAGATTGAGGATGATGCTGCCGTCATTCCAGGGCACATCGAGCCTGTAGCGCCAGTTGAATGCCGACCCGGCAACCTTGCCGCTGGCCATGCCGACAACATCGCCCGCCTGCCCCGAATACCGGTTGTCGCCGAGATGGACAAGCGTCCATGTCCGGTCCTGCTCCTCGCCGTCGTCAAACACAAAGTGCTCTTCGAGCGTACCTTCTTCACCACGCCAGTATGCCGTGATGGTCGCTTCGAATTTACGCGTCACTTGCCCTGACCGGTTCTGCAGGATGCCATAGGCGACCAGTTCACCATTGAAAAATTCCTTCAGGTCCAACGTGGGACTGGTGTCAACATAATCATCGATGCTGACCCGGCTGCAGCCTGCTACCAGTACTGCCAAAAACAGGAATATCGTTCTCATTAGTCTCTCCCCAAAAGCTTGTCGCGAAATCCCGGGCGGGTTGTCTTTTCGGACAACCAGATGGCGGCAAACTGTTCACTGAAAACCGGGTCATCTATGACACCGAGGTATTGTTGATTGAAATAAAAATAGCTGGCACCCATCTCATCCACGTAGAGCGTGATGGCATCACCCTCCTTCACGTCAGTAAAGATGCCTTCCAGTATGGCGGCCCATGATTTGGTATCCTTGACGCCGATTTCCTGCCATTGCCTGCGTGTTTCGGCGACAAGTTGTCCAGCATCGAAAGCACGCTTGTATTCCAGTGCCAGGGCAAAAGGACGGGTTTCCGGAAAGCTGAATCGTTGCGGCGGCCCGTAGAGGGTCGCGCTATAGACCGGCCAGAGCAGGAAATTGAGACTGGCTTCACCCAGAACCTGTAATTGCTGCCATTGCACCCCCTGGGCACGCACCAGCGCTGGCAGCAGGCAGCAAAGCAGCAATATGATCCGCAGCATGCTTCAGGATCCCGGCAACTTGCGACTGATATAAAACTGCAGCGGCACGAACACCGCCCAGCAAAGTGCGATAATGACCGCAGTATTGGGCAGGGAATAGTCAAAAACCACGGCGCCTGCAAGGTAACCTGCGAAATATCCCGCCAGACCGGCAAAGATGCCGCACAGGCTCTGCCACAAGGGGTTCCACCTGCCTATCAAGGCAAAACCCCGGGGCATGGTCAGCGCAAAGGCCAGCCACAGAACTGCCAGCCATATTGGTAGCAGCGTTTCGCCAAAATTGAACAGGCCTACGGCGGAAAGGACAAGATCCATGCCGATGCCCGACAGCAGAACAATCATGCTCTGTACCAGCATGCGGGGCGTCGCCGGCCAGCACAGCACTTTCATGCCGATCAGAACGAGGGCGGGTATTACCCCCCTGTCCTGGAACAGCACAAGGGCGATCCACGTGATCTTGAACAGCAGGATGTCGGTCCACAGGGAAACCGACCCGCCAGTCATATGTTTTTGAATCAGCTGCATCATGCCTGCTACATACGCAGACCGGGCCCCAACAGATTACATGGGGAGAGCCCGTTATTCGGGATGCAGCATGTCGCGGCGCCGCCTATTCCCCTGCAGGGCGTGCCCATGGGCGGCCAGCATGGAACCGGCCACAACAAAGACCGCGCCGGTATAGGCAAGCGAATTGAGCCCGCTGTCCATGAACACGGCCGGCCATAACCTGACCGCAATATGCATGGCAGCAATGGTGAACAGGGGCGCCAGGGTGATCACGGCGCTGACCTTGGCAGCATCCCACAACTGCAGCGCCTCGGTGAAGGCGCCATAAGCCAGCACCAGGTTGACACTGCAGAAAAGCAAGGCCCCAAGTTGGATACCATCCAGCGACAGGATGCTGCCGGGATTGGTGAACGGCAGAAGCAGGACCACGCCGCCGAGGTACATCAGGCTGGTCAGCTGGATCGAATCCATGCGCCTGAGCAAGGTCTTCTGCATGAGGCCGTAAGTGCCCCAGGACACAGAGGCCAGGACCATGAGAATGATGCCAAGGGAGTAATCATTCAGCGAGGTGAAAATCTCGGTTAGCCTGTCATTGAAAAACAGGCCGAATCCGATCAGCAGCATCACCACCCCGCACCATTCCAGCCGGCCAAAACGCTCGCCATAAAACCCGATACTGCCAAACATGAGTATGAAAGGCGCAAGCTGGATGAGCACCTGGGCACTTTCCGGATTGAGGTAAGACAGGCTGCTCAGATACAGCAGGAAGTTGCCCGCCAGGGCCGTGGCGGCAAGAACGAGCAGCCACCGCGTTCTGCTGTCGAAGGCGGCAGGCTCAGGCAGTTTTTTCCGGCGCCACAGAAAACACCACACCACGAGGGAGGCGCTGAAAAATCGGTACCAGGTGATGGTGATGGTATCCATGGTACCGATCAGCACAACGAAGGACACCGGCAGCGTGCCCCACATGAATGCCGTCAGCATGGACAATACGAAGCCGGCCAGTGGGCGCCCCGAGTGATTGCCGGTATGCGGTTCAGTATTCAAGGCGGTTTAGTCACTATTGCCGGTAGTGGATTGCCTGTAATGGTAAAGTTCGGCGCCGGCCTTGAAGGCATTGTAACTTTCCAGCGAGTCTTCCACGATGGTGAAGCCATCCTCGTCAGGGCTTACAGGCCTTGTCCCGGCGGGCCGGTGCGGATTGCCGAACGAGCGCGCCACCAGCCTGCCGCCGCCCGGGGGCAGCACGTAACGCCGGTAGTATTGAGCGATAGCCGCCTTGTCCAGGGCCTCTATGGCATCCGCCATGGCCAGGGTGGAATCCTGTTCGTATTCCTCCAGCATGATGTCACTCCAGTACCGGCCGCTCAGTGCCCGCAGGCTTTGCGGTTCCTGGCGCAGGTTGTTGAGCAGACCCGCCTTGATGTCATCGAACATACTGTCAGGCATCGACTCGAGTTGCGGGGCATAATCGCGCAGGAAAGCATTGATGCGGGTTTCCAGCAAAACCGGATCGGCACCGGGAGACTCGATGGTCATGGTGAGCCCGCTGGTCTTCAGGATAGGCATGGTGCCGGCACTGACCACATAACCCAGCTGCTGCTCCGTGCGCAGCGAATCGAAGAATGGCGTTCTCAGGATCGTGCCCAGCAGGGCAATGGTCGCCCGGGTTGTCAGGCTGTCATCGGGTCCCTGCAGGTAGATCACGATGGCAGAGTCGTCATGGTCCACTTCGATCTCCTGGATGACGTGCTGGCCAGCTTGCATTTTCAGTACTGTGCCGTAAGGCGGATCGACCTGTTCCGGAATGATGTCGAGATAACGGGTCAGTATGTCCAGCATGACCATGGCCTCGGCCTCTGTGATGTTGCCGTGATAGAACACCTGCAGGTTGAGGTCCTTCAGCATAAGCGGAATGAAAGCCTCCACGTCAGCGAGTGTCATGCTGCCGATAGCGTCTATGCGCTGCTGCTCCGACCACCAGGGATTGACCAGCAAGGCCTGCATTTCCTGGTAAAGCCGCACGTAGGGCATTTGCCTGTCGGCATTTTCCCAGCCGCGGATCATTTCCGTGCGAATGATCTCGAAGCGCTCTTCCTCGAAATTGGCGGCTACCAGTGTTTTCAACAACTCCTCCAGCAGGATCGGCTGCTTGTCGTTGTATCCACCTGTGCTCAGGGTGAATCCGCGAGCCCTGCTGGACACGCCGTAAAACACGCCTGCGAGGTTTGCCGGATAACTGAATTCGTTTAGCCTGTCATTGACAAGATTGATGGCCAGGCTCGACAACAGGTTGTGCTCCAGGGACTCGCTGAACAGCGGCGTCATGGCGTAGGCATAGAAATTGGCACGCGGCACCTGGAAGCGGTTGTCATGCTTGAACCAGTAGCGAATACCGTCTGCATCGATGATGAGGTCCGGCTTTTCGCTGGCACCATCTGTGCTCCTGGCCCCCGGCACATCCTTGATACTGAGATCATCCGGTAGAAAAGGGTTCGGCTCGGTAATTGCCAGGGCCGGATCGACGCCCTCAGGCTGCCATGCCTCAACACGTGCCGACGGCAATGGCGAGTACCGGTACTCACCCCCGAACAGCGGATCCACCCGGTCGCCATCAACGCTTTGCGAGGTGAATGTCAGCAGGACGTTGTCCGGGCGCAGGTACGACAGGATATCGAGATACAGCGCCGGGTCATAATGCTCGAAAGCGTATGCGGCGGTGATGATTTCCGCCGGCGGGTATTCCTGCAGGCGTCGGGACATCCCCCCGACGGTACCCACCGGGCTGCCGGGTTCCTGGAAGGTGAAGGCGATATCCGCCATTGTCCGCTGTTCATCGAACAGCCATTCATGGATGCCCTCTTCCCTGGCGAGCTGGATGAATTCGAAGATCAGACTGGTGATATCGTCGATCCGGTTGACACCCTCCTCGGTCAGGGCGACATTGATGGAGAAACTGGCATTATCCGCATAGGACATGCCGCCGCCGGCACTGAGGCCGTTCGCCCAGCCACGACTGCGCAACAGGGACAGGAGGCTGCCCTCACCTTCGTGGCCCAGGATATTGCCGAGGTAATTGAGCGGTTTTTCACGCCAGTATTGTCTGACCACCGGGATCGGAAAGGTGTATGACAACGACCTGGCATCCCGCACAGGCTCGATTTCCAGAAAGGCCGGCAACTGGCCGGCAAGGAATAGCGGCTCGTCGGTACGCGGTGAGCGCACGTTGCGATTGTCGATATCAGAGAAATACGTGCGTGCCATGGCCTCCAGCTCATCCAGGTTGTCACGCCCGTAAATGGCCAGGCTCATCAGGTTGGCGGAATAGTAACGTGCGTAATGGTCAAGCAGTGCCTGGCGCAAGGGCATGCCAGGTTTGTCCTGCAACGTGTCCAGGCTGCCGACGGAAAACTGCGCCAGCGGATGCTCCGGGTTGATGACTTTCTTGAAAATGGAATAGGATCGCCGCCCGTCATTCTGCAGATTGGACTGGTACTCAGAATGCACCGCATTACGCTCGCGGGTGACGTACTCCTCGTTGAAAAGCGGCGCGATGAAAAACTGCGCAAAACGGTCCAGCGCGGGCGCCAGGGACTGCTGTTCGATGTCGAAGTAATAATTGGTGTTTTCGTAAGCGGTGTAGGCGTTGTGACTGCCGCCGTGTGAACTGATGAATTCCTGGTATTCACCCGAGGCCGGATATTTCTCCGTACCCAGGAACAGCATGTGTTCCAGGAAATGGGCCAGCCCGGCGAATTCAGCAGGATCGCTGTTCGAACCCGCATCCACGTCCATGGCCGCGGCGGCCTTGTCGGTTTCCGGGTCGGAAACCAGCAGTACCTTCAATCCATTGTCCAGCACCAGGGCGCGATATTCACGCCGGTCGTTGGGACTCTTGGTGATATTGTCGACCCGCTGGAAACCCGGTGCTTCCATCGAGGGACTGGTACACGCCGCCAGCACCAGGATGCCGGCAACCATAATGTACCTATAAAGTTCTTTCTTCATGTCATTACTTCTATATGTTTCATCAAGGCCTTCCCTTACCTCTTACCTCTTACCTCT
>CAZVSC010000049.1:0-20930 GCA_964629325.1 uncultured Enterobacteriaceae bacterium
TGGTTTCGGGCGAGCCGAACATGACACCGATCTTCATGCGGATCTGGTTGATGAAAATAACCAGGGTATTGGAGGTCTTGATGTTGCCGGTCATCTTCCTGAGCGCCTGGGACATCAGGCGCGCCTGCAGGCCCATGTGGGAATCACCCATATCACCCTCGATTTCGGCCCTTGGCGTCAGGGCGGCCACGGAGTCGATGACGACCACGTCGACAGCGCCGGAACGTACGATCATGTCGCAGATTTCCAGGGCCTGCTCACCGGTATCGGGCTGGCTGACCAGCAGGTTGTCCACGTCGACGCCGAGGGCTTCGGCATAGATGGGATCAAGGGCATGCTCGGCATCCACGAAGGCACAGGTACCGCCCAGCTTCTGGGCTTCGGCGATGACCTGCAGGGCCAGGGTGGTTTTACCGGAGGATTCCGGGCCGTAGATTTCCACCACGCGCCCCCTGGGCAGGCCGCCAATGCCCAGGGCGATGTCCAGGCCCAGCGAGCCGGTGGAAATGGCCGGAATGGCGATGCTCTCGGAGTCGCCCAGGCGCATCATGGAGCCCTTGCCGAACTGTCTCTCGATTTGCGCCAGTGCCGCGGATAATGCTTTTTCCTTGTTCGGGTCTTTAACGGAGTCTTTGCTGGTATTTTTTTCTGCTGCCATGGCCGGAAAGGGTCCTGTTCTGAAGTGTTTTTCTGAGCGTTTTGTACCGGAAAAATTGCATTGATTTAACGGAATTTTTGCCCAGGGGCGGGACTGAATTCACTGCAATTTGATGGCCTTCATTAAAGCAGAAAAGCGCTATTTTTGCCATACGGGAATGCCCCGATACAGGCACCATATTGTAAATAATTGGAGGCCCCCGGCCGAATCACGTAAAATCTTTTGCTTCATAAAAATAATCATTCCAGCAGTAATCGAGCCAGCCTTTTGAGCCAGTCCTCCACCCAGCACACACCCATGATGCAGCAGTACCTGAAGGTCAAGGCTGAGCATCCGGATGAACTGCTGTTTTACCGCATGGGGGATTTTTACGAGTTGTTTTACCGGGATGCGGAAAAGGCGTCCAAGCTCCTCGACATTACCCTGACTGCCCGCGGCAAGTCTGCCGGAACGCCTATCCCCATGTGCGGCATTCCCTACCATGCCGCCGACCGCTACCTGGCCAAACTGGTGGATGCGGGCGTGTCCGTCGCCGTCTGCGAACAGATCGGCGACCCGGCCACCAGCAAGGGACCGGTGGAACGCAAGGTCGTGCGCCTGATTACGCCGGGCACGCTCAGCGATGATGCCCTGCTCAAGGAAACCCGCGATAACCTGCTGCTCGCCATTTTCAGTGACGGCAAACAGTTCGGCATCGCCACCCTCGATATCTCGAGCGGCCGCTTCTTCGTGCTGGAAGTGCCGGATGCAACAACCCTGTCCAGCGAGGTGCACCGCATCGCTCCAGCCGAGATCCTGGCCCCCGATGCCCTTGAACTGCCCGCCGACCTGTCACGGCACCGCGGGTTGCGCCAAAGACCGGGCTGGGAATTCGACCTGGATTCGGCCATGCGCATGCTGTGCCGGCAGTTCGGTACGGACTCCCTGCAAGGCTTCGGCTGCGCAGGCATGGACACCGCCATTCAGGCGGCGGGCTGCCTGCTGGGCTACGCCCGGGAGACGCAGCAGACCGACCTGCCCCACATCCGCTCCCTGCGCGTGGAGCAGACAGAGGACAGCCTGGTCCTGGACAGCATCAGCCGCCGCAACCTGGAAATCGACCGCAACCTCGACGGCGGCACTGACAACACCCTGCTTAGCATTCTTTCCCGCTGCGCCACCCCCATGGGCACGCGCCTCCTGGGGCGCTGGCTGCACCGGCCGGTGCGCGACCATGGCGAAATCCGCCAGCGCCAGAATGCAGTGACCGCCCTGATTGCTGATTACCGTTTTGAAAACCTGCACGAGGTACTCGGTTCCGTCGGGGACATGGAGCGCATCCTGTCCCGTATCGCGCTGCGCAGCGCCCGCCCCCGCGACATCGCCCATTTACGTGATGCACTGGCCACGCTGCCGGCACTCTCCACGGAGGTCGCTGCCATCGATGCCCCCCGTCTGCAGGCACTGGCCGACAACATCCAGCCTTATCCGGATCTCGCCGCATTACTGGCACGCGCCATTTTCGACAACCCGCCGGTGGTCATCCGTGAAGGCGGCGTCATTGCTGACGGCTTCGATGCCGAGCTCGATGAACTGAGGCAATTGAGCACCAACGCCGGCGACTTCCTGGCGAAACTGGAAGCCGAGGAAAAGGCCCGCACCGGTTTTTCCACCCTCAAGGTGGGCTACAACCGTGTGCACGGCTACTATATCGAGATCAGCCGCCTGCAATCGGAAGATGTGCCCGCTGATTACATTCGCCGCCAGACCCTGAAGAATGCCGAACGCTTCATCACGCCGCTGTTGAAGGAGTTCGAGGATAAAGTGCTGACCGCCCGCACGAAGTCCCTGGCCCGGGAAAAACAGCTTTACGACGATCTCCTGGAAACCATCGCGGCCGACCTGCCGGCATTGCAGCTTACCGCATTCGCCCTGAGCGAACTGGACGTACTGGCCAATTTTGCCGAGCGCGCCAAGGCGCTCGATTTCAGCTGCCCCGAACTCACCGACAAGCCCGGCATCAGCATCACCAAGGGCCGCCATCCGGTCGTTGAGCACGTGATGGAGGAAACCTTCGTGGCCAACGACATCAGTCTCGATGACGGCAACACCATGCTCATCATCACCGGCCCCAACATGGGCGGCAAATCCACCTACATGCGCCAGACGGCCCTGATCGTACTGCTGGCGCACACGGGCAGCTTCATTCCCGCGGCAGCGGCGTGCATCGGGCCGGTCGATCGCATCTTCACCCGCATCGGCTCTTCGGATGACCTGGCCGGCGGGCGCTCGACATTCATGGTGGAAATGACCGAAACCGCCAACATCCTGCACAACGCCACCGCCACGAGCCTGGTACTCATGGATGAGATCGGCCGCGGCACCAGTACGTTCGACGGCCTCTCCCTCGCCTGGGCCAGCGCGGTATACATCGCCGCCGAAATCAAGGCCTATACCCTGTTTGCCACCCACTATTTCGAGCTCACGGCGTTGCCCGAGCTTTATCCCGGCATCCGCAACGTGCACCTGAACGCGACCGAACATGACAAGGGCATCGTCTTCCTGCATGCAGTTGAGCCCGGGCCTGCCAACCAGAGTTACGGGCTGCAGGTGGCCCAGCTCGCCGGCATCCCGCCCGAGGTCATCACCCGGGCCAGGCGCAAGCTCGGCCAACTGGAACAGGACGATCGCCAGACCAAGACTGCCACTGTGGGAGCATCGTCCCAGGCCGAACTGTTCGCCGAGCCTGCCCGCAGTCCGGCCCTGGACATGCTGGCCGAAATCCGGCCCGACGACCTGTCGCCGAAGCAGGCCCTGGAAATGCTGTACAGGCTCCGGGAACTGCTGGATTCCGGGGACTCTGCTTGATTGTCACGCGCGCCACCCTTGAGTAGAATGGCGCCTTTGTTGAATATCAGGACCGCATGGGTCCGAGGCTTATCGGGGGACTACGATGACCTTTGTTGTTGGCGAAAACTGTATCAAATGCAAGCACACTGACTGCGTGGAAGTGTGCCCGGTCGATTGCTTCTATGAAGGCCCGAATATGCTGGTCATCAACCCGGACGAATGTATCGACTGCGCCCTGTGCGAGCCGGAGTGCCCCGTGGACGCCATCTATGCCGATGATGAGCTGCCCGAGGACCAGAAGGACTTCCTGGCACTCAACGAGGAGCTGAGCCAGAAATGGGAAGTCATCACCGAGATGAAGGACGCCCTGCCCGACGCCGAGGAATGGGCCAACAAGCCCGGCAAGCGCGAGCATCTGCAGAAAGACTGGTAAAAACACCCGTTAGTCCTGCCTGGCCAACGCTTCCAGGCCGAGCCCTTCCTGCTCGATCATCTGCCGCAGTTTTTTCAACGCCGCTATCTGGATTTGCCTGACCCTTTCGCGGGTCAGGCCGATCTCCCTGCCGACCTCTTCCAGTGTTACCGATTCATGGCCGCGTAATCCGAAGCGGCGCGCCAGGATGTCGGCCTCCTTCTGCGTGAGCTTGTCGAGCCAGGTCTCGAGTTGTTTCAGCATGTCCTGTTCCTGGTAGAAAATGGCCGGGTCACTGTCCGCCTTGTCCGGCAGGACTTCGAGCAATGAAATGTCCGTGCCTTCACAGATGCTGTTATCCGCAGCACTGGTCTGGATATCGTGCCGCATCAGTTTGCGCACCTTCCTGACAGGCTTGCGCCAGCGTCCCGCGATTTCAGATTCCGTGGGCGCCCGGTCGAACTCCTCTGCCAGCTCGCCGGAGATCTTCAGGCACGCATTGAGTTCCTTCATGACATGGATGGGCAGGCGAATGGTTCTGCCCTGGTTCATCAAGGCGCGATCGATGTTCTGTTTTATCCACCAGGTTGCATAGGTGGAAAAGCGGTAGCCGAGTTCGGGATCGAATTTTTCCACGGCCCGGATGAGCCCCAGATTGCCTTCCTCGATCAGGTCGAGCAGTCCCAGTCCCCGGTGCTGGTACCGTTTGGCAATGGTAACGACCAGGCGCAGGTTGGCCTCGATCATCCGGTTTTTGCTGGCCCTGTCCCCGGCAGCCACACGCCGGGCCAGTGCCTGTTCCTCCTCGCTGTCGAGCAGGTGCTTTCGACCAATTTCGTTGAGGTACAAGGTTGTGCTGTCCGGCGCGGGACTGGCCTGGGGATTGGCGGGAGAAGGAATAACGGGAGCTGAAGTGGTGGGATTGCCATTACGCATATTCAAGTCCTTTTAAATATCGCAAGTAGGTTTAATGGAACAAGTATTCTTTAAATACCATCCGCAAACCTGCATCCCGGATTCAGTATACACCAACTCCGGTTGCTGTCGACCCGATGTTCAGGACCCCGGCGGAAGGTAGGTCAAGGGATCCACCGGCTGGCCTTCCTGGCGGATCTCGAAGTGCAGCATGTCCTTGTCCACACCGGTCGAGCCCAGCTCCGCGATCTTCTGCCCACGTGTCACGCGTTCTCCTTCCCTGACCAGCAGTGCATCGTTGTGGGCATAGGCGCTCAGAAACATGTCGTTGTGCTTTATGATGAGCAGTTCCCCGTAGCGCAGCAGCCCGCTGCCGGCATAAACCACTTCACCGTCCGCGGCGGCCAATACCGCATCCCCCTTACGGCCGGCGATATCGATACCCTTGCTTTCCACCCCGGCGGCATCGAAGCGGCCAACGATAGTACCGCGATGCGGCCAGTCCCAGTTGATCGGCCCCTGCTGGACCCGGACAGGGCTCACCTGCACCGGTGCCGGTGGCGGCGTGGCTGCAGGTTGGCTCGAACGTGAAGCCGGTGATGCAGAAGAGCCCTGCGGCAGGGGCTGGCGCGTCAATCCCGGCGACTGCCGGCTCGGTGTGGCAACTGCCTGGCCGGGCGCCGGCGTGGTCGCAACCAGCGGTCGCGCCCGTGGATCCACATTGAGAATCTGGCCCGGAATGATGGTGTATGGCGAGGACAGGCCGTTGGCCCTGGCGATATGCATGAAATCCAGGTCGTAGATCCAGGCCACGGCGTACAGGGTTTCCCCGGCGTTGACGCGGTGAATACGGTCGGAATCCAGGAAGCGCGGCTCGTCGATCTCCGCCACCGGCGACTGGTAAGCGCTTGAGCATGCGGTCAGGATGCAGACCAGGCCAAGCAGGATTGTATGGGCGATGCGCATCATGGCGATGGATCGGAAGCCGCGGGTTTCTCCGTGTTATTGTTGCCCGCCACCGTTTCCAGCAGCAAGACAAGCACCACGCCGGCCACTGCCAGGCCCAGGCACACCGGTGCGGAAAATGCCTGCCCGGTTGCCTCGAGATAAGTATCCGGCAGCACGTGCCGGTACCTGGTGAACTCGAAGCCCTCCAGGGACACCTCGACTGCCACGCGCCAGGGCCACAGCAGATAGAGGGAACCGGCCAGCATGCCGGTCAGCACGGCCAGCGTGTTTTCATGATGATGATGCAGCAGCCAGGACAGCAGGCGGGTGAACAGCATCAGGCCGCACAGGCAGCCCGCCGCGAACACCACGATGACCGGCACATCGAAACCCGTCAGCGCCTCCAGCACCGGGGCATAGGCACCTAGCAGCAGCAGGATGAAGGCACCGGAAATACCGGGCAGGATCATGGCGCAGATGGCGATGGCGCCGCAGAAGAAGTAATACACCAGTCCACCCCCGCTTTCACGCAGCGGCAGGAACGCCAGCAGCATGGCAAAGGCGGCGCCTGCAATGAGCAGGAGCCAGCGCTGCACATTCCACCGGGCAACGCCCATCGCCACATAGCGAATGGACGCCAGTACGAGGCCGGCAAAAAAGGCCAGCAGGTACGGCAACGCGCTGTCCATCAAGGAAATGATGAGGTTGCCGAACAGCAGCAGTGAGGTCAGGATGCCGGCCCCCAGGGTAAGCAGGAAGCGACCGTTCATGTAGCGCCAGGCCGCCAGGAAGCCTTCATGTTTCCAGACCACAAGCACATGCCAGCCGAGGGATTTGATGGCATCCACCAGCTCTTCATAGATGTTGGTGATCAGGGCCACCGTGCCGCCGGAAACGCCGGGCACGGAGTCGGCGGCGCCCATGGCCATGCCTTTGAGAAACAATACGATGGAGTGGCGATCGATGTGCATGTCAGGCCACTAATTCTCCACACCGCCCAACAGGGGCACGAAACGGACGGCCTCGAGGGTTTCCGCACTGATCTCGCCGTCGGTTTTCCGATACAGCTTCAATTCCTGCTGGTCGCGACCGCCCACAGGTATGACCAGTACACCGCCCTCCTTCAATTGCTCCAGCAGGGCCGGCGGTACTTCCGAGGCGGCACAGGTCGTGATGATGCAGTCGTAGGGTGCATGCTGGGGCCAACCCAGGTTGCCGTCGCCGCACTTGACGCTGACATTGCGGATCTTCAGTTCACGCAGGCGGTTGCGCGTGCGTTCGAGCAGCGGGCGGATGCGCTCGATGCTGTAAACGTGCTTGACCGACCCGGCGAGGATGGCCGTCTGGTAGCCACAACCCGTACCAATCTCGAGTATAACGGCATCATCGGGCGCCGCGTTGAGGATGGCTTCGGTCATGCGCGCCACGATGTAGGGCTGGCTGATGGTCTGGTTGAAGCCTATCGGCAGCGCCACGTCCTCGTAGGCACGGTGGGCGAGTGCCTCGTCGATGAACAGGTGCCGTGGCGTTGTACGAATGGCCTCCAGCACGTCGATACGCTGGATCCCCTGCTCGATTAGCCGGTTGACCAGCCGCTCGCGGGTTCGCAGCGATGTCATGCCGATGCCTTCATGCCTGATCGAATTCAATTCCGGTTATCTCCCCTGGTTGAGTTGCGCGATGCTCGCCGCCACGTCACGCGTGTCCTGTGAGGACAGGGACGCCAGTGCGCGCTCCTGGGTCATGTCGGCATGGATGGGTGTAATCGATACGTAGCCATCGGCCACTTCATGGAAATCGGTGCCCGGGCGGTTTTCCACCGGGCCGCCGGCACGGCCGATCCAGTACACGGTCTTGCCGCGCGGGTTTTCGGTGCGCACGGGATTCTCGCTCTTCAGCCGGCGCCCCAGGGTGGTAAATCTAACCCCCTTGATCTCGTTGGCCGGCAGGTCGGGAATATTGACGTTGAGCACAGTGGCTTCCGGCAATTCGAGGCTGTCGAGCCAGGGGTACAGTGTGACAAAAATCTGTGCCGCGCCGGCAAAGTCCACGTTGGCTTCACGCCCCTTAACGGTGGCCAGTGACACGGCGATCGCCGCCTTTTCGAGGAAGCGCCCTTCCATGGCCGCCGCAACGGTGCCGGAATACAGGACGTCATCACCCATATTCGCGCCGTAGTTGATGCCGGAGATGACCCGTTGCGGAACCGGGCAATACAGTCCCGAGGTGCCCAGATGGATGCAGTCTGTGGGGGTGCCATCAACGCCGATGTAATGGTTGCTGAGCTTCTCCACCTGCAGGGGCCGGTCGAGGGTGAGGCTGTTGCTGACGCCGGAGCGATCATAGGTGGGCGCGATCACCTGCAGTTCGGCATGCTCGGCCAGGGCGCTGGCCAGCGCCGTCAATCCGGGTGCACGCACACCGTCATCATTGGAAAGGAGGATACTCATAAGCCGACTGCAATCACCATTTCCCGTAGTACGCTCGTGGCAAAGGCGCCGCGAGGCAGGCTGAATTCTATCATTAGGGCATCCTGTCCAGCAGGTTTTACCGCAAGCTCACGGGGAATGACCCGCAATGCACGGCGCTCCTGCTCCAGGCCGGCCTGAACCAGGCCATCGGCAAGGTCCGCATGCTGTTGCACGACAGCTTCTTCCAGTTCCTTCACTTGATTGCCTGTTGCCAGGTCTCCTTTTCCCCACATCGGACCCGTAGGATGGATATCGCCATCCGCCAGCCGCGCCGGCAACCTGGCATCTTCCGGTTCTGCACGAAACACGCTGTTCGACCCGTCCAGCGCCACGACCTCCCCCGGTAAAATCCGGTTCCAGGTACCGTGCCGCACGCGTTCGGCCAGCACCTGGTTGAACAGGTAAGCGCGCGCCGCCGACAGGTACAGGCCACGCTGATGACGTGGTACACGCGGCAGATTCCCGCTGAAATAGCGGCGGGCCTTGTCGAGGTTGCCGCCATCGAAGCCGAAACGCTGCGGCCCGAAATAATTCGGCACACCCGCCTTGCCCAAGCGCACCTGCCACTCGCCAATTTCGGCCGCAGCGGCCGGTACATCGCGCAATGTGATGGCAAACCGGTTGCCGCGGTGGCTGCCCCGGCGCAACTTGCGCGAATTGCGCACCTGCTGCAGCAAACGAATGCCGGCAGGCGTATCCGAGTTGATCGGTTCGGCACCTGCCACGCTGAACCATTGTGTCGCCACCGCCTGCCTGTCCTTGAGGCCGGCATAACCGATGTCACGCTCCTTTACGCCGGTCAGGCGAGCCAGGATCCTGGCAACATCGATCGTGTTGAGCCCGGTTTTTTCCACCTGCAGCCAGAGGTGCTCGCCTGCCCCGTCCGGCTCAAAACCGAGCACTTCATCGACCCGGAAGTCGTCAGGCTGCTGCCTGAACACCGCCGCCAATCTTGGCAGGCCAAGGGCGCAGGGCCAGTCCGGCGTGTTCACTGTCATGGCAAACGTCAGCTTGCCCGACTGACCAGCACGGTGGCGAACACTGCGATGCCTTCGCCCCGGCCGGTGAAACCCAGCCCCTCGCTGGTAGTGGCCTTGACACTGATGCAGCCCATATCGATTGCCAGGGTCTCGGCCAGTCGTGCCCGGATGGCTTCCACATGAGGCGCCAGTTTCGGCGCCTGGGCTACCAGGGTGATATCCGCGTTGGCCAGGTGCCAGCCCTTGTCGATGACGCGCTGGTTGACCTCGGCCAGCAGTACGAGGCTGTCCGCTCCGCTGTACCTGGCGTCCGTATCGGGAAACAGCCTGCCGATATCGCCCAGCGCCAGAGCACCGAGCATGGCATCCATCAGTGCATGGGTAAGTACATCACCATCCGAATGGGCGAGCAGGTTGCGCTCAAACGGAATGGCCACACCGCCGAGTATGACCCGGGCATCGGCTGAAGCGGCCGCGTCGAAACGGTGAACGTCGATTCCATTGCCGATCCGGTATGGTCCCTCAGTCATAAGCCCCCCTGTCCGTTGAGTATGAATTCCGCCAGCACCAGATCCTCCGGATGGGTGATCTTGATGTTGTCGGTACCACCCTGGACCAGCTTCACCTGGTGTCCGGCACGCTCCATGGCCTGGGCTTCATCGGTCACCACGACCTGGTCTTCCAGTGCATCTGCCAGTGCCCGCCTGAGCAGGCCGAAACGAAACATCTGCGGCGTCCCCGCCAGGCGATAGTCCTCACGGGGCACCGTGCATTCGACCACGCCATCCGTGGAAACCTTTTTCAGGGTTTCACGCACCGGAACGGCGAGCAGGCCGCCGACAGGATCACCGGATAATGTACTGACCAGCTTGTTCAGGTCATGCACGGCAACACAGGGCCTGACTACATCATGGACAAGCACCCAGTCATTGTCATCGGCGCGCACCGCCAGCGCCTCGAGCCCGCGGTAGACGGAGACTGCGCGCTCGGCGCCCCCCGTGGCGGTTTCGAGTCCACGCTCCAGCGTGATATCGAGCTTCGGGTACCAGGTGTCGTCAGGATTCAGGACCAGCATGATGCCTGAAAGCACATCCAGCTGATCCAGCCTCTTCAGTGTGTATTCCAGGATGCTGTGCCCGCGGATCTTCAGGTATTGCTTGGGTACTGTCAGCGTCGCCGACTGCATGCGTTTGCCAACGCCCGCCGCGGGAACCACCGCCCAGTATCGCGTCTGCCCTGCCGCCATGTCTTTCGCCGCCTACTCCTGGTCCGTGTTTTCCGGTTTGCCGGGTTTTTCCGGCTCCACGATCATGTAGAAGGTCTCTCCCTCCTTGATCAGGCCGAGGTCCTCCCGGGCCATTTCCTCGATAGCGTCAGTGCCGTTCTTCAGCTCCTCCACTTCCGTCAGGAGGTCCTGATTGCGGCTCTCCAGCTGGGCGTTTTCGGCCGCCTGGATTGCAATGGACTCATCGAGCTGGTCGATTTCCGCCAGACTGCCGCGCCCGACCCAGAGCCGGATCTGCAGCCCCAGAATGATCAGTATCAGCAGTGCCTGAAGTATGCGCATCATGGATCCAGGTAGCGGGCGGTCTTCGACACGGTCGGGACAGGCGATTCCCTACTGCCGTGAGAATTCCGCCCTGCCGCGATAGGCCGCAGCTTTGCCCAGTTCTTCCTCGATAACGAGGAGCCTGTTGTATTTTGCCACCCTGTCTGACCGGCACAAGGAGCCGGTCTTGATCTGGCCGGCGGCCGTCGCCACCGCCAGGTCGGCAATGGTGGTGTCCTCGGTCTCGCCCGAACGGTGTGAAATCACCGCCGTATAGCCGGCAGCCTTGGCCATGTTGATGGCGGCCAGGGTTTCCGTCAGCGAGCCGATCTGGTTGAACTTGATGAGGATGGAATTGGCGATATGCTCGCGTATGCCACGCTCCAGGATGCTGGTATTCGTTACGAACAGGTCATCGCCCACCAACTGCACTTTATCACCGAGCTTGCGTGTCAGTATGGCCCAGCCATCCCAGTCACTCTCATCCATGCCATCCTCGATGGACAGGATCGGGTACCCACTGGTGAGTCCGGCCAGGTAATCGGTAAATTCAGCACTGGTGAAGGCGCGGCCCTCGCCGCTGAGATCGTACTTGCCGTCCCGGTAGAATTCCGAGGACGCACAATCAAGCGCCAGGGCAATATCCTTGCCCATTTTCAGGCCGGCTTTTTCCACCGCTTCCACAATGGCATCCAGCGCCGCGGCATTGGACGGCAGGTTCGGTGCGAAACCACCTTCATCACCGACCGCGGTATTCAGCCCCTTGCCATTAAGCACAGACTTCAGGGCGTGAAAAACCTCGGCACCATAACGCAGGGCTTCACGGAAGGAGTCGGCACCTACCGGCTGGATCATGAATTCCTGGATATCGACATTGTTGTCAGCATGCTCACCGCCATTGATGATGTTCATCATCGGTACGGGCATTGTGTAGGTTCCCGCCGGGTTAGCCTGGGGCAGCCCGGCGATATAGGCATACAGGGGCAATTTGCTGTGCAGGGCCGCTGCCTTGGCCGTAGCCAGTGAAACCGCCAGGATCGCGTTGGCGCCCAGGTTGCCTTTGTTGTCAGTACCGTCCAGCGTGATCATCGCCTGGTCGATGGCTGCCTGATCGAGGGCGCTCATCCCCTTCAGGGTATCCAGGATCGGGCCGTTGGCCGCCGCCACCGCCTTGAGTACGCCCTTGCCATTGTAGCGACCGGGATCCTTGTCCCGGAGTTCCAGCGCTTCGCGGGAGCCGGTGGAGGCACCGGACGGCGCACAGGCCGAACCGGTTTCCCCGCTGGCCAGGGTAACATCGGCCTGCACGGTCGGATTGCCCCGTGAATCAAGCACTTCACGGGCACGGATTACTGCGATTTCTGACATGGTCTACCTGCTTAAAATATAAACATTGTTGCGGAGTGAAGGTTTGGCGAATCAGGCGGTGTCGATATCTTCCTGTCCCTTGATGAGGTCATCGACGGCCTTTATCTGGGAAAGAAACGTTTCCAGTTTTGCCAGGGGCAAGGCACAGGGGCCATCGCACAGTGCCGCGGCCGGATCCGGATGGGCTTCCAGGAACAGGCCCGCTATCTTCTGGGCGATACCGGACTTGGCAAGGGCGGTCACATCCTTGCGGCGCCCGCCGGCGCTGCTGGACTGTCCGCCCGGCAGTTGCAGGGAATGGGTGACGTCAAACAGCACCGGATAGCCGAATGATTTCATGATGGGGAAGCCCAGCATGTCGACGACAAGATTGTTGTAGCCGAAACTGGTGCCACGCTCGCACAGGATGAGCTGGCGGTTCCCCGCTTCCTCGAATTTCTGGAGGATATTGCCCATCTCGCCTGGCGACAGGAACTGGGCCTTCTTGATATTGATAACCTTGCCGGTTTTCGCCATGGCCAGCACCAGGTCGGTCTGGCGTGACAGGAAGGCGGGTAATTGGAGGATATCGGCCACTTCACCTACCGGTCCCGCCTGTTCCGGTTCATGAATATCGGTGATGACCGGCATGCCGAAGCGGGACTTCACACTGGCCAGGATGTCGATGCCCTTCGCCATGCCGGGGCCACGGTAGGATTTGATGGATGAGCGATTGGCCTTGTCGAAAGAGGCCTTGAAAATATAAGGCACATCGAGTTTCGCGCAGACTTCGGCGAAGGTCTGGGCCACTTCCAGTGCCAGTGCCTCGTCCTCGAGCACGTTGAGACCACCGACGAGCACCATGGGTGCATCGTTGGCTATGCTGATATCGCCTGCCTTGATCAATGTCGTCATTGAAAGCGTCTTGGGCTGTGATTGTTGACCAACAGCGCGTCAGCTGTTGGCAGCGGTCGGTGGTGCGGCAGCCTGCACCGGCTGCTGCTGTTGCTGAAGTTGCTCGTGATGACGCAGGTTCTGCTGGATGGCCGCGTTGACGAATCCGGTAAACAGCGGATGGCCGTCCCGCGGCGTGGAGGTGAATTCCGGGTGGAACTGGCACGCCAGGAACCAGGGATGCCCCTCCACTTCCAGCACCTCCATGAGGTTGCCGTCCATGGACTCACCGGTGAAATGCAGGCCGGCTGCCTCGAGCCTGTCGACATAATTGTTATTGACCTCGTAACGATGACGATGGCGCTCGACGATCACATCCTTCTGGTAGCACTGCTTCGCCAGGGAGCCGTCCTTGAGACGGCATTCCTGTCCGCCCAGGCGCATGGTGCCGCCCAGGTCGGAGTTTTCATCACGCAATTCGACCTTGCCCTTGGCATTGGTCCACTCCGTGATCAAGGCGATCACCGGATGGGCGCAGCCCTTTTCAAACTCGGTGCTGTGGGCGCCAGACAGGTTCAGCACATGACGGGCATATTCGATCACCGCTACATGCAGCCCAAGACAGATACCCAGGTAGGGGATCTTGTTTTCCCGGGCATACCGGGCGGTTGTGATCATGCCTTCTATGCCACGCTCGCCGAAGCCGCCGGGCACGACAATGGCGTCCATCCCTTCCAGGGCTTCGAGGCCTTCAGTGTCGATGGTCTCGGAATCGATGTACCTGATCTTGACCCGTGTACGGGTCTGGATGCCGGCATGTTTGATGGCCTCGATGAGCGATTTGTAGGCATCGAGCAGGTCCATGTATTTGCCGACCATGGCGACATTCACCTCGCGGTCGGGTTTCATGGTGGCTTCCACGACCTTTTCCCACTCCGAGAGATCCGCTGGCGGACATTCCAGGTGGAAGCGTTTGAGAATGTATTCATCTATGCCGGTGTTGTGGAGGATAAGGGGTGCCGAATAGATTGTTGCGGTGTCCTGCAGGGAGACCACTGCCTGCAAATCCACGTTGGTGAACAGGGCGATCTTGCGACGAGCGGATTCTGGCAGCTCATGGTCTGACCGGCACACCAGAATATCCGGCTGGATGCCGATGGAGCGCAGGTCGCGCACGGAGTGCTGGGTGGGTTTGGTCTTGGTTTCACCCGCCGTGCTGATATAGGGCACCAGGGTCAGGTGCAGGAATATGGCGCGATCGGAGCCCAGTTCCACTTTCAGCTGGCGCACGGCTTCCAGGAAAGGCTGCGACTCGATGTCACCCACCGTGCCGCCGATCTCAACCAGGGCCACGTCGGCATCGCCGGCACCATCCAGGACACGTGCCTTGATTTCGTCGGTGATATGGGGAATGACCTGGATGGTGGCCCCGAGATAGTCCCCGCGACGCTCCTTCTTGATCACTTCCTCGTAAATGCGTCCGGCGGTGAAGTTGTTCTTCTGGGACATGGTGGTCCGGATAAAGCGCTCGTAGTGGCCGAGGTCCAGGTCGGTCTCGGCGCCATCTTCGGTAACGAACACTTCACCGTGCTGGAACGGGCTCATGGTGCCGGGATCCACGTTGATATAGGGATCCAGCTTGAGCATGGTTACGTTGAGGCCGCGGGCTTCGAGGATTGCGGCGAGGGAGGCTGAAGTTATGCCCTTGCCAAGGGAGGAGACAACACCACCGGTAATAAAAATAAACCGTGTCATTAGCAATCCATCAGTCTTAATCAATGTCTTCTGATGGAGTTACAGTCTATCGGAAAGGCTCAGTAGCCACAATGTAAATCTTCCCTGAGCCAGCGAATCTGGTGGATTTTTTTGCCGTGCGCGTCACGGTTTCGCACGCGCCACTGTTCCGTGACGAACAGGTCACCTACAGCCAGCAATTCCCCGTCCAGGTAGAACAGCGGAATTTTTTCCCGAAGCCACGGCGGCACCTGGTAATCCTGCAGGATTTTCTTCAGGGGGCGTGTCTTGCGCCCTGCCGGCTTGGCCGTCTCACCGCCCTGGCGGAAACGCACTTCCAGCGTGCCGTCAGGTGGCGCAAGAAAGCCGTCCTCCGCGGTTTCCACCATGTACAACGTGCCCAGTCCAGGCAGCTCAAGGGGCTGCTCCACGGTCCATGTCGTCGGTACAGGGCCTTGTGCCGGAGCACCAAGGACAAGGTAGATACGCTCCGCAAAGCGACGAATGAACACCTGCTGACCGCCCTTGTTCCATTCGATCAATGGTTCGGCATCCATCGCAGCCGGAATCAGCTCGGAGAAAATCCGGTCAATGACGTAATGGTCGGGTGCCGGAATTCCATATTTCGCTTCCAGTGCCAGGAACCAGCACCGCAGCAGGTTGCGCTGGCGGGCAGGACTGAATGCCAGCAGCCGGGAAATATCGATACGATGCATCGCATCCATGGCCTGGGCCAGGTCCTCAGCACCGACTTCCCCGGCCAAGGCCTGCCCTTCTTCGGCCAGCTTCGCCAGCCTCTGCAGGTTTTTCTGGAACCCCGGCCAGCGCGCCTCGAGTGCCGGCACGATGAGCCGGCGCAGGTAATTACGGTCGAGGCTCTCGTCGGTATTGCTCTCGTCCTCGATCCACTGCAGGCCCTGCTCCTGCGCATAGGCCATGAGCGTGCCGCGGGCATATCCCAGCAATGGACGCAACAGCGTGCCGTGGGCAAAGGGTCGCTGGCTGCGGATACCGGCCAGTCCCCGCATGCCGGTACCGCGCAGCATCCGGAACAGCTGGGTTTCAACCTGGTCGTCCTGGTGATGGGCGGTGAGCAGGACATGCCCCTTGCCCAGTATTTCACCGAAAGCCCGGTAGCGGGCCTCGCGAGCAGCCTGTTCGGGGCCGTGCCCGGATTCACTGACACTCACCCTGACGACGGTGAGCGGCACACCAAGTCCGGCGCACACATCCTTGCAGTGCTCTGACCAGGCGTCAGCGTGGAGACTGAGTCCATGATGGACATGGATGGCACGCAGTTCACACCGGAGTTCGCCACTGTCCCGCAACCGGGCCATGGCATGAAGGAGGACGTGGGAATCCATGCCGCCGCTGAAGGCTACATGGCAGGTGCCGGCCTTTTCGGGAAGCCAGCGAAGCAGGTCCTGGGGTTGAAAGGCCACGGACAGGTTCCGGATTACCGGGAGCTGCCGTGACTCATCAGGCGCTTGTAACGACGCTCCAGTAGCGCGCTGGTGTCCATGTTCGTGAATTGCTGGATCTGCTCGATGAGCTTTTCCTTGATCCGCTTCGACATGAGCTTGATGTCCCTGTGGGCACCACCCAGGGGCTCCTCGATGGTGGTATCGACGATGCCCAGTTCCTCGAGGCGTTCCGACGTCACACCCATGGCCTTGGCGGCATCGGCCTTGTGATCGGCCGATTTCCACAGGATGGTTGCGCAACCCTCGGGTGAAATCACGAAATAGGTGGAATACTGCAGCATATTGAGGTGATCGCAAACGCCGATGGCAATGGCGCCGCCGGAATTGCCTTCCCCTGTCACCGTGGCGATGATCGGCGTTTTCAGGCGCGACATCACGGCCAGGTTTTCCGCGATGGCCTCATTGATGCCGCGAGCCTCGGAATCGATACCCGGATAAGCGCCCGGGGTATCGATGAATGTCAGTACCGGCAGGTGGTAACGCTCTGCCAGCAGCATCAACCTGCGCGCCTTGCGATAGCCTTCGGGTTTGGGCATGCCGAAATTGCGCTTCACTTTTTCCGCTGTACCTCGGCCTTTCTGGTGCCCGATCAACATGACGGGTATATCGTCCAGATACGCGATGCCGCCCACCAGCGCCTGGTCGTCGGCATAGTAGCGGTCCCCATGCAGCTCATCGAAATCGGCAAAGATATGCTGGATGTAATCCTCTGTGTACGGCCGCTGCGGATGACGCGCCAGCAGTGAAATCTGCCACGGCGTCAGCGAGCTGAAGATTTTTTCAGTCAGCTTGCGGCTCTTGTCCTGCAGTTTGACGATTTCTTCGTTGATATTGAGCTTGTTGTCGGCGCCGACAAGACGAAGCTCATTGATCTTCACTTCGAGGTCGGCGATGGGCTGCTCAAATTCCAGGTAATCAGGATTCATTGTTCAGGGTTACTGGTTTGCTTAAGTGGGTTAACGGGATTACTGGTAATTCACGCTGATGTGGCTGGCGCCGTACTGCTCCCGGAGTTTATGCAGGAGTTCGTCTTCAACGTGGACGCGCCATTCCTTGCCGAGCAGTATACTGCCGCGAACTCCCTCCCGGGAGTAATTGACCACGATATCGCAGGCCTGGGCATCCTGGCCGCTGCCGTTTGCAGCCTGGGCAGGTGCCAGCGAAGCTGAGCCATTGGCGCCGAAGCGGTATTCGGCCAGGATGTTCTGCAAAATTTGCAGGGATTCTACCGGCAAATTCTCGGGTTGCAAGTCCAGGGTAATGTTGCGCACCTGCTGCTGGCGGGCTTCCTTGAACGTGATCACCTTGCGAGCGCGCACCTGCAGTGCCGTATTACCGCTGTACTCGTCGACATTGACCACGCCTTCAACCAGCACCACGATATCCTTGTTGAGTATTTCGCGACAGCCTTCATAGACCTCGCCGAACAGCGAGACTTCGATACGCGCACTGCGGTCATCCAGCGTCAGTATGGCGATGGTATCACCACGCTTGCTCTTGATGATGCGCATGTCGTGGATCAGGCCGATGATCGTCTGCACACCCTTGTCCGCACGCAGGTTGGCGATGCGGTTTTTCGTCATGCGCTGGATCTCGGGCAGGTATTCCTCGATGGGATGCCCGGACAGATACAACCCAAGCGTTTCCTTTTCTTCACGCAGGCGGCGCTGCTCGCTCCAGGGTTTGACCTTGCGGTAATTGCTGTAAACATCCTCACTGCTTTCGGAAGGCACAAGGTCGCCGAACATGTCATCGACGCCGCTGGCCTGTGTGCGGTCACTTTGTTCTGCTGTCTTGATCGCTTCGCTCATGCTGGCCAGCAGCACGGAACGGTCGGCACCGAATCTGTCCATGGCGCCGGATCGGATCAGTGCTTCGATGGCGCGCTTGTTGAGGACCGACATATTGATGCGGCTGCAGAAATCAAACAGGTTGGCAAAGGGGCCGCTTTCCTCGCGAACCTTGATGATATTGTCGATGGGGCCCTCGCCCAGCCCCTTGATGGCTCCGAGGCCATAGATGATGTTGCCCTGTGCGTCCACCGTGAACTGGAAGCGACCCGAATTGACGTCTGGTGAAATTATCGGGATCTGCATGCGCCGGCATTCCTCGATGAGGATCACGATCTTGTCCGTGTTCTGCATATCGGCTGACAGCACGGCCGCCATGAAATGCGCAGGGTAGTAATGCTTGAGCCAGGCCGTCTGGTAGGACACCAGCGCATAGGCAGCCGAATGTGACTTGTTGAAGCCGTAGTCGGCAAATTTTTCCATGAGATCGAAAATGAATTCTGCCTGCCTGCTGTCGATGCCCTTGTTGGCCGCCCCTTGCAGGAAAATCTCGCGCTGCTTCTGCATTTCTTCAGGCTTTTTCTTGCCCATTGCCCGGCGCAGCATGTCGGCCCCGCCCAGCGTGTAATCGGCCAGCACCTGGGCGATCTGCATCACCTGCTCCTGGTAGAGGATGACGCCGTAGGTATTTTTCAGGACGGGCTCGAGGTCAGGATGCGGATAGCTCACGGACATCTTGCCGTGCTTGCGGTTGATGAAGTCATCCACCATGCCGGAACCGAGTGGACCGGGACGAAACAGGGCCACCAGCGCGATAATGTCCTCGAAATTGCTCGGCTTGAGACGCTTGATCAGGTCCTTCATGCCGCGCGATTCCAACTGGAAGATCGCCGTGGTCTCACCCTGCTCCAGCATACGGAACACGGCCGGGTCCGTCAGCGGGATATGGTTGATGTCGACCGGCTCCCTGCCCGCCTCCGCGTTGATCATCTTCACTGCCCAGTCGATGATGGTCAGGGTCCTCAGGCCGAGGAAGTCGAACTTCACCAGCCCGGCGCTTTCCACATCGTTCTTGTCGAACTGGGTGACCAGGTTGTTGCCGTTCTCGTCGCAGTACAAAGGGGAGAAATCGGTCAGTTTCGTCGGCGCGATGACCACGCCGCCGGCATGCTTGCCCACGTTGCGGATAAGCCCTTCCAGCTTGAAGGCCATTTCCATGATCTCGTCGGCTTCCTCGTCCTGTGCAATAAACTCGACCAGCTGCTTTTCCTGCTCCAGAGCCTTCTGCAGTGTCATGCCCACTTCAAAGGGCACGAGCTTCGACAGCTTATCCGCCAGTGCATAGGACTTGCCCTGTACACGGCCTACATCACGAATCACCGCTTTGGCCGCCATGGTGCCGAAGGTTATGATCTGGGAAACGGCTTCATGGCCGTACAACTCGGCAACATGGTCGATAACGCGATCGCGGCCGTCCATGCAGAAGTCGACGTCGAAGTCCGGCATGGAGACACGCTCGGGATTCAGGAAGCGCTCGAACAGCAGGTCATACTGCAGCGGATCGAGATCCGTGATTTTCAGCGCATAGGCCACGAGTGAGCCGGCGCCGGAGCCCCTGCCCGGGCCAACGGGTATGTCGTTGTTCTTCGCCCACTGGATGAATTCCATGACGATCAGGAAGTAGCCCGGAAAACCCATCTGGTTGATGATGTCCAGTTCGAAATCCAGGCGATCCTGGTAGGTCTTGCGGATAGCGCCGAAGTCAGGGCTCCGGGTGTCAAACAATGTCGCCAGGCGACCCTCGAGACCCTTTTCGCTTTCCTGGCGCAGGAATTCCTCGATGGTCATGCCAGCCGGAATGGGATAGTTCGGCAGGTAGGGTTTGCCCAGTTCCAGGGTCAGGGTGCAGCGCCTGGCGATCTCTATGCTGTTCTCCAGCGCTTCGGGAATATCGCTGAACAGTTCCTGCATCTCTTCAGGTGAGCGCAGGTACTGGTGCTCGGCGTAGTTGCGCGGGCGCCTGGGGTCATCCAGGGTCCGCCGCTCGTTGATGCAGACCCGCGCTTCATGAGCCTCGAATTCATCCTCATCCAGGAATCGCACATCATTGGTCGCCACCACCGGGCAGCCCATTTGCTCGGCCAGGCTGACCGCGCCCCTGACGTATTCTTCATCACCCGGGCGCCCGGTGCGCTGCAGTTCCAGGTAGAAGCGATCGGGAAAGACTTCCATCCAATGGCGCAGGCAGGCCTGTGCCTGGTCCAGGTCCTCGTTGAGGATGGCCCTGCCGATATCACCGCTGCGCGCCCCGGACAGCGCAATCAGGCCGTCACTTGCGCCCTCGAGCCAGCTCCTGCGGATGCAGGGGTTGCCCCGGAACTGCCCTTCCACGTGGGCGCGTGAGATCAGTTCGGTGAGATTTCTGTAGCCGGTCTGGTTCTGCACCAGCAGGACGAGGGTGGAAAACTGCTCCGGATTGTCGTCTTCGGCCACCAGGACATCACATCCGCAGATGGGCTTGATGCCGGCCTGGCTGGCGGCAGAGTAGAACTTGATCAGCGCATACAGATTGACGTGATCCGTGATGGCCACGGCGGGCATCTGGAGAGCCGCGGTTTTTTCGATCAGTGGCCGTACCCGGACCAGGCCGTCGATCACGGAGTACTCGGAGTGCACGCGAAGATGAACGAAGCCAGGCGAATGAGTCATAGGAACGAATTGGGGTTACGGGTTACTGCGGGTTCAGTGTAATCGGTTAGGGAAATCGATAAAAGGATTAAGGGATAAAACGATAAAGCGTAAACTCTCGCTGACAGTGAACGGGTATAACGAGCCGATTCGCCATAGTACAGCGCAACGCAAAACCCGAACCTGGTGTGAAAATCAACGCCTTACGCTTTATCCCTTTATCCCTTTATC